>CALCXK010000103.1 GCA_937905835.1 uncultured Ilumatobacter sp. | reverse complement strand
GATGGCTGTTCCAGGTGCCGAGCTCATTGACAGCTGTTGCGCCGGTGACGTCAGCCGTTGCGCTTGCGGACGCTGCGGATGACGTTGCCGAACACGATCGCAAGGCCGCCGAGGACCGCGACCAAGATGAGCCCCTGACGCCAGCCCCCACGCTGTTCGCTGCCGCAACCAGGCCGCTCGAGCACACCGATGCACGATGTGAGGTCGCGATCCTCGGGGAAGAATTCGTTGGCGCTGGTCGGTGGCTGCGGCGCATCGGCATCGACGGGAATGTCGGTCGATATCGGCAGCGTCTCAGCTGGAGGTGCTGCGTCGATCGCTTGTGCCGTTGCCGGTGCAGACGCAAACATGATGAGCATCGCGGTGAGCGCGCACAACGTTCGACTGAACTTCTCGTTCAGGCCTGGGCGGCTGGACGGGGCCACTGCTCTACGATTCACAGTCTTGAGTCAATCGCAGCAGACCCCCCGTGCCACTGTTCTGGTCGTCGACTTCGGCGCCCAATACGCCCAGCTGATCGCTCGACGGGTTCGTGAGCTCCACGTGTTCTCCGAAATCGTCGGTCACCGACTGAGCGCAGCCGAGATGGCCGCGAAGAATCCGGCCGCCATTATTCTGTCTGGTGGGCCAAAGAGCGTGCACGTCGAGGGCGCCCCTTCGCTCGACCCGGCCGTGTACGACCTCGGCATCCCGATCTTTGGCATCTGCTACGGCGCACAGCTCATCGCGCAGCAGCTCGGCGGAACCGTCGGTCGCGGCATGAGCGGCGAGTACGGTCGAGCCGAGTTGCAACGGCTTGGCGACTCACTCATCCTGCCCGACGAGGCGCCGGCTCATCACGAATGCTGGATGAGCCACTTCGACGGCATCACCGAAGCTCCCGATGGCTTCACCGTGACGGCGTCGTCGCCCGGTGCACCGGTTGCCGTATTGGAGAACGACGAGCGCAAGATCTACGGCGTCCAGTTTCACCCTGAGGTCAAGCATTCCCCGTACGGCCTCGCAGCAATGCAGCGCTTTCTCCACGAGCGTGCCGGTATCGCACCCGAGTGGAAGATGTCGTCGGTTGTCGACGAGCAGGTAGCGCTGATCCGCGAACGCGTCGGCGACGCTCGTGTCATCTGTGGTCTGTCCGGTGGAGTCGACTCCTCGGTCGCAGCAGCACTTGTGCACAAGGCGGTCGGGTCGCAGCTGACCTGCGTCTACGTCGACACCGGCCTGATGCGCAAGAACGAGAGCGCGCAGGTCGTCGAGACCTTCCGGCGCAACCTCGGCATCGAGCTGATTCATGCCGATGAGGGGCCGTCGTTCTTCGAGGCGTTGGTTGGGTTGACCGAGCCTGAATCCAAACGCAAGGCCATCGGCGAGCGGTTCATTCGGGTTTTCGAGAAGCACACCGGTGGCATCACGGAGGCGAAGTTCCTTGTCCAGGGAACGCTGTATCCAGACCTGATCGAGTCGGGCGGCGCCGACGGAACAGCTGCGGTCATCAAGAGCCATCACAACGTTGGTGGCTTGCCCGATGACATGGAGCTCGAGCTGATCGAACCGCTCCGCGACCTCTTCAAAGACGAAGTCCGCGCACTTGGAACCGAGCTGGGCCTGCCCGACGAGATGGTTTGGCGCCAGCCGTTCCCGGGCCCGGGCCTCGGCGTCCGGATCATTGGCGAGGTCACGCCCGAACGTGTGGCGCTGCTCCAGGAGGCCGACGCAATTGTTCGCGAAGAGCTGAAAGCGGCGGGCCTCGAACGCGAGATCTGGCAGAGCTACGCAGCGCTTCTCGCTGACGTCCGGTCGGTTGGCGTCATGGGCGACGAACGCACCTATGGCCATCCGGTCATTATCCGTGCAGTCACGAGCGACGATGCGATGACGGCCGACTGGGCACGCATCCCGTATGAGACGCTCGAAGTGATGAGTCAGCGCATCATCAACGAAGTCGACGGGGTCAATCGCGTTGCCTACGACATCACGAGCAAGCCGCCTGGCACCATCGAATGGGAATGAGAGCAACGAAGTTGCTCGAACGACTGCAGTCGTTCAGCGACTGACGTCACTCATTCATTCTTTCTTCGGACTGACGTTCGAACTCGCTGCCGCTCGACCGGGGCGCCTCTCCCCGCTCGTGGCCAGCGTCGAGCTCTCCCGGTCCTGCACGCGCCCCGACGGCCCCCGGTCTGGTGGTTTGTGTGAGCGATTACGGCGACCGACGCCGTAATCGCTCACACAAACCAAGAGCCAGGGGGAAGATCGAACGCACTTTGTGAACTTTCGTTCGGTTTTCGCAACATGATCGTCATATTCGCTAGAGTTCGTTGCGTTCCTATGAAGCGACTACTCCGAGTTCTTCCCATCGCCGTGGCGACGGCGCTGCTGGTTCCCGCATTCACCCCGACCGTTTCGTACGCCAGCTCGGTCGATGCGCAGCGCAGACGCGTCGAAGACATTGTTGACGAGCTCGAGCGGCTCGAAGAAGCTGCCCGCCGGATCGGTGAGGAATACGTGCTCGCGGTCGACACAAAGTCTGCACTCGACAGGGAAATTGTCGAAGCCGAAATCCGTGTTGCTGTTCAGGAAGCCGAAATCGGCGACCTGCGCGGCGACCTCGGCGAGATGGCAATCCGCTCCTTCGTCGGTGCAGGGTCCACGCCGCTCGGACCGCTGTTCGAAGACACCTCCGACCTCAACGCGATTATGCAGCGCGACGAACTCGCCCGTGTCGCCCTCAGCGCCGGCACCGTCACGACCGACGAACTGAATGCAATTGTTGCCGACCTCGAAGAGGAGCGTGTAGACCTCGGCCGCAAGCGCGCACAAGCCCAGCAACTCGCTCAGGATCTCGCTGGCGCACAGGCCCGCACCGACGACCTCACTGCCGAATACACCACGGCCCGGGCCGATGCCGAAGCCAAGCTCGGTCAGGTCATCCAAGAAGAAGAAGCGCGCCGCGCTTCTGAAGCAGCTGCCCGTGTCCGCGCCGAATACGAAGCGCAAGTCGCTGCAGCCACTGCGGCAGCGAACAACAGCAACTCTGGTGGGTCTTCGACTCCGGCTTCGAGTGGTGGCAACTCCACGCCGGCACCTGCCAACAATGGCGATAACAGCGGCTCAGGCAGTGGCTCGACGCCTGCCGTCACGCCGGCACCTACGGTCGCGGCTCCTCCTCCAGTTTCTTCCCGTGCAGGCGCTGCGGTCAATGCGGCGTTGAGTCAGGAGGGTGTGCCGTACCGCTACGCCACCTCGAATCCCGGCGTGTCGTTCGATTGCTCCGGCCTCACTAGTTACGCCTGGGCACAGGCTGGCGTTTACCTGCCGCATCAGTCACGTGCGCAGTACGCGTCGATCCCGCACGTCAGCATTGGTGCTGCGCAGCCGGGCGACCTCATTTTCTTTTATAGCCCGATCAGCCACGTCAGCGTGTACCTCGGCAATGGCCAACAGGTCCACGCTCCGAACACGGGCAGCGTTGTGAACGTCGCTGCGGTGAACTGGAACAAGGTCGTCGGCGTCGGCCGTCCCGGCTGAGCGGCGCCACGTCGCTCGTGCCCTGCGTCAGCCCGCTCCTCTCGGTGGCAAGGGCCAACTCGGGTTCGTGCTTTCTTGGCCTCGAACGACCTGATCGCCGCCCAGCTTCGCATCAGCCTCACGTTCCCTGACTGTGGATGAGCTGAAACTGCATCGGTTGCTGGTCCCGCTTACACAGAGACCTGGGCTGTCAGTTGCAGTGCGTAGGGAGCCGACCGGTACGTTCTGGTGGTGATTGAGATCGCTGGAATCGATGTGCGCCGGGTGACCGATTGGCTTGTGGCCAACATCGTGGGCGCTGAGGCACCCTTTCGGTTTGACATCATCGTCGGTGGCCGGTCGAACCTCACCTTCACCGTCACCGATGCGAAGAACGAGAAGTACGTCCTACGTCGGCCGCCGACCGGTTCCGTGCTCGCCACGGCGCACGACATGGAGCGAGAGCACCGCATCATCTCGGCGATCGGCCAGACCAATGTGCCGGTGCCGGAAACGTTGGGCGTCTGTCGTGACATCGAAGTGACCGGTGCACCGTTCTATGTGATGAGCCATGTCGCAGGCGTCGTGCTCGACTCACAGGAACGGGCCGAGGAGCACACCACCCCCGAGCAGCGGCGCGTCGCGAGTGAGCACCTGATCGATGTGCTCGCCGACCTCCACTCCGTCGACATCGATGCCGTCGGGCTCGGCGACCTGGCGCGTCGTGAGGGCTACGTCGAACGCCAGGTCAAACGGTGGACCACACAGTGGGAGAAATCCAAGACGCGCGATCTGCCAGCAGTCGACGAAGTCGCCCGTCGCCTCGCAGCGAACCTGCCAACCCAGGTCGGTGTCTCGATTGCTCACGGCGACTACCGGTTCGGCAACGTGCTCATCGACGGGGATCGAGTGACCGGAGTGCTGGACTGGGAACTCTGCACACTCGGCGATCCGCTCGCTGATGTCGGCTACCTCGGCGTGTATTGGACCGACCCGGGCACCGACGAAGGCCGCCACAACGACCCGTCGGGCCTCGAAGGGTTCCCCACCTACGCAGCCATGCTTGAGCGCTATGCCAACCGCACCGGCCGCGATCTGAGCAACATCAACTACTACCGTGCGTTTTCCTCATGGCGCCTCGCGGTGATCTCCGAAGGCGTCTTCGCCCGATACTCACAAGGTGCGATGGGCGACCAAGATGTTGACCAGGACACACTTGACAACTTCCGTGAAGGCCCGGAACTCCTGTCGGCTGCTGCACTCGAACTCCTCGACAAGAACTGAGCACACGATGGCCGACACAACTCCCACCCTTCCCGCTGACGCCAAGCAGATTCGCTCGGGCGTGCTGGCCGGTTGGATTCCCGGCGAGTTCGGTGCCGCCGGGATGCGCTTCCCCACGTACCGGCGAGGCAGTGGCCCAGCGGTGTTGGTGATCCACGAGATTCCGGGAATTACGCCGAAGGTTGCACAGTTCGCAAACGACGTCGTCGAGCGTGGATTCACGGTGGTGATGCCGTCGCTCGTCGGTACTCCCGAGAAGGCGCCGTCGCAGCTCTACCTCGCGCAGTCGATGATCAAGATCTGCATCGCCAAAGAGTTCACGACGATGGCGTTGAACAAGACATCACCGGTGATCGCCTGGCTCCGGGCACTCGCTCGAAACGTCCACAACGAGGTCGGTGGGTCTGGTGTGGGCGCGGTCGGTATGTGCTTCTCGGGTGGCTTCGCCCTCGGGATGATGGTCGACGACATCATGCTTGCGCCAGTGCTCGCGCAGCCCTCGATGCCGTTCGTCGTTGGCAAGAAGAAGCGCGGAGCAAACCTCAACCTGTCGACTGACGACGAGGCAGCGGTCGTCCAGCGAGCTCAGGACGGCTGCCAGGTGCTCGGCCTCCGCTTCACTGGCGACAAGCTGGTCGGTGACCGATTCGCAACGCTACGGGAGAAGCTCGGTGACGCATTCGTAGCGATCGAACTGCCGAGCACGGCCAATCATGATCACTCGACGCTGACCGAGCAGCGCGACGAGGCGAGCGTCCAACGCGTCCTCGACTTCTTCGTCGAAAAGTTGCTCTGACAGAGAGTTGCGAAAGGGGCCTGACCCCCTGCGCAACTATCCGGCTTCGGCCATCTGCTGGGCGGTCTTGTAGTTGGCCTTGCCGTTGGGGGCTCGCGGGATCTCGTCGACGAACACGACGGTCTTCGGTGCTTTGAAGCCGGCCAGGTCGCCTTTCACTGATGCGATGATGGTGGCGGCATTGACGGATGCGCCCGGAACGAGTGACACGACTGCTGTCACTGCATTGCCGAACTTCTCGTCGGCGATGCCGACGACGAGGCAGTCGAGGACTCCCTCGACCCGCTTCACTGCTTCTTCGACCTCTTCGGGGAAGACCTTTTCACCGCCGGTGTTGATCACCTGGCTGCCGCGCCCAAGCAGCACGAGCGTGCCGTCAGCCTCAACGGTGGCGAAGTCGCCGGGGAACGAGTAGCGCTCGCCGTTGATCACGCGGAACGTGCGGGCGGACTTGTCGGGGTCCTTGAAGTAGCCGAGCGGCACGTTGCCGCCTGCAGCGACCATGCCGACGTCGCCGGAGCCTGGCACAACCTCTTCGTCGTGCTCATTAAAGACCTTGGCGAGCGGGCCCTTGGTGAACTTGGCCGTCTCGGTTGGCAAGCCCTTGGCGGTAATTTGGGTGCCCATCGAGCCTTCGGTTGACCCCATCGCATCCATCAGCACGACCTGCTCAATGCGATCGATGAGGTCTTCTTTGACCTCGGTGGTCCACATCACGCCTGACGAGTTGATCATCCTGATTGATGACATGTCGTATGCCGAGCCGTCTGGTTTGCCTTCGTCGAGCGCCTTGATCAGCGGCTTGGCAAAGCTGTCGCCAACAATGGTGAGTCCGTTGACTCGGTGACGCTCGACGGTCTCGAGTACTTCGTGTCCCTTCAAGCTGCGGGCCGTGAGGTTGACGATGTGTGCGCCGCCAAGCATCGGGATGAACCATCCGAGCCAGCAGCCGGTGCCGTGCATCACCGGGGCGCAAGGGACCGATGTGTACTGCCCGCCAGCGTCGGTGAGTTGCTTGACCATGGGGGCCATCTGGTCGGCTGACTCGGGGAGCTCCATGCCGAGCAGTGGGAAGCCCCCTGCGGCGAGGCTCGCCGTTGACCCACCGACTGCGTACATGACTCCCTTTGGCATGCCGGTTGTACCGCCGGTGTAGAGCATGTAGAGGTCGTCCTCGCGGCGCTCGATTCGCTCCATCGGAGCGTTGGCTGCGATCACGTCGTCATATGCCTGTGCACCAGGAACGTCGATCCATTCCTCGCCCTCGAGGAGGTCGTCGACAACGATGAACAGCTTGAGGTTGGGCAGCCGATGGGCGACTCGGGCGACCCGGTCAGCGAGGGAAGCGTGAAAGACGATTGCCTCAGAATCGGAGTTGTCGAGGAGGTACCAGAGCTCTTCGTCGAGGTATCGGTAGTTGACGTTGATCGCCACGCCGCGCATCTTGAACACGCCGTAGTGGGCCTCCATGTACTCATTCGAGTTGTACATGAACAGGGCGACCTTCGCGTCGGGGCCAAGCCCGGCGGCGGTGAACGCCTGCGCCATTCGTGCGCCTCGGTCGTCGTACTCGGCCCATGTTCGGGTTGTGTCGCCGGTCGTGATGGCGGGGGCGTCGGGAATGACGTCGGCGATTGATTCCCAGATGGTGGCGAAGTGCATCTCCATGGTCCAACTGTAGACCGCGCAGCTGTGTCCACTTCCCCTCGGGTCAGAAGTGGACACTCGCTGGTAACCGGTCGCGAACACGTGTAGGTCAAACCGTTGCCCTCGTCGCCGATGCCCGACCTGACGCGGAGCCATTGTCTCCGATCACATGTTCGCTGTGTTCGGAAAGTCAGATCGTGAGCCGGTCTGCCCGCAGCTTGTCGTAGATAGCCGAGGCTTCGTCGGCGATGAGTGCGAGGTGCGGTGGCAGCGAAGCGGGTGGATCTGCCGGCGGTGGCCCGAACGAGGTGGAGGCCTCCACGGTGGAATACCAATGGGGAGCCCACACGCCGTCGCTGGCACGGGGCCCCGCTGGCCAAGCGAGCATTGCAGAGTCGAACGAGACGTCGAGGCGACGACAGATCTCGCGCTGGTAGCCCGCCGGGTCGGCGAGGAAGTCGTCGGAGTCGACAACAATCTCACAGTGTTGAGCGAGCTCAACCTGCTGGGGCACGCCGATGTCGTCGAGCGTCACCGACTCGCGCACCTTCGTGTAGCTCGCCAGCACCCGTCGCGGGTCGCGGAGCAACAGCACATTTCGTAAGTCACCGAGCCACGACCGGTCCATGTCAGGAAGCAAATGGTGAGCCATGTGCTTCTGATAGCTGACAGCAATGCCGTCTGGAAGGGGAGCGAGGCATGCTGCGATCGCATCGTCGAATACAGCCGGGCCCGCGGCGACGATCTCGTTGAGGCCGGGATGGTCGAGTCGGGTCGTGGCGAGATACGCGGCGTACAGCGGCTCGTCGATGACGGCCGTATCCACCCTGTTCTCCCAACTACGCATCATCGCCGTTGACAGGTTGCGTGGCCCCGACCACATCGCGATCCGGGTCACAAGCTCTCCAGCATGTCGACGTACCACTGCTGCAGCTGCTTGACCATTGGCCCCCGCTCACCGGTGCCAATCATCCGCCCGTCGATCTCCGTGACAGGTGCGATGCCGGCGAATGTGCCTGTCACGAACGCCTCGGTGGCGCCATAACACTCGGTCACGCTGAAGTTTTTCTCACGCCAGATGACGTCGTTCTGTCCGCAGAGCCGCAACACGTTGCGCCGCGTGATGCCTGGCATGCAGTAGTCGCCGGTCGACGTCCACACCTCTGCAGGACCATCCGGCCCATCAGGATGGCGAACGATGAAGAAATGCGTTGAGTTGCACGTGGCAACGAAGCCCTGCGGATCGAGCATCAACGCCTCGTCGGCTCCGGCCTTTGTCGCCTGGATGCACGCCGAAATACAGTTGAGCTTCGAGTGCGAGTTCCACTTCGGATCTTGCACGTCGGGTCGACCGCGACGGGTCGAGACGGTGTACAGCCGCATGCCCTGCGTCAGGGTCTCCGGACGTGCGGTTTTGTACTCAGGAATGATGACGATGGTGGCAGGCGTGATCGTGAAGCGCGGATCCTGATACGGCGTCGATTTCACTCCGCGGGTCACCATCAAGCGGATGTGGACGCCGTCAGCATCACCCATGTCGTTGGCATCCAACGTGGCCTGAATCATCGTAGTCAGCTCGGCAGGGGAGCGACCGATGTCCATGTCGATTCCCATGGCACCCTCGTACAGCCGCCGAAGATGATCGTCGAGAAACGCGAGCTTCCCACCATGGACCCGGATCCCCTCCCACACGCCGTCGCCGAGCATGAAGCCGCTGTCGAACACCGACACCATTGCTTTCTCGCGAGGCAACAGGTCGTCGTTGATGCCGATGATGATGTCGACGTTACGCGCGTCGATGTCGTAGTCGTGAGTGCCGTGGGCCATTGCGTCATTCTGCCAGCTGGCGCGATGTCCACTTCTGACCCGAGGGGAAGTGGACATTGCTGCTGGGATGGGGCTTCCGGAAATCAGGAGGGGGTCAGGGGGCGTAGGTCTGGATCGACTGTGTCGGGTCGTGTTCGAGGAGTTGAGGGGCTCTGGCGGCGACTCGCCCGCTCAACTCGGTGGCGTCAATCGTGAGGAGCTCGCGGTCGACCATCAGGGGGATTCCGTCGACGATGGTGGTCCGGACGTCGCTCGCTCGCGCGGAGTAGACGAGCGCGGCGAGCGGATCGTGGAGCGGCTGACAATGGAGGCCGGTGAGGTCGACAAGGATGATGTCGGCGGGTGCGCCGACGGCGAGCCGGCCAGCTGAACTTCCGATCGCACGCGCCGATTCAGGCCCGGCCATCGCCAGCGCCTGACCGACGTCGAGTCGAGTGGCATCGCGATGCGTGAACTTCTGAGCGAGTGCCGTGAGCCGCATGTTCTCGAACAGGTCGATGCTGTTGCACGATGCCGGACCATCGGTGCCGAGGCCGACGGCGATGCCTGCCAATCGCAACTCGTCGATTGGTGTGAGCGGGTTTGTGGCGAGCTTCATGTAGGTCTTCGGGCAGTGCGCCACGCCGATGCGATCGGCGAACGGCGTGAGCAGTGCAATGTCGTCGGGCACGATGCCGCAGCCGTGCGCGATCAGCGCGCCGGCATCGAGGACACCGGTGTCGGCGAGCACCTGCATTGGTGTGATGCCGCGCACCGCGACGCTCGACTCGGTCTGCTCGATGGTTTCGGCGGCATGGAGGTGGACGCGAACGCCCAGTGAGCGGGCAGCGTCAGCGGCGGCAGCCAGGTCGGCATCGTCACAGGTGTATGTGGCGTGCGGCGCCAGCGACGTGGTGATCCGGCCACCGGAAGTGCCGTTCCACTCGGCTGCGAATGATGTTGAAGTTTCCAGTCCGGCGGGCCCCTGGCTTGAGAAAAACGTCATGCCGAGGTTCGCTCGAAGCCCCGAGCCGATGACCGCTGCAGCAGCGCGGTCGGCGTGGAAGTAGTGATCGGCGAAGCTGGTGACACCGGCCTGGATCATCTCGGCGCAGGCCAGCTCGGTGCCGAGTTGGACGTCGTCAGCGGTGACGTTGACCTCGATTGGCCAAATGTGATTGTTGAACCACGACGTCACCGGTACGTCTTCGACTGCCCCACGCAGCAGCGCCATTGCGGCATGGGTGTGTGAGTTGATGAACCCAGGCATCGCTACGAGCCCGCTGCCATCGAGGCCCCCCGCTAACGACTCTGTAGAGGTCGGCCCGATGGACGTGATCACACCATCGACGACAGAGATGTCCTGACCGCTGACGATCGCACCGTCGATGAGCACATCGCAATTGCGGATGACGAGCGAACCTGCAGCGTTCAACGCGGTCCGCCGTTGATGTCAATAAGGGCCCCTGTCGTGTAGCTCGACGCGTCACTTGCGAGATATAAGGCGGCGCCGACGATTTCGCTCGGTTTCCCACCGCGCTCCAACGAGTACGCCTGCGCTGCGCGCTCGTTGAAGGCGTCGAGGTCCCAGGCTTTGGAGATGTCGGTCAGGAATGGCCCGGGCACGATGCAGTTCACACGGACCTTCGGGCCAAGCGTGCGTGACAGCCCATAGGTCAGGTTGTTGACCCCGGCCTTCGCTGCGCCGTACACCAATTCGTTCGGGCTCGGGCGTTGCGACGCGATCGACGAGACGAAGATGATCGACCCACCCGCGTCGGCGGCGGCCATGCGCGTGCCGATGAGTGCCGAGAGCCGGAACGGTCCCTTGAGGTTGACGTCGAGCACTTTGTCGTAGAGCTCTTCGGTGACGGTGTCGATCGACTTGTAGAGCGGCGACATGCCAGCGTTGTTGACGAGGACATCGACCTTGCCGAACTGCTCGTAGGCAACCTCAGCTAGGCGATTGCTGTCGTCCCAGTTGCCGGCGTGATACGCGACCGCCAGAGCGTTGCGGCCGGTCGTCCGCTCGACTTCCTTCGCCAGTTGCTCGCAGCTTTCGAGCTTGCGGCTCGCGATCACGACGTCAGCGCCGCGCTCGGCGAACGCCATCACCATCTCTTTGCCGAGCCCCCGCGATCCGCCGGTGACGACGGCAACGCGCCCTGTCATGTCGAAGAGGTCGGCCGGTCCAGATGTCTCATCACTCATGACGTTGGAGCTTGTCATGCGTTGGCTTGTCACACCGAGGTCGGGCAGTGGTTTGTGTGCCGCTCATCAGGTGCGATGTGGGCGCTGCTGGTGCTTCAGAAGTCGTCATCGCCAAATCGTGGCACATGAGAAGCGCAGTAGTATTCCCTTCATGAGTGCTCAGATTCTCGACGTCGACCTCCTCGCCTTCGAGCGGGGCAGCTCCAAACAGCGGCGAGCTGTTGTCGACGGGGTCACCCGCAGCCTCACCACCGGCTTCGTCTATACCAGTCACGATCTCAGCGAAGACCTGCTCGATACGGCCTACGGCATGCTGCGCGAGTTCTTTGAGAAATCTCCAGAAGAGAAACAGCAGAGCACCGTTGCTGGGGCGAGCGGCCAGACCGGTTACACGGGCCTCCTCGTCGAGACCGCTGCATCGAGCGATACGCCGGACTGGAAGGAGATGCTGAACTGGGCCCGAGAGATCGACCCCGGCCACCCGCTGAAGCGGAGCTTCCCGCACTCATATCCCGATCAGGTGTTGCCCGAGGCCGTGGTGCCTGGCATCACCGATGTGCTGTACCGATTTCACGATTCGATCGCTGACCTTCAGCGTCGGTTCTTGCACGTCATCGCCGAGGGCATCGGCTGCCATGAGACGTTTTTTGATGGCATGGTCAAGGACGGACCAACTCTGACGCGAGCAATCCGTTACCCGTCAATGGGAGATACCCCGGCTGCTGACGACGGTGCCCCGAGCTATGTGTGGGCAGCGGAGCATGGCGATATCAATCTGATCACCGCGCTGCCACGGGCAACCGCACCAGGGCTCCAAGTGAAGGTTGACGAACAATGGGTCGACGCAGTCGCCCCCGATAATGGAGTCATCATCAACACTGGCATCATGCTTGAACGGTTGACCAACGGTGCCATCCCGATTGGCTGGCATCGGGTCGTCGCGGCCCCCGACTTCACCGGTGAGCGGTACAGCGTCGTCCAGTTCTGTCATCCTCGGCCCTGGACCGTGTTGGCGCCCGTGGCATCGTGCTGTACACCTGGGAACCCGCAGCGCTTCTCGGCGATGAGTGCGGCTGATGCGCTGAACGAAGTGCTCTACGAGATCAATCTCGTCGAAGACGCACGCCGCATCACCAGCTGAGCGAGTGGCAGAAGCACAGAAAGTTGGCCGGCTGGGGTGATGGCCCCTTCGGAGCCGACTTCGTTGTTGCTGTCGGGGGCTGTCGCTCGCCCAGCCGGTCGCCACGGCTGCCAGCTACTGTCAGAGCTGCATGGTTGACCCCGATCAGGCGGACGGATCGCTCGAACCCCTGGCCGTCGATGCCGAAGACCCACCTGAGGTTCACCCTCCGCTGTTGATCGACGTCATCCTGGCGGTCGATATCGGTGGCACGAAGTTTGCTGCTGGCCTCGTTACCGCACGCGGTGAGCTCATTGCGCGGGCGCGCGTCGAAGTAGAACGAGACGTCGGCCCGGAGTCGCACTACACCTCTTTCGCGACACTCGTCACCGAAATGCAGCAGCAAGCCATCGGTCAGGGTGCACGAATTCGTGCGGTCGGTGTCGGCGCCGCCGGACCGGTCACCCACCAGCTTGAGACCATCTCGCCGGTGAACATCCCCGAGTGGCGTGAGTTTCCGCTCCGAGCCCGACTCCAAGAGCTCACGGGGCTGCGGGTGTTCGGCGATCTTGATGCCAAGGCATTGGCGTTGGCCGAAGGCTGGTTGGGTGCGGCGCAGGGACAGCCCGACTTTTGTGCGATGACGGTGTCGACCGGCATCGGCGGCGGCATCGTGCTTGACGGCGAACTTCTCGATGGAGAGTCCGGCAATGCCGGCCACATCGGCCACATCATCGTCGAGCCACTTGGTCGTCGGTGCGGTTGCGGTGCTCAAGGCTGCCTCGAGGCCGAAGCATCTGGCTTAGCCATCGAGCAGATCACCGGCCGCCCACCGAGTGAACCGACCTACGAGATTATGCAGCGCACGGGAACGTTCGTGGGTCGGGCTGCGGCGTCGATCTGCAACTCACTCGACCTTCAGTTGGTGGTCGTCGGTGGCGCTGTTGCGCTGGGCTTCGCGGCCACTTTCTTCCAATCGGCCCAGGTCGCGCTCGACGAGAACGTCCAGCTCACCTACAGCCGAGGAGCCCGCATTATCCCGTCCCGGCTCGCCGACTCGGGACCGCTGATCGGTGCAGGTGCCGTCGGCTGGCGTGGTGTTCGTCGTGCTGCGCGTGGCGTGCACTGATTCTTCGTGCCGAGCTGTCAGCGCCGGCTGGCTAACCGCCAATTGCGCGATAGATGCGCTCGGCCGGGCCACGTCCGAATCGGCGATGCCACATGTTCGCTGCAGCGATCGCCGCGAGAGAGAAGCCGAGTGAGAAGAGCAGTGACGTCGTGAACGCGCCGGGCTCGACCAGGTCGACCCAGTCGACGAAGAGGTTGAACACGAAAATGTGCGCCAGGTAGAGCGTGAGCGTCATCTGTCCCGCACGCCGGAGTGGGTCGGTCTGGTCGGCGTATCGATTGGCGATCATGTCGATCGTCGCGAATGCAAGGAGTGCGGTACCAAGTGCGCTGGCGACGTAGACGGGGCCTCGGCTGCCCGGATGAGTGGAGAGCAGGGTCTGTTGAAAGTCGGTCGAAGCGAGGCCTGACGCGATCGAAGCGCCGGTGAAAAGCATCGTCCCGGCACCGAGTGCGGTCAAGCGCCACCAGCTTGTGTCGAGCACCCGACCCAGCAATATGCCGACGCAGAAGAATCCGAGCCAGGGGAGCAGCGGATGCGTCCCGTTGACGAACACGTTGAGCAGGAAGCTCTCTGGCGCACCTTCGTCAGGAAGGAAAAGCCAACGCGTGCTCTCGCCCGCTTCTAACTGTTGGAACTGCCAGACCTTGAGCAGCGCGCCGGCGGCGACAGCGATTGCTCCGACGAGCGCAATCCACTTGCTGCGGAGCGTGAACATCAGTGCGGCGAGCGTGAACATCGCGCCGTAGAACGGAATGATCGTGCCGGCCCAGATGGTGTCGAGGAACAGCCCGCCGGCGTAGAGCAACGCGCCGCGTCGGGCCAACCTCCAGCGCATTTCGGTGATCTGGTTTTGGCCTTTGCGCACTGCCTGACGCGTGAGCAACGTGACTCCAACACCCGCAACGAGCACGAACGTCGCGGCGAAGCGCGATGCCAGCGGCCCGGTCCACGGGTCGAACAGATCGCTCGCCCAGCCGCCGTTTCGCTCGCCACCCCTGAAGATGAGGTAGCCGTGGTAGTTCATCACCACCACGCCGATGAGCGCGATCGCTCTGATGACATCAGGTCCGGGCAGGCGCCGTAACGAGCCTGCCGCGGTCGAGGTGCGCGTGCTGGTGTTCAGAGCCACTCGTACTCGTCGACAGCGGTCATGTGCATCGGCCGCTGGAGATCGACGCGATCGCCGATGGCCGGAGTTGGTGAGCCGTCGGAGGCGAACGCCATCGAGGTGTGCATGTGCGGTGCCTCATGGAGCGCGAGGCGGGTGCGTTTGAAATGAAAGGGGCTGATGAGGCTGCCGTGCTCGTCCTGGGCGATGGCGGTGACGCCGTTCGCCGTACCCGCACCAATCATCACGAGGTGCCCGTTGCCGCCGACGGTACCCATTCGGTAGCCGGCCCTATCGCCAGCCTTGACGGAGTTGACGTCGATCACGTCGGCAGTGAGGTGTAGAGCCTGCTTGTCGCCGTGCCACAGCATCGTTCCCAGTCGCAGCCGGTACGAATGGGTCGCGGGTAGTTGTGCGTAGGTGTCGAGGTCGAGGTGGCTGGTCCACACAGGGATTGCCGGGTCGATAGCCGGCAGTAACTTGGTGATGATCGCGCCATGTTCGGCACGAGTGCCGGCCAGCTGGGGGTGGACGCTCACGCCGACGACCTCCAACCCGGAAGCAAGGGCACGATCGATGAACGTGGTGTCGCGGCCGAAGCGTCGCATCGGGCTCGCCAGCTTGACGAGAACGCGCCCATCCCAACCGGCGAGTGCCGCGAGGTGTTCATCGGTTCCGACCGTGAGGATGGGGTGAGTGCTCGTCGGCGCAGTGAGGGTCGGCGTGAGGACGACGGGGGTCAGCTCGTCGGGGAGGCCGTCGAGTTCGTGGATGGTGCCGACGGCCACGGTGTCGCAGAACTCGGCGGCGGTGCTCGCCAGCCAGTTTCGACCGAAGCCGTAGCCGTTTCCCTTGATGACGGGTACGAGGCCGTCGACAGCGTTGGCGATACGGGCGACCTGCGACCGCCAGATCGCCGTGCGAATCGTCAGCCGTACCGTCACGGCACGAACGGTAATCGCTCAACTCGGCAATCCGTGCCCACTCCGGGTTCGTTGTCGTCGTTCAGACCGCAGCATTCCTTCTCGTCTGGATGCGCGGCGTTCGGCATGCTCGGTTTCATCGGCTGTGCGGTGACTGAGACGACGCTGTGATCGCTCGCTCGGTCGCACCGCGGAGCCGACCGCCGGGCCACGACACGAACGTTGGCATCACGGGACGCCACGTGCGGTATCGGACCATTCCTGACCACACTCCCCACCCGTAGGCGACATCGGTCGGCGTCGCCCGGACGTCCAGCGCAAGTGCACCAAATGCGACGAGCCGCATCCGCTTCGAAAAGAGCGCAAGGATCGCGAGCGGCGGCCACCACACACGTCGAAGCGCAACACCGAGGTTTCGGAGCCCTTGAACGTGGCTGTTGAGTGCCATTCGGATCGACCATGCCGTGGAGACACCGGGCAGCTTGTGGACAAGCGACGCGACGCTCGCAGCAACCGTGACGGCGGCAACGACCGGGTGCCCGCCCAGCGCACTCAGCCACGAGCCGACGGCCCATTGGTTCGTGTGCATCGGAGCGAGTGCGTCAGGGTGGCGGAGTGCGAGTGGTGCAGCGGCCGAGCCGTAGCCGGCGTGTTGGCGCAGCCGGTCGGGCCAGTTCGAACGCGGCTCGTGCCAGACCGTTGACGCTGGCTCGTAGCGGCAGCGCCACCCTGCCTGATCCAGCCGCCAAACCAAGTCGACGTCTTCGCCGAAGCGCAACGCCGGATCAAAGCCACCGACTTCATCGAGCGCATCGGCCCGTACCACGATCGCTGCGGCGGGGACATAGCCGATACGCGTGCCGGCCCGAACGCGGCCGGGTTCGATGCCGAGGTCGAGCTGCGAGCCGGGTTCGCCTGCGACGCGCGGGGCAACCAGTGCGACGCTTGGGTCGTCGAAGTGTGGCAAGAGCTGCGTCAGCCAACATCCGATACCGACGTCAGCCAGCAGATCCACGTCGGCGTCGACGAATGCCACCAGCGCCGTGGTCGCGAGCGGGCGTCCGGCGTTGCGGGCAGCAGCAGGACCACCGTTGCTGTCCAGTCGAATCGCCGCCCCGTCGATCGGCGGGCGGGAGCCGTCGTCGACGACCATTCGCCCGTCGGTCGACGCGACGCCACCAAGTTGCGGTGTGATGACCGTGACATCGTCGACGGTGAACACGCTCGTTGCATCGGGGCGGTACTCGGGATGGATCGCGCCAGCATCGAGAAGCCGATCGGTCAACGTCGACGAGGCGACATCAGCGCCCTGCTCAATCTGCTCGGCGATCCGTGCGCCGGGTGCGGTCAGACGGAAGATCTTGAGCGGAGACCCAGCGACGACGACGGCACCGGTGCGCTTCCAGGTGCCGTCGATGGCAAAGCGCATCTCAGTTTGAGTGTTCGGGGTCTGTCGATCCGAGGCGGGCGGCGGCGACTTGGATGCGGACGTTGCCGATCGGCGTGAGGTCGATTGGCCGCCAGGCCTCGATGGCATGGACGAGGTCGTTCACAAAGCTGACGATGAACTGGTCGCCCTCGGTTCCCGACGCTCCGGCTGGATCGCCGAGCACCCCGGACGGGCTGACCGCCTGGACGCCGTACATCCGCAACCTGTCGATGTCGGCATCGACGCCGGGGGCTGCGAGTTCGAGCCGGACCAGGCCAGGATCGATCGCCAGCATGAGCGACGTTTCAATCCGCCCGGCATGCAGATCCTGCGGCCCGCCATCGGCACGCTTCGGCCACTTTGGCCACCATGAGAGAACGTGGCGACCTTCTGATCGAAGGGTGCGAGTCGCCGTCTCGACCGCTGCCGAGTTGCCGCCGTGCCCGTTGACGAACACGACGCCAGCAGCCCAATCGGCGCTGCGGCCGAGTTCGAGAACGACCTGCGTCATCACCTCGGTGCCGATTGACAACGTGCCGGGGAAGCCGGCGTGCTCGCCAGATGCGGTGACGGTGAGCGACGGCCCGACCATCAGTCCGTTGGTCAGGTGCGTGGCCCGCTGGACGATTTCTTCGGCGATCAAGGTGTCGGTCGACATTGGGAGGTGCGGACCGTGCTGTTCTGTCGAGCCGACGGGAACCAAAATGATCGGGGTGCGGGTGCCGTCGTCGAATACGGGGTTGTCGACGAGTGTCTGCACCTCGTTCCATGTCGCCTCACCCAATCGCACCGGTCCATCATGCCGAACATGAGCCCGTTCCGGTACATCTCCCTCGGAGTGGGGTGGGGTGGGTCTCGTTCGATTTGGGCGTTGGCTGCGGCGACCGTTCGTCGGCTACAGGGAAAAGACCGCTCGCGGCAAGGAGTCGCGAGTTAGACAGCGGCGTATTTGCGGCGTTCGCGGAGCCAGCGGACGAGTTCGATCAGGCCGGTGATACCGAGTGCAGTGGCGAACGCCAGCCAGAACGCGAGCGTGTGATTGTTTTCGAATGTCTGCCCGAACAGGTAGCCGAGCAAGCCGGCGTAGGACGCCCAGATTGTGGTGGCCACGGTGATCCAGGCGACGAACCACGGACGCGGCTGTGAGGTCACGCCTGACGAGACCGTCAAAATGGTGCGGCCACCCGGGATGAAGCGGGCGGTGATCAACAGCATCCCGCCACGCTTGCGGATTTGGCGACCTGCGCTGTCGAGGCGTTGCTGGCGAGACGCTTTGCGAGCAGCCCACTGCTGCACCGTTCCCTTGAACTTGTCGCCGATCGTGTAGGCCAGGTTGTCGCCGAGGAACGCACCGACTGCGCCGGCGAAGATCACGAGGGCGATGTTCTGGTTGCCTTGTCCGGCGGCGACGCCGCCGATAATTACCGTGGTCTCGCTCGGCACCACCGGAATGACGGAGTCGAGGAGTGCGATGGCAAAGATCACCAACAGGAACCACCAGGTAGACGAGAACTCGTCGAGTTTGTCCGTGAGATCAGTGATGATGTTCGCCAACATTTCGGCTGGATGTTACCTCTCGGACGATGGTCCGTGTTCTCGACACAACGGGAAACCGCCTCGGCAGCGGCCCACCGAGGACGCGCTACTGACCCTGTGCAGCGCAACAATTCCTGAGGTTTCTTGGCGGTGAGCGCTGGGGAAGCAACTCCTCAGTCGCTGGCGAGCAAGAACTTGTCAGATGCCCGGGGCTGCCGAGCGCCAGGTCTATCTGGAGAACCAGACGGTGCTGTTTGCCGGGATGACGCCAGTGGTGTGCATTTCGGCTGGCTCACTGGCGAACACGGGCTGGGTGATGGCCAGTTCGGCGTGATCGAGGTCGAGCTGCACTGGCTGGTCGGTCGGGTTGACGACGACGACGAGATCGCCACGGCGCACAGCGACGACTTGAGGACCGATGTCGAGCGTGTGTGCTTCGAGGGGTTGAGATACGGCGAACTCCTGACGGACCTCGCCGAGCGATCGGTACATGTGCAGGGTCGAGTTTTTGTCGTCGTCGACCTCGGACACCGACCGCTTGCCCCATCCGGCCGGCTGTGGGAGCCACGGCTCGTCGACGGTGCCGTCGGCACGCGGCGTGGAGAAGCCGTACGACGACGATTCGTCGTTGGTCCACGGCATCGGGACGCGGCAGCCGTCGCGGCCGATCTCGGTGCCACCTGTCCGCTCGAAGACCGGATCTTCACGACGGTCGGCTGGGATATCGATGACCTCTGGCAGACCGAGTTCTTCACCTTGGTAGAGGTAGAGGCTGCCTGGCAGAGCGAAGATGAGTGCGGTCATCGCCCGTGCACGTCGTTCGCCGAGCGCGAGGTCGACGGCGGCGCGTGACAGAGCCAGGTTGTTGTTGGTCCACATTTCGCTCAGGTGTGCATCTGCTCGGCCAAGACGAGTGACGATGCGTTGGATGTCGTGGTTGTTGAGTGTCCATGCCGGAGGCACACCCGTTTCGGCAAGGATCCCGATTGGGTCGAGCAGCGCCTGTTCGATCGAGTGCTTCTCCCACGGGGTCAGCATGAGGTCGAACGAGAACACCTGGTGGAACTGATCGGGCTCGGTGAAGGCCTTCACCAACTCGGGCCGGCGAACGGCGTAGGCCTCGGCGACGATCATCAGGTCCCGGCCGGGGTGACTCGACGCATAGTTGTCGATTGTCGTCCGGAACCGGCGCCAGACGTCGTGGCCCTCGGGGCGGAACACCGTGTATTCGTTCATCCACGTGATGTCGAGCACGCCAACATCTGGGCCGACCGGGGGCTGGTCAGGTAAATCCGGATGCTTGCCGGTGCCGGCAACCGCGTCGACGCGGAAGCCATCGACGCCTCGATCAAACCAGAAGGTAAAGATGTCATGGAACAGGTGATGGACGTCGGGGTGCGTGTGATCGAGGTCGGGCTGCTCGCGGGCAAACGTGTGGAGGTACCACTGGCCGCCCTTGCCGTTGTTAGTAGTTGGGTCGGCGTCGAGGCGTGTCCATGCCGGCCCACCGAATGCCGACTGCCAGTTGTTTGGTGGCTCGTTGCCGCCGTCGGCCTTGCCGTCACGGAAGTAAAATCGAGCCCGCTCCGGACTGTTCGGCTCGGATGCGAGCGCGGCGATGAACCAACGGTGCTCGATGCTGCAGTGACTCGGCACGAGGTCCATCAGGATCTTGATGCCGAGACCTCGTGCGCTGGCGAGCAGCGCGTCGAAGTCGTCGAGGCTGCCGTACTCGTCGTGGATGTCGAAGTAGTCGGCAACGTCGTAGCCGTGGTCGTGCTGCGGCGACGGGTAGCACGGGTTGAGCCAGATGGCCTCGACGCCAAGCGACGCGATGTGGTCGAGTCGTGAGCAAATACCAGCAAGGTCACCGACGCCATCGCCGTTGGAGTCAGCGAACGACCGGACGTAGACCTGGTAGATCAGCGCGTCATTCCACCAGGGACGGGGGCGGTGGTCACGGCCGCCGGCAGACATCTCGCTCATACACATCCCAAGGTAAGCGCTTTCAGTCCGGTTGCGGCGACATCCAGTCGTCTCGTCAGACGCCAATTCAGACGAGGGTCACCTGTAAACGCTGGCGAACGTCGGTCGCCGATGCAGCAATCACGAGGTCGTACTCGCCGGCGTCGACGATCCAGCCGCCAGTTGCAGTGTCCCAACGCCGGAATGCTGACCGAGGGAACTCGAGCTGGGCTGTTCTCGACTCGCCGGGCTCGACGACGAACTTGTCCCACGTCTTGAGTTCCTTCGGTGGTCGAATACAGGCACGGTCGATCGCTGCGATGTAGCCCTGCACGACGACGGTTGCAGCCCGGTTGCCGGTTCCTGCAACCGGGACTTCGACCGTGATCGAGTCAGCTGACTCGGACGTGATGACGGCGGCGCCCCACATGGCTGAGCCGTAGCTGAGACCGTGGCCGAAGGCGAAGCGTGGAGCGATGTTGCGGGCGTCGTAATAGCGGTATCCGATGAACAGCCCCTCGCCGTACACCTGGGTGCCGTTGCCTGCACTGTCGTGGTCGGGGCGATGGTGGAGGTATGCCGGGTGGTCGGCCAGGCGCACCGGGATCGTGGTCGGCAGGCGCCCGCCGGGGTCGGCGTCACCGAGGAGCACGTCAACCAGGCTTTCGGCTTGCTCCTGGCCGGCGAAGAACGAGGTCAGGACGGCTCGTGCCGAATTGTCGTCGGCGGCGTCGGCCCAGTCCATTGTCACCGGCGAGCCGGCGTTCACGATCACGGCGGTGCGCGGGTTGACAGCGACGATTCGCCGCACCAACTCATCCTGACGTCCGGGGAGATCCATGGTTGTCCGGTCGAAGCCTTCGGTTTCCCATTCGTCGTTGGTTCCGACCATGACAACAGCGACGTCGGCGGCGGCTGCTGCCGCGACCGCGCGGTCCATCAGGTCGGCAGGTTCGGCGGAACGGAACCCGACACGGAGCGCAGCAAACCCGTTCATTTCCGAGGTGGCCCAACGCAGGTTCAGGACGATCGGCACGCCGGCAATGCACTCGATGGTCGCGGTAGCTTCGATGCTTCCGTACCCGAAGAACTCTTCACTGCGTGGCAGTTCCATGTGGGTGTCGTCGATGATCGTGGAGCCGTCGACGTCGATAATGAATGGGCCGGTGGACACGATCCCGAGGACATGGGGGCCGTCGCTGTCGGGTACGAACGACCCGGTGATTCGTGTCGAGAAGCCTCGGGGGTCGACACCTTCGGGAGTCGAGCCGAAGAAGCGGACCATCGACGAAGGAACAGTCTGCTCAACCACCATGTCGCCGGCCCAGTCACGTCCGTTGATGTATTCGATGTGAAGGCCGGGCTCGCCGTTGGGCTGCACAAGCTGGCGTCGTGGCGCAAGAGGTGTGAGCCGGTCGATGCGGACGCCGGCCTCGAAGGCGATCGCTGCGTTGGTCGAGGTGCCTGGTCCGATGCGGTCGGTGATGGCGTCGAGCAGGGTGCGGTGGCCGAAGGGAACGAGGCTCGCAGATCCACCACCCATTGATCGATCGATCGATGCATTGGGGCCGATCACTGCAACTGACGACAGTGCTGCGGCGTCGAAGGGCAAGACCGGTGTGCCGTCGATCGGCTCGTTCCTCAACAGAACAGTGCCGCTGACAGCTGCGCGACGTGTGAGCGCCCGTTCTGCTGGATCGTCGACGGATTCTTCTGGGTCGTGAGCGCTGCGCTCATCGGCACGCACACGTTGGGCGAGCACGAGGATGTCGCGAACCAACGAATCGACCTGCGCCTCGGTGACCTCGCCACGCTCGCACGCCGCCACCAGCTTGTCGCCGTAGACCCGAACCGGCGCTGGCATCTCGATGTTCAGCCCGGCGTTCGCTGCGGGTGTTGCCTCGTGCACACCAAACCAGTCGGAGACGACGAAGCCGTCAAAACCCCACTCGGTCCGCAAGATGTCGGTCAGCAGCCCACGATGGTGCGCGCAGAACTCGCCGTTCAACCGGTTGTAGGCACTCATAATTCCCCACGCGCCAGCATCGCGAACCGTGGCCTCGAACGGCCGCAGGTACAATTCGCGTAGCGTGCGATCGTCGACCTGGACGTCGACGGTCATTCGCTCAATCTCGGTGTCGTTACACACGAAGTGCTTCACCGTGACCGCAACGTCGTGTGACTGCACACCGCGTACGTACTCGGTGGCGAGCGCAGCGGTGAGCTCGGGGTCTTCGCTGTAGCACTCGAAGGTTCGCCCGCCGACGGGTGTGCGATGCAGGTTGACGTTTGGGCCCAAGAGGACATGGGCGCGCTTACGGCGTGCCTCCAAGCCGAGCAGCGAGCCGATCTCGCCCAGCAGAGCGGGGTCCCATGATGCACCCAGTGTGATGCCAGCGGGCACTGCGACGCCAGGCGTCCCGCTACCTCCGTGGCCTTCGCCGCGGATGCCGGTCGGACCGTCGGACATCTTGATCGCAGGGATGCCGGCCTCGGGGAAAGCGCGTGTTTCCCAAGTGGTCCGTCCCGCGACCAAGTGGCATTTATCGCTGAGCGAGAGCGAGGTGAGAGCTGCATCGATGTCGATCACATCGAGATCCTGCCAGGCGCGGCACACTGCTGCAGGCAAAGCCCACCTGTTTCGTCAACGATCAGCATCAGAAACGTCGACCCGACCACTCGAGTGCATCCTCGGCGCCACCTGAACCCAAAACCGCTACTGACCGCAGTGCGTGATCGCGCTGAGAGCGCGTGCATCGACCACTCGGCGCGCGAGGGAATCTAGATTTGCGCTCGTGACTGATGGTGGGATGGTGATCGTGCGCGGCAACGTGGTACTCGCAGACATCGGTGATGCCTGGCGCGGCACGCTCTACCTCGAACAGCGGGCCGCCGGATCGCCGATCGGCGTGCTCTGCCCTGGCTTTGTCACGACCGACCCCATGGACAGCGACCCGACCACAGGCGACGCGTCCATCGCCCAGACCGACCCAACCGCACTCGGCGCTGCCGCCGAATCCGAAGCGGCCTGACTGCGATCGAAAGCAAAAACATCACAATGGGAACCTCCACGTCATCGTTCGGCGTCAGTAAACGCGAGTCGCACGACTCCTCTGACTTTTACAGCCGCTTTGCGCCGCCGCAGATCAGCGATGACGACACACTCGGCGAAACCGGTGAGATCGATGTGATGTATGTCGGCGATGCCCGCGACATGTCAAAGGTGCCCGACGGATCGGTCGCACTCGTTGTCACCTCGCCGCCCTACTTCGCGGGCAAGGAATACGAGACGGCGCTCGGCGAAGGCCACGTGCCGGCCGACTACATCGAGTACCTCACGATGCTACGCGACGTCCTGCGCGAAAGTGCCCGCAAGCTCGAGCCCGGCGGTCGCCTCGCCGTCAACGTTGCCAACCTTGGACGCAAGCCGTATCGCAGCCTTGCCGCGGATGTCACCACGATCCTGCAAGACGACCTCCGCCTCCTACTCCGCGGAGAAGTCGTCTGGCAGAAGCAGCGCGGCGCCAGTGGATCCTGCGCCTGGGGTTCTTATCAGTCGCCGGCCAACCCGGTTCTGAGAGACACGACCGAGCGCGTGATCATCGCCAGTAAGGGCCGTTTCGACCGCGTCGGCCTTGGCAACCGCAGCGGCCAGAGCATCGAAGGTACCGCCACGGTGCCAGGTGACGAATTCATGGAAGCCACGCTCGACGTGTGGGAGATCCCCGCTGAGAGTGCAACTCGGGTCGGCCACCCTGCGCCGTTCCCGGTCGCATTGGTCGAACGATGCTTACACCTCTTCACCTACGAAGGCGATATCGTGCTGGATCCGTTCATGGGATCGGGCACGACTGCGGTCGCGGCGAAGAACACCGGGCGTCACTTCGTTGGCTACGACACCGACCCCGGCTATGTGAAGCAGGCCAAGGAACGCGTGAAGTCGCTCGCTCAGCGCGACCGCCCGGACCGTCGCACGCTCAAAGAGATGGCCCGCACGCTCCTCGACGAAGCTGGCTACACCGATGTGAACGAGGCGGCACGAGTGTCGCCCGGCGTCACGGTCAACTTCCAGGCAACCAGCCCTGAGGGCGTTGTTCGAATCTTCGAACTTGGCGGGGTCAACACACCCGCCAGACCGGGCTTAAGCCGCGTCGAGAACGTGTGGAAGGCCATTGCCAAAGCGGCGATCTGTCGCGAAGTTCGGCCCGACACCGATGTCATCATCCTGACCGTCGGCACGATCCGTGGCGGCCCGCTCGCAGCCGTCTCGGGCGCCAACGGACTGATCACCGCAGTGATCGATGCCAGCCAACCTGACGCTGTCGACCGGATCCGTTCTCTCTGACGCTGGCGGTGCCTCTGGCACTGTCGACCACAGCGACTGCATCGCTGCCAGCGGTGCTCGGTCTTTCTGCCGATGGGCTGGTGCTTGGCCGGTGGAGTGCCGCGGCCGATAGTTTGCCGCGGTGATATCTGCCGGGGAGCGAGCGGAACTGAACGCGACTGACTCGCGGGCGCTGGCTTCTGTTGCTGTGCAGTTTTTCCTCAACGGCGCGGTCTTCGCCTCGTTCGTTCCTCGACTCCCTGAGATCCGCGAGCGGCTCGGCCTGAGCCTCGACGAGCTTGGGGTGATGTTGACGCTCGGCGCAATGATCGGGCTCGTTGCGAGCATGGCGTCGCCAGCGATCATCCATCGATTGGGAACGCGCCGAGCACTGATCGCGCTCGTGATATTGATGCTTGTCGGACTCGTCATCGTTGGGTTTGCGTCGACCCCTGTCCTTTTCCTCATCGGGTTCTCAGCGATTTTGATGGCCGACGGCGTCGTGGATGTGGCAATGAACCTGCAGGGCTCCTGGTTGAGCGCCCGGCGCCACGCCCCGGTGATGAATCGTCTCCATGGTTTCTGGAGCCTCGGTACGGTCGCTGGCGGACTTGTCGCAGCGCAAGCAGCTGCGTCGGGCGTCTCGCTCAGAACACAGCTGATTATCGTCGCCGTAGTGCTTGCCGCGGCGCTGGTCTTTGTTGGTCGGGGGCTCCTTCAGGTCGACGAAGGCGGCGATGAACCCGACGCCGTCGACGGTGTCGTCCCGAAGCGCACGCGGGCCCGCTGGATCATGCTCATCGTGCTGGCGGTGTCAGGCGGTTTCGCTCTCACCGTCGAGTTGGTGTCGAGCGACTGGGCGGCATTCCGCCTCAGCGAAGACTTCGACACATCCCTCGGCTTTGCCGGCCTTGGGTTCGTTGCCTTCAGCGTTGGGATGACGACTGGGCGGCTCTTCGGTGACGCCATGCTGGTTCGTTTTGGCGATGCATTGCTGTTCCGCGGTGCCATCGTGGTGTCCGGCATTGGCCTCGCCGTGGCCGCCTTTGCGCCGCACGAATTCCTCGTACTCCCCGGCTACTCGATCGCAGGTGTTGGTATTTCCGTGTTCTTTCCGAAGCTGTACGACGATGCCGCCAAGTTCCCGGGGCGACGCGGCGTGGCACTCACATGGTTGCGTTCAGGTTCGAGTCTCATGCTGTTGGTGGTTCCGACCGCAGTCGGTGTTCTGGCCGCGTCGCGGCTCTCGGTTGGGGCTGCGACCGCAATCGTCGCGCTGCCCTGCATCGCTGGTTTCCTGCTGCTCACCTTCCGACGAACGGCCACCTGACGTCTTCCCGTCAGTGGTGCGTTGAATTCGGCCTGGTGTGACCAGCGTTCGAGATGTCGTCGGCAGAGCGAAATAGCCGCGGTGTACCTGTTCAAAGTGTTCGAGGTGCACCCAGGGTGCAGTGTGGCGGTGGCGCGCATTGGAACACTGTTCGAAAAAGATGGCGGCGAACTGATGCGGCCCCAACTCTGGGCAATAAGGTCCACGCATGCGTGTACATCTCGATGTCGAAAAATGCCAGGGCCATAACCGCTGTTATGCGTTGGCCCCTGAACTGTTTGACGTTGACGACTATGGCCAGGCTGTGTTGCTCGGCGACGGGTCGGTCACCCCTGAGCTTGAAGACAAGGCTCGCCTTGCCGCCTCGAACTGCCCCGAATACGCCATCACGATCACCGATTCCTGAACGAGCTGAAATATCATGACTGACACGATCGAACCAGCCGTTGCCGAGCCACTCGCGCTGTCCGACAGCCCCGAGAACGCAATTGCCTGGGAACGTGTTCCCTACAACGCCGCCGACTACGGCCCGGTGAGCGATTTCGCCACCGACTTCGATCACGCCGACAAGGGGTACAACGCCAACGCGCCCGAGGTCTGGAAAGCGCTGCGCGACAGCGGTTGTCCCGTTGCCCACTCTGACCGCTACGGCGGCATGTGGACGCCGATCACGCACGAGGCCGTCAATGACGTGGCCTACGACACCGAAAACTTCACCAGCCGCAGCGTCGTGGTCAGCCACGCTCGCCCCGGCGATGCGGCCATCCCTGCACCGATCGGTGTAGTTCCGCCGATCTCCAGCGACCCGCCGTTCCACAACCTGGCGCGCCGCCTGTTGCTGCCACCCTTTGCTCCGAAGCAGATCGAGCCGTGGGAAGACGAGATTCGTGCGTTGTGTACTCGGCTCCTCGACGAGATGGGTGAAATCACTCCCGGCGACACCCTCGTCGATGCTGCCACCCAGTACGCGCAGCACATTCCGGTCAACGTCATCGGCCGCATGCTTGGCTTCCCCGAAGCCGACGAAGCACTGTTCCGTGAATTTGTCCACAACACGCTCGAGACGATCAATGCCCCGACGGCCGACCGTCAGGAGAACTTCCAGAAGCTCGATGCTTATCTCGAAGCCCAGGTGCAGGACCACATCGACAACCCGCGTGACGACCTCACCGACTACCTCTTGAATGTTGAACTTGGTGGCGAGAAGCTCAGCCAGGAACACGTCCGCGGTTCCATCGTCCTGCTCCTCATCGCGGGCATCGACACGACGTGGTCGGCGATCGGGTCATCGCTCTGGCACCTCGCACAAACACCAGCTGACCTGGAACGTTTGCACGACGATCCCGAGGTCATGACCTTTGCGCTCGAAGAGTTCCTCCGGGCCTATGCGCCGGTCACGATGGCCCGCATGGTCGCGAAGGACGTCGACTTCCACGGCTGTCCGATGAAGAAGGACGATTGGGTGCTGCTGCCATTCCCGGCGGCCAACCGCGACCCTCGTGTGTTCGAAGATGCTGATCAGTTCATCATCGACCGCGAGTCCAATCGCCACGCAGCGTTCGGCCTCGGTATCCACCGTTGCTTGGGCTCGAACCTCGCTCGCCTCGAACTCAAGGTCGCGATCGAAGAGTTCGTGAAGCGCTTCCCGAAGTTCGAACTGGCTGGCGATGTCTCTTGGAGCATTGGCCAGATCCGCGGCCCGCGCATTCTGCCGGTCCGGATTCTCGAAACCGCCTGAGCGTCGAACGAAAGTTTCAGGCGAACGTTGAACCGACCGACGCCGCAGCACACGCGCAAGCGATCGTCAGAGCCGCATAGAACGCACCCCATCGCCAGCCGAGCGATCGGGCTTCGAGCGCGAACGACGAGTAGGTCGTGAGTGCGCCACAGAATCCGACACCGATCACCGTGGTTGTCGACGCCGAGAGACCGGCTGCACTCACGTACCCCAGGACCGTCGCGCCAGTGGTGTTGGCAACGAGTAGGGCCTGCCAACTACAGATGGTGAGGCCAACCAACAAACGCAGAACGGCACCGAGTGCCGCCGCCAGAATGAACACAACCGGCGTCACGACGATCCTCGCAACATCAGGGTGACGACGCCTACGCCTACGACGACTGTTGTGGCGCCGTAGCCAAACGCCATGCCCGACCGGCCGGCGTCGATCAAGTCGTTCAACTCGACGGCGAACGACGACATCGTCGTGAAACTACCGAGTATGCCCGTGACGACGAAGTCCCATTGCTGCGAGCCGCGTTCGATGTGCCGAGCAGCGACTCCGATCATTATGCACCCCCCGATGTTGACGCACAGCGTCGACCATGGCCAGGTCGCCGGCTCTCCCTCTAGCAATGTTCCGACCATCCAGCGCACCATTGCCCCGATTGCCCCGCCGGCCGCGACCAGCGCGACTGCGATCGGTAGGAGCCGGCCCGGAACTTGGGCCGGCGCCGGGAAGAGTTGCATTCGTACTTCGTAGCAGACGGCTTTGGACGCACGCGACTCGCCTGACGGTGGATGCAGCACGCCGCATTCACACCTGACTCTCACCCCGACCGGCAAGACTGCACGCGTGTCCAGCGCACCGAACCAACATGTGCTCATCGCCGAGGACGATCGTGCGGTGCGTGAAGCCCTCGTTCGAGCACTCGAACTCGAGGGGTATCGCGTCACCGCGACGACCAACGGAGCCGAGTGCCTCGATGCCGTTCGAACGGGCGAGCCCGACATTTTGCTTCTCGATGTCTCGATGCCGATGGTCGACGGACTCACCGTCTGTCGGGTCGTTCGATCGGAAGAGAACCGGTTGCCCATTTTGATGCTCACAGCTCGCACCGAGACATCAGACCGTGTGGCCGGCCTCGATGTCGGCGCCGACGACTACCTGCCGAAGCCGTACGACCTCGACGAACTGCTGGCTCGTCTCCGTGCGCTGGTTCGGCGCTCCAATTACAGCACCGCCAAGGCTGCAGCGCCGTTGACGCTCGGCGATCTGCGGCTCGATCCGTTGGCGCGCCGCGTATTCCGCGGCGACCGCGAACTCGTGATGTCCAAAACCGAGTTCGATCTACTCGAACTGCTGGTGCAAAATCAGGGAATTGTGCTGGATCACACCACGATTTACGAACGCATCTGGCACTACGACTTTGGACCCGATTCGAAGAACCTTGCTGTCTACATCGGCTATATCCGACGGAAGACAGAGGGGACCGGCGAAACACGACTGGTGCACACCGTGCGCGGTGTCGGGTACACGGCGCGTTCGAGCGGCGCCGCGTGATAGGCCGACCGTTGTGAAGTCGCTGCGCGTCAAGATTGCCGTGGCGATGGCCGTTCTCGGGCTCGTGGCAACAGGGATGGTCGGCGCGGTGAGTTATCGCTCGACGAGCGTGCGGCTGGTTGACGAGGTCGACCGATCGATCAAAGAGGCGACGTTGCTACTGGTCGACATCCGCACCGGTGACAACCGAGTCGGCATTCCGAGCCGTGGCTTACTCGACGTCTACTCGGTGCGGTTGCTCAACCGTAGGGCCGAATCTGTGAATTCGTCGTTTGACAAGAAGCTTGAATTGACCGTCAAAGCGAAGCAGGTCATCGGCGACGCCGAGGGCTTCGATGTCGCAACGATCAGGTTCGACAACGAACGATTCAGAGTCCACACTGTCGGCTCGATCCGCGGCGGAGTGCAAGTTGCACGGTCGTTGGGGGAGACCGACCGGGTGCTTTCCGATTTGCGGAAGCAGACGATCCTCTTGGTGATCGTGGTGGCGCTGGTCGCGGCTGCGGTCGGTTGGCTCCTGGCATCGACCGTTGCCGCCCCGCTCCGCCGATTGACGCGCTCCGCCGAAGAAGTCGAAGCATCTGGCAATCTTCAGCTGGCAGTGGCCGAACCTCGCGCCGACGAGGTCGGCCGCCTCGGTGCAGCGTTTCAGTCGATGCTCGGTGCGCTGCAACGGTCGCGAACCGAGCAGCAGCGCCTGGTGCAAGATGCTGGCCATGAGCTGCGGACTCCGCTGACCAGCCTGAGCACAAATCTTTCGGTGATCCGGCGACACCCGGACATGGGCTCCGAGATGCAAGAGCGCATTCTTGACGATCTTGACGGTGAGGTGCGAGAACTGACCGATCTGGTCAACGAACTCGTGTCCGTTGCGTCTGGCGAACTCGCCGATCAACCAGCCGACATCATTGATCTTGGCACGTTGGCCGAATCGGTGGGAGCGCGTGTCGCGCGCCGCAAGGGCCGCGTCGTCGATGTACACGTAGGGGCCGCAGGAATTGTGCTCGCCCCGCCTGCTGGCCTGGAGCGCGCGATCACCAACCTGATCCAGAATGCCGCAAAGTTCGACATGTCCGGAGGTTCGATCGAGGTTGTCGTGCGTGGTGGAGATCTTCGTGTCCTCGATCGGGGGCCGGGCATCCCGGATGAGGACCTTGCTCTCATCTTCGATCGATTCCACCGCGCCGTGACGGCCCGGACAATGCCGGGCTCAGGGCTTGGCCTCGCCATCGTTCGTGAGATCGTCGAACGAAGTGGTGGCGCTGTCAGTGCACGGAATCGCGACGGCGGCGGAGCCGACGTCGGGTTCTCGTTACCTGAAGCCTGACGAAGCGTTCTTACCTAATTTATACGACCCTCTGGACTCGGTCTCACCGGGAGTCGTCATCGTGGTGGACATACCCCCACCAGACGTTCTTGAAAGGAACTCTCCAATGACGAATGTGATTGACCCGACAACAAACGGCCGCAGCTCGAAGAATGGCCGCAGCTCGAAGACAGGCGTCGGCCTCGCCGCTGGCCTCCTGGGTGGCACCGTAGCCGGACTCGTGCTCGGCGTTCCTGGCCTGTCCAGCGCTACTGCCGACACAGGCGCCGGTGCAGCCCCAGCTGCAATTGTCCAGCAGGTCGACGAAGCGCCAGTTGACAAAGCAGCAGCGCAGCCTGGCGAACGCCTCCGCACCGTGTTGCAGCCCCTCGTCGACGACGGCACCATCGATGCAGCGCAGGCCGACGCGGTCACCACGCAGCTGATGGAGAAGCGTGGTGACCGTGGTGAGGGCAAGTTCGGTGGCAAAGGCAAGTTCGGTGGCAAAGACAAGTTCGGTGGCAAAGACAAGTTCGGTGGCAAGGACAAGTTCGGCGGCTCCGAAGTCGTGACCGATCTCCTCGGTATGGATGCTGCCACCCTGCGCGCCGAATTGAAGGCCGGCTCGACTCTGGCCGAGGTTGCCACTGCCCAGGGCGTGTCCGTCGACGCCATCGTCGGCGCCATCGTCGATCAGATGCAGGAGCGGGTCGACGCTGCTGTCGAAGCCGGCAAGATCACCGCCGATGAGGCAGCGGAGAAGCTTGCCAGTGCCGAAGAGCGGATCACCGCCAAGGTGAACGGTGAGACTCCCGCCGACAGCTGAGCTTCTGCTGGGCTGATTCCTGCGCCGACGAACGTCCTTCACGAGGATGTTCGTCGGCGCTCGTCGTTTTCGGCCGTAGCGTCGCTGCAGTGATTTGTGTCGACGTCTCCGGGGTTGGCATGGCGCAACCCGACAAGGTGCTTTTCACCGATGTCGACGTGACGATCTCCGTTGGCGATCGTGTTGCGGTGGTTGGGGTCAATGGCTCGGGCAAGACCACTTTGCTGCGCATTTTGACAGGGGCACTTCGGCCCGACAGCGGTGCTGTCAGGTTTGGCCGAGGCTCTCGGATCGTCTCACTCGAACAAGATCCCAAGCTGCCCGAAGGCACCGTGCGCGACGTGCTTGGCGACGGCTGGGAGGTCCAGGCCGCGGCCACCTCGCTGGGTGTGCTGCCGCTCTTCGATCGGCGGACCGACGAACTCTCTGGTGGGCAGGCCAAGCGTGTTGCCCTGGCCAAGGTGCTGGCTGACGATCAGCAGGGTGCATTTGACATGGTCGTGCTCGACGAGCCGACCAACCACCTCGACCTTGAAGCCATCGAGTGGCTTGAGGCGCGTCTCGTCGCGATGAAGGCGGCACTCGTCCTCGTCACGCACGACCGTCATGCACTTGACCGTCTGACCAGCGCCGTTGGCCCGAGTCGTGTCGTCGAACTGGACAACGGACGTTCGTTCATCCATCAGGCCGCGGTCGGCACGAGCGCATACGCGACGTACCTCGATGCTCGTGCCGATCGGATCGACCGAGCGGCGTCGGAGGAATCGACTCGCAAGATCCTCGCGCGCAAAGAGCTCGCCTGGCTGCGGCGCGGCGCGCCAGCCCGTTCGACGAAGCCGAAAGCCCGGCTGCGGAGCGCTCACGAGATCATCGCCGGTGGCCCTGCCGCCGCCGGCGTGCGTGGGAACGATCTCGAACTCGGTGTCGGAACGACCCGGCTTGGTAACCAGGTGATCGAACTCACCGGTGTCACCCAGCGTTTCGGTGATCACACCGTCTTCTCTGATGTCGATCTGCTGATCGAACCTGGCGCACGGTTGGCCGTTGTCGGGCCGAACGGCTCGGGCAAAACGACGCTGCTCGACATCATCGCGGGGCGCAAAGATCCGGTAGCTGGCGAGGTTGACCGCGGTCAGACCGTGGTGGTCGGTTATGCCGATCAGCACTCCAGCGAACTCGACCCGGATGCCATCGTGCGCAAGATTGTTGCGGGTCCGTACAGAGAGCCGGACCACGAAGACAAGGCGCTACTCGAGAAGTTCTGGTTCGACTCGACCGCGCAGTTTGCTCCCACGCGGATGCTGTCGGGCGGAGAGCGCCGACGACTGCAGCTCGTCATGGTGCTCGCCACCAAGCCGAACTTGTTGATCCTCGACGAGCCCACCAACGACCTCGATCTTGACACACTTCGCGCGCTTGAAGCGTTCCTCGACGATTGGCCCGGAGCGCTTGTCACGTCGAGCCACGATCGTGCGTTTCTTGATCGCGTCGCCGACCATGTGCTGGCAATCGACGAGTTCGGCGCCATGCAACGCGTTCCCGGCGGTGTCAGTGGCTGGCTTGCCGAACGCTCGGCGTTGGCGGGTAAGAAGTTGACCGGTACGCAGCCGAACGGATTAGCGAAACCGAAGGTCGGAGGTGCGAACTCAGGTGGGGGGAAGCCGAAAGCGGCCCGTACCGGACCGAGTGCATCGACGATTGGCCGGCAACTTCGTCACGCCGAGCAGGCGATGGTCAAGACCCAGAAGCGGGTCGAGACGTTGACCAGCAAGCTCAGCGGCCTGGCCGCCGTCGACGAACTGTTGGCGGTTGGCAACCAACTCATCGCCGCGCAGGCCGAACTCGATGAACTCGAAGCAACCTGGCTTGAACTCGCTGAACAATCAGAAGGCTGACCGGCTTGTCACACCGAGGTCAGACCTTGGCGTGATACGCCCCGGCGTGCTTGGTCAGGTGCGCAGCGTCAGATAGCCGCATTGTACGCCCCAGCCCGTTTACGTCGAAGTTTCTGCGCTGATGCCAACCGAAACGTCGACGCAAACGCTGTGGGGCGGGGCGGATCTCTAGAGTGATCAGCTGATGAGTGACGAAGAGCTGTTTGCCGACATTCCGCTTCCCGCCGATGTCGCGACGACTGAAGCGAATCCCGATTTACTCGCGGATACAGATGCTGACTCGCTGAAGGGTGCGCGCCGATCGAAGGGCCCATCGCCGTTCGCCCAGGGTCTCAATCCTGATCAACTCGATGCAGTTGTGCACGAAGATGGCCCGCTGCTCGTGGTGGCCGGTGCCGGTTCCGGCAAGACACGGGTGCTCACGCATCGCATCGCACACCTCATTCATGAAGGCGTGCACCCATCGAAGATTCTGGCGATCACGTTCACCAACAAGGCAGCTGCCGAGATGCGCGAGCGCGTCACCGAGCTTGTTGGCCCGGTCGTCAAGACGATGTGGGTGTCGACCTTCCACTCGGCGTGTGTGCGCATTTTGCGAGCCAATGCCGACGTGCTCGGCTACCCGCGCCAGTTCTCGATCTACGACTCGGCTGATGCAAACCGCCTGACCGGCTATGTCATCCGCGACCTCGGCCTCGACACCAAGCGGTTCACCCCGCGCAGCGTTCATCAGATCATCAGCAACTGGAAGAACGAGCTGGTTGCTCCGGGCGAAGCTGCTTCGGCAGCTGAGAACATCTTCGACCGCAAGCACGCCGAGGTGTACGCCGAATACCAGGCCCGGCTATTGAAGGCCGGCGCCATGGACTTCGACGACCTGCTCACCAAGACCGTCGAACTGTTCCGCAACCACGGTGAGGTGCTCGAGCATTACCGCGATCGGTTCGCCCACATCCTGGTCGACGAGTATCAGGACACGAACAACGCTCAGAATCAAATGGTGTTGATGCTGGCGCGCGGTCACAACAACGTGTGTGTCGTGGGCGACACCGACCAGAGCGTGTACCGATTCCGGGGCGCCGACTTCAGGAACATCCTGCAGTTCGAGGAGGCCTTCCCCGACGTTACGACGGTGGTGCTCGACCAGAACTATCGCAGCACGCAGACGATCCTCGACGCGGCCAACGCGGTCATCGAGAACAACACGGAACGCCGAGCGAAGAACCTGTGGACTGATAGTGGGAGTGGCGAGAAAATCCTTCGCTACTACGGCGAAGACGAAGGTGATGAGGCCAACTGGGTTGCCGGTATCGCGAAGCAACTCCAGGGCGATGCCGAGGCGAACTTCCGCGAGATAGCGGTGCTGTATCGCACCAACGCGCAGAGCCGCGTGATCGAAGAGGCGTTCATGCGCCAAGGTGTCCCGTACAAGGTCGTGGGCGGAACGCGCTTCTATGACCGACGCGAAGTCAAAGACGCTCTGGCCTACCTGCGTGCCGTGGCGAACCCGGCCGACGAGGTCAGCCTCAAGCGAGTATTGAACGTGCCCAAGCGCGGTGTCGGCGATGCAAGCGTCGCGAAGCTCGATGCGTTCGCCGCCTCCGAAGGAATCGGCTTCGCAGAGGCGCTGCGCCGAAACGACGAGGCCGGCGTGACTGGCCCGGCAGTTCGTGGCATTGCCTCCTTTGTCGAGCTGCTTGACGGCATGTCGGGTATGGCCAGCGATGACCAGTACGGCCCTGCCGACGTCCTGCAACTGGCGCTCGATGGGTCGGGCTACCTCGGTGAGCTCGAAGCCTCCGACTCGATCGAAGACCACACTCGGCTCGAGAACCTCGGCGAGCTGATTGGCTCGGCACGCGAGTTCATGATGATTTCTGAATTCATGGAGCAGGTCGCGCTCGTCGCCGACACCGACGACCTGCCCGAAGGCGATGTTGAGGACCTCGTCATCTTGATGACTCTGCATTCGGCGAAGGGCCTCGAATTCCCCGTCGTCTTCATCGTCGGCGTCGAAGAAGGGATCTTCCCGCACATCCGATCACTGAACGAGCCGGTGGAGATGGAAGAGGAACGCCGGCTTGCCTACGTTGGCATCACTCGAGCGATGCAGCGGCTGTATATGAGCCATGCATGGAGCCGTCAACTTTTCGGCTCGACGCAGTACAACCCTCCGTCGCGCTTCTTCGACGAGATTCCGGCCGAGCTGATCGAGTCGACAGGCAACGTGAGCGGTCGATCGAGCTATGGGCGCCAGAGCTACCGCTCGAAGTATGGCTCCGACTATTCCAGCAGCGAGAAGGCTGCGCTCGGCGACGACTCGTCGTACCAGCCGACGGACTATCGGCGAGCCAGCGCTGACGATGAACTTCCCGGTCGCGATATCAACGCCGATGTCCAAAGCGACGCAAAGGAACAGCAAGATGCGCACCGCGATCGGGTCGTCGAGGCCGCGCTGCAGTTTGCCAAGAAACACACGCCTGAACCGTCAAACAGCCAGGAACTGGGGCTACGCGTTGGCGACCGGGTCGAGCACCCGAGCTTCGGAGCGGGTGTCATCATCGACGTCAAGGGCGAAGGCGACAGAGCCGAAGCCACCATCAACTTCAGCAGTGTCGGTACGAAACATTTAAGCTTGGCCTGGGCGCCGCTCAAGAAGATCGGCTGACTGGCCCCGCCTCGTGCCACACTGTTGGATATGAAGGCAGCAATTCTGGTCGAGAGTCTGACGGGCAATACATGGAAGGCAGCCGAAGGGGTGGCCAACCTCCTGCAGCAGGAGCGATGGACGATCACCGGCCTCTCCAAGGTCAAACAGCCCGATCATCAGTCGATCCATGAAGCTGACATTGTGCTCGTGGGCACGTGGGTGCATGGAGCCTTCGTGTTCGGCCAGGCGCCCTGGAACGTGAACGGCATCGCCAACCTTCCATCGATGCGCGGCAAGAAGGTCGCGGGGTTCTGCACGTTTGCACTCCACCCGGGCAACAGCCTTGACAAGCTGACCAGCTCACTCGGTGACACCGGCGCCTACGTGATCGGCGGTCTTGCGATGAGTCGCAGCAAGCTCCCGGAGCACACCGAAGAGTTTGCCAATCGGCTACTGAGCACAGCTCACAGCCTGCCCGTCGACGCCTGATTCTGCAGTGGTACGACTCTGGGGGCGGGCCGCTGACGTTGATCAGTCGTCGGTGACGCCGCTGAGGTCAATCGACAGCAGGCGACTGTTCTCGACAACCGGGTTGACGCCCGGTGGTGGTGGTGCCAATTCGCTGACGTCCAGGGCGTTGCCGTCACAGTCGATGAACTCGCGTGTCCCGATGACCTGCTCGACAATGCACTCTTCGTCGCCGTTGGCCGGGTAGCCGAAGTAGACGACCCAACCATTCGCGGGGTCATCGCCGGTGTGGTCGAGCACGATCGTGCGCGCGCCACGATTGGTTGCCAGGTCGGCGAAGAGGATTGGCCCATTTTCGTTGACGATGTCGGCGGCGTTCTGCACGCTCCCGACTCGGAGGTTCGACGGAGTGAGGCGCTCGGACGTTGCCGTGCCGTCACGCGAGATGAACGCCGCGAAGCCCCAGAGCATCAGGCCGATCAGCCCGAGGATGACGATGCCGCCAGCGTTGGGTAGCAACGCACGAACGAGCGGCGAGCGCGTCTTGACCGGAGGAGCAGATTCCTTGGGCACGTTCCCAGTCTGCCGTCGCTGAGCCCGCCTTCATCACTGACGACCGTTCAGGATCCCATGGGTTGGTGGATCGGCTTGCCAGCCGCATAAGGTCCGTGGTCTGTGAAGCGCACCTATCGCATTGTCGTCGCGAAGCCAGGCCTGGATGGCCACGACCGAGGCGCCAAGACCATCACCAGAGCCCTTCGTGACCATGGTTTCGAGGTCATCTACACCGGACTACATCAGACGCCAGAACAGATCGCTGAAACAGTTCTGCAGGAAGACGCCGATGGTGTGGGCCTGTCGCTCCTCTCCGGCGCACACCTCACGCTCTTCCCGCGCGTCATGGAAGAGCTCCGCAATCGTGACCTCGGCGACGTACTCGTCTTCGGAGGTGGCGTCATTCCCAATGCTGATGCACGCTCCCTGCGCGAGCAGGGCGTTGCTGAGATCTTCGGCCCCGGCTCATCGCTGAAGGCCATCGGCGAGTGGCTCGAAGATGCCCTCGACGAAACAGCGTCCTGATCGGCTCGCTGGTCGACCACACTATTCAGAACATCCGTAAACAAGAAAGCGAGGGCTCCCAACGTGGATCTCTTCGAGTATCAGGGCAAGCAGTACTTCGCCCGCTATGACATTCCGGTCAGCCCGGGCGGGCCAGCCGACACCGTCGACGAGGCGGTGAAGGAGGCCGCATCTGCCGGCTACCCCGTCGTCGTCAAGGCGCAGGTGCAAGTCGGTGGCCGCGGCAAGGCTGGCGGTATCAAGCTCGCTGACAACGAAGCCGAAGTGCGAGAGCACGCCGGCAACATTTTAGGGATGGACATCAAGGGCCATGTGGTGCGTCGCCTCTGGGTCGAAGCCGCTTCGGATATCGACGAGGAGTACTACGTCTCATTCAGCCTCGATCGCAGCGAGAAGAAGCATCTGATGATGCTCTCCCGCGAAGGTGGCGTCGAGATCGAAGTCGTCGCCGAAACGAACCCCGACGCGATTGTCAAGTTACATATCGACCCCGTCGACGGACTCTCCGAAGAAGTGGCTCGCCAGGCATGCCTCGACGCGGAGCTTCCAGAGCGCGCCATCGAGGGTGCGACCGACATCCTCGTCAAGCTGTACCGCTGCTACGACGAAGGTGACTGCGACCTCGCCGAGATCAACCCGTTGATCCTCAAGCCGACTGGCGAGGTGCATGCACTCGACGCCAAGGTCACGCTCGATGACAACGCTGAGTTCCGCCACCCCGAGTGGGACGCATTCCGCGGTCTCACCGAGATGGACGAACGCGAGAAGATGGCTGGGGAGAAGAATCTTCAATACATCGGCCTCGACGGCACCGTCGGCATCATTGCTAACGGCGCTGGCCTCGCGATGTCGACGCTCGACGTCGTCAACCAGGTCGGTGGCTCCGCTGCCAACTTCCTCGACATCGGCGGTGGCGCGAACGCCGACGTCATGGCGGGGGCACTCGAAGTCATTAACTTCGACGAGAACGTCAAGTCGATTTTCATCAACATCTTCGGCGGCATTACGCGTGGCGAAGAAGTTGCCAAGGGCATTGTCGAGGCCATGGGCCGTGTCGACCTGAAGGCGCCGATTGTGATCCGTCTCGACGGCACGAACGCAGAAGAAGGGCGTCAGATCCTGCTCGATGCCGGTATCCCGCACAACAAGCTCCGCTCGGAGCCGACCATGCTTGACGCTGCCCGTGTGGCCGTCGAGCTCGCGAAATAAGAGCCGAAAGCAGTACTGACACATGGCAATTTTTGTTGACGAGAACACCAAGGTCATCGTCCAGGGCCTCACCGGCGGCCAGGGCAAGTACCACGGCCTCCGCAATCGCGACTACGGCACTCAGGTCGTCGGCGGTGTTACCCCTGGTAAGGGCGGGCAAGACGTCGATGGTATCCCGATCTTCAACACGGTGGCTGAGGCCGTCGAGGCAACAGGTGCAAATGCGTCGTTCGCCACCGTGCCGCCGAAGTTCGCTCCGGGCGCCATTATGGAAGCAGCCGAAGCTGGCATCGCTTTCATCGTCTGCATCACCGAGGGCATCCCGGCGCACGACGAAGCAAAGTTGTTCAACCGCCTGAAGCGTGACTTCCCGGGCACCCGCCTGCTCGGCCCGAACTGCCCCGGCATCATCAGCCCCGGCAAGTGCAATATCGGCATCACAGCCGGTGAAATCGCGCAGCTTCCCACCGCTGGTCGCCCGAATGTTGGCATCGTGAGCCGCTCCGGCACGCTCACGTACCAGGCGCTCTACGAGCTCAAGCAGCGTGGCATCGGCGTGTCGACCTGTGTCGGCATCGGTGGCGACCCCGTCCCCGGTACCAACTTCATCGACTGCCTGTCCGAGTTCCAGAACGACCCCGAGACGGACGCGATCATGATGCTCGGCGAGATCGGCGGCTCGGCCGAAGAAGAAGCAGCCGAGTACATCGCAGCCAACGTCACCAAGCCGATGAGCGCGTACATTGCGGGTGTTACCGCACCGGCCGGCAAGAAGATGGGCCACGCAGGCGCCATTGTCTCTGGCAACAAGGGCACAGCTCAGGGCAAGATGGATGCACTCGCAGCCGCTGGCGTCAAGGTCGGTCTCAACCCGACCGAAGCCGGCGAACTGATGGCCGAGATCGTCGCCACCCTCTAATCACCCCGCTTTCGTGCGAAGGCGTGAGGTAGGTGCGCACTCACTGCGCATCAACCTCACGCCTTTTCCGATTTTCTGAGCTGGTACATCTCGACGATGCCACTGATCGTGCCGGAGAAGTCCTCGCGCAGTTCTTGGTCCGTCACCCGCTCGACCTGCCAGCCGATCTTGCGGAGCAGCCGATCGCGCCCCTTGTCGTACTGCGCGTCGAAGCGGCCCCCATGCCACGTGACGTGATCGACCTCGACGGCCCAACGCAGATCCGGAAGCGCTCCATCCGGATGGATGATTGATCCGTCTGGCAAGCGAATCGGATGTTGGCGAATCAATTCCGGCACGCCCGATCGTTCGAGCGCGCGAAGTACTCGTAGCTCGAGGCCTGACCCTGCAGGCTTTTGCCACACCGACCTCTGCGAATACACGCGCCGAACTCGGGCGAGCCCGGGACGTCCTTGCTGTCCGAGGTGTTGGACAACGCTCCAGAGTGCTGGCGGCGGCGCGTGTGTGTCGAGGACCCATTCGGTGAGCCGTTCAAAATGCGGATCGTCGAGATCGCGGGCACAGTCGAACCAAGTCCTCGGTGGAGTGGCAATCCGGATGCCGTCGGGCCGGATGACGAAATCCTGTCCGCTCATTTTATTGGACCGACGGATGAGCACTCCATGCGCCAGTGCGTTGCGTCCGTGTTCGATGAGGACGATCGGATGATCGGTGCGCCAGACATGTCGAAAGCCCCAGAGCCTTGCGGCTGCTGGCCCGGTGACGATTGCTGATTGCTCGGCAAGGCAGGCGGCAGCGCACCGGAATTCGAAGGTCTCAGGTGATGTCGCGATTCGATACGTCTGGCGATGGTGGACGATGAGTTCGCGCGCTGTGATGCAGCGCCGGATTGCGCTCGGTGCACACCCGTCACGGATCAGTTCGGTGTGGTGTACCGCGCCGTGGCGGGTTGCGATTCGTGCAGCGAGTTCGGGTGACAGACGGATCATCAGGGCCTCCAGGTTCGAGAGTGAACGTGGGACGTGAGTCCGAAGTGGGGCGAGGACCCGAATGGCTGACGCTATCGACCGGGTCTCGATCGGCCCCGAAAACTTCAAAGGCGTGAGGTAGGTGCGCACCAGATGCGCACCTACCTCACGCCTTCGGTGTAGAAGCGGTGGGTGAGTGAGTGGTCACTGGGCCGGCGGGGGCATGTCGCTCCCGCCATCCTTACTGCCAACTGAGAAGCTCGCCTTGAGCTTTTTCATATCGATCAGGTCGGACAGTTCGCCGCCCGACGCCTGGAAGTTGAGGAACGCTCCTGCGGTGGTGACCAGCGCAGCAACGAAGGTAACAAACATCCCCATGTCAGGGCTGCCCTCGTCTCCGATTCCTGGGTTGAAGACCACTCGAATGAGGAGGAGGAGAGCAGCAAAGGCGGTGGCGCCGAGCAGGATCAGTGGCCACGGCTGCGCCTTGGCGTCGAGTTTCTCGAGAACGAGCAGCACAGTAATGACCGTGGCGGCGATGACGAGCAGCCATGGCAGCGCTCCCGTGAGCGTGAAGTCGAATGCGTTGCCGCCGGAGATCCCGAAGGCCTCGATTTTGATCCAGTCAAGGAACAACCCGCCGATGAGCGTGAAGACGCCTCCACCAACGATGAGCCAATCGGATGTCTTGAATTTACTGAAGTCCATGTCGGATCCTTTCTGAGTGTGAGTTGCCGAGATTGAGATGGCGACAGCCACCGTGTGGCGCAGGTCACACAGAACGCAAAGGAAACCTAGTCGCTCTGGCAGGTGCGACGTGACGAATGACAATGTGGGTTGCAGATATTTGGCGGCGCGCGGCAGGTCACCTGTCTACGCTCGGTGCCGTGCCCACCGCGTTGCTGTCCGTGTACGACAAGTCCGGAGTCGTCGACTTCGCCCGCTCCCTCCGTGAACTGGGGTGGTCGATCGTCTCGAGTGGCGGGACCGCCAAGGTAATTGCGGCTGAAGGTATTGACGTCACCGACGTTGCAGATCTGACCGGTGTGCCAGCGATTTTGAGCCATCGAGTGGTGACGCTGCACCCGAAGGTCCACGGTGGCATCCTCGCTGATCCAACCGACGCTGAGCATCTTTCCGACATGGCCGAGTACGGCATCGAGCCGATCAGCCTCGTCGTCGGCAACCTCTACCCGTTCGGCCAAGGCCTCGACGACTTTCAACACGGCAGCGGCTCGGCAGTCGAGATGATCGATATCGGTGGCCCGGCAATGGTTCGTGCCGCGGCCAAGAATCATGCGCATGTAGCGGTGATTGTTGACCCGAAGAGCTACGACCCGGTGATCGCCGAACTGCGTGCCGATGGCGCCCTGTCGGCCAACACCAAGCGGCGGCTCGCCCGAGCAGCGTTTGCCCACACGGCGGCCTATGACGCAGCGATCGTCACGTGGTTCGACGGCAACGATCCGGACGTCGCCGACGAAACGGTCGAGGTCAACGACGTCGATACGGCAGGTGCTCTGCCCGCCTCGATCCATCTGGCGCTCTCGAACGTGCAGTCGCTGCGCTACGGCGAGAACCCGCATCAGGAAGGTGCGCGGTATCGCCAAGCTGGTGCAACGAGCTGGTGGGATTCGATGACGCAGTACGGCGGCAAGGAGCTGAGCTATCTCAACCTCTATGACACCGAGGCGGCCTGGCGCCTCGTCCAACGCTTCGACGGCCCGGCGTGTGTGATCGTCAAGCACGCCAACCCGTGTGGCGTCGCCATCGCCGATGACATCACGACCGCGTACATCCGGGCCAACGCGTGCGATCCGGTCAGTGCCTTCGGCGGCGTCGTCGCTGTCAATCGCACCGTCACCAACGAGATGGCGATAGCGCTCGGCGACGTGTTCACCGAAGTGGTCGTCGCTCCCGGGTTCGATGACGACGCACTCGCGACCTTCGCCAAAAAGAAGAACCTGCGTGTCATTGCGGCCAACGCGCCGTCGCCACTGCCGTTTGATGTCCGTCCGATCGACGGTGGACTGCTCGTCCAGCAGCCCGATCCCGTTGCAGGTCGCAGCGATGACTGGCGGGTCGTCACCAACCTGCAGCCGACCGAAAACCAGTGGGTCGACATGGAATTCGCCTGGACGGTCTGTGCCGCGGTCACCAGCAATGCAATCGTCTATACCAAGGATCGCCAGGCCTTCGGTATTGGTGCAGGGCAGCAGAACCGGCTCGATTCGGCCCGGATCGCAACGGCTCGCGCTGACGGCCGCGCTAGTGGTGGGGCGTGTGCGAGCGATGCCTTCTTCCCGTTCCGCGATGGCCTCGATGCTGCTGTCGAAGCTGGCGTGTCGTGCGTGATTCAGCCGGGAGGGTCGATGCGTGATGACGAAGTGATCGCGGCAGCGAACGAGCACGGGCTCGCGATGGTCTTCACCGGCCAACGCCACTTCCGCCACTGACTTACAGAGTGAGGGGACGGCCACGGGTCGCGGCCCTCGGCGTTCCATATTGTGGAATCGTTCCGGTGGGCGGGAAGTTGCCAACTTGGCGGCTACGCCCCGGAACCTGCTCGTTACATTCAGCAAATTATGGCTCGGATCGCCGACAAGCTGGCAGCAGGACGGACCCTCTCGTTCGAGTGTTCCCGCTCGTGCGCAATTAACCCTCGGTCGGACCGTGGCCGAACGTGCGCCACTGGGGCCAGACTTCGTCAGCATCACATATGGCGCAGGTGGGTCTGATCGCCCTCGGCGGCGACCTGCCCGTCGACGGTTCCACTCCGGCAGGTGACTATCGGTACGCAGGCCAAGCGGATCGGCATCGAGCTCGCTTCAGCGCTGTGCACCGACCTGATTGATGCAGGCGCTCCGGGCCTCCATCTCTACACGCTCAACCGGTCTGAAGTAGCAAAACAAATCAGGGTGAACCTTGGATCGGTGCTCGTCTGAGCGATACTTGATGGTGATGTCCGTCATTTCCGCGCCCGATGCTGCGCCCGCACCCCGCCGAATGGACGCGAACATCAGCAAGGTGCCGTACCTGCCCGGCCTCGACGGCATGCGGGCGCTGGCTGTCGTAGCCGTGATGATCTATCACGCCAACAGCACGTGGTTGAAGGGCGGGTTTATCGGCGTCGATGTGTTCTTCGTCATCTCGGGTTACCTGATCACGCTGCTCCTCATCGCCGAGCACGAAAAGACCGGCGCTGTCAACATGAAGAACTTCTGGGTGCGCCGGTTCCGACGGCTCCTCCCGGCACTGTTCGTGATGTTGCTCCTGCTGTCGATCTGGACCGCGATTTTCGAACGCGATGCGTTGGGCCAGCTTCGCGGCGACCTGTTGGGTGGCGTGTTCTACATCTCGAATTGGTATCAGATCTTTATCGGGGCTGGGTATAGCGCGAGCAACGACTTTGCGCCGCTGCGCCATCTGTGGAGTCTTGCCGTCGAAGAACAGTTTTATTTTGTCTGGCCGATCGTGATGATCGCGCTGTTACGCAAGGGCAGTCGCAAGATCGCTGATCTCAGCGTGTGGCTGTTCGGCGCCGCAGTGTTCGTGGCCGTCGTCGTCGCTGTGCTGTACCACCCGGGTCCGATCGACGCCGACCCGTCGAACACGCCGGCGGCCTACTGGGAGATCGGCGGCCGATTCATCTCGAAGGGCGACGCTCTCTACCTCTCCACGCTGTCCCGCTCCAGTGGCCTGCTCCTCGGCGCAGCATTCGCAATGGTCTGGCGCCCAGTCGCCATGATGCGCGGTCCGCTACGAAACAAGGCGCATGCGCTCGATGGGCTGGCCCTCGTCGGGTTTGGCGTCCTCGCCATCATGTCGTGGAAGGTCGGTTTCATCGATACCTTCGGCGACAACAGCGCCGACCCGTGGCTGTTCCGCGGCGGCTTCTTCGTCGCTGGCATCGCAACGCTGTTGATCATCGCCGCTGTGACGCACCGTGGTTCGCTGACCGCCAGGGCGTTGAGCGGCTCCACGGTGCTGTGGGTCGGTACCCGCTCGTATGGGCTGTATCTCTACCACTGGCCGATTTACCAGATCGTCCGGAACATCGCTGGAACCAAGTTGAAGTTTCATGAGTGGGTGCTGTGTCTGGTCGCCACGGCGATCATCACGGAGATCTCCTACCGGTTCATCGAGACCCCGATTCGCAAGGGCGAGTTTGCTGCTGCATGGAAGAGGCGTGGTGAACAATCGCGTCGGAACGGAAACCGTGGCGCGGTGCTCGGTGGTGTCCTTGTTGGTACCGCACTCACCATCTTCGCCGGCGCCAGCTTGGCAACTGCTGAGCTGAAGCAAAACGCAGTGGACGAGTCGCTTCAGCGGGGCGCAGGGGCCACCTGTAGCGTGCTCTTGAACACATGTGACGATACGCCGGAAGCCGGAGCGGGGCCGGATGTCGAACTGGCTCCAGAACTCGATCCTGCCGATTCAAATGAACCCGAAACTCAGACAGAGTCTGGCAATGAGGTCCCGGAGGCGACCGTCGAGACCACGGTGCCGTTGCCGCCCACCCCCCAGAAGTTCGCCATCGGCGATTCAGTGATGTTGGGCGCCGCCGACGAGTTGAAAGCGTCGGGCTTCGCCGTCGACGCGGCAGAGAGCCGAGCGTTCGGGAGCGGTCTCGAGGTCGTGCAGGCCCTGTCGGACCGCAGCCGACTGCCGCAGGAACTGGTCATCCATCTCGGAACGAACGGCCCGATCAGCAGCGACGAGATGGACGCGATGATGAGCCTCGTCGGCGATGTCCCGAGGGTGTTGCTGATCCAGAACGTGGTGCCGGACGGCAGCTACGACGAGGGGAACAATCGCCTGATGATCAACGCTGCCAGCAGCCTTCCGAACGTCGAGGTGCTGTATTGGGATGGCCTCGATCGCCAGTGCCAGGGCGACTGCATCTATCAGGACGGGATCCACCTCAAATCGACGGGAGCTGCGTACTACACGACGCTGATCGAGACCGTCTTGGCTGACGGTTCCTTGTTCACCTGACGTGTTCGCGGCCCCCAGATGTTGAGCATTGCGTGACGGGAATTGCAGCGTGACCCCGGCGACACTTGACGATTCATGGCCGTGACTCACGCGTCGCCCCCGCCGACAGCTGTTGACAATTCCGGTGGGTTCCAGCGCGCCCATATCAGCCGTGTCCCCTACCTGCCGGGTCTCGACGGGATGCGTGCGATCGCCGTGGTCGCCGTGATGATCTACCATGCCAACAGCTCGTGGCTGCCTGGCGGCTTTCTCGGTGTCGAGATGTTTTTTGTGATCTCGGGCTACCTGATCACTCTGTTACTGATCGCCGAGCGCGAGCGGACCTACCGGATCTCGCTCGTCGATTTCTGGCTCCGACGCGCGAGGCGCCTACTCCCTGCAATATTCCTGCTGATGGGGCTGCTCACCGTCTGGACGGCACTGTTTGAACGCGATGCCCTGGGGCAACTCCGCGGGGATGTCTTCGCCGGATTCTTCTACGTCTCAAACTGGTATCAGGTGTGGGTGGGCCTCGGCTACACCGCAGCCGGTGACTTCGCGCCGCTCCGGCACCTGTGGAGCCTTGCGGTCGAAGAGCAGTTCTATTTGGTCTGGCCACTCGTGATGGTGGGATTCCTGGGCCGCACGGGCACGCGTCGCGTCGCCAACTTCAGCCGCTGGCTGTTTGTCGGCGCGATCGGCATCACGATCCTCGTCGGCCTCGCGTACCACCCGGGTGCGGTTGGCGAACCCGAGGTCACGCCCGAGGCGTATTGGAACATTGCTGGCCGGCCGATCTCCAAACTCGACACGCTCTACCTGAGCACCGTTGCCCGAGCCGGCGGCCTCCTCCTCGGGGCTGGTTTTGCCATGGTGTGGCGGCCCTTCGCCATTGTCCGAGGGCCGCTCCGCGATCGCGGCCGGGCGTTCGACGTCGTTGCGGTCCTGGCATTCATCGGGTTCGGCTGGATGAGCTGGAACATTCATCTCATCGATCCGAGCGGTGCCGATGGTCGACTCTTCCGAGGCGGGCTCTTCGTCACAGGTGTCCTGACGCTGCTGCTTATCGCTGCGGTCACGCACCAGGGATCTGCGGCGAACCGAGTGCTTGGCGGCAAGGTCCTCAGGTGGATTGGTACCCGCTCCTACGGGCTGTATCTCTTCCACTGGCCGATCTACCAGATCATCCGCAACGTGGCAGGGAACTCGCTTCGCTTGCACGAGTTTCTACTCGCCATGATCCCGACGGTGATCATCACCGAACTGTCCTACCGGTTTGTTGAGACACCGGTCCGGCTCGGCGGTGTCGCCGCGCTGACGCAACGGGTGCGGAATCGTGAGGTCCGTCGACCGATTGGACTGTTGATCGGGGCCGCGGCGCTCACCGCGGTCATGGCGACGTTCGCTGGCGTGGCGCTCGTGACTGCCGACCTCAAGCAGAATGCCATCGCCGAGTCGCTCGATGACGGTGAAAACTTCATTGTCAGCCTGTCCGCTGCGGTCGACGACGTGATCGCCGTGCCCGTGACGATCCGGCCGATCACTGTTGCTCCCGACACGGTCGTGGCGATTCCCACCACCGTGTCGGTCACCACCGTGGCCGCCCCCGTCGAGCCGACAACGACGACGGTCCCGCCGACAACTGCTGCTCCGGTGGTCGTGCCTGCTTCGACGGTCCCGCCGGTTACGCTGCCGCCGGCCCCGGTCACCCAGTTCGGTGTCGTCGCCGACGTCAACGCGATCACGCCGCTGGTGCTCACACCTGCAACCACCGGGCTTCCATTGGTTGCCGTCGGTGACTCGGTGATGCTCGGTGCCGCCGAAGAGCTCACCGCGAGTGGCTTCGTCGTCGACGCGGTCAAGAGCCGCCAGTTGATTTCCTTCGTACCTGAGCTTGAAGTGGTGAAGCTCTCGGGTGCGCTCACGTCGGTGGTCGTGGTGCACCTGGGGACCAATGGAGCCTTCAGTGACTTGTCACTCGGGTTGTTTATGAACCTTCTTGTCGACGTGCCGACAGTCGTGATGCTGACCGGCAAGGCTCATCGCGACTGGATAGCTGGCAACAACGAAAAGATCCGTGCGTTGCCCGGGACCTTCCCGAATGTGACAGTCCTCGACTGGGAAGTGATGTCGGCCAGTTGCGAGGGCCGGTGCTTCCACGACGACGGCATCCACCTCACCCAGACTGGTCAAAACTTTTATTCGCTGCTTGTGAATCGCGTTCTGGGGTTGGCGTAAGGCGTCAGAGGGACCGGCTCACCTCAGCCGGACAGACAGGGGTCCGAGCCGGTGGGCTTGGCCTGGCCGCCGCACCGGCGTAGCCTCATCGGCCATGACCACTCCAGTACGCGTTGCCGTCACCGGGGCTGCAGGCCAGATCGGCTACAGCCTCCTCTTCCGTATTGCATCGGGCACGATGCTCGGTCCAGACACCCCGATTGCACTGCAGTTGCTCGAAATCACTCCGGCGCTCGGCGCGCTCGAAGGTGTTCGCATGGAACTCGATGACGGTGCGTTCCCGCTGCTGGACTCGATCACCTGCACCGACGACGCCGATGTGGCCTTTGGTGACGCCGATGTGGCGATTCTTGTGGGCTCCATGCCGCGCAAAGCAGGGATGGAACGTGCCGATCTCCTGTCGGCCAACGGTGGCATTTTTCAGCCGCAGGGCAAGTCGCTCAGCCGTTCGGCCAAGAAGGACGTCAAGGTCCTCGTCGTCGGCAACCCGGCCAACACCAACGCCGTCATCGCGATGAACAACGCTGCTGGTCTTGACCCGAGCCGCTTCACCGCAATGACTCGCCTCGACCACAACCGGGCGATCAGCCAACTCGCCACGCGCCTGCATGCTTCCGTCAATGACATCAAGAAGATGACCGTGTGGGGTAACCACTCGGTCACGCAGTATCCCGACCTGTCGCACTGCGAAGTCGGTGGCAGGAACGCACTCGAATTGGTCGGCGATCAGGATTGGTATGCCGACAGCTACATCCCCACGGTGGCTAAGCGCGGTGCAGCGATTATCGACGCACGTGGTTCTTCGTCGGCGGCCTCGGCAGCCTCGGCTGCGGTCGATCACATCCGCGACTGGACGCTCGGTACACCCGATGGGGACTGGGTTTCGATGTCGGTGCCAAGCGACGGGAGCTACGGCGTGCCCGAGGGCATCATCAGCTCGTTCCCGTGCGTCTGCAAGAACGGCAACTACGAGATCGTCCAGGGTCTGGAGATCGGCGAGTTCAGCCGCTCGAAGATCGACGCATCGGCTGCAGAATTGGTCGCCGAGCGTGACGCTGTTGCCGAACTCGGCTTGATCTGATCTGACGTTCCTGCACAGTTGCGAATGGGGTCAGGCCCCTTTCGCAACTCTGTGCCGGCCGGGTGCAATTCAGCGCCCGGTGGGCACGTCACGAGACGGTGACTGGGGCCGAAGTCTGTAAGTGGTCGGCGGCCAGCCCGGGTGAACGTCGCCGCACGATCAGTACGGTGACCCAGGAGCCAATGCAGAGCAACGCAATGCCGACCGAGAACGGTGTCGTTGAGTCGCTCACGAATGCGCTGACGATCGTGCCGAGCACAGCGCCGCCCGCCATTCGGATCGCTCCGCCGTAGGCCGACGCAGTGCCAGCCAAGTGGCCGACCGGCCCGAGTGCAGCAGTGTTCAGGTTCGGCATAAGAAACATGAAAGATGACAACGTGAGGGCAAGCACCGGCATGTAGACCCAGATGCTTGGCTGGCCGCCGGTGGCGAAGGAGATCGCGCAGAGCAGCAACGTCGTGGGGATCAAGATGGCGTAGACCGTGTTGATCAGCCGATGGACGCCGACACGCACGACGATGCGGCTGTTGACGATCGCTCCGGCGGCGAAGAGCACGGCGACCAGTCCGAAGATCAGCGGGAACTGATCTTTTCGGTCGAATACTTCGCTGATGATCAGCTCGCTGCTGGCCAGATACGTCGTGAACACGCCCTGGAGGAAGATCGTCGCGTTGGTGTAGCCCGACGTGACCGGTGTGCGCGCCACCTCGATGTACCCGCTCGTCGTCGAGCGGAGATGCAGCGGACGACGGTTCGCAGGGTCGAGCGATTCGCGCATCCGGATGCTCCACAGCGTGATGATGGAGGCCGTGATGAGGCAGAACCAGAAAATTGAGCGCCACGGCAGCACGGCGATGATGCCCGCACCGATGCTCGGAGCCAGGATCGGCACGAGCATGAACACCGCCATAACCTGTGACATCGCCTTCGCCATCTGGCTGCCCTCGAAGCGATCGCGGATGATTGCTGTGGCGACGACTCGGGCGCCGGCTGCACCGATACCCCAGACGAATCGACTGAGTAGCAGGAGTTCGAACGTCGGTGCCAAGGCCGATCCGGCGGCGCCCACGATGTAGATCGCGCTGCCAGCGTAGAGAACAGGCTTTCGTCCGAAGCGATCAGCGATCGGACCCCAGGCGAGCTGAGCGATGGCGAGCCCCATGAAAAACACGGTGATGACCTGACCGGGTCGCGGTGAAGCTTCGCCGAGGTCGAACGCCTCACGGATCTCGTCGAAGGCAGGCAGCATCGTGTCGATACCGAGTGCCATCAGCGCCATGATCGCTGACATCAGCGTCAGCAGTTCCCTCTGGCCCATGCGGTACTCCTGCCCGGCCAGAGCGGCGGCACTGTTGGGAGCGAGCTGGGTCACCTTGGGACGTTAACGAGTAGCTCGAGGAGGGCTACAGGCGAGCGACGAAGGTCACGCGCTGTCACGGGCGCTGCTGTTTGGGTGCCTACTCGAAGGTTGTGCGTTCGTTCACGGTGGCGAAAACTGCATCGAGTGCGCCGAACACGGTCTGGTTGTCGAGCAACTTCTGCGGGTCGCCCCACAGGCGGATATGGCCGCTGATGAAGGCTTCCCGCGCGTTGAGCCCACCGGTTGCGACGGCGACGGAGGTGTCCCAGCCCTGTTCCATTTTGATGTCTTCGGGATCGGCCGCGCCGGCGCCAAACGAGGCAGTGCCAGCGCCCACCTGCAGGTGGTAGGTGATGTCGCCCTCTGGGCCGTCGGACACGACCTGCGTGACGCCGATTGTGTGCGTCGATAAAACGTCCCGGAGGTGTTTGCTCGCCGACACTTCGGCGTTCATGGCGTTGATCCAGTCGAGGCTGAGGTATCGCAACACCCCCGTAGTCTGCCTGATGATGTCGTACTTCGCAGCACACCGAGGTACCGGCGGCCTGCACGACGGTCGGCATCCGGGCAGTATCGAAGAGTGGGTGTTTGCCGCATGGACCGCAGATGCCAGGCTCGGTGTGGTCTCCGGGCATCGCATCGTCGGGCGGACGGCCTGGTACTGGGCGGCGCTTGCGCGCGCAGGTCGACCGCTGCTCCACATCACCGACTTTGACGTGCCGGTCAGGCTTGCCGATCCTTTCATCATCAAAGGCGAGGTGATGTGGGCCGAGCACACTCGTGAAGCGCCGATGGAGCAGTGGACCGTTGCCAACGAGACGTATGCGGTGTCGCTTGACGACCCCGAAGATGCGCTCGGTCGGGGCTACGGCATTCCGACCCCGATCGCCTTCGACCTCGAGTGGTATGCCACGGCTGCTGAGCAGCGCCTCGACGCGTATCCCGACATGTCAACGGGTTACGAGCAGGCTGGCGTCGTGCACGGTTCGATCGAAATCCTCAACGAGCCGACCGTTGAGCTCGCGGAGGCACCAGCTCGCCGCTGGCACCGGTGGACCACCGACGGCGAGATACCCCTCGGCCAACTGGCCTTGCCAATAGCCGTTGCGCACAGTGGCGTTCGTGCGCCCTTCCGGTTTCCCGATGGCAGCGAGAGCGACTTGGTCCTGACCGCCGACGGCTGGCACCGCCGCGCTACCTCCTGACCAGAAAACGCCGTTTGCGTCGAAGAGTAAGGCCGCATACCAACGGAGGCCTCGACGCAAACGAATGTGTTTCTCCGGATGCCGCGGCGGGCGCCGGTTCCCGTGACATGCTCAGTGGCTGCGAATATGAGTTTCACCGGCGACATCCTCGACGAGTATTCCCACGGCGGAATGGGCCGCGCGAAGCCGACGGAATACCCATCGATCGTTGTCGAACTTGGCATGGTGATCGAAGACCGGTCGAGTCACTTTGTCGGCAGCATCGCGCGGTGGAATGCTGAGGGCGTCACGCTGAAAGACCGCGCTCAGTACCTCCGGCACTTCACGTGGAAGCCGGGCGGATTTTTGATCGACGGCAAACCCGTCACGCTTGTACGACCGAAGCAGGTGAAGTCAGTCACGCAGCGGACGACCGCCTCAGGGTCGCGTGCCGGTGACGGACGGGCTCGTGTTGCTCGCGCAAGCCGTATCTGGGTCGAAGGTAAACATGACGCCGAACTCCTCGAGCATGTGTGGGGCGACGATCTTCGCGATCTCGGCATCGTCGTCGAACCGATGCACGGTGCTGACGATTTGGAGGCGATGGTCCAAGAGTTTCAGCCGGGCCGCCAGCGCAAGCTCGGGGTGCTGCTCGACCACCTCGTCCCGGGCTCGAAAGAGACGCGCATCGCCCAGACCGTGCAGGATCCGAACGTCCTGATCACGGGGCATCCGTTCGTCGATGTGTGGGCTGGCATTCGCCCGAAGGTGATCGGCCTCGATAACTGGCCGGACATCCCGTACGACCCTGAGGTCACGTGGAAGGAAGGGCTGTGCGCTGCACTCGGTGCGCCGTTCGAGGGATTTTGGCCGCGTCTGCGCAACCAGGTCAACACGTTCGCCGACCTCACGCCCGAACTTGTCGGTGCGGTCGAGCAACTGATCGACTTCGTTGCTGACACGCCTGACGACGACTGAGCAACCTCGAAAACGACGATGGGCGGGCCCTTGCAGGCCCGCCCTTCGTTCAGTTGTTCAGATGTTGATCAGACGAAGGCTGATGCGAACACCAGGCTGACGATCGTCATGACCTTGATGAGGATGTTCATCGACGGCCCTGAGGTGTCCTTGAACGGGTCGCCAACGGTGTCACCGACAACGGCAGCTTTGTGCTGGTCGGAACCCTTGCCGCCGTGCGCACCGGCTTCGATGTACTTCTTGGCGTTGTCCCAGGCGCCGCCGGCATTGGCCATGAAGATGGCCAGGGCGAAGCCGGTGACGAGTGCACCGGCAAGCATGCCGCCGAGCGCATCGACGCTGACGAAGCCGACGACGAGCGGTACGACCACGGCGAGGGCGCCGGGGGCGATCATCTCCTTGAGCGAGGCTTCGGTCGAGATGGCCACACAGCGTGCCGAGTCGGGGATGACGCCTGGAAGGCCTTCACGCAGACCCGGGATTTCCCGGAACTGGCGACGGACTTCTTCGATCATCTGTGCTGCGGCACGGCCGACGGCGTCGATCGTGAGTGCAGCGAAGAGGAACGGGAGCGCCGCCCCGATGAACAGGCCGATGAAGACATCAACTTGCCCGATGTCGAGATTCAGCACGGTCTCATTGTTCGAAGCAGTGGCAATAGCGAACTCGAAGCTCTTGAAGAGTGCGAGCGCAGTCAGTGCGGCGGAGCCAACGGCAAAGCCCTTGGCGATTGCCGCTGTGGTGTTACCGAGCGAGTCGAGGGCGTCGGTGACTTCACGGACCGACGGATCGAGCTCGGCCATTTCGGCGATGCCGCCGGCATTGTCGGCAATCGGTCCGTAGGCATCGACCGACACGACAATGCCGGTTGTCGCGAGCATGCCGATGGCGGCAATGGCGATGCCGTACAGGCCGCCGATTTCGCTGTCGAGTGCCTGCTGGCCGCCCCAATAGGCGATGCCGACACCGGCAAGAATGAGTGCGACGGAAGCTGCCACCGACTGCATGCCGATGCTGATGCCCTTGAGGACGGTGGTAGCCGGACCAGTTTCGGTCTGCTTGCCAATGTCCTTGACGGGCTTGTAGTGATCCGAGGTGTAGTACTCGGCGGTCTTGCCGAGCGCCCAACCGATAACCAGGCCACCGATGACGGCGACCGCAAAGCCCCACGGCTTGTCAGACTTGCCGTCACCGCCGAAGATCCAGTACGAACCGGCGAGCACGCCCACGGCGGTGATCCCCATGGCGACGTTGGTGCCGAGGTGCAGTGCCTTGCTGAGGTGCTTCGAGTCGGTGGAATCGCCACCCTTGACGAGGAAGGAACCGATGATTGAAGCGATCATGCCGATGAAGGCGACCAGCATTGGGAACACGAGGAACTCGACGGTGCCGATGTCACTCGCTCGTTCGGCGGCGAGGCCGCCAGCGGTCGAGAAGGCAATGAGTGAGATCGGTGCGATGATCGATCCGGCATACGACTCGAAGAGGTCGGCACCCATGCCAGCGACGTCGCCGACGTTGTCGCCGACGTTGTCGGCAATGGTGGCCGGGTTGCGAGGGTCGTCTTCGGGGATACCGGCTTCGACTTTACCGACGAGGTCGGCGCCGACGTCAGCGGCCTTGGTGAAGATGCCGCCGCCGACGCGGGAAAAGAGGGCAATCGTCGATGCGCCGAGGCCGTAGGCCGTGACGATCTCGAATGCTTGGTCGACCTCGAGGAGCGTGACGAACACGATGTATGTGCCCGTGAGGCCGAGCAGTGCGAGGCCGGCAACGGAGAAGCCCATGACGGCGCCGCCACGGAAGGCGACGGGAAGTGCCTTGCCGGGCCCTTGCTTTGCAGCTTCGGTGGTGCGGGCGTTGGCCATTGTTGCCACGGTCATGCCGGCGTAACCGGCTGCCGATGAGAGGATTGCACCGAGCAGGTAGGTGACTGCGGCAAGCGGTGTAATGACGGCTGCCAGCAGCACTGCCATGGCTGCGGCGAAGACGCTGACCCACTTGTACTCGGCCTTGAGGAACGCCTTGGCGCCCTTCTGGATTTCGGTCATCAAGAAGACCATGCGCTCGTCTCCGGGCGACTCCTTCTCGACTGACTTGTAATAGAAGAACGCGACACCGAGGGCTGCTATGGCCGATAGTGCTGCGAGATATGGAATTGATCCCACGGGGTAATGCCTCCTGGGCAGATTGGGTTGCTGAACACGCTTGTGCGCGTGCGCACAAGCAACCGGAACATACTGGCCGGTGGGCCAGGCTAAATCCCAACTCATAGTTTTCCACGCCCGTCACGCCGCCAGCAAGAATGGTCGACTGTCCGTTCTACCTCGGGTCAAAAGTGGACACCGGGGAGTGACGATGAGGCGGTCGTCACGGGAAATGGTGTGCGGTGGGTTGGGCCGAGGCCTGGCGTGCGGGAGTATCTTGGACGACATGGAACAAATATTGAGCCGCGGCCCGGTAACGGGCACCGCCTTGAAGGCGAACGCGGCAAAGAGAAAACCGTTTCTGCTCGATCTCTATGGCACGGCGGTTGGCAAGAAGTACGTCATGGCGATCACCGGTCTCATGGGCATCGGGTTCGTCGTGTCGCACATGATCGGCAACCTCAAGGCGTACCTCGGTGTCATCACTGAGGGCGATGAACGGATGTACGACATCGATGTCTACGGCGAGTTCCTTCGTGAACTGCTCGTGCCGATTCTGCCGCATGGCTACACCCTTTGGTTGCTGCGCCTCGGTCTGATCGGGGCACTCGGGTTGCACCTGCATGCTGCATGGTCGCTCACACAACTCAACCGCAAGGCCCGCCCGGTTAAGTACCAGTCGGCGCGTGATTACCAGATCGCTAACTTCGCTAGCCGCTCGATGCGTTGGACCGGCCTCATTGTCGCGGCCTTCATCGCCTGGCACCTCGCCGACCTCACGTGGGGGTGGGTCAACCCGGACTTCGTTCAGGGCGCCGTGTACCGCAACCTCGACGCATCACTGAGCCGTATCCCCGTCGCGATCCTCTACATCGTCGCGAATATCGCCCTCGGCATCCACCTGTTCCACGGCACCTGGTCGCTTTTCCAGTCGGTTGGTGCGAACAACCCGAGGTTCAACAAGTGGCGCAAGGGCGCTGCTGCTGGGGTGGCTACGGTCATCGTCGTCGGCAACGTGTCGTTCCCGATCGCCACGCTCGCCGGCATCATCGATTTCGATCCCGACGCGATCACATGCTGCGTCAACCAGGAAGGACACAGCGAATGAGCATCACTCTCGACTCCAAAATTCCTGACGGCCCCATGGCCGACAAGTGGAACAACTACATAGCCAACCAGAAGTTGGTCAACCCGGCTAACAAGCGCAAGTTCAAGATCCTCGTCGTCGGCACGGGCTTGGCTGGTTCCTCGGCGGCGGCATCATTTGGCGAACTCGGCTACGAGGTTGAGGCGTTTACCTTCCACGACTCCCCCCGGCGTGCGCACTCGATTGCCGCACAGGGCGGCATCAACGCCGCGAAGAACTACCAGGGTGATGGCGACAGCGTCCATCGTCTGTTCTACGACACTGTGAAGGGCGGCGACTTCCGAGCCCGCGAAGCCAACGTCCACCGCCTGGCTGAAGTGTCGGTCAAGATCATCGACCAGATGGTTGCCCAGGGTGTGCCGTTCGCGCGCGAATATGGCGGCCTGCTCGCTAACCGTTCGTTCGGTGGGGCCCAGGTCAGCCGTACGTTTTACGCACGCGGCCAGACCGGCCAGCAGTTGTTGATCGGCGCGTACCAGCAGCTCGCTCGCCAAATCGGCTTGGGCAACGTCAAACTCTGGAACCGTATTGAATTGGTCGACGTTGTCACCGTCGACGGCAAGTGTGCTGGCATCGTTACTCGCGACTTGATGAATGGTGAGGTCAAGTCGCACGCAGGTCACGCTGTTGTGCTTGCGACCGGTGGGTACGGCAACGCTTTCTACCTGTCGACCAACGCGATGGCGTGCAATGTCACCGCAGCATGGCGTGCCCACCGCCGTGGGGCGGCGTTTGCGAACCCGAGTTATACGCAAATTCACCCGACCTGCATCCCGCAGGCCGACGACTTCCAGTCAAAGCTCACGCTGATGTCCGAGTCGCTCCGCAATGATGGTCGCATCTGGGTCCCGAAAGATGCCGACGAGACCCGCCCGGCTGCGCAGATCCCCGAAGATGAGCGTGACTACTACCTCGAGCGGATTTATCCGAGCTTCGGCAACCTTGCGCCCCGTGACGTGTCGTCGCGGGCTGCTAAGCGTGCTGTCGACGCCGGTCAGGGCGTCGGCCCGCTCAAGAATGGTGTCTACCTTGACTTCGCCGAGTCGATTAGCAGACTCGGCCTTGACACCATCGTCGAGCGTTACTCGAACTTGTTCGAGATGTACGAGCGCATCACCGGTGAAGACCCGCGCGAGTCGCCAATGCGCATTTACCCGGCCAGCCACTACACGATGGGTGGGCTGTGGGTCGACTACGAACTACAGACGACGATTCCCGGTCTGTTCTGTATCGGCGAAGCGAACTTCTCCGACCACGGAGCGAACCGGCTTGGTGCATCAGCGCTGATGCAAGGCCTCTCCGATGGGTACTTCGTACTCCCGTACACGATTGCCCCGTACCTGTCCGACCTGCTCAACAAGCCGATCCCAGACACCACGCACGAGGCCTTCGTTGCTGCCGAGCAAGAGGCGAGAGATCGTTTCCAGGGCTACCTCGACATCGGCGGAACGAAGGGCCCCGACCACTTCCATCGCGAGCTCGGCCGGATCATCTGGGACTACTGCGGCATGGATCGCAGCCAAGTCGGCCTTGAGAAGGCGCTGGCTGAGATCCCGGCACTCCACGCTGAGTTCAAGAAAGACCTCCGCGTCACCGGTTCGGGAACGAGCCTGAACCAGACGCTCGAGAAGGCGGCACGAGTCGATGATTTCTTCGAACTCGGCATTCTGATGTGCCAAGACGCACTCACTCGTGAAGAGAGCTGCGGCGGCCACTTCCGTTCCGAGCACCAGACCGACGATGGCGAGGCGCTTCGCAACGACGACGACTTCGCTCACGTCACGGCATGGGAGTGGAGCGGCAACCCGTCCGAGCCGATCGAACATCGCGAAAAGCTCGAGTACGAAGTCGTCCATTTCGCGACCCGTTCATACAAGTAATCGCTGCCGTCCCGTTATCTGAATCGCATCTGAGAAGTAAGAGACATCACGTGAACAACCTCTCCAATATCAACCTCAAGATCTGGCGCCAAGACGGTCCTGATTCACAGGGCCGCTTCGAAAGTCATCAGATCCCCGAGATCAGTGACGAAGCCTCGTTCCTTGAAATGCTCGACGTTCTGAACGAACGCCTCATTGAAGAGGGTAAGGAAGCCGTGGTTTTTGACCACGACTGCCGCGAAGGCATCTGCGGCACCTGTTCGCTGATGATCGACGGCCAAGCGCACGGCCCCCAGCGCGGCACGGCAACCTGCCAGCTCCACATGAGGCAGTTCGAGTCTGGCGCTGAGATCGTGATCGAGCCGTGGCGTGCATCGGCGTTCCCGATCATTAAGGACCTCATGGTCGACCGCTCGCCGTTCGACCGAATCATCGAAGCGGGGGGGTATATCACTGCGCCGACCGGCGGCGCCCCCGACGCCAACCTGATTCCGATTCCGAAGCCGGTAGCCGACGCGTCGATGGACGCAGCTGCCTGCATTGGTTGTGGAGCGTGTGTAGCGGCGTGCCCGAACGGTGCAGCAAGCCTTTTCACCGGGGCGAAGATTTCGCACCTGAATTTGCTACCTCAGGGCCAGGCCGAGCGGTACAAGCGCACCGAGGCCATGGTCGAAGAGATGGACGTTCACTTCGGTTCGTGCACCAACCACGGTGAGTGCGAAGCAGCGTGTCCGAAAGAGATCTCTCTCGACAACATTGCCACGATGAACGCTGACTACGCCAGGTCGAAGTTCAAGAATCGCAAGGCACTTTCCCGCTGAGCAGGCTGTACCACCAGAACCGCCTTCGTCGGAAGAGGTAGCGGTTCAGCTGCCGGGTGGGAGGGTGACAGCGGTGGTATAGCGGTTGTGGCTGGTGATGTCGCCTGCGGTCACCGTGAGTTTGATCGCAAGCTCACCGAGCGTGTCGGGCACAACTAAGTCGATCGTGCCCACCTTGACCACGTCGTCGGCTGCGACCGAGCCGCCGAAGCGCCAGCGTTGCTCGCCACCTGCCCACGAGGCAATCGCGTCGACCACGGCGAAGTCGATCGGTTCACGCAGATCGCTGATCAGATGCACGTCGAGCTTCATCCGGTCGCCCTTATTGATCCACGCTGGCGGCTGGTCGGCAACGACGAGAACGGGGGCACAGGCGGCTTGCACGACGGCAAAGGCGTCTTTCGGGACGCGTTCGTGATCGAGGATGCTGGCGGAGATGACGGGTGCAGGGTCGGCAAGTGCGTAGAAACAGAAGCCACCTGACGGCCGGTACTTGAGCCGGCGGAGTGTCTCGATCTGCGTCTTCAACACATGCGATTGATACAGCTGGGTTGTGTCACGCCAGTGCTCGTACGACTCGAATGAATCGGGTGGGAACAGCCGCTCGAACTGGTCGCGCTGGTATCCGTACTCGACGTCGAGGCCCGCCCAGTCGAGATCGGGCCAGTCGTGGTTGCGGAGTTGTTCGTCGATGAAGGGTGCTGTGTACGGCGGTGCATGTGCACCAAATTCGGAAACGAAGCGCACGAGCCGTGGTACTCGCAAGGCGAACCGCGCAAGGTCTTCGGCTTTGCCTTGGTGCCAACCAAACCAGATGTGCGTATCGGTCCCGCTGAGCTGTGGGAAGTGGGGGAGCACGCCGGAGTGGGCGACGGTTTCGCGGGTGGAATCGGCCTTCTCGAACGATCGTTTGACCCAGCGATCGAGCACCGACTTGTTCCACGACGGCAACTGCTGTGCGAGCACGGTGCGTGTGCGCTTCTTCCAGTCAGATCGGTCGGCGCCCGTCGTGGCAGCCGGGTCGTTATGAGCCGTCCACTGAATGATCGACGGGTGATGACCGAGCGTATCAACGGCGGCTTTCGCCTGACCGACCGCTTCCCAACGCACTGTTCGGGCATGGCCCCACTGCAGCGGGAAGTCTTGCAGGATTAAGACACCGAGTTCATCGGCTGCTCGGTACACCTCGCGGTTTGCGATGTGTCCGTGCATGCGCACCGCGTCGAGGCCGAGTTCGACAGCCAGCTCGATGTCTCGTCGGACGGCACCGTCGTCGGCGTTGGCCAGGCCAGCGCGGGTTGGCAGCACGTTGGCGCCTTTGAGGAAGAGCTGCTCACCGTTGATCGAGCAGATCCACTTGTCCCAGGACACCTGGCGCAGCCCCGTGCGGCGTTCCCGCCGATCGCTGACCTCGGGTGCGGCATCGGGCGTATCGGGCGTGACAACAACTTCGACCGCGATGTCGGTCAGCGGTTGCTCGCCGAGTGCGTATGGCCACCAGAGGGCTGGCTCGGAGATGTCGATGTTCCACTCGATCTGGTTTTCGCCCGACGCAAGGACATGGTCTTGCTCGTCGTGCACGTCGCCGTCAACCAAGGTCCGGACAGTAACGGTGCGTTGCGTATCGCTGTCGAGGTGCGACGACAGGCGGAGATGGGCCCGTCGGCTGTCGGCGTCACGGCACAGCACGCGCAGTCGCTCGATGCGGACCGGGCCGGTGTCGTATACGTGGATGGGTCGCCAGATGCCGCCCGGATTCCAGTGGCGATCGAGACCATCCCAGTGCTGGAAGACCCCGGTGATGTTGCGCCGATTGTTCACGCCGGAATGAGGTGCACAGGTGACTTCGACGGCGAGGACGTGCTCTTCGTCGAGCTTCGAGAGTGCCGTGATGTCGAAGGTGTGCGGAAAGAAGTAGCCCTCACGGTCACCAAGGTAGGCGCCATCGAGCCACACGTCGGCCTGGTAGAAGATGCCGTCGAGCGTGACCCAACGGCGGGAGCCATCGGCTGGCAGGTCGGCGGAGAAGCGGTGTCGGTACATGATCGGGCCGTCGCTGGCAGCGAACTTTTTGGCGTCGCGCCAGTGTCCGGGGACCTCGACCGGCTCCCAGTTCTGGTCGTCGGTGTCGAGCCCAATGCCGTACCGGCGAATATCGTCGTCGGCCTCGGCAGAAAGCCAGCGGCCGGTAAGTTCGCGTCGCGTCGTGTTCCAACGGTCGGCGGAATCGGTGGCCATGGTCGTGAGCGTAGGCCCGCATTGATCGGGTCGGATAGTCCCATTCCCCGCCTGGGCTCCTGCGCCCACAAGTAGACACACGAGGATGCCAGCCCGTCTGAACATGGGCAGAGCAGGCGCGGTAGGTTCATCCGATGGCAGATGAGACGAACGATCGAGCGACGACACTCGGCGAACTCCAGGCTTCTGGATGGGTGTCGCGGCCCGTCAAGCAGGAAGTCCGTGAGCACGCAATTGCCAAAGTCATGGCTGGCGAACCGCTCTTCGCCGGTGTGCAGGGATACGAAAATACCGTCATGCCGCAGCTCGAAAATGCACTACTCGCAGGCCACGACGTGGTGTTCCTCGGCGAACGCGGGCAGGCCAAGACTCGCATGATCCGTTCGCTGACGGGCTTACTCGACGAGTGGATGCCGATCGTTGCTGGGAGCGAGATCATGGACGATCCGTATAACCCGGTCTCCAAGTACGCCAAGGACCTGGTCGCCGAGCACGGCGACGCGACGCCGATCGACTGGGTGCACCGCGACGTCCGGTACGGCGAGAAGCTCGCCACTCCTGACACCTCGATTGCAGACCTCATCGGGGAGGTTGACCCAATCAAGGTGGCTGAAGGTCGCTATCTCTCCGACGAACTCACGCTGCACTACGGCATGGTGCCGCGCACCAACCGTGGCATCTTCGCGATCAACGAACTCCCTGACCTCGCCGAACGCATTCAGGTCGGTCTGCTCAACGTGCTCGAAGAACGCGACGTGCAGATTCGTGGCTACAAGATCCGTCTGCCCCTCGATGTGATGCTGATGGCATCGGCCAACCCGGAGGACTACACCAACCGCGGCCGCATCATTACGCCACTGAAAGACCGCTTCGGTAGCCAGATCCGCACTCATTATCCACTCGACGTGCAGACCGAAGTCGACATCATGCTGCAAGAAGCGCAGTCGCTCGACGTCGAGACGCCGAACGGCCCAGTGACGGTGCGCGTGCCCGACTACCTCACCGACGTCATTGCGACGTTCTCCCACCTTGCGCGGTCAAGCAACCAGGTCAACCAACGAAGTGGGGTGTCGGTCCGTCTGTCGGTCAGCAACTACGAAGCGCTTGCGGCGAACGCGTTGCGTCGCGGCCTTCGCTCCGGCGAGACGAGCATCGTGGCCCGCGTCGATGACCTCGGTGCGCTCGCGGCGAGCTCGATGGGCAAGATCGAAATCGAGTCGATTGAGGAAGGCCGTGACGGAGCGATCATGGAGAGTCTGATCAAGGGTGCCGTGCTCACGGTGTTCAAAGACGTGGTGCCGCCCGAGCAGACCCGTGCAGTTGTCGACGCATTCGAAGGGGGCGCGGTGGCGCATACCGGCGAGTCGATGACGAGTGTCGAACTCGCCGCTGTGGCGGAGCAGGTCGACGCGTTAAAGACACCCGTGACGATCCTCACCGGTGGCGAGGAGTCACCTGCCGCCGTCGCTGCCGCTGTTGAGTTCATTCTCGAAGGCCTGCACCTGTCGAAGCGCCTGAACAAAGACGCGAGCGGCAACAGCGCTACCTACCGCAGCCGTACGTGACACACGCCGTCCAAGTCGTCACCGAAGGCCGGTCGACAATCGACCACTACGAGCTCTGAGATTCAGTCGGCGTAAGAGTTGGCACCGCCGAGGACGGCGTTGGCCATCGGCGTTGTGGAGCGAGTTGAGTCGAGCAGGCCTCCGGATGACTCGGGGCCGGTGACAGCGGGGTCGACGAATGCCGCCCCGATCTGCGCCCCATCGTTGTTTGCTGCGTTCAGCGCGCTGACGAACTGTTCTGCGATGAGACCTTGAACGTCGGCGTCGTCGTGTCGCGCAGTGAATTGGCTGATCAATATCGGCGTCTCTTCGACGAGTTCGGCTGAGCGCATCACCTCGGTGTGCATCTGCGCACAAAGGTCATCGAGTTGTTCGTCGTTCGGTTCTGGGTCGTCGAGGTCGGCGTGCACGAGCGAAATGCCGATCAGGTCGCACGTTTCGAGGAAGCTCGCGGCGCCGTCGATTGTGCTGGCTGAGAGCGACGCAACCACTGGGGCTTCGCCGCTGCGCAGCGCCGCCCACGTGGCGGCCCAGCCTGCAGCGGGAAGGGCAGCATTGATCTCGGCGAACGGGATCCAGCCGTGGACACCTGTACCGAACCGGTCAGCGACCCGCTCGACGAACCGTGGCAACCACTTGGCTGCGACATCCGGGTCGTCGATGCCGCCTTCATTGGTGACCCAGCGTGGCTCGTCGCTGTCATGCAGCGTTGCCCACACGCTGAGCCCAATTGCGTCGGCAGCGGTGAGCACTTGGTCATACCAGTCGGCCCAGGCTCCGTCGAGGTCGCCAGGTTTCGCTTGCAACCGTGCCCAGTCGAATGTGAGCCTGAGGTCGGTGACGCCGACTTGCTGCAGAACCGCCAGGTCGTCCGGCCAGCGCGTGCGGAAACCGTTGCCAGCCGTGGGACCGAGGTTCGACGTGTCGCAGTATCCGAGGGCCACTGCAGTGGTGAGCGTGGCGCCGCGTGCAAAGGTCATGGTGTGGTGCAGGGCTCGTCGAGCCCGACGTCAGATGAACGGTGACCGCGTCCAAAGATCGCTGGTTTCGGAGTCGGCTGCCATCGGAACACCGCTGAGTTCGACGACGTCGATCGATCCTGGGAACCCTCGAAGCTCGACTTCGCCGACGGAGTTGGCGGTGACCCCTGCGGGTAGTCGCTCGATGTGCATCGTGGGCATCAGCGCTTCGACGCCCTTGGCATGGTCACAGAGACGTGACGCCATGTTGACCGCTGAGCCGATGTAGTCGTCGCCTTCGAACAGCAGCGCGTGGCCGGTTGCCAGGCCTGACCGGACGGTGAGCGGTGTGCAAACCTCGTTCGAGCGGCGCCCGAGATCGAGGACGAACTCGACGGCGTCCTTCTGGTCGACGGCAACGACCATGCAGCCATCACCGAGCCACTTGGCGATGCGGACGCCACGTTCAGATGCGACGGCTCGGACGATCGTGCGGAATGAGCTGAGGATTCGCCCGGCTGCGTCGTCGCCAAAGGCAGCCGTGTAGTTCGTGAATCCTGAGAGGTCGACGAAGACGAAAGTGCGTGGCACCCGCATGCCATGATGTTAATTGCATTGTTTCGCGTTGTCACATCAACGTCGTTTGTTGAGCCGATTCTTGAAGTTCCCGGAATTTGTGTCATCGATCAGCCGAGTTCGGGAAGAACCGGGCTCAACTGGTCGCCTCGCCGCAACCCAGCGGACAACGATGACGAGCCCTCGGCCTGAGGGCGACGGCGGGCTGGGAGGGGAGTAGGTTCGGGTGATGGCGTCACGATTCACGTACTCGCGATGGGACGGCACGCAGACCGGCTTCGAACTTGATGCCGATGCCGCATTCGATGAGTTAACCGACGAGCTGCTCTACCACGGCGACGTCAACGCGGCCCTCCGCAAGATGATGCAGGAAGGCATGCGCGACCGTGACGGCAATCAGCTGCAGGGTCTTCGTGAGCTGCTCGAGCAGCTTCGCGAAGAGCGCCAGAATCGACTCGATCAACATGATCTTGGCGGTGTCTATGATGAGATCAACGACGAGTTGAACGACCTGATCGACGAAGAGCGCCACGCCATCGAAAATGCGCTGCGTGACGCCAAGAACTCCGGCGACCAGCGCCGAGCCGACAACGCTGAGTCGGCAGCAGCAGAACGCAATATGCGGCTCGATCTGATGCCTGACGACTTGGCAGGCAAGGTGCGCGAGCTCGAGAGCTACAACTTCGAGTCCGATGAGTCGAAAAAGCGATTCGAACAGCTGATGCAAAAGCTCAAAGATCAGCTGATGCAACAGATGGTCGACCAGATGTCCGGTGCCATGGAAAACATGGGCCCCGAAGACATGGCCCGCATGAAAGACATGATGGCCGCGCTCAACGAGATGCTTGAGAAGCATCAGCGTGGCGATGATCCCGGCTTCGAAGACTTCATGGAGAAGTTCGGCGAGTTCTTTCCCGAGAATCCAGAAACGGTCGAAGAACTGCTGGAACAGATGGCCCAGCGCATGGCTGCCATGCAGGCCATGATGAATTCGATGACGCCCGAACAGCGGGCGCAGATGCAGCAACTCAGCGATCAGCTCATGGACGACATGGACCTGCAGTGGCAGATGCAACAGCTGTCAGGGAATCTGCAGCAAATGTTCCCGCAGATGCAATGGGGAAAGAGCTACGACTTTGAAGGCCACGACCCGATGGGCATGGGCCAAGCCATGCAGCAGATGCAAGAGCTCGGCGACCTTGACCAGCTCGAGAACCTGCTGCGGAATGCAGCGAGCCCTGGTGCGCTCGCTGAAGCTGACATGGACAAGGTCCGGGACCTGATGGGTGACGACGCCGCCAAATCACTGCAACGACTCGCTGATCTCACCAAGCAACTCGAAGAGGCGGGCCTGATTGAACAGAAGGAAGGCCGGCTTGAGATGACGCCGAAAGGCCTCCGCAAGATTGGCTCGAACGCCCTTCGGGAGCTTTTTTCCAAACTCGCGAAGGACCAGCTTGGCCAGCACGAGACCAGCAACATCGGTCAGGGTCACGAGCGCACGTACGACACGAAGCCGTACGAGTACGGCGACCCGTTCCAGCTCGACCTGAACCGCACGATTCGCAATGCCGTTCGTCGATCGGGCGGTGGCACACCGATTCGCCTGCATCCCGACGATTTTGAGATCGAAAAGACCGAGCATCTCACTCGTTCGTCGACCGTATTGATGCTCGATCTGTCGTTGTCGATGCCGATGCGTGACAATTTTCTGCCGGCCAAGAAGGTCGCCATGGCGCTGCACAGCTTGATCAGCTCGCAGTTCCCCCGTGACTACCTCGGCATTGTCGGATTCTCCGAGACCGCTCGGATCCTGAAGGCCGAGCAGTTGCCAGAGGTGTCCTGGGACTTTGTCTACGGCACGAACATGCACCACGGCTTCACGCTGGCCCGCCAACTCCTGTCACGAGAATCCGGCACCAAGCAGATCATCATGATCACCGATGGTGAACCCACGGCTCACATCACGCCCGATGGGTACCCCTTCTTCAACTATCCGCCGGCGCGCGAGACGATCGAAGCAACGCTGCGCGAGGTGGTGAGGTGCACGAAGGAACAGATCCGGATCAACACCTTTGGTCTCGGTGCTGACGGTTCACTTCGGGCGTTCATCGAGAAGATGACGTCGATTAACCGAGGTCGGGCCTTCTTCACTACCCCGGAGAACCTCGGTGACTACGTGCTCGTCGACTTCATGGAGGGCAAGCGCGCCCTCGCCCGTAACGCCCGCCGCGCTGGCTGAGAGCGGAGCCTGCCGCTTGCGCCTTTCGAGTAGTAATCGCGCGTTCCGCGCGATTAATTCGCGCCATCCGCGCGAAGAATCTGGTCGCGCACTTGCGGAGTGCATGTCCGCTCTGGCAGAATAACAATTGTGTAGTTACAAGGTTGTTGAGACGCAATGAGCAATGACATTTGACAAGAAGTTCTACAACAAAACGTTTCTCGGACACACACAGGAAGTCCCTCACATGCAGTTCATCACGACATCGAGTATCACGGTCAGCGCGACACCGGTCGAACCGGAGCAGGATTGGCACGATCACGCGAACTGCCTCGGTGTCGATCCTGATCTTTTCTTTCCTGAGCGTGGTGCGTCCACGCGGGAGGCGAAGGAAGTCTGCCGCGGCTGCGAAGTGCAGCACGATTGCCTCGAGTTCGCGTTGCAGAACGGTGAGAAGTTCGGCATCTGGGGCGGCTTGTCAGAGCGTGAGCGTCGGCGTATCCGCCGTCAACGTGCCCAGGTCGCGCGCAGCATTATCGGTGCCTGAACCTGATGCTCACGAGGCCTGCTCATTCGGAGCTTGCTTGGGCCTTGTCGCTCGCGCTGCCCCATCGATGCCCCCGTGGGGTAGCCTGGCTGGATGATCGGATTTACACTCGGTGGCCCAGAGGGCATCATTCTCCTTGTTCTCGTTCTCGTGCTCTTCGGCGGTTCGCAGCTTCCCAAGCTCGCCAAGAACCTGGGCAGGGCGCAGAAAGAATTCAAGGACGGTCTGGACGAGGCGAATACGCCCCGCGAGGACGCCAGCTCCGACGCTGACTGAATCGGTGCGCTCGCTCTGTCCAGTGCGGTAGGGCACCTGAAAACTGAACGATGCCCTGACGCTGAGTCGGGGCATCGTTGCGTTTTCGGATCCATTCAGCCGGCGACCGCGTACGACTGCCGTTCAGGTGTTCGCGTGACTCAGGCGCTGGCGTTGACAACAGCGTCTTCGCGTCGACGCTTCAGGATGCGACGGCGCTCGCGCTCGCTGCATGCGCCCCACACGCCGTGATCGATGCGAGAATCGAGCGCGTACTCGAGGCACTGACCGACGACAGGGCATTCCTTGCAGATCTTCCGGGCGCGGTCGACGCCGACGCCATCGCTGGGGAAGAACGTGGCCGGCGGGTGCAGGCGGCAGTTGCCGTCGGCCATCCACGCTGTTTCTGAGTCCGGGTCATGCGGTGCCGTGTTCAGTTCGGCTGGACGCTTGTTGAGGGCGGCGTGCTCCGCGCGGCTGAGGCCCTTCGGGCTGGCGTTCTTGGTTGACCTTGCTCGCTTGATCATGTTGGTGGTCCTCTTCACGATGCTGTGCTGATCGGCCCGAAATTGGCGGGATACCGAATTTGACGTTTCTGGGAGCCGCTCGGTTCCCATTTTTTTGCTCGTTTCGACGTGATTGCTGGATGCCCTGACGGGCGACCGATGTGCCTGTTGTCGTGGCAGTCCGGAGAGATGTTGCGTTGTTGATGGCAAATCGTAACACGTTCGTAAAGAAAAATCTCCAGTTTTTGGACAGTTCTGCAGACATGTCTCGCTCCGATTCTGAATGGGCAGCGCACGGAGCTCTCGCAGTTTCGTCGTGATGCATATCGCGCAGTGTCCCAGCGGCTGGTAAGAACCTGGTGAGGGACGCGAAACGATCGGGAACTTCACGCCGTTATCCTGTGAAGTATGAGTGACGTCGCTGTCGAGAACCGAGAACCCAAAGCGCACGCTCGGATCGTGTACCACGGCCCGGTGGCACCGCACTGGGAGGTCTACGGCGACTGGGGCGATCGGCAAACTCTTGACGAGTTCCGCGCCCGTGTGCTGGCACGCCTCGTATTGCTTCCGCGCGACGACCCGCAGTTCCGTCGCAACCGGGAGCGCATCGTGCGTGACGCCGAGCGTTCGTTGATCTCAATTGAATGGGACCTCGGCCGTCCCGAAGACGCATCCTGAGCACGGCGGGTACCACGACACCCGGAAACGGAGCTCCTGTGAGTTGGGCGGAAAACGGTCAGATTGTTGTTGACGATCGCTTCTTGAATCGTGAGCTGAGCTGGTTGGCGTTCAACGAGCGTGTGCTCGAACTCGCGTCCGAGCCCGGCATTCCGCTGCTCGAACGCGCCAAGTTCTGTGCGATCACATCGCAGAACCTTGACGAGTTCTTCCAGGTGCGCGTCGCCGCCCTGAAGGATCAGCTGATCGCCGGGATTGTCCGGCCGACGTGGGACGGCCGGACCCCGGCCCAACAGCTCGCGGCGATTTCCGAATGGGTGCCGGGCATGATCGAGCGACTTGACGCGGCCTTTGTCGACCGTCTCGTTCCCGAGCTCCGCGCCGCCGGTGTCGAGATCATCTCGTGGAACGACACAACCCTCGGCGAGCGGGCCGAGCTCGATCACATCTTTGAGTCGCGCATGTTCCCTGTGCTGACCCCGCTTGCCGTCGATCCGGGCCACCCGTTCCCGTACATCTCAGACCTGGCGCTGTCGCTTGCCGTCAACGTTGCCGATCCGGAGACCGGCGATCGACGCTTTGCTCGCCTCAAGGTTCCCGACGTGTTCCCGCGCCTGATCGAATGTTCGCCCGGCCGCTTCGTGCCGGCCGAGGAAATCATCGGCGCCAAACTCGACCAACTCTTCGTGGGCATGGTCGTGGAGAGTTGGGCGACGTTTCGCGTCAGCCGCAACGGTGACCTCACCGTCGAAGAAGAAGAAGCCGACGACCTGCTGGAAGCGGTCGAGATGGAGCTGCGGCGCCGTCGCTTCAATCGGGCCGTGCGCCTCGAAGTCGCCTTCGACATCAGTGAAGAGCTCCTCGACCTCCTCGTCCGTGAACTCGACCTCTTGCATGACGATGTCACGTTGCATCGGTCACCGCTCGACTTGAGCTGCCTGTTAGAACTGATGTCGCTTGACCGTCCTGATCTCAAGGATGAGGCGTGGTCGCCCGTGACCGCTGGGCGGATCGCTGTTGCTGACGAAGGTGACCGACCGATCTTCGACGTTGTTCGCCATCGCGCTCTGTTGCTGCATCACCCGTACGAGAGCTTCTCCAGCAGCGTCGAGGAGTTCATCGGGCAGGCCGCTGACGACCCCAAGGTGCAGTCGATCAAGATGACGCTGTACCGAGCGGGCGGCGACAGCGCGATCATCCGCAGCCTCATGAAGGCGGCCGACCGTGGCAAGCAGGTCGCCGTGCTGGTCGAGATCAAGGCTCGATTCGACGAGGCCACTAACGTCCAGTGGGCCAAGCAGCTCGAACGGGCCGGCGTGCACGTCGTCTATGGCATGGTTGGCCTGAAGACGCACAGCAAGGTCGCACTGGTCGTCCGCGACGATGGCGATCGGCTCCGCCGCTACTGCCACATCGGTACCGGCAATTACAACAGCAAGACCGCGCGGGTCTACGAAGACATCGGCGTGATCACCTGCGACCCCGAAATCGGCGCCGACTGCGCACAGCTCTTTAACCACCTCACCGGGTACAGCCGTGCCCACGACTTCAAGACGCTTCTGGTTGCACCACGCGATCTGCGCCGTCAGTTGATCGACCTCATCGAGCACGAAGCATCCTTCGGCCCGGAGGGGGAGATCGTGATGAAGTGCAACTCGATCGCCGACGAAGAAGTGGTCGAGGCGCTGTACGCAGCAAGCAACGCCGGTGTGCGGATTGAACTCTTGGTCCGGGGTATCTGCTGTCTGCGAGCCGGAGTCCCCGGGCTCAGCGAGAATATTCGCGTTCGAAGCGTTCTCGGCCGATACCTGGAGCACAGCCGGATTTACCGGTTTAAGAACGGCAATGTTCTCGTTAACGGCCAGTCGCCGGGTGCTGTTACGGACGAGATCCACCTGATCGGCTCAGCCGACCTCATGCCGCGCAACTTGAACCGTCGCGTCGAGGTTTTGGTACCGATCGAACATGAGCGTCATCGGGCGTGGCTCGACCAAGCCATCGAGTTCCAGCTCGCCGACGACATCGTCTGCTGGGAACTGCAACCTGACAACCGATGGAAACGAATGGGTCCGACCGACGCGTTCGAGCCGCACGCGCAAGAGCGGATGTACCGCTGGACTGTCGAACAGCAAAACGCCGGAGCGCGCTGAACCGCCGCTGAGTTGTCCCAGGTTCTTGGTTTCTGGTGATAATTTTGGTCTGTGGCCCCCGATGACGGGCCTCTGTTCACTTGTTGGTTGTGTCGTCGCGAACCGTTTACCTCTCGTTCACTTGTCGCGACGGCCTGGTTCACCTTGCTTCCGTAGCTTCGGGGATGTTCGTTGCCATCCGGGCAACGGCAGCGTGAACCGCACCCAACTTCCCCCAAGGAGTACCAACGTGAACTCTCCCAAGCGCCGGCTCGTTGCCGGAGCATTTGCTCTCACTCTCGTCGCTGCAGCATGCGGCAGCGATTCAGAAGGCGGCTCAACCGAGCCCGCCACCGATTCGACCGAAGTGACAGCCGAGGAAGCTGTGACTGAGACGACCGCAGCCGAGGAGGCTGTGACTGAGACGACCGAAGCCGCAAGCGACGAGCCTGCTGCTGGCGGCACTGTCTCGGGCACCCTCGTCGGTGCAGGATCTTCAGCTCAGGCTGCAGGCATGCAAGGCTGGCAGGCAGGCTTCCAGAGCCTCAACTCTGACGCCACGATCGAATACGACGCCATTGGTTCCGGTGGCGGCCGAGAGCTGTTCCTCTCCGGGGGTTCGGACTTTGCTGGCTCTGATGCTGCACTCAAGGACGAGGAGTTTGAATTGTCCAAGGAGCGTTGTGTCGGAGACCAGGGCGCCATCAACCTCCCGCACTACATCTCGCCGATCGCCATCCCGTACAACCTCCCGTCGGTCGAAGCGACGCTGAACCTCACCCCCGAGATTGTCGCTGGCATCTTTGCCAACACGATCACCAAGTGGAATGACCCGGCAATCGCCGCCACCAACGAAGGCATCGAACTTCCCGACCTCAACATCAACCCGGTACACCGCTCGGACGAGTCCGGTACGTCAAAGAACTTCACCGACTACATGAGCCAGTCGGCGCCCACCGTCTGGACCTTCGGTGCGATCGAGATCTGGGACGATGGTCCTGGCGGTGGTGAAGGCGCACAGGGCACCTCCGGCGTCGTGGCAGCTGTTGAAGCCGGTGAAGGTTCGATCGGCTACGCCGATGCCAGCCAAATCGGAAGTCTCCCGGCCGCAGCTGTCGGTGTCGGTGACAGCTTTGTCGAGTTCAGCCCTGAAGCAGCCGGCCGCGTTATTGATTCGTCCGAGCGCAACACGGGTCGCAACGAGTTCGATTTCGCCATCAAAGTGAACCGCACGCCCGATTCTGCTGATGTGTACCCGATCGCTCTGGTCTCGTACCACATTGTTTGTCTCGAGTATCCGGACCAGGCGACGGTCGACCTCGTCAAGGCATTCATGACCTATGTCGGTTCTGAGCAGGGCCAAGCCGATGCCGCTGCTGCTGCAGGCTCGGCTCCGATTTCCCCCGAGGTCCGTGCTGACATGCTGAAGTCGATCGACGCCATCAGCGTCGGCACCTGAACACCCCCCAACCAGAGCCAGGCGGCGAGTCAGTCCTATTGTGTGGACTGGCTCGCCGCCACTCACGTTCCCTGGCACTTCGGTGCCGACGAATTCGGAGATACGCCGCAGTGACGATCATTGACCAACCGAAGCAACCGACCGAGCCCGTCTCGCCATTCGGTGACGAGAAGATCAGCAAGGCAGGCGACAACGTCTTCTTTGGTCTTTCCTTCGGCGCTGCCTCGCTGATCCTGGTCACCCTCGGTGCCGTCGCCCTCTTCCTCGTCAAGGAAGGGCTGCCGGTCTTTACGGCAAGTGACAAGTCCGACCTCGAGCGTGGTGGCGATTCGTTCTTGGGATACGTCGGTCCGCTGGTGCTCGGCACGGTCTACATTGCCACGATCGCGCTGCTGATTGCGACGCCGATCGCCGTCGCTGTTGCCCTGTATGTCAGCCATTACTCGCCGAAGCGGCTGTCGCAGACGCTCGGGTATTTCATTGATCTCCTCGCTGCTATCCCGAGCGTTGTCTACGGCATCTGGGGCATCACGGTCCTCGCCCCAATCCTGTCGCGCACGCTGTATCCATGGCTCGACGACTACGCCGCTTGGTTGCCGTTCTTTGGCTCCGACGTCAATGTGTCGACCAGTGGACGTTCCACGCTGACCGTCGGCATCGTGCTGGCGGTGATGGTGCTGCCGATCATCACGGCGATCTCACGCGAAGTGTTTCTGCAGACGCCGAGACTGCACGAAGAGGCGTCGCTGGCCCTCGGCGCTACCCGCTGGGAGATGATCCGCCAAGCAGTGCTCCCGTACGGTCGCTCGGGTGTGATCTCAGGAGCGATGCTGGGCCTTGGCCGTGCGCTCGGCGAGACGATGGCCGTGGCCATGATCCTGTCGCCCGCCGACGGATACTTCTGGAACATCATCACGAACTCGAACTCGAACACGATCGCTGCGAACATTGCGCTCCAGTTCCCGGAGTCGTCGGGCCTTGAGGTGAACCGACTGATCGCAACCGGCCTGGTGCTGTTCATCATCACCTTTGGGGTCAACGCACTCGCACGTCGGGTCGCGGACACTGGATTCTCTGGAGCTGACGGATGACACTGACCACAGACGATCGCGGCACAGACCCCTTCCCCGACGTCGACTCTGACACGAGTGGCGACATCACGAGTGGCGAACTTGCTGGCACAGGCATGTTCGCGATCTTTGGTGGTGCTGTTGTTCTCGGAGCGCTGACATGGTTGCCCTCAGGCAGCGTCAACTGGGCGCGCTGGGTCATTGTGACAATGCTGGTTTTCATCATGGGCACGTATGTCGTTTCGCGCATGGTCGAATCGAAGAGGCATGCGACCGACCGGCTCGCCACCGCGGTCATGGCGAGTTCTTTCGCCGTCGTTCTCCTGCCGCTCATCTCGGTCGTCTGGACCGTTGTGGAGCGCGGATCGAATCGATTCGACTGGGCCTTTTACACCGAGACAATGCGCGGTGTCGTCGGTGAGGGCGGCGGCGCCTACCACGCCATCATCGGCACGTTGATCATCACTGCGCTGGCCACATCGTTCTCCGTACCGTTCGGACTGTTCACCGCCATCTATCTCGTTGAGTACGGCGGCAAGACGCGCTTCGCCAAGCGGGTCACCGGGTTGGTCGACGTGATGACCGGTATCCCTTCGATCGTTGCGGGCCTGTTCGCCTACGCACTCTTCGTCCTCATCGACGGCCCCGGCCACCGATCGGGCCTGTCCGGAGCTATCGCACTCACGCTACTGATGACGCCTGTCGTGATCCGTGCGTCCGACGAGATGCTGCGCCTCGTGCCGAACGAACTGCGCGAAGCGTCGTATGCCTTGGGCGTTCCGAAATGGAAGACGATTGCAAAGATCGTTCTCCCCACCGCGGTCGCCGGCATCTTGACCGGCATTGTGCTGTCGATCGCTCGCGTGATCGGTGAAACGGCGCCGCTCCTCATCACCGTCGGCATTGCTCAAGGTGTCAACTACAACCCATTGTCGGGACGCATAGCGACACTGCCGGTATTCACCTATAACTCCTATGCCTTCCCGACGCTCCCGCGTGACGCGAGCCTCGATCGAGCGTGGGCATCGGCGCTGACACTCGTCATCATCGTGGCGGTCCTCTTCACCGGGGCACGTATCCTTTCTTTCATCCTCAAGCCCAAGGGTCTGAAATGAGCCGCTCGGCAACTTCACACCCCATCCTTTCGACCAAGAACGGCGCAGCGATCATGTCAAACTCCGCACAAGCGACTCAGGCTGGCACCGGCTCGGCGGTCGAATCGGATCCGACTGCGCCGGTCGACCTGCCGAACCGCATCGACGTCACTGATCTCAACATCTACTACGGGGCGTTCAAGGCGGTGGAAGACGTCTCGATGACGATCAACCCGCAGTCGATCACTGCGTTGATCGGCCCGTCGGGCTGTGGCAAGTCGACGTTCTTGCGATCGCTTAACCGGATGCACGAAGTCATCGACGGCGCCTACGTCGAGGGAAGCGTCGTGATCAACGACAAGAATCTGTACGGCCCAGGTGTCGATCCGGTGGCGGTACGACGCAAAATCGGCATGGTGTTCCAACGCCCCAACCCTTTCCCAACCATGTCGATTGCTGACAACGTGTTGGCCGGTAAGAAGCTCAACTCCAGGCGCCTGAGCAAAACCGAAGGAGCCGAGCTCGTTGAGGAGTCGTTACGCGGGGCCAACCTTTGGAACGAGGTGAAGGATCGTCTCGACAAGCCGGGTTCGAGCCTGTCCGGTGGCCAGCAGCAGCGTCTTTGTATCGCCCGCGCGATTGCTGTGTCGCCCGACGTGTTGCTGATGGACGAGCCGTGCTCGGCGCTCGACCCGATCTCGACGCTGGCGATCGAAGAACTGATGCTCGAACTGAAGCGCACGTACAACATCGTGATCGTCACGCACAACATGCAGCAGGCGGCGCGAGTCAGTGACCGCACCGGCTTTTTCACTATCGAAGGCACCGGCAAACCTGGAAAGCTGGTGGAAATGGACACGACCGAGAAGATCTTTGCCAACCCTGCCAAGCAAGAGACACAGGACTACGTGACGGGACGGTTCGGCTGATGTCGAAAGAACTTCGCTCCAACTTCCACGAGCAACTTGCCGAGATCAGCGCGGGCATTGCTCGGATGGCTGCCGGAGTCACCGAACTCGTGCCGCGAGCCACGCAGATCCTTCTCGACGGTGATCTCGAAGTAGCTGAGTACGTCATTCTGGGCGACGACGAATACGACGCCAAGGCGGTCGAATTCGAAGAGCGGTGCTTCAAGGTGATTGCGCTGCAAGCCCCGGTTGCCTCCGACCTTCGTTCGCTTGTGTCAGCCATCAAGATCATTGCCGACATTGAGCGCTCCGCCGATCTGTGTGTCAACATCTGCAAGGCGGCTCGTCGGATCTACAGTCACGATCTTGATCCAAGCCTGCGCGGTGTCATCCAGAAAATGGGTAACCAGGCCCAACTGCTGTTTAAGGAAGCAACCGAGGCGTATCTCAACCTTGATAGCCCCCGGGCCGCGGCGCTACACGACATGGACTCCTACCTCGACGATCTGCAACGCCAGTTCATTCAGGTGATCTTCGAGAGCCATGCCGCTGGCAACATCGACCTCCAAGTCGCCGTGCAACTCGCTGTGGTCGCCCGCTTCTATGAGCGGATTGGCGACCACGCTGTCAACGTCGGCGACCGCGTTCGCTACATCGTCGATGGCTGGGTCCCCGAGCATCCGCATGCCGAGAGCGACAACGACCCGCCCGAGATCATCGGCGGCGTTATTGTGCCAGCAGACGAGGGCTGAGAACTGACGTGCTTTCGATCGTTGCGCTGTTTGGTGGAGTCGCCATCGGTTTCTTGATCGGGGTCGTCCGGGCGCGGACAGCGCGTCGTCTCCAGGCTGCAAGTACCGAACTGACGGGCGAGGCAGTCATGGCTGTTGCCAACGAACCTGGTGCCGATCTGGCGTTGGGGTTGCAGAGCGCAGTCGACCATCTACAGATGGGCGTCGTGATGTGCGACGCATCATTGAAGATGACGTACCGCAACGGAGCCGCAGATGCCCTGACAGGCACGCACGCCGGTGTCATCGTGGACGCGCATCTGCAACAACTCTTCACTGAGACGCGGTCTGGCGAGCGGGCTGGACGAATCGTCGAGCTGCAGGGCCCACCAAAGACCACGTACAGCATTGACGCAATGCCGACCCCGCGCGGCGGGGCAGTCGCCACGATCGACGACATCAGCGAACGAGTCCGTATCGACTCGATGCGCACTGACTTTGTGGCGAACATCTCGCATGAACTCAAGACGCCTGTCGGCGCCATCGCTGTGTTGGCAGAGATGCTCGCGGACGAAACTGAACCGACGGTGATCAACACACTGTCGAGCCGAGTCGTCGAAGAATCGCACCGTGCCGCGCGAACGATCGATGACTTACTCGAGTTGTCGCGCATTGAGCTGAGCCGTCGTCTCGACGACGCCGTCGACCTGTCTGCGGTCGTCGACGAGGCCGTGGCCCGAGGTCGGATGGCAGCTGAGGGTCGCCAGGTCCAAGTCGAAACGTTCGGCGCTTCAGATCGGTTGTGGATTCAGGCCGATCGGCCACAGCTGAGCTCGGCCATCGGCAACCTCGTCGAAAACGCCGTCAAGTACAGCGACGGCGGTGGGCTCGTCCAAGTCAGCATCCGTCGTAACGATCGGTGGGTCGAGGTCATCGTCGTCGACCAGGGCGTCGGGATTCCCGCTGCCGATCTCGACCGAGTGTTCGAACGGTTCTACCGAGTCGACAAGGCGCGTGCCCGACAGACTGGTGGAACCGGGTTGGGCCTTGCCATCGTCCGACATGTCGCGAACAACCACGGCGGCGTCGTCTCCGTGCAATCGCAAGAGGGCGAGGGATCGACCTTCACTTTTCGCCTCCCCGCCCGACTCCTTGTGCCAGCGCCCGAAGTGGATGAGACGGCCGATCTCACCGAACTGCAGCCGGGACACGATCGGCCTGCAGCAACGGCGGGATCAACTCCGCCACAGAAGGTGAGCATGCCCGATGGGTGAAGCCGTGATTCTCGTCGTGGAAGATGAACCATCATTCGTCGAAGCCCTCAACATCGGCCTCGTCCGTGAAGGGTTCACGGTGCACGTGGCCGTCGACGGAGTCGACGCGCTTGAGAAATTCGATGCCGTTTCTCCCGATCTTGTCGTGCTCGATGTCATGTTGCCACGGCTCTCGGGCATCGAGGTCTGTCGCCAGATCCGCAAGAAGAGCCGCGTGCCGATCATCATGGTCACCGCCAAGAGCGCGGAAATCGACACGGTCGTTGGCCTCGAAGTCGGTGCAGACGACTACGTCACGAAGCCCTACCGAATCCGCGAGCTCGCAGCACGAATCCGGGCAGTGCTCCGACGTTCGAGCGAGACGTCAGACTCGACCGCAGGTCTCGGCACCGGAACGATCGAAGTGGGCAACGTCATGCTCGATCCTGAAGCACATCGCGTTACCCTCGCCGGTGAAGAGTTGACCCTTCCATTGAAGGAGTTTGAGTTACTTCACCTGCTGCTCGTCAACGCTGGCCGTGTGCTGCCTCGCGAGACGTTGATTGACCGGATTTGGGGATACGACTACGTGGGCGACACGAAGACGCTTGACGTTCACATCAAGCGGTTGCGAAGCAAGTTGGAAGCTGACCCGAGCAACCCCACCCTCATCACCACCATCCGCGGTCTGGGGTATAAGTTTTCTCGCTGAAGTTGGAATGGGGGGTGCCTGTTCGGTAGTGCCTGAAGGGTCCCCGCTGGTGAAGGACAGCGCTTGACAAGACTCTTCTCGTTCGCTCGCCTGTTTTTGTTTAGTCGTCTTTGTCGTCTTCTTGGGTGACGGTGGTCGGAAGAGGGCCGGCGGCGGCACGAACGATGCCGAGCAGGTTGGCGACGATCCGCTTCAGGTAGCGGTAGTAGATCGCACGGGGCACGACCTCGCGGCCAGGCCGGTCGGAGTGGAGGTAGCTTTCGATCTTGGCTTGGTGCTCGGCGACAAGAGCGAGCACGCGAGTGGCGAACTCCTCCGTGCGCTCGTCGTGGGGCTCAGCCAGAAGGTCGGCTGCTTCACTGAACATCGTCGAGATCAAGCCGCGCTCTGCCAGCATTGCCTCGGTGTCGGTTTCGCCGGCCAGACGGACGCCACTCTCTGCGAGGTCGAGCACATTGGTCGCTTGGTCACCGATGCGCTCGATCTTTTTGAGCAGCAGGATCATGCCAAGCACGGACCCGATGTCGGACGAACCCTGAATAGTGACGTGGACGACCAATTCGGAACGCAGTTGCTGTTCCATATGGTTGATGCGCTGGTCGGTGTCGCGGATGTCGGCTTCGACTGCAGCAGTGTCGGTGTTGGTGAGCAGGGCGAGCGTTGCCAGATCGAACGAGTGACGCGCGTCGCCGAGCATCCCGACTGCGCGTGACACGATGTGATCGAGGCCGCCTTCTCGCTTGCTGAAAAATGACATCACCATGATCGGACTTCCCTCATGAGTTGCTGGTTGAAAAATTTGCCCGGGTACTGACTCATCGGAGCAGGGCAACACCGATAAGTGGGAGGATGATGAACGCTGTCATGACGTAGGCAACGGCCCAGACGCGACGTTTGACTGCAATTTCTGCGAGGCCTTCGGCCAGCCGTACCGGGACGTAGCGAGCGAACGGCAAGACGTAAAGCACGGCGATACCCATCACGTTGAAGGTGGTGTGTGCGAGCCCGACGGTGAGCGCCTCGGGTACCGAAGCAGCGAGGGCAGCAAGTAATGCCGTGATCGTTGTGCCGACGTTGGCACCGAGTGTGACCGGGTACGCGTTTCGTAACGTCAGCACGCCGGCAGCGGTGAGCGGAATGAGAATCGAGGTGGTGATGCTCGACGACTGCACGGCAACCGTGATGACGAGGCCGAGCAGCATTGCAACCGAGCCTGATCCGCGGCCGAGCACGGTGTTGACGGACTTTTCGACGCGGTCGGCCACGAGTTTGCGCATGTTCTTCGTGATGAAGGTGAGCGCGAGTAGCACGATGACGAGCCCGGTGAGCACAACAAACGTACCGAGGACGTTGCCGGTCAACCCGACCGCATCTTCGACGTTGACAATCCATTCGACGGGTTTCTTCACCCAGGCTTTGACCGGACTCTTCCACTCGGAACCGGCCGTACCCACCAGCCGGTCGCTGATCCATGTAGCAGTCTTTGAGATTGCGCCCGTCAGGAGTTCGACCGGAAGAAGAATGGCGACGGCCAGCACGTTGAAGAAGTCGTGCACCGTGGCGGCGGCAAACGCTCGCTTGAACTCGGCGGGCTGTCTGATGTGGCCGAGCGACACCAGCGTGTTAGTGACAGTCGTACCGATGTTCGCGCCCATGATCATCGGAATGGCTGCGTCGACGCTGATGCCCTTCGTGGCGACCAGCCCGACGATGACCGACGTGGATGCTGACGATGACTGGACGAGCACCGTTCCAAGGATGCCGACGCACAGGCCAGCGATCGGATTGCTGACACTCGAGAACAGGCGCTCCTGCGTGTCCTCGCCCATGATCTTGATCCCTTTTTCCAGGGCGGAGACGCCGACCAGGAATGTGTAAATCAGACCGAAAACGAGAGCTGAGCGCATCCACGTCGACATATCGAAACGGGTTGAGCGTCCGGGAGCAGCAATTGCCATACGAGTCGTGCAAGCTAGCCGAGTTCTTCGGCAACTCCGCGACAGATCGTTCGGTGGGGTCGAGGCGGCATGGACCTGGAGCGCGGAGGCCTACTATCTGTTCAGTGGAACGACCGACATCTGCCGCCCGGCCGGCGCCGTCCAAGTTTCGAAAGTTGGCGATCACCCACGCCTTGATGATGGGCGGCGACGCGGCCATGGTTGTGGCGCTCGCCGACTCGCTGTTCTTCGACATCGACCTCACAGCGGCGCGCTCGCGGGTGATGCTCTTCCTGGCGATCGGGTTTGCCCCGTTCCTCTTCGTCGCCCCACTGATCGGCCCGGCGATCGACCGCGTCGCCGGCGGCCGTCGCCTCGTAATTCAGGTCATCGCGGTCGTCCGTGCGGGGCTGCTGTTTTTCATGGCGCGTTACATCGACGCGCTTGCACTCTTCCCGCTGGTCTTCGCGAACCTCGTGCTGCAGAAGGCGTATGTCGTGTCCAAGTCAGCGCTCGTGCCGTCGACCGTTCGTTCGGAAAAGGAGTTGGTCGAGGCGAACTCGAAACTCGGCCTGATTTCCGGGCTCACCGGCGCGGTCGCGGTGATCCCGGCAGCGATCCTGCTCAAAACGATCGGCGCTCCCGCAACGTTGGTCTACGGCACGTTGATCTTTAGTGCGGCGTTCTTCAGCGCAACCCGGTTGCCTCGCGAAGTGGTTGCAGCGCACGGCGTCGACCACGCTGAATCGATGCAGTTGCGGTCAGTCAGTCTGCAGAACGGTGCCATCACGATGACTGTGTTACGCGGTTGCGTCGGGTTCACTTTCTTCCATTTGGCGTTCTGGCTGCGTTCGCAAGACCAAGGAACGCTCTGGTTCGGAGCGGTCGTCGGTGTGTCAGGCCTTGTCGCCATGGTCGGCAACGCAATCGCGCCGCGGCTGCGCAATCGAATGCGTGAAGAAACGATGCTGGTTGCCTCGTTGATCGTCGCAGCCGTCGCCGGTGTCGGCACCGCAGCGCTCGGTGGCCCAGTTGGCGCAGTGGTCTTGGCCGGCGCCTTGAACCTGGTCGCAGCGGTCGGCCGCCTCAGCTTTGAGAGCATCGTGCAGCGCGATGCTCCGGGTGCCAACCGGGGCCGTGCCTTCGCGAAGTTCGAAACACAGTTTCAGCTGGCCTGGGCATTGGCTGCATTCGTTGCAGTCGCCATCCAAGTCTCAGGTCCGGTTGGCTTCTTGATCGTTGGCGTTGTTGCTACCGGGACACTTGTGAACCTGGTCGTCGGGAGCGACAGCCCGCAGCAGCACAGGCGGCGAGGCGTCAGTCGGCGGAGTCGAAATCAGCGACCCGCGCCAACCAGAGGCCGGGCGCCCCGATCTCGTTCGGCGTCGGCACCGCGTCGGCGTCGTTGAACAACGGCGCTAAGCCGTTCTCGCCGCCTCGGTCGACGACACCTTGCACGAAGGCTTTACCCCGACCGGTTTGATCGGCGCCGAGGCGAATTCCGAGGAGGCGTTCAACGAACATGTCGTCAGGTGATGCTTCGGCACGGCGGCGACGGACAGCGTCAGCAATGGGCAGCGCATTGCCACCGATGATTCGCACGGCGACGGCGTCGACGACCCAGTCAATGACGCCGATCGTGACGGCTACGGCGGTGTCGAGTTCGGGTTCGAGTGCGACCTGTTCGGCTGATCGCACGGCGCCGAGCAGTACCTCGGGGTCACCGAATGCTGCCTGCATCGCAGCGATCGGGTCCGATTGGTCGACGTCAAGCGAGGTGAGTTTTTCGGTCATCGCGGACGAGTCGGGCCGGAACGCTCCGACGTGTCGCTGCACCAATGACCTCAGGTGGTCAGCGATGTGCGGGATCGACAGCAAAGTGTGGCCTGCCATCTCGTGAGCGATGACCCAGAGGCGCATCTCATCGAGCGCGATCTCGGAGTCGGCGGCGAACTTGTCGATTGTCGGCGGCACGACGACGAGCTTCGAGGCAAATCCGCCCTCCCGAGGGATTGGGAGGTCGTAGACCCCGAACGCTCGACGTGCAAGCCCGCCGACCATCGAGCCGACCGACATACCCATCATTGCAGGCGCCATCATTTTGCTGAGGCCTGCCATCATCTGCATCATCGGGTCGCCGGACCCGTCGTCGTCGCCGGTCTGTCCGAGTGACGTCGCCATGTCGTTGAACAGGGGCCGGTAGGCATCGAGTGTCTGTGCAGCCCATTGCTCCGGAGTGGCGACCTCTGGGTCGCTGTCGATGACGGTCAGTTGCATGACGTCGGCAACGTGGAGCCGTGCAATCCCTGCGAGCTCGGCGTACTTGATACGCACGCTTGGTTCGATGTTGGCGGTCGGCACCGGGGCGCTCCCACCGGGAACCATCGCTCCGGCCATGTCGCCGCCGCTGGCCGCGAGTAACGCAAATTGGCGTGCAGCGTCCCAGTTCAGTGGGCCCTGCCCTGAGAGGGCTCTGGAAAGGTCACCGAAGAGCGGTATTCCCGCGAAAGGGTTGTTGTCAGCGTCATCTCCGCCGGGTGTGATGGCGTCGTCGTTGCCGTCGTCCATGCCCTGAGGATACGGGGAGGCAGCGGTGATCTGGCCGCGGTCTGCAGCGTCGATGTGGGCACACCTCCCGCCGCGAGGCCGCAGCGGCACTAACGTCGGGTCGGTGACAGCGCTGATCGATGCCCCCGGCAATGCGTTGTCGGCGACGACGGCCGAACTGACGGTCGTGCTCATCGGAACGACAGGGCCGCTGCAGACACGGGTGGTCGAGGGGCTTCGTGCTCTGGGTAACTGCACCGTGTTCGAGACGAGAGGCAGCCTGGAAGACTTTCACGATGACACCGCAGATGTCGTTGTCGACATGGCAAGCAACGATCATGACTGGCTTGCCAAACACCGCGAGAGTTCAACACGGTACGCGACGACGAGTCTCGGCATCGCCGATATGGTCTCGGCTGACCAAATTGTGTTCGTTTCGTCGGCCATGGTGTACGGAGCGAACGCCAACAACCCGTTTCCCCTTACCGAAGAAACGATACTTCGTCCTGACACCGAGTTCGTGTTCGCCCGCCAACTGGCATCGGCCGAGGAACTCGTCGAGCAGTGGCGCCGGAGCCGGCCCGGTCGAGTGACATCGGTGCTGCGGCCAGTGATTTCCCTCGCTGAAGACGGCACTTCGCAACTTGCAGGCGCATTGGTCTCGGGCCTTGGCCAACGTTTTGCCGAAGACGATCCGCCGTCGCAGTTCTTACACCTCGACGATCTGGCCTCTGCGATCGTGTTGGCGGTGCAGAGCCGTCTGGACGGGGTCTACAACGTCGCACCGGAAGGATGGATTCCTGGTGAGCGGGTTCGAGCGCTGTCAGGTGAGCGACCGCGTATTCCGCTTCCGGAGCGGGTTTCCGAAGTGCTCGGCGCTGTCCGCTGGCGTTTTCAACGGGGCCCGATTCCGCCGGGTTTGCGCTCGTACACCCGCGAGCCTTGGGTCGTCTCGAGCGGACGGCTGTTGGCCGAAGGGTGGAAGCCGACAGTCACCAACGAGCAGGCATACGTCGAAGGCACCGAAGCGCGATGGTGGACCATGGTGTCGCCAAAACGTCGGCAAGAACTGTCGCTCGGTGTTGGTGTCGGCGCCGGGCTCATCGTCATGATCGTTGCGGTCGTCATAGGGCGACGCTGGTGGCGCGCTCGACATGATTGAAATTCGCTGAAGTAATTCGCTGAGACGACGGTGGCGGTCAGTCGGTCGCAAACGCCGAGCCGACCAGCGAGTCATGGCTGACGATCAAGCGGCCATGAATGAATCGAGCGACGATTGCGCCATCGGCGCGAACGACGACGGCGTCGCCTGCAACGTCGAGACGTGCAACGTCGCTCCAGGCAACCGAGTAGGCGTACTGGTCGGTCAAGACGAGGACCTGATCGTGGAGGTCGGGCAATACCGCTTGTGGGTCGGACGAACCGGTCGAGTGGAATGCGGCAGCAGGGACATCGGCGAGGGCGCTCGGAATAGCAGTTGCCTCGACCAAGCGAATCGAGCGGATTGTTTCTGCTGCGGCGATGGCCGTGTTCGCAGCGGCACGAATCGACGCACGAACCGGCGGCGAGGTGGAGGCGCTGACGGCGATGGGGGCGTCGGTTGATCCGCCTGGCGTGATCGTGACGACCAGCGCGGCGATGAGAGCGACAGCGAGCGTTCCGGTGGCGAGCGCGACAAACCGGTGGCGGGTTCCGCGATCGACTTCGACCGATTTCGGACCGATTTCGGACGGATGCCTCCACGTTCTTTCATGCGGGGGGAGCGGTGCGCGTTCCACGAGTTGGAGACTGTAGTGCTGAAATGGCTGCTGGTGATCGCGGCAAGCATCGATGCTGAATCAGGGATGGCCATCATGCAACGAAGTGGAGTCAAACGTGTTGCGGCGGCCTGACGATGCCGCCATGGCGGCTACGATAACCACCGTGGAGGCACCGGCACGAGGCAACAATTGGTTGGGTCTCACCGCTCAGGAACTCCCGATCGGCGCTGCATACGAGTGGGCCGTTCGGCCTGACTGCGGTGCTGTCGTTCTGTTCAGCGGCACGATTCGGAACCATGCCGAAGGCCGTGAAGGTGTCCAACACCTCACCTACGAGGCCTACGAGGAGCAAGCCGTCGTGCGGTTCGCGGCCATCAGCGCCGAGCTCCGCGTGCGTTGGCCCGACGTCGGCCGCGTCGTGCTTCTGCACCGCATCGGCGAGTTGCAGATCGGTGAGTCGTCCGTCATTGCGATCGTTTCTTCGCCGCATCGACCGGATGCCTTCGAGGCTGCCCGGTTCGCCATCGACGCGCTGAAGGAAACAGCACCGATTTGGAAGCACGAAGTCTGGGCTGATGGCGCCGACTGGGGCACCGGAGCACACGACATCCGCGATGCGCAATCCATCGGGAGCACCGAATGACCTTGTTCATCAGCGTTCTGGTCATCGTGGTGGTCGCCGTGATTGTCGGCCTCGTGCTCCGCTGGCGTTCCGACGCCGACGGTGTCGACTCGTTCCGCCGCCAAATCGACGCACTCTCCCCGGAGGCTCGCAAGCCGACCGTTGATCGGGTTAAGTCGGCCGAGCAACGCGTTGTTGACGACGATTCGTCGACTTCGTGACCGGTGCCGCGTCGGGTTCCAGAATTCTGTGCCTGTTCTCAGGCAGAATGAGGCTGACATGAAACGTCGGAGCCCTCTGAATTTCCCCTGCTGGCCAGGAGTGCCTCGTGGCACGTGACCTCGCGATCGACCTTGGCACCGCAAACACGCTCGTGTACATGAAGGGCCGTGGCATCGTGCTCAACGAGCCGTCAGTCATCGCCCTCAACCGGCAGACCGGCGAAGTGCTGGCCACTGGCCGCGAGGCGTGGCAGATGATTGGGCGCACGCCCGGCTACATCGTGGCGGTTCGCCCGTTACGTGGCGGAGCCATCACCGACTTCGAGATCACCGAGCGCATGATCCGACTCCTGCTGCAGCGCGTCGGCGTGAGCCGATTCACACGTCCCAAGGTCGTCATCTGTGTGCCGTCCGCGATCACCGAAGTCGAGCGCCGAGCGGTCACCGACGCTGCCCGCCGAGCAGGCGCCGCTGACGCCAACCTGATCGAACAACCCATGGCCGCAGCGATTGGCGCCGATCTGCCGATCGACGAACCCGTCGGCAACATGGTCATTGACATTGGCGGTGGCACATCGGAAACAGCGATCATCTCGCTCGGCGGCATCGTTGCTCTCGAAGCGGTGCGGGTGGGGTCGTTCGACATCGACGCCGCCATCCAGAACTACGTCCGCCGCGAACACGGCATCGCAATCGGCGAACGGACAGCCGAAGAGATCAAGGTCGCGATCGGGTCAGCTGATCCGACGCACGATGAGAACCAGGCCGAAGTGCGCGGGCGCGACCTCATGACTGGCCTGCCGAAGACCGTGTTGCTGACACCCGAAGAGGTGCGCTTCGCCATTGAAGACGTCGTCTCGTCGATCGTCGCTTCGGTCATCCGGTGCTTGTCGAAGGCGCCGCCCGAACTGTCGCAGGACTTGCTTGTGCGTGGCATGTATCTCGTCGGTGGTGGTGGTCTCCTGCGGGGGCTCGCCGAACGGATCGAACGGGAAACTAAAGTCCCGGTGCGAATGTCGAACGTGCCACTCGAAGCAGTAGTGCTTGGCGCCGGTCATGTCATCGAGCACTACGAAGCGCTCAAGGGCATGTTCATGGGCGCCCGCCGCTAACCCCCTCTTCCCAGTCGTTTGCGTGACGATTTTGGTCAACATGTTGACCAAAATCGTCACGCAAACAGGGTGGAAAGGGCGGACCCGACGGCGATGCCACGCTGGCTCACGTCCGACCGACCCGGGTCAGGCCTTCTTGTACCACGCTGATCGCGAGGCGTCCGTCGGAGGTGAAGATCGCGCCGCCAGCAAGGCCTCGCGCAGATGATGTGCTGAGCGCCCGCTGGTCGTAGAGCAGCCAGTCGTCTGCGCGGAATGGTCGGTGGAACCACATGGCATGATCGAGGCTGGCCATCTGCACGTCGCCGCTCGCCCATGACATGCCGAACGGAAGGATCGTGGTGTCGAGCAACGTCATGTCGCTCGCGTACGTGACGATGCAGGCGTGCAGCACCGGGTCGTCCGGGAGCTGGCCGTTGGTGCGCAGCCAGACCTGCTGCGAGGTCGACTTCTCACCCTTGCGACTCATTGGATCACCGTTGACGTACCGCAAGTCAATGGGTCTGGGCTGCTCGTAGTAGTCGCCGAGCTGGTCCGCGTATGGCGCGTTGCGCGTCTTGAAGTCGGGGAGCGACTCGGGATCGGGGAGGCCTGTCGGCATGGAGAGCTGATGGTCGAGACCGGCCTCTTCGTTGTGGAAGCTGGCCTGCAGGTTGAAGATGGCCCGGCCGTGCTGGATGGCCACGACGCGGCGGGTCGTGAAGCTGCGGCCGTCGCGAATGCGGTCAACTTCGTAGAGGATCGGTGTTGTCGGATCGCCTGGGCGAAGAAAGTAGGCGTGAAGTGAGTGGACCATGCGGCCGGGTTCGTCGATTGTGCGCGCAGCAGCGACTAGTGCCTGGCCGGCGACCTGGCCGCCGAAGACTCGCTGACGATCTTCATCAGTCGACGCACCCCGAAAGATGTTGACCTCGATCACCTCGAGGTCGAGTAGCTTGACGAGGCTGTCGAGCGCCGCCTGATTGTTCGGTGTGGGCTCAGCTGGATAGTGGGGGCTTTCGCTGTCAACGATCATGCACAGCCAATGGTGCCACGGTTTGGGCCGGAATTGGTCGTCCGCTTAGAGTCGCACCATGTCACAGCTCGATTTGTCGTCCGACCAGTTGCTCTCCACCACCCGTGCAGTGCGCAAACGACTCGATTTCGATCGACCGGTCGAAGACGAGCTGATCCGTGAGTGCGTGGCGATGGCGATGCAGTCACCGTCGGGTTCGAACTCGATGACGATGCAGTTCGTTGTGGTCACCGACCCAGCAAAGCGGGCTGCGATCGGTGAGATCTACGGCAAGTGCTTCGACATTTACCGCAGCATGGACGGCGTGTACGCCGGGTCGCTGAAGCGCGAAACGGTGGAGGGTCAGGCGCAGCAGGACCGCGTCACCGACTCGGCTGAGTATCTCGCAGCCCACATGGGTGAGGCGCCGGCGCTCGTGATTGCCTGCACACAATCTGGTCGCCTTGACGGCGCACCCGCCATGTCGGCAGCGTCGTCGATGGGCAACGTGTTGCCGGCTATGTGGAGCTTTATGTTGGCGGCACGTGCTCGCGGGCTCGGGACCTGCTGGACCACCGTCGGGTTGATGATGGAAGAGCAGATCGCCGATGTCGTCGGGATCCCGTTCGACTCGGTGCAGCAAGCCGTACTCAGTCCGCTTGCGTACACGAAGGGCACGGACTTCACGACAGCGATGCGGCCCGACCCCGACTCGATCATTCATTGGAATACTTGGTCCAGCTGAACGATTGACTGTTGCCATGCTGTCTGAGCGTCGTCGTTCGCTTGCGCTTTCCACGAGGGGCTTCATGCCGGCAGAAGAGGGCGATGCGCTGTGGGACGCCGCTGCGACTGCGACTGCGGCGATGCCCGGGATGCCGATGCTTGAACTCGGCTCGTACTGTGGCCGTTCAACGGTGTGGCTGGGCGATGTGGCCGAGAGCGCAGGCACCCTGCTGTTCGCACTCGATCATCACCGCGGTTCTGAAGAGAACCAGGCTGGCTGGGGCCACCACCACATTGAGGTTGTCGACGACCGCATTGGAAAGATGGACACGCTGCCATTCTTTCGGGCGACGATTCACGACGCCGGCCTCGAAGACTCCGTCGTGGGCTTGGTCGGGGGTGCACCGACTATCGGCGCGGCATGGACCACTCCGCTGAGCTTGCTCTTTATCGACGGCGGTCACGGTGAAGAACCGGCGCGGCTCGACTACGAACGTTGGACGCCGCACGTTGCGTTGGGCGGCACGCTGGCGATCCACGACGTGTTCCCGGATCCGGCAGACGGCGGACGACCGCCGTACGAGCAGATTTATCTGCCCGCCCTCGCGTCGGGTCGCTTCGAAGAGCGCTCGACCACTGGGTCGCTGCGGATCCTTATTCGCACCAGCTGACGGTCATTGCAGCAAGGTGGCCCCGACGCCGCACCGAGGCCGGCCACACCGGGGTCTGACCTCGGGGTGACAGTTCAGGACTGCTCAGGTGGTTTCGATGCGCAACTGCATCGCAGTGGCACCTTCGGAAAATCCGGCCCGGATCATCTCGGCGATGGCGCCAGCCAACACGTCGACGTCGCCCTGGATTTCGGTGGCGAACGGGCCCATGTCCGGCTCGAGGCCGGCGGCGGTTGCAGCTTTGATGACAGCCGACACGTGCGAGCCGGGAGCATTCTCGCGGAATGGCTCCACGAAGACTTCGAGACGTGCGTTGGCCATGCTGCCAGAGTACTCACGCCGCTCTCTTCGCTACGACGCAGCGATGGATGAAGAATGAACCGCCGAGGTAATCTTGACGTTTTGTAAAGCATTTTTGTTACTGTCTGTGTAGTGAGCAACGGCGCGTCTGGAGAATTGTCAATTGATCGCGAGCGCTTAGTGGCGCGTATCGAGGCACTCGGAGAGATCGGTGCGATTCCTGGAACGACCGGATGTGCCCGCCTCGCGCTGACCGACGAAGACAAGGGTGGCCGCGACCTCGTTGTGACGTGGATGCGTGATCTCGGCCTCGACGTGACGATCGACGGCATCGGCAACGTGATCGCGACGATGCCCGGGTTCGCAGCCGGGACCCCACCGGTGATGACCGGTTCACACATCGACACGGTCGGAACCGGCGGTAAGTACGACGGCAACCTCGGGGTACTCGCTGGCCTCGAAGTCATTGAAACTGTGATTGCGGCAGGCCTCGAACTCGCCCGCCCCCTCGCCGTCGGATTCTTCACCGACGAAGAGGGCGCCCGTTTCCCGCCGGACATGCTTGGCAGCCTTGTGTACGTCGGTGGTCTGGGGCTCGAAGATGCGCTGCTCATCGAAGACCGTGATGGAGCGGTGGTCGGCGAGGAACTCGATCGCATCGGCTACTCCGGTCCGGCACCGGTCCCTGGGCCTACACCGCATGCGTTTGTCGAGCTCCACATTGAGCAAGGCCCGGTCCTTGAAGACGAAGACATCACCATCGGGGTCGTTGAGGGCGTGCAGGGCATCTCGTGGACCGAGTTGACGTTGAGCGGACAATCGTGTCACGCCGGCACGACGCCAATGCGCCTCCGCCACGATCCCGCCTACGTCGCGTCGAAGATTGCGACTTTCGTACGCGATCTGACGGATGAGTTCGGCGAGCCGCAGGTCGGCACTGTCGGGGCAATCGACCTCATCCCGAACCTCGTCAATGTCGTGCCGTCGGTGGCCACGATCACCGTCGATCTGCGAAACACTGACGAAGCAGTGTTGCAGCAAGCCGAGACCAAGTTCCGCGGCTTCGTCGCTCAGGCAGCCGAACGCGAGGGCGTCGGCGTGCAGACTCGCACACTCGCCCGCTTCGAGCCGGTCGACTTCGACCCACGTGTCATCGACATCGTCGAACGATCCGCCGAGGCGGCCGGGCTCTCGCATCGCCGGATGCCGTCTGGTGCCGGTCACGATGCTCAGATGTTCGCTCGGGTGTGCCCGACGGCAATGATCTTTACCAAGAGCGTCAACGGCATCAGCCACAACGTCACGGAATACACCGCGCCAGCGGACCTTGAAGCGGGGGCCGACGTGCTGCTCCGAACGATGCTCGCCCTTGCAGAAACAGACTTCTGATGCCTCGCTATCTCAATGTCGGCGCTGCCCAACTTGGCCCTATTGCCCGGGACGAACAGCGTGCGATGGTCGTCGCACGCCTGATCGACCTGCTGCAGCAAGGTGCTCAGGCCGGATGCGACGTGGTGGTCTTCCCCGAGTTGGCGCTCACGACGTTCTTCCCGCGCTGGTATCTCGATGAGGGAGACGCGTCAAACATCGCGGGTGACACGACCGAGCTCGACTCGTACTACGAACGCTCGATGCCGGGCCCGGAAACGCAGCCGCTCTTCGATGAGGCCAAGCGGCTCGGTGTCGGTTTCAGCCTCGGGTACGCCGAACTCACCAAGCCTGACGATGCTGGTGTGGTCCATCGCTTCAACACGACGATCCTGGTCGAACGCGATGGCACGATTGTCGGACGGTTCCGTAAGGTCCACATCCCCGGCCATGAAGCACACGAGCCGTGGCGCCAGTTCCAGCATCTCGAGCGGCGATATTTCGAAGAGTCCAACGAGGGCTTTCCGGTCTTTGAGGCGTTCGAGGGCATCGTTGGCATGGCCACCTGCAACGATCGGCGTTGGCCAGAGACCTATCGTGTCATGGGCTTGCAGGGTGTCGAGCTGTTGATGATTGGCTATAACACGCCGATGTTCTACGCCCCCGACCCCACGCAGAACGCGCTCGCCGGGTTCCACAACCACCTGGTGATGCAGGCTGGCGCGTACCAGAACGGCACGTGGGTGGTCGGTGTCGCCAAGGGCGGCATCGAGGAGGGTGTCGAGTCGCTCGCTCAGTCGGCGATCATTGCACCATCTGGCCAGATTGTTGCGCAGGCCGTCACGATTGGCGACGAGCTGATTACGGCCCGGTGCGACCTCGACTGGTGCAAGCAATACAAAGAGACATTGTTCGACTTCGAGCGCTACCGACGCCCCGAGGTGTACGGCCGAATCACGGCACAGAAGGGTGCAATTGCGCCCGGCGCGACGAAGCAAGACGGAGTCATCTCATGAGCGAATTCATTTTGAACGGCGAGCAGGTCACGGCACGCGATGACCACCCGCATCTGTTGGCGGCACTCCGTGATGAACTCGGCATCACGTCGGCAAAAGATGGCTGCTCCCCGACGGGCCAGTGCGGTTGCTGCACCGTGCTCATTGGCGGCAAGGCACGTGTCTCATGCCAGACATCGATGGAAAAGATCGATGGGGGAGAGGTTACGACGCTCGAAGGTTTTGACCCGGCAGAGGTGCAGCGGATGGCCGATGCGTTCGCTGCGTGCGGCGCGCTGCAGTGCGGCTTCTGCACACCGGGCATTGTTGTCCGAACGAAGGCATTAATCGACAAGAACGGTGCTGACCTGACTCGCGAGCAGGCATCGCGCCACCTGGGTGCTCACCTTTGCCGCTGCACGGGCTACATCAAGGTCCTCGATGCTGTCGAAGCGCTGGCCCAGGACAACATTCCTGTTGTGGTGCAGCCGCGAGGCGTTGGTTCGCGCGGCATCAAGTACGAAGGCCGCGAGCTGTCGATCGGCATTCGCGACTTCATCGACGACATGAACCCGGAGGGTTGTCTCCACGGTGCACTTCATTTGACCGATCACGCCCGTGCTGACATCACATCGATCGACGCATCGGCGGCACGTGCCGTCGATGGTGTACGCGGCGTCTTTACGGCGGCGGATATCCCTGGTGTGAAGCGCGTCGGCATCATTCACAAGGACTGGCCGATCATGATTCCGGTCGGTGGACGCACCTCGTACCTCGGTGATGTGCTTGCAGTCGTCGTTGCCGACACTCGACAGATTGCCCGCGCCGCGGCCGAACTCATCGCCGTCCAGTACGAAGTACACGAACCAATGGTCGATCCGGTCCGCGTTATCACGTCGACTGAGCCGGCTGTCTGGGAGCTCGATGGAAACATCCTGTCGACGTCCACCTACACCCGCGGCGACGCAGACGTCGCTCTTGCATCGTCGTCGTTCACGGTGTCGGAGACCTTCCAAACGCAGCGCATCGAGCACGCATTCCTCGAACCCGAATCGACGCTCGCTGTGCCGACGCGAGTTGGCGCGGGCGAACCGGGTCTGTACGTGTACTCCGGTGGCCAGGGAATCTGGGACGACCGCAATGACATCGCCGCGATGCTCGACATCGACACCAGCCGTGTAACGACCGAACTCGTCTCCAATGGTGGCGCGTTCGGTGGCAAGGAAGACATGTCGAACCAGGCGCACACGGCGCTCGCGGCATGGCATCTCGGCGCGCCGGTCAAGATCACGTTGTCGCGCGAAGAGTCGCTGCTGATGCATCCGAAGCGCCATCCGATTCGGATGCAGTACGACGCCGGTTGCGATGCCGATGGCAAACTCACAGCTATTAAGGTCCGTATGATTGGCGACTCCGGTCCGTACGCATCGGTCGGCATGAAGGTGCTCGAACGGGCGGCCGGTCACGCAACTGGTCCGTACGCCGTGGGTAACGTTGACGTCGAAGCCATCGCGGCTCGCACCAACAACTCGGTATGCGGAGCGTTCCGCGGCTTTGGTGCCAACCAAGCGCAGTTCGCAATGGAGGGTGTGCTCGATCGGCTGGCAGAGCAGGTCGGCATCTCCGGTTGGGAGATCCGTAACCGCAATGTCGTGATGCCCGGTGACACGTGGGGCCCCGGTCAAGTGATGGACGACGGCTGCAAGGGTGCTCGTCAGTGTCTCGACGCTGTAAAGCCTGCGTACGACGCTGCTGTCGCTGCCGGTAAGTCAGTCGGAATGGGCCTCGGGCTGAAGAACTCTGGCCTCGGCAACGGCTTCAAAGAGATCGCCAAGGCCGTCGTGCGCTTCCAAGCCGATGGCCGTGTCGAGATCCGTCACTGCTGGACCGAGATGGGCCAGGGCATCCACACCGTTGTCATGCAGGTTGCTATCGAGGAACTCGGCATCGAGGCTGAGCAGATTGACGTGATCGTCGACTCAACTCGCGAGCTCGGTGCAGGCCAGACCACGGGCAGTCGAGGCACGCTGATGGGTGCTGGCTCGGTTCAGGCGGCCTGTGCAGCTGCTCTCGCTGGCGGTTGCGAAGTCGGTGTCGACTACGAAGGCGAGTACCGAGTCGACTGGACCAGCTCGCTCGGTGAAATCGCCGCTGCGAAGGCAGCTGGCAATCCGATCGAAAATCCGATCATCCACTCCACTTTCGGTTACGCGGCGCAGGTTGTCGTGCTCGCCGAGGATGGAACGGTCGAGAACGTTACGGCTGCCCACGACGTTGGTCGCGCCGTCAATCCAATGCTCTGCGAAGGCCAGATCGAAGGCGCCGTACACATGGGTTTGGGTTACGCGATGAGCGAGGGCTTCCCATGCGACGAGACCGGCCGTCCAACCAACACGACGCTCAAGTCGCTCGACATCATTCGGCCGAAAGACATGCCAACCGTCGATGTGATTTTGGTCGAAGCTGCACAACCAAACTCACCGTACGGCATTAAGGGCGTTGGGGAAATCGGGCTGGTGCCGACAGCTGGTGCCGTGGCTGCTGCGCTCCGCCAGCACTCCGGTAAGTGGCACAACGAACTCCCGATGATTAACGAGAGCAACCGCGAGCGCGCCAGCGCCTGGACCTGAGATGAACCAGTCGCATCATGACGCGAGCGGGAGCTGACGATGGCTGAGCGGGGGACCACTCCGGGCCTCGTCTGCGCTCATCACCACCTCTATTCGTCGCTGGCGCGGGGCATGCCCGCACCGCCGGAGACGCCATCGAACTTCCTCGAGATCCTCGAGCACGTTTGGTGGCGGCTCGACATGGCGCTCGATCTCGACATGATCGAATGGTCGGCGAAACTCGGTGCGCTCGAAGCACTCGAAGCGGGGACGACGGCGATCATCGATCACCACGAATCGCCGAACGCCATCGAAGGATCGCTCTCGGTCATTGCTCATGCCGTCAATGAGATCGGGGTGCGGATCAACACGTGCTACGGCATCACCGACCGGCACGGCCCTGAAGGCGCTGCGCTCGGGTTGGCCGAGAACGACCGGTACCTCCACGAGCTCGTGACATCCGAAAATGGCATGCGCAAGGGAATGGTCGGGGTGCACGCGGCGTTTACGTGTTCCGACGACTCGCTTGTGGCGGCAGCTGCTTTGGCAGAAAAACATGGTGTCGGCGTGCACATCCACGTTGCCGAGGGACCGGACGACATCGGTGTTGAGGATCGTATTCGCGAACTGACGCGTGACAATTGGATGCTGATCCACGGCGTTCACCTGCCCGACGATCACCGCTTGCGTGGAACGATTGTGCACAACCCTCGTTCGAACATGAATAACTCGGTGGGCTACGCCAACCCTGCCCGATTGAGTAACCCGATCGCGCTCGGAACTGACGGCATCGGCGCCGACATGCTCGCCGAGTTCCAATTGGCGTACGTCAAGCAGCGCGATCACGATGTCGAGGCGAGCCCGGATGCGGCCTGGTCGTGGCTCGAGGGGGGCTGGGAGCTCTTCCCTGAGGCGCGGGACGATCGAGTCACCTGGTCGTACGGGACAATCGAGCCGTGGCACGTCGCGTTCACCCCGACGATTCGTGCGATTGATGTCGATATCGATGGTGAGCCAGCCTTGCGTGACGGTGTCGCCACCCGCGTCGACGCCGACGAGGTCCGTGCCAAAGCCGCCGAGCAGGCTGTTCGCCTGCACACTGCACTCGAAGGCTGAACTGGCAGCCGCACCCGCTGGACGGAGTGCGACTGTGAACGCTCTACGATCTGCCACGTGGTCGACCTGCACCCACTGATCGCTGCGTTGCAGCCGCTGATTGATGCCGCGGGCGCGCAGTCGGTTGGGGCCAGCGATGTCGACGGCTCCGACGTACCGCTGGTCTGGGGCGGCAACGTCGTCGGTGGCGTTCGGCTTCCGCCGATTCACGGCTCGCTCAATCGAATTGTCGCCCGAGTCGAGGCGGAAATGCGCGCACCGCTCCCGACGCTCAATCGGCTTGAGAAGCAGGAAGCGATCAGGCGTCTTGACGAACTCGGCGCCTTTGTGTTGCGGCGCGCTGTCGAGGATGTTTCTGAGGCGGTCGGGATCAGCCGGATCACCGTGTACAGCTATCTCAACGCACTGCATCGCTGATCAGGCTGTCCACTTTTGACCCGAGGGGACTCGGACAGGCTGTCCACTTTTGACCCGAGGGGAATCGGACATTGCGCTCACGTCTTTACA
>CALCXK010000102.1 GCA_937905835.1 uncultured Ilumatobacter sp. | reverse complement strand
ATTGCTGCCAAGAAGGCGCCCATCAAGAAGACGCCAGTGAAGCAGCCCGCGACGAAGAAGCCTGCCGTGAAGAAATCTGCCGTGAAGAAATCCGCCGTGAAGAAATCCGCCGTGAAGAAATCCGCCGTGAAGAAATCCGCCGGACCGAAGGGGGCCTGATGTGCGTGTCGTGACCTGGAACGTCAATTCGCTGCGTGCTCGTCAAGAGCGAGTCGAAACGTGGCTCGAAGAAGTGCAACCCGATGTGCTCCTGATCCAGGAGACCAAACTTGCCGACGACGCCTTCCCGATGCTGGCGTTTGAAGCAATGGGCTACACGTGCGCCCACTACGGCCAAGGCCAGTGGAACGGTGTCGCCATCCTCTCCAAGGTTGGCCTGACGGACGTTGTGTCGAACTTCGCCGAGGGCATCGAGCCCGACCCGGATGCTCGGATCATCAGCGCCACGTGCGGCGGGGTCCGCGTGAGCAGCGTGTACGTCCCGAATGGGAGGTCGCTCGATGACGATCACTACAGCTACAAGCTCGACTGGCTTGCCCGGTTGGTGCAGCATCTCGAGGTCGACACGACGGCTGACCAGGATGTCATCGTGGGCGGCGATTACAACATCGCCCCGGACGACCGTGACGTGCACGATCCTGCGAAGACTGTCGGCATGACGCATGTCAGCCAAGCAGAACGCGATCGCCTCAGCGAGCTCGAGCAGTGGGGCCTGACCGATGCATTCCGCCACCTACACGACGACGACCGCATGTACTCATGGTGGGACTACCGCGGCGGTGATTTTCACCAGGGGCGTGGGATGCGCATTGACATGTTGATGTGCAGCCAGTCGATTATCGATCGAACCACCTGGTGTGTCGTCGATCGGAACGCCCGTAAGGGGGAGTCACCAAGCGATCATGCGCCGGTGATCGTCGACTTCGACTGAGCAACGAGCGGCAAGATCTGTTCGCTCAACCGCTCGGCCATCATGGCGCCGAATGAAGTCGCGGTTGCCAATTCGGCCACGGTGGTCGGCTTGGTACGGGCGATGGCCTTCAGGTCACGATCGCTGCACAGTTGGATCGGGAGCACGGCGGCCTGACGCGCCGCGATGTCTCGCCATTTCTGTAGGGCCGCGAGGAGGGGATCGATTTTGGCGCGACGCCGGCGAAGTGTGCTCGGTGGTCGCGTCGCCTCGGGCTCGCTGAGGTCAAGGGCGCTCATGAACGGGCTCGGCTTGCGGGCATAGCCGCCCCGACGCTCGGCCCAGCTGAACGTGAGCCGGTCGGATGCTCGCGTCGCAGCCACGTACAGCAACCGGCCTTCCTCGGCGCGAGTCGCAGCGGTGGTCGCTGACTTGTGCGGCACGAGGCTCGTTTCGACGCCGGTGACGTACACGGCATGCCATTCGCGTCCCTTGGATGCGTGGAATGTCAGGAGGTCGACACCGTCGGTCGATCGATCGTCGAATGGGTTGGTCATTGCTACCCAGGATCGGAAACCGGCGCCGTCGCCCAACTGCTGGTCACGGAGGTAGTCGAGTAAGACCGTGGCGACGCGCCGCTCGGCTTCCAACTCGTCGACGGCTCGGTCGGCCTGGGCTTTGGTGCGGCGGTCGACCCCCTCGTGGGCAATGGCCTGTTCGGCTTGCACTGTGAGTAGCGCGTCGTGCGCGTCGAGCATGTCGTGGGCCCACGCCCGGAGTTGGGAGGCAGAGCCGAGCATGGAGGCTTGACGAACGGCAACTTGCAGAGGGGTTCCGGAGGCAGTTGCGGAGCGGCGCACCGGGATGCCGAGTGAGCCGAGCGCGGTGCCGAACGTGCTGAGTTGGGCATTGGTGCGAGCCAGTACTGCCACCGCCCCCGAACGGATCAGGTTCGGATCAAGGCGGACGATTGAACCGGCAACCAAACGTGCTTCGGCTTCTTCGTCGTCTCCAGCTAACCGTTCGACGACCGGCCCGTCACTACGGTTCGACACCAGCTCAGTCGGCTGTTCGGCTGCAGCGAGTACCTGGACACCGGTCCGCACGATCTGTGGGGTACAGCGATGGTTGACAGGGAGCCGGACCACCTCGACGCCGGGGAAGCGCCGTTCGACGTCGACGAGCAGCGTCGGGTCGGCGCCGTTGAATCCATAAATGGCCTGTGCCGGGTCACCCACGATGAACAGATCGTCGCGGCCCGCCCGCAGCAGATCGACGAGGCGATGCTGCAAAGGGTTGAGGTCCTGGGCCTCGTCGACAAGGAGATGTCGAAATCGCCATCGCAACCCATCAGCGAACCCCGTGTCGTATTCCATTTCGGTGATCACCAGCGAAAGGACGTCGTCGAAGTCGATGATGCCGCGCTTGCGTTTGAGCTGTTCGAAGTCATTGAAGACGGCGGCGGCGCGCTCGATACCAGCTGATGGGCTGCGTTGCGCTCGGCGTGCCCGGGCTGCATAGTCGCTTGCGCGGATGCCGCGGGCGGTGGCCCAGTCGATCTCGCCGAGGAGGCCATCGATGCCACGGCGCTGTGATCCGTCGAGCACATCGCCGACGAGGCGGCGCCGGTCAGGAACGACCGTGCGTGGCTGACGGTTTGTGTCGTTCCAACGTTGTTGGAGCACGGCAAGCATCACCGAGTGGAACGTGCCCGCCTCAACGCGATCGCGCATGCCCAGGCGCGACAGTCGCCGTCGGAGTTCCCCGGCAGCCTCACGGGTGAACGTGAGTGCCAAGGTGTGGCGCGCATCAGCCTTCTCGGTGGCGACGCGCCACGCGATGCGGCGGGTCAGGACGCGGGTTTTACCCGACCCAGCGCCCGCGATGACCGCGACCAGATGCGACTCGGCAGTGACCGCGGCGCGCTGGTCGGCATCGAGGTCGGCGATCAGCGCGTCGGCATCCACGTTGTCAACTGTACGCGGCAATCTCTTCGAGCTGGGGTGTGAGCCAGTTAGCCATCCAAATCGCTCCGCTGCGGTTGAAGTGCAGCCCGTCGTACCGCCAGATGGGATCAAAGTTTCCGAGCGGCTCCGCACAGTTTCCTGCGGGGCACAGAACTCGGCCGGCATCGATGATGGAGACGTCGGAGTGAGTGCTGGCGTAGCTCTCGAACACGGTACGAACCCTGGCCTCTCGGTCCCACATGGCATCGGTGGTGCCGATCTCCAATCTCGGCGCCGGCACGAGGAGTACGAGCGCAGCGTCTACCGCAGCGGTCTGGGCCCGGACCTCATCGACGAAGTCGATAAGGAGTGAGGTGTGCTCGGCTGACCCGAGCGTGAGGATTGACTCGTCGACCCGGCGATCTTCGAGGTCGTTGGTCAGCAGCACCATCACGATGTCGACAGGGTCCGTACCGCGCTCTATTGCGTCGCGCAGGTCGCTTCGCCAGTCACCGCAAAATTGTGCCAGTGAGACAGACTCGTAACTTCCGTCGAATTGTTCGAACGCGATATCGCCAGGCAGGAACGAGCACAGGGGTCGTGCGACGTTGTGGATCTGGATGCGGTCGGTGTCGAAGACTGTGTCGGCAACCGTCCATGGTTCGAATTGCAGATCGCTCAGCAGTCGGCCTCCGATCATGGTGTGCATCACCGAGTCGCCGACAACAGCGACGCGAGTTGGTCGAGGCAAGCGATTGAGCACCGTTGAACTGGTGGTGATGACGGAGCCGCTGGTCGCGGTCGGCACAGTACTCGTGGTCGGCGAGGCGGTCTCGGCTGTGTCCGCCAGCGCCAACGTCGGGCGTGGGTCCTCGAAGACGATCGTCGCGCCGATCTCGACGGTCGGTTCGCTGTCTGCAGCGCCCAAGGTGGCGGGTCCGACGGTGGCGATGATCAAGGCAGCGGCTACAGCGGCGGTGAAGGCAGGACCGACGGCGATGGACCGAGGGCCCAAGCGGTCACCGAGTGCGCCCTGTCGAATCGGCCGTTCGACCAATCGGTACGACAAAGTTGCGACGATCAGCGTCACGGCGAGGACGACGAGTCGATGTGCGGAGCCATCAAGACCCAGTCGAGCTTCATCGAGAATGACGAGGACGGGCCAGTGCCAGAGGTACACACCGTACGAGATGATGCCGAGGAGGCGCAGAGGTCGCCATTCAAGCGCCTGGCGGATCCACGGAGTCGCTGGCGCGCCGACAATGACCATGCCTGCTGCGAGTGCGGTCAGCGCGAAGCCGCCGCGGTACATCCACGTGGAACTCTCGGACGCGGTGGCGGAGACAACGATCAATACGGCGACCGACAGCAATGCAACCGCCGACGTTCGTCGTGATCCTGCGACGGGGACCCCCCGCAATGTTGCGCCGAGGGCTGCGCCGATGAGGAGCGCCTGAGCCCGGGTGTCTGCACCGAAGTACAGGCGGTCGACCGAACTGCCGTTGATGCTCAAGATGATCATCCACAGAGCACTCACTGCGCCGAGGACGACCGATCCGACGATCACATAGCGTCGCGTCGCCGTGAACGCTGCAGCGAGCGCGATTGCTCCGGCGAGCATGACGTAGAACTGTTCTTCGATCGACAATGACCACACGTGTCGCAGCGGCGATACGCCAGCCACGACATCGGTGTACGTGGTGCCATCACTGATGAATAACCAGTTTGCTGCGTACAGGAGAGCTGCGAGGCCATGTCGCCGGAGACGCTCCAATTCGACGGTGTTTGCCCACGCTGCGGCATAGATCGCGAGCGTGGTGAGCATGAGCAGCATCGCCGGAAGCAGTCGTCGCGTCCGTCGGACGAAGAACCGACCGAGACGGATCTTGCCGGTGGCGTCGACCTCTCTGACGAGCAGTGAGGTGAGCAAGAAGCCCGAGAGGACGAAGAACACGTCGACGCCGATGAAGCCGCCTGGCAAGACCGCGGGCCAGAGGTGATAGACGACGACGGAAGCGACAGCGACCCCGCGGAGGCCGTCGAGACTCGGCACATGAACGAACGAGGTCGTCAGACCATCGGTCATCTCTCAACGATAGTGCGGGGTTGGGTACGCTGACGGTATGCCGTATCCCAAGAAGTTGCTCAACGACTACGAAACCGTTGCGGTCGACCTCCACGTTGTCAACTGTGCGCGGCGATCGCTTCGAGCTGGGGTGTGAGCCAGTTAGCCATCCAAATCGCTCCGATTTCACTGAAATGCAGGCCGTCAAATCGCCACTCTGGCTTGAACTGCCCGAGCGGGTTGGCGCAGTCGCCGTCGGGGCACAACACGGCGCCGACGTCGACGACGTGCACGTCGTCGCGCGTTTTGGCGTAACCGTCGAAGAGTTGGACGAGCTGCTGCTCCCGGTCCGACTTGGCATCCGTCGTGCCGGCGATCATCCGCGGTGCTGGTGCGACGAGAACCAACGGGGTGCCAGCGATGTCGTCTCGAATGCGATCGAACAGGTCGACGAGCAGCGCTGCGTGAGCCAACGAACCGAATGGCACGATCGAGCCATCGATCAGGCGATCCTCGAGATCATTGGACAGCAGAACCATCACGACATCAGCATCACCGGCATCGTTGATGACGGCATCGTCGAGGTCGCCCTGCCAGTCGCCGCAAGCGCTCGACATCGACAAGGTTCGATACTCGCCGTCGAGTAGCTGCAGTGCGACATCACCAGGCAGGAGCGAGCATGCGGCTCGAGCAACGCTGCGAATCTCTATTCGTTCTGGCTGGAACACTGAATCGACCGGGTCCCACGGAGCGGCCTCTAGCCCAGTGAGTAATCGTCCACCGATCATCGTGTGCATCACGGAATCTCCGAGCGCGGCGACTCGGATCGGTCCCGGAGCCCGTTCGGCAACGGTGGTACTCGTGGTCGTGCTGCCATTGATGCTGATCGTTGAAGTAGTCTCCGCCGGAACGGTGGTCGAGTGAGTCACGATTATCGTCGGCACCGAGAGCTTGGGCGTCGTTGGCTGGCTTGCTTGTGATGGCTCGGCGAATTCGATCTCGGCACCAATCTCGACTGGCGAGCCCGCTGCGTCGACGTCTCCGGTGTCGGCTCCAAGGCTCGGTGGGCCGATGGTGGCCATGACGAGCAGTCCCGCAACTGCCACGGTGGCCGTTGGGCCGAACGTGAGCGATCGATTACCCCATCGACGGCCGATCGCTCCTGCACGAATCGGCCGTTCGACCAATCGGTACGACAAAGTTGCGACGATCAGCGTCACGGCGAGGACGACGAGTCGATGTGCGGAGCCATCAAGACCCAGTCGAGCTTCATCGAGAATGACGAGGACGGGCCAGTGCCAGAGGTACACACCGTACGAGATGATGCCGAGGAGGCGCAGAGGTCGCCATTCAAGCGCCTGGCGGATCCACGGAGTCGCTGGCGCGCCGACAATGACCATGCCTGCTGCGAGTGCGGTCAGCGCGAAGCCGCCGCGGTACATCCACGTGGAACTCTCGGACGCGGTGGCGGAGACAACGATCAATACGGCGACCGACAGCAATGCAACCGCCGACGTTCGTCGTGATCCTGCGACGGGGACCCCCCGCAATGTTGCGCCGAGGGCTGCGCCGATGAGGAGCGCCTGAGCCCGGGTGTCTGCACCGAAGTACAGGCGGTCGACCGAACTGCCGTTGATGCTCAAGATGATCATCCACAGAGCACTCACTGCGCCGAGGACGACCGATCCGACGATCACATAGCGTCGCGTCGCCGTGAACGCTGCAGCGAGCGCGATTGCTCCGGCGAGCATGACGTAGAACTGTTCTTCGATCGACAATGACCACACGTGTCGCAGCGGCGATACGCCAGCCACGACATCGGTGTACGTGGTGCCATCACTGATGAATAACCAGTTTGCTGCGTACAGGAGAGCTGCGAGGCCATGTCGCCGGAGACGCTCCAATTCGACGGTGTTTGCCCACGCTGCGGCATAGATCGCGAGCGTGGTGAGCATGAGCAGCATCGCCGGAAGCAGTCGTCGCGTCCGTCGGACGAAGAACCGACCGAGACGGATCTTGCCGGTGGCGTCGACCTCTCTGACGAGCAGTGAGGTGAGCAAGAAGCCCGAGAGGACGAAGAACACGTCGACGCCGATGAAGCCGCCTGGCAAGACCGCGGGCCAGAGGTGATAGACGACGACGGAAGCGACAGCGACCCCGCGGAGGCCGTCGAGACTCGGCACATGAACGAACGAGGTCGTCAGACCATCGGTCATCTCTCAACGATAGTGCGGGGTTGGGTACGCTGACGGTATGCCGTATCCCAAGAAGTTGCTCAACGACTACGAAACCGTTGCGGTCGACCTCCACCCCCATTGGTGGTACTTTGCCCAACCGGTCGCAGCCCTTGTCGGGTCGATCATTCTCGGGATCATCGCCCTCGTCTCCGATGTCAGCGGCACGTTCGGTGACATCTTGAAATGGTTGATGATCGTCCTGATTATCATCAGTGCCATCTGGGTCGTCGTGCGATACCTCAAATGGATGACCACGAACTTCGTGATCACCTCCGACCGGCTGATCTTCCGTGCTGGTGTGCTCGCCAAGATGGGTGTCGAGATCCCGCTGGAACGAGTCAACACGGTCCACTTCAGTCAGAGCATCTTTGAACGGATGACCGGTTCGGGCGACCTGCTGATTGAGTCAGGTGGCGAAGACGGTCAACAGCTTTTCAGTGACATTCGACATCCTGACCGCGTGCAGAACCTGATCCACTCGCAGATGGAAGAGAACGAGAAACGCCGCTTCACCGGTAACTCGGCGACCGACGTGGCCTCGCAGCTTGAAAAGCTCGAAGGCATGCTCGACCGCGGCACGCTGACGCCCGAGGAGTTCCGGTCGCAGAAAGACAAGCTGCTCGGTAGCTGACGTGTCGTCGCCGCCGCCTCGGGTCGTCAGCCTGGTGCCATCGAGCACAGAAACGCTGCTCGTACTCGGCGCTGATGTGGTTGGATGTACGAGGTTCTGCGAGCAGCCAGCCATCGCTCACTTCGGTGGGACGAAGAACCCTGATATCGCTGCGATCGTCGACCTTGGACCCGACCTTGTGGTGCTCGACCGAGAAGAGAATCGTCGAGAGGACGCCAAGGCGTTCGAGGCGGCAGGCCTCAAACTTTTCGTCAGCAACGTCACAGACATTGCCTCAGCGATGAGCGTCGTTGTCGACCTGTCCGCGATCGTCGGAGGTCCGACTGTGGTTGCCCGACTGCCACAGGTTGAGCCCCTGGGCCTGTCCGTCTTTGTTCCGATCTGGCGACGTCCGTGGATGAGTATCTCGGCCGCCACGTACGGCGGGTCGCTTCTGGCTCATCTCGGCTGCCGCATGGTGACCGGTGATGCGCCCAACGCGTATCCGGAGGTGCTCCTTGTCGACGTCGACACACCCGATGTTGTTGCTGTGCCGTCGGAGCCGTACGAGTTCTCCGACGCCCACCTCGACGAGCTCCGTGCGGCGTTCCCGACGAGTTCGGTTGTGCGCGTGGACGGGCAAGACCTGTTCTGGTGGGGGAGTAGAACCCCCGGAGCGGTCGGACGCCTGGGCGAAGCGTTACGCGAGGTGGCGGGCACCCGCTGATGGCTTGACAACCCAGCCATCGGCAAGGGCGCCCCGCTCGCAGATCGCAACGATGCATCCGCCAAACCCACCGCCGGTCATCCGTGTTCCAAACACGCCTGGGAGTGCATTGAGCGCATTGACTGCAGTATCCATCTCGTCGGTGGAGGTGTCGAAGTCGTCGCGGAGGCTGGCGTGCCCATTAACCATGATCTGACCCGCAGCAACGTAGTTACCTGCGGCCAGTTCAGTGGCGAACTCGACGACGCGCAGATTCTCAGCGATCACGTGCCGGGCCCGTCGTCGGGCGATCGGGTCGGTGACGCGAACGACGTCGTCGGGTGAAGCAAGTCGCAGCGGGCCGATGTCGGCCTCGGCGCGCGCGCATTCAGCAACCCGGTCGGCGTAGGCCGAGCCGACCAGCCGACGGTGGGCGATGAACTTCACCACGACGTCGATGTCGCCGGGAATCGAATGTGGGGTGACGTTGAGGCTGTGGCAGTCGATCAGCGTGGCGTGCCCGGCGACTCCGGCCGCGATGGACAGTTGATCCATGATCCCCGTCGGCACACCGGTTGCAGCATGCTCGGCGCGTTGCGCGGCCTGCGCGAGTTCCAGTGGCGATCCGTCGAAGCCAAGCGCGAGGGCAACAGCGCATTCGAGTGCTGCGCTCGACGACAAGCCGGCACCTGCGGGGATGTCGGAAACAAGGTGTCCGCGCAGTCCGGTCGTTGCGCTGAGTTCGGCAGCTATTGCCGCCACATAGGTTCCCCAGTCCGGGATCTCCTCGGCGGCCGAGCCTGTGAACGGAAGGGGGATGTCGACCCGGCCGGCCACGTCGCCCGATGTCAGCTCGATCGAGTCGTCGGTTGTGGTGTACGTCAGTGTCGTTCCGCGGTCGATTGCCATCGGGAACACGAGGCCACCCGTGTAGTCGGTGTGTTCACCGATCAGGTTGACTCGACCCGGGGCATACACACGTCGCGTTGCTGACACACCATGAAAGTACCCACTGCCCGCTTGTTTCGTGGCCGGCGCGCTCTGCAACACTGCGACCATGCCGCGTGCCGTCTTGCCTGCCCTTGCAGATGAACCCGCCATCGAGTTGGAGTTTGCGACCTTCGGCGATCCTGGCAACCCGACCCTGCTGCTCGTCAACGGCTACACGAGTCAGATGATTGTCTGGGAGACCGAACTGATCGAGAGGCTCGTCGCCCAGGGCCTTCACGTCGTTATCTACGACAACCGTGATGTCGGCTTCTCAACCAAGCTCGATGGTCTCTACGTGCAGCCCATGAAGGTGCTGCAGTCAATCATTGCCGGTGAGCCGGTGAAGGTCCCCTACACACTCAGCGCGATGGCAGCCGACGGCATGGGCCTGCTGACGCATCTCGGTGTCGACCAAGCGCACATCGCCGGTGTGTCGATGGGCGGAATGATCGTGCAGATGATGGCGATCGAACATCCCGACCGGGTGCTCAGCCTCTGCTCAATCATGAGTAGCCCCGGCCACCCCGACTATGGCCGTCCGTCCGCAGAGGCCATCTCGGTATTGCTTGCGCCACCGCCGATCGAGCGAGAGGCCTACATCGATGGCTCCATTCGGGCGAAGGTCTGGCTGTCGAAAAGGTACTTTTCCGAGGAGACCACTCGCGATCGCTCGGCGCGTCAGTTCGACCGGATCTTTTACCCCGAAGGATTCACCCGCCAGCTCGCAGCGATCTATGCAACGGGTGACCGGAGCGAACGGCTTCAGCAACTCGACGTGCCCACGTTGGTGATTCACGGGCGCGACGATGAGTTGATCTCACCATCGGGAGGCGAGCGGACAGCCGAACTGATCGACGGATCGCGCTACCTGCTGCTCTCCGACATGGGCCACGACCTCCCCGCGCCGCTCGCACCGGTTTTTGCCGAAGCAATCGCAGGGCATATTCGTACCAGCAACAACAGCAACGAAATCTAAAGGAGACCATCATGGGACCACTCGCAGGAAAGCGAATCATCGAAATCGCCGGTATCGGACCGGGCCCGTTTGCGGCGATGCTTCTCTCAGACCTCGGCGCCGAGGTCATCCGCGTCGAACGTGCCGGTGCAGTCCGCGGGCCGACACCGGACAAGCCCGCAGGCGATGTCAGCCTGCGCGGCCGACGGAACGTCGCCATCGACCTGAAGCACCCCGACGGCGTCGCCACGCTGCTCGATCTGGTCGAGTCAGCCGATGGCCTCATCGAAGGGTTCCGTCCGGGCGTCATGGAACGACTCGGAGTCGGGCCGGACGTTTGCTTCGAACGTAACCCGAAGTTGGTCTTCGGTCGGATGACCGGCTGGGGTCAAGACGGGCCGTATGCCCAAGCCGCCGGCCATGACATCAATTACATTTCGCTTGCCGGGGCACTCGCTCACTTCGGTCGGGCCGGCGAAGCCCCGGTCCCACCGCTCAACATGGTCGGCGACTTCGGCGGCGGCGGCATGTTTCTCGCGCTCGGTGTCGTCGCGGCGCTGCTCGAAGCCCAGACCAGCGGTCATGGTCAAGTTGTCGACACGGCAATGGTCGACGGCACCGCGGTGCTGATGACGATGTTCTGGTCGATGAAGGCTGCTGGCATCTTTGACGAGCAGAATCCGGGAACAAACCTGCTCGACACCGGCGCTCACTTCTACGACGTGTACGAATGCTCCGACGGCCGGTACATCTCGATCGGTTCGATCGAGCCGCAGTTCTACGCCGAACTGATGCGGCTCACAGGGCTCGAAGGCGACGACCAGTTCGCCCGCCAGATGGACGCCACGCAATGGCCCGAACTTAAGGTCCGGATCGCCGAACTCTTCAAGACGAAAACGTGTGCCGAATGGTGCGAACTGATGGAGATGACCGATGTGTGTTTCGCACCGGTACTCACTATGTCTGAAGCAGCGAAGCATCCGCACAACGTCGAACGCCAGACCTTCATCGAATTCGGTGGCACTCTTCAACCGGCACCGGCGCCGCGATTTAGCCGCACGGCATCCGAGGTCACACAGCCGCCGGCGCATGCTGGCGAACACACGCGTGATGTGCTTGCCGACTGGGGTGTCGACGCTGAACGGATCGGCCAGCTCATTGAGTCGGGTGCGGTACGGCACGCCGAGTGACCACACTCTGGATGTAGCGGCAACTGTCTGACACTGCGACACTGTTGCCGATGTCGACACTCGTCTGTTTCCACGCTCATCCCGACGATGAGGCCATCGCTACGGGCGGCGCAATGGCGCGTGCAGCGGCCGAAGGGCACCGGGTTGTGCTCGTCGTGGCAACAAATGGTGATTATGGCGAAGTACCCGACGATCTCGCCGACGGGGAGACCCTCGTCGATCGCCGACGCAAGGAGACCGAAGCATCAATCGAGGCACTCGGAGCACACCGCGTCGTATTCCTCGGCTACAAGGATTCAGGGATGACCGGTTGGGATCAGAACAGCGATCCCGAAAGCTTTCTGCGCGCCGACCTCGGTGAAGCTGCCGAACGGCTCGTTGCCGTGCTCCGCGAGGAGGACGCCGCGGTCGTCACCACCTACGACTGGCACGGGAATTACGGCCATCCAGACCACATCAAGGTGCACGAGGTCGGCAACGCCGCTGCTGACCTCATCGCAGCAAAAGGTGGCAGCATTCGGCTTTTCGAGGCCACAATGAATCGCGACCGAGTGGTCACGATGATGCAGCAGGCGATGGAGTCAGGCGCGACGCTGCTGGACGATGGCGAACTGTTCGACCCGGCTGGCCCAGCTGACGACGGCAACCCATTTGGCATGCCCGAAGCCGAGCTGACCCTCGAAGTCGACGTGACCGGTTACGTCGACCGGAAGCGAGCGGCGATCGCATGCCACCGGAGCCAGATCAGCGACCAGTCGTTCTTCCTTGAAATGCCACCGGAAGCCTTCGCCGCGATGTTTGGAACCGAGTCGTACATCGAACGGGGTGTCGCACCGCCGATGCAGCGTGGCTGGATCTTCGACTGACCTCCACCAATTCGGCCCTCTGGGCAGACAGGATGTCGAAATGAAAGGAATTGATCTCGTCCTGGTTGCGTGCGGTGGCCCGAACTGCGCTGACCCGACGTGATGCAGTTCCTCCACAACCTCCATGTGCAGCTCGGATGGTTCTTGATCGTCAGCAATGCGCTGGTGGGCTGCTGGGCGCTTGCCGCTCACTATGTACCGGGTCTGCGTCGTACAGCGATGTGGTGGGCGATCGGGGTCGCTCAGATCTCGGCGTTCATTGTGGCAATCGTCGGGGTGCTGCTCGTCAGCCGCTACAACGTCGAACTCGACGACTTTCATGCGCTGTACGGGTTCACGACAATCGTTGCCGTCGGCATCCTCTACAGCTATCGCACAAGTCCGTTCATCAACGACAAGCAGTACATGCTGTACGGCTTTGGTTCGCTGTTCATCATGGGCCTCGGTATTCGGGCCCTGTATTTACGCTGATATGCCGATGGCGAACGGCAGCTTGGCACGATCCCAGTTCAGCTGGGTGATGCCCTGCTGGCATGCGTATCGGTCGGTCATACCGGCCACGTAGGCGACGGATGCCTTGAGCGCTACGTCGCTGCCTGCATCGATGTGGCTCACTTCGACCTCGTTGCCGAGAACGGCCCGCGTGGTCTGGATCGGAAGTGAATGTGGGCGGTCGGCGTAGTGCTCGACGAGAGCCCGCAGCAGCGCGATGACCGAGTCGGCTTGGCGGGTGCTTGCTGGCCGCAGGTAAATATGCTCGTAGTTGAACTTGCGGAAGGCAGCAAGCGCCTCAGCAACGTCGGGCATCATTCCGACGCGGCCCGACGTCACTGCGGCCGTGATCATCGCTCGGACGAATGCGCCGAGCTGTGACGACCGATCGCGCCCACATCGTTCGGCGACGATGTCGGGCAGCATCTCTTCGGTGACGATGCCTGTTGCCACAGCGTCTTCAAAGTCGTGGCAGACATATGCGATGCGGTCGGCCCACGACACGACCTCACCCTCTGGAGTCTGCGGCGCGGGGAGACTCCACGAATGATTTCGGATGCCGTCGAGCGTCTCAACGCACAGGTTGAGCGGCTGCAGCGTGACGTCGGCACCCCATATGGCATGGTCGAATCCGCCCACCAGATACGGCGACAGCGCGTCTTCGCTTGCGTGGCCGCCAGGACCGTGCCCACAGTCGTGGCCGATCGCCATTGCCTCGGCGAGGGGAACGTTGAGGCCGAGCGCCTGTGCGACCGATCGTGCGACCTGGGTCACTTCGAGCGCGTGGGTCATCCGGGTGCGCTGATGATCCTCAGGGAAGACGAACACCTGTGTCTTGCCGGCGAGCCGGCGAAACGAAGCGTCGTGGAGGATGCGGTCGCGGTCACGTTCGAAGCAGGTGCGATGCGGGTCGGGGGCTTCTTCGATTGCTCGGTTGCCAGCGCCGTGCCCACGTGTTGCGAACTCCGCGAGCATGGCGTCTTCACGGCTTTCACGTTCGTCACGGGTAAGAATCTTCGTGGCGCCGATGTGGGCCCTGGAGTCGGCGTGAGCGAGAACAATGTCGTCTCGATCGTGGCCCGTCATGGTTGACGCCCAGCGGTCGGCACGCTCATCTGCCGAATCAAGGTACGGCAGGTCGTCCATTGCCTGCATCGTAGGGCGTTAGCCTCAAGCAGATGTCCCAGTTCGTCGACGAATGCCAATTAAATGTGAAGGCAGGCGATGGCGGGGCAGGCTGCATCAGCTTCCGCCGAGAAGGGCCGGTTGTGTTCGGAGGCCCGAACGGCGGCGACGGCGGTAACGGAGGCGACATCTGGTTCGTCGCGAGCCACAATGTGGCGTCTCTTCTGGCCTTCCGTGACTACCCGCACCGCAAGGCTGGAAATGGCGTGCACGGTAAGGGCAAAGACATGCATGGCAGGCGTGGTGAGTCACTCGAGATCTCCGTGCCGATAGGCACCGTCATCTCTGACCTGTACACCGGAGCGCTCTTGGCTGAACTGGTCAACCATGGCGATCGGTGGCTGGTTGTCGGAGGCGGCCGCGGAGGCCGAGGTAACGCTAAGTTCCTGTCCAATAAACGGCGGGCGCCGAGCTTCGCCGAACAGGGCGAGCACGGTGAAGAGCGCTGGCTGAAGATGGAGCTCCGTCTGATGGCTGACGTCGCACTCGTCGGATTCCCGAATGTCGGAAAGTCCACCCTGATCAGTGTGATCTCGAAGGCCAAGCCGAAGATCGCGAACTACCCGTTCACGACGCTTGAACCGAACTTGGGTGTGGTCCAGCTCGACGAGGCGACCGAATTCGTGGTGGCTGACATCCCTGGCCTGATCGAAGGAGCAAGCGAGGGCAAGGGGCTCGGCCATCAATTCCTTCGCCACATCGAGCGGGCTTTGGTGCTCTGCATCATGGTCGACCTCGCACCCATGGACGGCCTGTCGCCGCAAGAGCAGGAACGGATTCTTCTCCAGGAACTCGGCCAATATCAGCCCGACCTCCTCGAGCGTCCGCGCCTCGTCGTTGGTACGAAAGCCGATGCCATCCAGGCCGACGAGCTCGAACTGCTCGGTTGGACCGGCGACATTATGTCGTCGGTGACGCGGCAGGGCCTCAGTGAACTGGTCGGCAAGATGGCAATGTCCGTGCACGATGCTCGCCAAGCCGTCCAGCACGCCGAAGGCGTGGTCACGATCCGCCCCGAAGCAAAGGGCGCGGTAGTCGAAATCGTCGGCGAAGGCGAGTTCCGCCTGGTCGGCAGGGAAGTCGAGCGCATCGTCGCACTGAACGATGTCACGACGCCAGAGGCACTTGCGTACATTGACCACCGGCTCGAACGGCTGGGCGTGCCCAAAATGCTCGCCAAGGTAGGTGCTGTAGAGGGCGACGTCATCTGGATCGCCGAATTCAGTTTCGGATACTCGCCGGGCATCTGATGCGGGTCGTTGCCAAGATTGGCACTGCATCGATCACCGATGCCAAGGGTGCAATTGAACGTTCGGCGATCGCCAAGCTTTGTGACGAGGTCGGCGATCTCCGCAAGCAAGGGCACGAGGTGATCGTCGTGTCGTCTGGTGCGGTTGCTGCCGGAGTTGCGGCGGTCGGTCTCAGCGAACGCCCTGCAGACTTGCCGACGTTGCAGGCAATTTCTGCCGCAGGCCAGAGTCGGCTTGTCGAGGCGTACAACCAAGAGCTTGGCCGCCACGGTTTAGTCGGAGCACAGCTGTTGGTGAGCGCAATGGACTTCATCATGCGCAATCAGTACCTGCATTTGCGCTCGACGATAAACCGGTTGCTCGAACTCGGCTGCGTCCCGATCGTCAACGAGAACGACGCGATCGCAAATGACGAGCTGCGGTACGGCGACAACGACCGCATCGCAGCGATGATCGCAAACAGCGTCAACGCCGCCGTGTTGGTTTTGCTGACGGACATGGATGGTGTCTTCACCGCCGATCCCCGGATCGACAGCAGCGCCACCCTCGTGCCGCTGGTGCGCGCCGACGACCCATTGCTGTCGATTACCGCCGACGCCGGCGGAAGCGGCCGAGGGAGCGGCGGCATGGCGAGCAAGCTCGTTGCCGCACGGATGGCATCATGGTCGGGCATTCGATCGGTGATCGCCCGTGCGAGCCGCGATGGTGTGCTGTCCGGTTCGGTGTCTGACGAAGTGGTCGGCACCACGTTCGAGGCGCATGATCGCAGGCTCTCGGCTCGCAAGCTCTGGATTGCTTTTGCCGCTGAACCGGCAGGAACAGTCTTCGTCGACTCTGGTGCGCGTGCCGCGCTGACGGATCGGCCGACAAGCCTGCTCCCAGCTGGGATCACGAGAGTTGTGGGGGCATTCGAGTCTGGACAGGTCGTCGAGATCAGTGATGGCGACACCGTGTTTGCTCGAGGGCTCGCCTCGATGGCGAGTGCCGAGATGGCCGATGTCGCAGGGGTCTCGGGCGTCAGACACGTCGTCCACCGCGACGACTTCGTGCTCTTCGCCTGAACTCGTTCCCGGTCGGAAGAGCCGAGGTCGTGCACAGCCCGTTTTATGTGAGCAGAAGTGGGCAACGCTGCCGCTATCGCTCACATAAAACCGGTGGGGCTGATTTAGGCCTCGGGTGCGGGTATGGCCTGGGTCGGTGCTGCCTCGACAGCATCGAGACCGAGTTCGGCACGCAATTCGCTGAGGCGGCCCTGCGCCTCGACGTTGGCAGTGGCCTGTTCGATTTCGAGTACGCGGCTCTCGACCCCGACATCGTAGAGCTCGGCTGATGCCTTGGCCTTGGCGTAGCGCGCCTCGATCTTCTCGGTGACCTCGTTGAGCGTCGGCACATCGTCGCCGACCGTCTCGGTGAGCGAGCTCATTGCAGAGTTCATCTCTTCTTGCATCTTGGCCTGTTCGAGCTGGCTGAGCAGCTTGCACTTTTCGGAGATCTTCTCCTGGAGTAGACGGCTGTTCTGCTTGACCGCTGCCTTGGCCTGGTCGGATGCCTGCGCGGATTCGAGGACCATTGATTTCAGGCTCTCGACATCGGCTTCGATAGACAGCAACTTGTCAGCGATCGTCTCCGCAGCGCTGGTGTACTGAGCGGCCTTCTCGGCATTACCAGCCTTCTGGGCATCGGAAGCCATGATCAGTGCCTGACGGGTGTTGCCGTTGAGCTTTTCGAGCTCGGTCATCTTCTTGTTCAGGCGGATCTCGGCCTGCTTCTGGCCGGCGATGACGTTGGCGGCCTGCTCTTTCAGCTGCTTGTGCTGCGTCTGGGCGGAACTGATGGCCTGTTCGAGCTGCACCTTCGGATCGGCGTTCTCGTTAAACCGGCCGGTCAACTTCGCAACGAGGTACTTCCACTGCTTCTTCACATACGTAAACATGGCAGAGATCCTAATACGACGGATGCGAAGCGGGTACTCCAGCCGACGGCCATCGGAATGCACGCTGCTCGAGAACGGCGACGAGTTGGTGTTCAGTGCGTCGCCCCCACGCAGGGCCGCTGTCAGCGCCGCTGCTCAGGGCGGAGTCGACGCTTCAGCGCATCGAGTTCCGGAGCACCCATCACAGCGAGCAATCCGAAGTAGACGATCACACCGACAACGGCGCCAACGGCCAGTCGGAGCAGCGCATCGCGGCCGACATTGCCACCGACGTTGCGGGTGATGAACCACACCACCTCACCCATCAGTGCTCCGGCGACGATCATTGTCCAGAGGCTCTGGAGGATTGGTCGGACTTCGAAGCCGGGAACCTTGTAGCTCATGATCTGCAGCACCCAGAACGCCGAGAACACGTAGGCAATTGCGTACGAGGCGCCGAGGCCGAGCACACCGTAGGAGCCAACGAGGAGTAAGGCGAGAACGATATTGATTGAGTTCTCGATCACGTTGACCTTGAAGGCGGTCCGCGTGTCCTTGTGGGCGTAGAACCCCCGCAGCACGAAGAAGTAGATCGAGAAGGCACCGAGCCCGAGCGCGAAACCGCCGAGTGCGCGCGATGCGCTCAGACCACACGCCGCGTCGCAACGCCCGTTCTCGATTGCGAGGCCGACGAGCGGCCGGCGCAACACGAACAGGCCGATACCGGCTGGAATGGTCAAAAGCGCTGTCATCCGCACACCGAGCGACATTGTCGAGATGAACGAGGCTTTGTCCTTGCGGGCCACCGACCGGGCAAGTTCGGGCTGGAAGGTCGTGGCGATCGAGATGCCGAGGAGGCCCTGCGGGAGCACGAAGAAGGTGAACGCGGCAACGTATGCAAACGTGCCGCTCGAGCCTGGTTCGGTCAGGTTGCGGACGACGATCAAGGCCACGATGTTCGATCCGACGAACCCGAATGTCCAGAATGACAGGCTGAGTAGCTTCTTTACCGATGGGTGTTTGAGGTTCCAGACGGGTCGGAAACGGAACCCCGTGGACATTGCCGCAGGGATGAGCGCGAACGCCATTGCGCCGATGCCAAGCGTGGCGCCCAGCCCGAGTGTGAGACGAAGCCGCTGGTTGGTCAGGACGTCCGAGAGGGCCCAGCCGGTACTCACTGGATCGGGCAGTGACAGCAGCGTGACGATGATGATGAGATTCGGGAGGATCGGGCTCCACGCCGCAGCAAAGAAGTGCCGACGGCTGTTCAGGAAGGCGTTGGCCAAACCGGTGAGACCGTAGAACAAGATCTGGATCAAGAAGATTCTCGACAGCGTCGTGCCGACCGAGCGGAACAGATCAGGGTCGACGCCGTCGGCGACGTGCAAGGAGAAGAGTCGGAAAATCAGCGGGGCAGCGAGCACGGCGACCAAGGTCAAGCCGGCGATCATCACGGCAGCAGTCGTGATCACGACGTTGGTCGACTCGTCGTCTTCGTCCTCGGCGAATGTCGAAAACAATGGCACCAGCGTTGCCGAAAGCACGCCGCCGAGGAGTAGTTCGTAGACGATGTTCGGGCTTTCGTTGGCGCTGATGTACGCGTCGTTCAGGGCCGTGCCGCCGATGACTCCGGCGAGCACGCTGAGCCTGAGCAGCCCGGTAACCCGGGAGAGCGCAGTTCCGCTGGCGACGGTGAGATTGCTCTGAAGCAGGCTCATGCGGGCCGGGTCTCCTGGACGGCCGAGCGTTGGGGCTTCGACGTTGGAGAGGCGAAGGGCGTGTCGTCTTTGCGGAGCTGGTTCTGGCTGAGGATCATCGGCGGCCTTACGTTCGAACACGACGGGAATCTCGCTCAGCGTAGATGACGCGGTCTGCAACACTGGGGTACATGGGAGAGTGGGTTACACCGGGACCCGGTTCGTGGAAACTTGATACGGCCCACTTCGAGACGACGGTCTCGCGTCCGATGCGCGATCTCATCACGATGGCGATGCCGTCGGGCATGAGCGAGGGATTCGATCTTGCTGGCGCTCCGCTGAAGACCATCGACGTGGGATTCGTGAATGGCCGGATGTATCTCAGGTTGACGCCACTGGTCGGCGGGGGTCGCGATCTTCCTGCTCCGTCGAAGAGTGTGCTGTGGCTGATGACTCGACTCCATCCAGCGTTTCGCAAGCGGGCGAAGCGGTCCGTTCGCGCGATCGACGAACGATTCTGGTTGCAGGAGTCCGACCGGTGGGAACGCGAGTGGAAACCCAAGCTGATCGCGACGAACCGCCGACTCGGTGACATCGACGCGGCAGTACTGTCCGATGCCGACCTCGTGGCCCATCTCAACGCGGTGTGGCGGCATGTCGAATGGGCAGGTTCGCTGCACTTCCGCCTCCACACCTCCGACCTGGCACCTATCGGCAGGCTCCTCACCGCGACGCGCGGCTGGGGCCTCGATGAACGAAAAGTGATGACCACGCTGGCCGGAGCATCCCCGGCGACGAGCGCACCGACTCGCGCGCTCCGTGGGATCGCCGACGAACTTGCCCGCGTTGGGGTCAATCCCGCAACGCTCAGCGACGTTCGCGAGGCGAGTGATCGAGCAGCCGAACTCCTCGACGAGTATCTGGCGGAATTCGGAAATCGCGTCACCACTGGCTACGACCTCAGCGACCGGACCTTGCGGGAGCTTCCCAGGGTGATCCTTGCCTCCATCCGGCACAGTTGCAGCGCCGAGCCGTCCGAGATCGTTGGCGATCAAGCGTTCAACTCATTGCTGGAACAGATCGACGAATCGGCCAGCGCCGAGTTCACGAACCTCGTCGTGGAGGCTCGCACGCTCTACGGGTTACGCGACGAGAACGGCCCGCTAACCGTCGAATGGCCTGCAGGGATCGCTCGGCACGTGATTCTCGAAGCAGGCCGCCGGCTTGTTGCTCGCGGTGCGCTCGACGTGCTCGAACACGTCTTCGACGCGGCTATCACCGAGCTGGGATCCTTGCTGGAAGGTGCCGAGTATCCATTGGCCGCTGAGCTTGGTTTGCGGCATCAAGAACGGGTTGGATGGGCCGCGTTGACCGCACCGCTCACCCTCGGCCCCGTCGCCGAACCGCCGGACATTGACATTCTCCCGGGCCGGATGCCCGAGATGATGCGCGCGATCCTCACCGTTACGACACTGCTTGACTCAGCCGATCAGACCGACTCGCTCTCTGGTACCGGCGTCGGATCGGCGTCGTACCGAGGGATTGCTCGCGTCGTCGCCGATGCTGATGAGGCCTTCGAACGGGTCAACCCTGGCGACATCATCGTGACGAGGCTTACGGTACCGACCTATAACTCTGTACTCACGATGGCCGGGGGAGTGGTCACCGAAGCGGGCGGCCTCCTCAGCCACACGGCTGTGATCGCCCGCGAGCTGGGAATTCCCGCCGTGATCGGAGTCGCCGGAGCGCTGATCGATATTCCCGACGGAGCCGAGATTATCCTCAATCCCGTTGCCGGGACTGTGACGATCGTCTGAGCGCCATTCCAATTGCAGGGTCTCAGAGGTCGACCGGTAACGTCGGCATTCATGACGAGTACCGAAATTAATGGTGGCGATCGTTTCGAGAGCGTCCAGAGCATCCGCGATGCATTGAAGGAAGTCAACTATCTGGCTGATGACGGCATTGCGAGTGTGGCTTTCCTGGCCGACAAGCTCGGCAAGCCGATTCTGGTCGAGGGGCCTGCTGGCACCGGTAAAACGCAGTTGGCCAAGTCGATCGCCGAGATCACCGGATCGAAGCTGATCCGTCTGCAGTGCTACGAGGGGCTCGACGAGAGCAAAGCCCTGTACGAGTGGAATTACAAGAAGCAGCTGCTTCGCATCCAGACCGAGCGTGGCGAGAACACGGAAGACTGGACCGACATCCAAGACGACATCTTTTCCGACGAGTTCCTGCTGACCCGTCCGCTGCTTGAGGCAATCACCTCAGACGAGCCGGTTGTACTGCTCATCGATGAAGTCGACCGTGTCGAAGTCGAGACCGAGGCACTGCTCCTCGAGATCCTCTCCGACTATCAAGTGTCGATCCCCGAGCTCGGCACGATCACCGCCAAGCAGATCCCGCTGGTGTTCCTCACATCGAACAACACCCGTGAGCTGTCCGAAGCGCTGAAGCGGCGCTGCCTGTACTTGCACGTCGACTATCCAGAGCTCGATCGCGAGCGTGAAATCGTGCTTGCCAAGGTTCCGAACATCAGCGAGAGCCTCGCTGACCAGGTGGCGCGCGTCGTTCGATCGATCCGTCAGCTCGATCTCAAGAAGGCGCCGAGCGTGTCGGAGACTCTCGACTGGGCGCGGACTCTGATGATCCTCAACATCGACACCATCGATGAGACAATCGCCAAAGAGACGCTCAACATCTTGTTGAAGTACCAGACCGACATCGCCAAAGCCAGCAAGGAACTGTCGGTCGACGACTGATTGGTCGAGACTGTCGCAATGCTGGAACTTCTCAACGGCTTCGTCGTCGAACTTCGTAACGCAGGCCTCCCGGTCAGCCTCACGGAGAATCTCGATGCGATGGAGGCCGTCCAACACATTCCGATCGAAGATCGTGACGCGTTCAAGTACGCGCTCGGTGCGACGCTGATCAAGAACCACGCTCACTGGCGCAGCTTCGACACTGTCTTCGAGGTGTATTTCAGCCTACGCGGGCCGGAGTACAAGATCGGTGATGGCGACGGGGACTCCGACATCGATGAGATGTGGCGTGAGATGCAGGAGCAGCAGCAGAACGCCGAAGGCAACGGCGGACAGGGCGGCATGAATGGGATGACGCCCGAAGAGATCGCCCAGATGCTGATGCAGGCATTGATGAATGGCGATCAGGCCATGATGCGGGCGATGGCCAAACAGTCCGTCCAGCGTTTCGCCGGCATGGAACCCGGCAGGCCAGTCGGCGGTACGTATTATCTGTACCGCACACTTCGGAACCTCGACCTCGACGGCATGCTCGACAAGATGATGGAGCAATCGCGTCAGGATGCACCCGACGATCTGACCACGCTCGAAGAGCGGTTGGAGAAAGAGGAATACGCCGACCGCATCGGCAAGTTCAAGGGCGAGATCGAAGCCGAGATCCGCCGACGGCTCGTTGCCGACCGTGGCGCTGAGGCCATGGCCAAGACGCTCCGCAAGCCGCTACCCGAAGACGTCGAGTTCATGCACGCCAGCCGCGACGAAATGACGTCGCTCAAGAAGTCATTGCAACCATTGACACGCAAGCTTGCTGCGCGCCTCGCCCGAAAGCGCAAACACGGTCGCAAGGGCCCGCTCGATTTCCGCAGCACGGTTCGACATTCGCTCAGCTACGGCGGCGTGCCAGCGGAGCCCCAATTTAAGTACCCCCGTCCGTCTAAGCCAGAACTGATGGTCATCGCCGACATCTCCGGCTCGGTTGCAGCCTTCGCTCGGTTCACCCTGATGCTGGTGTATGCGATCTCAGGCCAGTTCTCGAAGGTTCGTTCGTTCGTCTTCATCGATGGTCTCGACGAAGTCACCGATTACTTCAAGGCGACGGAAGATATTTCTGAGGCCATTCATCGCGTCAACACTGAAGCCGATGTCGTGTGGGTCGATGGGCACTCGGACTACGGCCATGCCTTCGAAGTGTTCTGGAATAAGTACGGCAAGGACATCGGTCCGAAAACCACGGTCTTGCTGCTCGGCGATGCGCGGAACAACTATCACGCCAGCCAAAGTTGGGTCGTCAAAGAGATCCAGCAGAAAGCTCGCCACGTGTACTGGCTGAACCCCGAGCCCAAGAGCTACTGGAACACCGGTGACTCGATTGTCGGCGAATATGGCACGTTCACGGACGGCGTCTACGAATGCCGCAACCTCCGACAGCTTGAAGGCTTCGTCGAGAAATTGGCGTAGCCGTCACACGACGAGCACTCAACCTCGCGCCGGCGGGCATCGGCGTGGGCTCAAAACGACTGGCAAGGAACCCCTCGTAACGCTTCATGTGGGCGGCATGATGGGCTCAGGCCCAGACGATGATGTTGACCTCGAGGTCGCATCTGACGAGATTGCGCCAACGTTGCCTGTTGCCGTTCCACAGTTCTTCACGTGTGATCAGTCGCCACAAGCTGCACCTGATGACCCTCGAGGTCGAGCGCCTCCGCGACTCGGTGACGGAAAAGTCTGGCGTCGGTGCCGAGTTCTTGTCGTGGAATAGCTCATCGAGTTCGAGAGATGTTCCGTCGATTTTTTCGGCGAGCGCTGTTGCGAGCCTCGATGTGCCGGAACCGGATGCGCCAACGATGGTGGCGCGTCGCATTATTGCCGACGGGTGAACGTCGGAGAGTCGGGCGTTGACCTTGCGGCGTCGTAGCGGTAGCCGTTGGCATCGAAAGCCACGAGCGTTTTGGCGGCGGTGATGCGCTCTCGGATAATCCAGCCAGCCATCGAGCCACGCGCCTGCTTTGCAAAGAAGCTGACGATCTTGTAGTCGCTATCACCCTTCGCATCGAGGAAACGGGGCGAAATGATCCGGCCGTCGAAGCGTTCGGGTTGGACGACTGAGAAGTACTCGTTCGATGCGAGATTGACCAACACCTTGGCGCCGGGGGACTCGGCGAGCGATGCGTTGAGCTGATCGGTCACCTCATTGCCCCAGTAGCTATACAGATCGCCACCGTTGGGATGCGTGACTTTGGAGCCCATCTCCAGCCGGTATGGCTGGATGAGGTCGAGGGGCCGCAGCACACCGTGGAGGCCCGACAAGATACGGAGCACCTTCTGCGCATGGGTGTAGTCGCGCTCACTGAACGAGTTCGGAGCATCGAGCCCGGTGTACGTGTCGCCGTCGAACGCGAGCACCGCCGGCCGGGCGTTGTCGGTCGTGAACGGTGTGGTCCAGTCTTGGAACCGTTCGTGGTTGAGGTCCGCGAGCTTCGCCGAGATGGACATCATTTTCGACAGGTCATCGGGCGACTTGCCCGCCATGATGCTCGCGAGGTCCTCAGACCGTCCGAGTAGAACGGGCTGACTGTGTTTTTTGGTCGGCAGCGGCGTTTCGAAGTCCAGCGCCTTGGCCGGTGACACGACGATCAACATGACTCTGGTCTATCTGAACTCTCAGTAAACGCCTCTGAGTTCGTTTGCGTAACAAAATTGGTGCGTATCCCAGCCAAAATCGTCACGCAGACGGGGGAAATCACATGCGCTGGTAGTTCGGTGCTTCTTTGGTGATGGTGACGTCGTGCGGATGGCTCTCTTCGCGACCCGCGTTGGTGACGCGCATGAACTTGGCAGTCCGGAGATCCTCGAGCGTTGCGGCACCGGCGTAGCCCATGCCCGAGCGGAGGCCACCAACGAGTTGGTAGGCCACATCGCCAAGTGGGCCGGCGAACGGGACGCGACCCTCGATGCCTTCGGGAACGAGCTTTTGGCTGGCTGCGCCGATGGTTGATCCGCTGCTGGACTGGCCGGTGGCGTAGCGGTCTTGGCTGTCGCCGGTCATGGCCCCCATCGAGCCCATGCCGCGATAGCTCTTGTACCGACGTCCTTCGAACAGCTCGAGTTCTCCAGGGCTTTCTTCGACGCCGGCAAGAAGCGACCCGAGCATCACGGTGGATGCACCAGCGACGATTGCTTTGACGATGTCGCCCGAGAACGTGATGCCGCCGTCACCGATAATTGGGACGCCGATCTGATTTCCTTTCTTTGCAGCGAAGTAGATCGCCGAGAGTTGGGGCATACCCGCTCCGGACACCACACGGGTGGTGCAGATCGAACCGGCGCCGACACCGACCTTGATCGCGTCGGCTCCGGCCTTCGCCAGCGCTTCGACGCCTTCTTCGGTGACGACGTTGCCGGCGGTGACAGCGAGGTCGGGCCATGAGCCCTTCACGCGTTCGATGGCCTTGATCACGTTCGCTGAGTGGCCGTGAGCGGTGTCGATTGAAACTGCGTCGACACCCATTTTGAACAGGGCGTCGACGCGTTCTTCGACGTCAGGGCCAACGCCGATCGCTGCGGCGCAACGGAGGCGACCCTTGCCGTCACGCGAGGCATTGGGGAATTCGAGGCGTTTCTGGATGTCTTTCACTGTGATCAGCCCAGCGAGGCAACCGACGCCGTCGACGAGTGGCAGCTTCTCGATCCGGTACTTTTGGAGAAGTAGCTTGGCTTCATCGAGCGTCGTTCCGACAGCGCCGGTCACCAGGTTCTCGGATGTCATGAAGTCGGTGACGGGGCGGTCGAAGTCGGCCCCTTCGCAGAAGCGAATGTCGCGGTTTGTGAGAATGCCCACGAGATGTCCGTGGTCGTCGGTGATCGGCACGCCCGAGAACTTGAAGCGGTTCATCAGCGCCTCAGCTTCGTGCAGCAAAGCCGTCGGCGGGAGGGTCACTGGGTCGGTGATCATGCCCGACTGCGACCGCTTGACTTTCTGCACCTCAGATGCCTGGTCGGCGATCGACATGTTGCGGTGGATGACGCCGATGCCGCCGTAGCGAGCCATTGCAATGGCCATGCGGCCCTCGGTGACCTTGTCCATTGCGGCCGATACGAGTGGCACAGCCAGTTCGATGTCGGCAGCGAAGGTCGCGGTGGTGTCGACCGCGTCAGGCAGCGTTTCGGAGTAGCCGGGGATGACGACGACGTCGTCGAAGGTCAGAGCTTCGAACTTGTCGAACAGACCGTCGTTAATGTTGCTGTCGCTCATTGCGATGCCCCTGTCGTGTGTGGTGTTGCTGGGTCGAGCGTGGCTGCTCGATGAAGATCATGAGTGTCGCTGCTGCGACGAGAGCACAGGTCAGCCATCACGCCGACCAGGAGCCGGTGCTCGACGGCATGCATGTTTGCCTCGAACTGTTCGATGGTGCCCGACACGTCGATCGGCACTGATTCGGTAGCCAGAAGTGGGCCGTCGTCGACACCCTCGTCGGGGACGAAGTGGACCATCACACCTGATTCGGATCGCACGCCGTTGACTGCCTCTTCCCATGCCCGCTCGATCGCCCGGATGCCAGGGAGTTCGCCGGGCTTGGCTGGGTGGAGGTTGACAACGCGGCCAGGAAACCAACCGAGGAAGCTCAGCGTCAGAATACGCAGCCAGCCGGCGAGCACGATGAGGTCGGGGTCGAACCCGGCGACGAGTTCGGTGAGCCGGGCGTCGTAATCGGCGCGATCTTCGTCTTGGTGCTGGCCGATATGAACGGCGGGGACGCCGGCGTCGGCGGCGCGCTGCAGAGCGAACACGTCAGCCTTGTTGGAGACAACCGCTACCACTCGGCCGTTGATGCGACCATCGGCGCAGGCATCGAGAACTGCCTGGAGATTTGAGCCGTTGCCCGAAACCATGACGACGAGACGCTGCTGGCGAACGGGGGAGTCGGTCATGAGAGGTGGACCTTTCCGGTTCCGGGGATGAGTTTGCCGACGACCCATGTGGGCTCGTCGATCGATGCTTGCACGGTCGCGACTTGATCGGGCGCGCACACGATGATCATGCCGACACCCATGTTGAGCGTGCGGTACAGCTCTTCGGTACTCATTTGCGGCGTGAGCTCGCGGACGAGTTGGAAGAGTGGCGGCACGGGCCACGAACCGAGTGTGATGGCGGCATCGACATCGTTGGGTAGTACGCGTGGCAGGTTCTCAGGGAGGCCGCCGCCGGTGATGTGGGCCAGGGCCTTCACGGCGCCGGTCTGCAGCGTCGGGGTGAGCACGTCGAGGTAGGAGCGGTGGGGCTCGAGCAGCGTCTCGCCGAGTGGCTTGTCGAAACCGTCGGGCGTGGCGTCCATCGGTGCCCACTCGAAGATCTTGCGGAGCATCGAGTAGCCGTTGGTGTGCGGACCGCTCGATGCGATGCCGATCAACATGTCGCCGTCGGTGATGTCGGAGCGCGGGAGGAGTTCGGCACGCTCGGCGACGCCGATCAGCGTGCCGGCGATGTCGAACGAGCCAGGCTGGTAAATCCCTGGCATCTCAGCCGTTTCGCCACCGAGCAGCGCGCAGCCGGCGGCCTTGCACGCATCGGCCATACCGCCGACGACCTCAGCGACGAGGTCGGCATCGAGAACGCTGGCCGCGATGTAATCGAGAAAGAACAACGGCCGAGCAGACTGGACCAGCACATCGTCGATGCAGTGGTTGACGATGTCCATGCCGACACCGCGCACCATGCCGAGTCGGGCAGCCAATTCGACCTTCGTACCGACACCGTCGGTTGAGGCAACGAGGACGGGCGAGTCCATTGCCTTGATGCCTTCGGCGGAAAAGACCCCGCCGAAGCTGCCAAGCCCGTGGAGGACGCCCGGCCCTGGCGTCTTGTGAGTTGCCTCGACCGCCGCCTTCATTTCGCTGACAGCACGCATGCCCTCATCGATGTTGACACCTGCAGCGGCGTATGACGCGAGCTGTGCTCCGGGTGCCCGCCATGCAATGTCGCGCCGGATTTGCATGTCTTGGAAGCTGATCTGGGCCATCCGCTCGTAGGCGTGAGCTCGTGCCTCGGCGATGTCGGTGCCCACACCGGTGGTGGCGAGGACTCGGCCGCCTGATGTGTTGCCGTCTACGTCGACGCCGGCGTCGAAGCGGAATGCGGCGGCGGAGTCGGTGCCTCGATCGGTGACGGGGTGGCCGATGACTGGTTCACCGGGGTAGTTCGGTGAGGCAGCAACAATGGTGACTGCAGCTCCCGACTTGATCCGCAGCGGGACCGACTTCACGTCGCCACGGGTGCAGGCCAGTGCAAGCCCGGCAAGGTCGCTTTCGAGTAACGGCAGCACAGCTTGAGCTTCTGGGTCGCCGAAGCGAACGTTGTACTCGATGAGGCGTGGACCATCAGCGGTGAGCATCAGCCCGGCGAAAATGACGCCAACGTAAGGAGTCGCAGCGGCTGCGAAGTGGTCGAGTATTGGCTGGACGAATGTTTCGACCAGTTCGGCGCCGCTGAATGCGACAGGTGCGGGGGCGTAGGCGCCCATGCCGCCGGTGTTCGGGCCAACGTCGCCTTCGCCGATGCGCTTGTGGTCCTGAGCGAGCGGTAGGGCAACGGCGGTGGTGCCATCGCATAGCGCCAGCAGCGAGCATTCAGGGCCGGTCAGGCGCTCTTCGAGTAGGAAGGAGCCGGTGGACGCAGCTTCGGCGATCGCGGTGCGGGTCTCGGAGTCGGTGCAGGGCAGAGCGACACCCTTGCCTGCGGCGAGGCCGTCGAGTTTGACGACGACGGGCCGTCCGAGTTCGGCCCACCAGGTGAGCGCCGCATCGGCATCGGTGAACCGAGCGAACGCCGGGCCCGGAATACCGAGTGATGTGGCGAGATCGCGGGCGTAGCCCTTCGATGCTTCGAGCTGTGCCAGTGCCGCTGTCGGTCCGAAGCACGCAATGCCCCGTTCGGCTGCGGTGTCGCTCGTACCAGCAACCAGAGCGGCCTCGGGGCCGGGAATCACCAGGTCGGTGTCGAACGTGCTCGCGTTACCGATATCCGACGCCATCCGGACGTCGTGGCCATGCTGACGGCATGCCCATGCAATTGCCTGCTCGCGGCCGCCGCCGCCGATGATCAAGACGCGCATCAGGCGATCACGCCTTCGAAGTCGAGCTTGGCCTGAGCCCCGCCGACAGCAATCGGGTACTCGCCGGTGAAGCATGCGTTGCAGTAGCCGTCGTCGTCGCCTGCGTCGCGTCCAGCTACGGCGTTCATCATCCCGTCGAGCGATAGAAACGCGAGGCTGTCGGCGCCGATATGCGCTTGCATCTCCGCAATGTCGAAGCGAGCAGCGATCAGATCGTTGTCGTGGCCCATGTCGACGCCGAAGTGGCAGGCATGGGTGATCGGCGGGCAGGTGATCCGAACGTGAACTTCAGAAGCTCCTGCATCGCGCACGAGCTTGACGAGCGGTCCGGCGGTCGTGCCGCGCACCAGCGAGTCGTCGATCATGATGACGCGTTTACCCTTGAGATTTTCGCTCAGCGCGTTGAACTTGAGCGCGACACCGCGCTCACGGATGTCTTGGGTCGGCTCGATGAAGGTACGGCCGATGTAGCGGTTCTTGATGAGTCCGTCGTTGAACGGCAGGCCGCTCTCCCGGGCGAAACCAATAGCAGCAGGAATCGAGGAATCCGGAACTGGAATGACGACGTCGGCATCGACCATCGACTCTTTGGCGAGTTCAATGCCGAGACGCTGGCGGGTGTGGTGCACGCTGCGGCCGTCCCATACCGAATCGGGACGGCTGAAGTAGACGAACTCGAAGGTGCACCGGGCGGCCTTGGACTGCGGCGCCAACACTTGGGTGCGCTCGATTTCGCTGCCGCGCAACGTCACCATTTCACCGGGCTTGACCTCGTCGACGTCGACGCAACCGAGGGTCGACAGGGCGCAGGTTTCGCTGGCCACGGCGTAGCCGCCGTGCGGGAGACGACCGACCGACAGCGGGCGGAAGCCCCATGGGTCGCGAACGGCGATGACCTGGTCGGCAACCAAGATGACCAGGGAGAATGCGCCCTTCCAGGCCGGGAGGGTCCGCTCGATCCGCTCTTGCCAGGTCTGACCGCCAGCAGCGGCGAGCATCAGAGTGAACACTTCGGTGTCACTGGTTGCCGTGAGACCGAACCCCTTGTGCAGCAGTTCGTCGCGCAGCGCTGCAGCATTGACGAGGTTGCCGTTGTGTGCGACCGAAAGTGGGCCGTGCATCGTCTCGACGAGGAACGGCTGGATGTTCCGACCAGAGTTGGAGCCGGTGGTGGAGTACCGGGTGTGGCCAATTGCGTGATAGCCGGTCAACGGCGCCAGCGTGTCGGGTGTGAAGACATTGGCGACGAGGCCCGCCTCTTTATGTAGCCGGGTGCGTTTTCCGTCGCTCACTGCGATGCCGGCGGCCTCTTGCCCGCGATGTTGCAGGGCGAAGAGCCCGAAGAATGCGAGCTGAGCAACGCCCTCACCGTGTGGCGTCGACAGCCCGAGTACGCCGCATTCGTCTTTCGGCTTGTCATCGGTGACCACACCAAGCTGACGGTGGGGTTTGCCAATCGTGACAGGGACGTCGTGCAGGCTCATGGAATCTCCAGGGTTGCAACCGCATCAGTGATGCGTTGATCGGCGGGGTAGGTGCCCCGCTCGAAGGTGAGGCCGGTGAGGCGCTCGTAGGTTTCGATGTAGCGGGCAGAGGTCTGTTCCCACACTTCTGCAGGAAGTTCGGGTACGTCGCCCTCGCCGGTGTATCCGACGTCGGCCAACGCACGTCGCACGACCTCTTTGTCGAGACTCTGCGGCTCCTTGCCGGCAGCCATGCAGGCGTCGTAGGTGTCGGCAATCCAGAACCGCGACGAGTCGGGCGTGTGGACTTCGTCGATCAGCATCATTTCACCGTTGGTGTCGAGGCCGAACTCGTACTTGGTGTCGGCGAGGATCAGCCCAGCATGAGCGGCTCGCTCGCGGCCACGATTGAACACTGCCACTGCCACAGCTTGAACCTGGGCCCACAGTTCGCTTTCGACATGGCCGTGGTTGACCACATCCGCACACGACAACGGCACGTCGTGGCTGCCCATCTCACCCTTGGTTGTCGGAGTGACGATTGGCTCCGGCAGCTTGGTGTTCTTCTGTAGGCCGTCTGGGAAGTCGTGTCCGTACATGGTGCGAACGCCGGCCGCGTACTGAGTCCACAGTGCCGTGTCGGTGACACCTGTGATGTGGCCGCGTACGACTACTTCGACGGTGAGTGGCACCGCAGTGCGCGCAATCAGCACATTGGGGTCGGGGAGCGACACCATGTGGTTGGCGACGATGTCGGAGGTCTGTTCGAACCACCACCCCGCCAGTTGATTGAGCACCTGGCCCTTGAAGGGCACTCGAGCAATGATCCGGTCGAACGCTGAAAGACGGTCGGTGGTGACGAACAGTCGGTGGTTGTCACCAAAGGCGTACGAAACGCGCACTTTGCCGTCGCGCCGGTCATCGAGCGGAAGGTCGATGGTGTCGAGCGGCGTCAGCGTCATGGCAGTGTCAGAGTCCAGTGGCGTGTCGCACGCCGTTCTCGAACAGTCGCAAACCAAGATGCTTTGGCCCGCCGCCGCCACGGGCGTGGTGAGGGTGCTGGCGAGCCACGATGTGATTCTCTGGGTGAGGCATCAGTCCGAGTACGACACCCGATGGATCACAAACACCGGCGATATCGCCGACGGAGCCGTTGGGATTGGTGCTCCGGTAGCGCAACGCCACCTGGCCGGCAATGGTGAGCGACTTGGGGTCAGGATGGACATATCTGCCTTCACCGTGCGCGATCGGACAGTGGATTGGGTCCTCGATTCCCTTCGTCCACACACAGGAACTCTTTTCTACGGTGTCGAGTACAACCCAGCGACAATCGAAGTTGCCCTGCGCGTTGTGCCCGAGTGCACCCGGAAGCAGCCGGGTGCGGGTGAGTACCTGGAATCCGTTGCAGATACCGATGAGTGGCCGACCTGCATCGACAAAGCCACGAAGTTCCTCGCCGAGGCCGATCATCAGGTCGAGTGCGAGCATGCGGCCCGCACCGAGTGAATCGGCATGGCTGAAGCCGCCCGCGATCACGGCAAGCCGGTAGTGGTTGAGCAGCCGCGGTCGTTCGACCAGTTCGCTGGCAAGCACGATTTTGGCGTTGGCACCGGCGAGCTCGAGGGCCTGGCGGACATCGTGGTCACGGTTGGTGCCTGGCCCGGCGATGACAACTGCAGAAACCTGGTTCATGACTCGGTTCCGGTTGCGTACGCATCTCGATTGAACGCATCAGCGAGATCAGACACGAGGATCGGCTCGATGCCGGGCAACGACAACATGCCTGAATCGCTGACTTGGCCGATCTGCAGGCACTGGTTGTCCATGACGCGCGTGAACGCAGCAGCGCTGCGCGGCTCGATTTCGACGATGAGGCGGCCCATCGACTCACTGAACAACGATGTTGCGTGGTCGTGGTGGGGCAGTGTGTCGATGCTCGCACCGAGACGGCCGGCAAGGCACATCTCGGCCAGCGCAACGGCAAGGCCGCCCTCGCTGAGGTCGTGGCACGACACCACGAGGCCGGCCTGCATGGCGGCATGGAGGTGGCGATAGTGCGTTGGCGCGTCAGGATCGGGTGCTGGCGCAACACCTGGCTCCGAGGGTTCACCGAGGACTTTGTCGAGGTGTGAACCGGCAAATTCGGAACTTGTGTTGCCGATCAACATGAGCAAGTTGCCGGGCTCGACAAGGTCGGGGGTGATACAACGATCGGCGTCCGGCACGTGAGCGACAGCGGTGATCACCAGTGTGGGTGGCACTGCGTGGCGCTCACCATCGGCGCCGATGTACTCGTTGTTCAACGAGTCTTTGCCTGAGACGAAGGGGGCGTTATACATGTAGGCAGCGGCGCAGCAGCCTTCGACGGCAGCGGCCAATGTGCCCAGCGTGCTCTCGCGGCGTGGATCGCCCCACGAGAAGTTGTCGAGGAGTGCGATCTTGTCGGGGTCGGCACCAACGGCGACCACGTTGCGGATTGCTTCGTCGACGACAGCGTAGGCCATGGCTTCGGGGTCGTGCTGTCCGAACCACGGGTTGACGCCGATGCCGATAGCGATGCCGTGTTTGGCGAGCGGCTCAGCGAGCACTACGCCGTCGGCCGGGCCGTCGGACGCTGCGCCGATGAGCGGGCGGACCACCGTGGAGCCAAGGATTTCGTAATCGTACCGGTGGATAGTTGTGGCCTTCGATGCGATATTCGGATGCGATAGCAGCGCCAACAACGCGGCGGCAGGGTCGTCGACCTTGCGGGTGGTGAGCTCGGAGCGGGTCGGATCGGGGAGCACCGCATTCATTCGGCGCTGCGGACGGCCATCGTGCAAGAACGTCGTGTCGAGTTGGCACACCGGCGTTCCTGCCGAGCGGACGGTGAGCACGTTGTCGCCGGTGAACTCGCCGATGTCGGCGACGCCGACACCAACACGCGTGCAGCGGTTGACGATCGCGCTGACGTTGCGTTTCGGGACAGAGATGACCATCCGTTCCTGTGCTTCGGAGAGCCACACCTCCCACGGCTCGAGACCGGGGTACTTGCGGGGCACGAGATCGAGTTCGACGTCGGCCCCGATGCCCTCAGCCATCTCGCCGACTGCCGATGACAGGCCACCTGCGCCGCAATCGGTGATTGATGAGTAAAGATGCTCGGCACCAATCAGCACGTCGATCAAGAGCTTCTCGACGATCGGGTCACCGATTTGAACGCTTGCGCCAGCGACTTCGCCGGTGGTGGCATCCATTGTCGCCGACGAGAAAGTCGCGCCACGGATGCCGTCACGGCCAGTCGCTCCCCCCAGCACGAGCACGCGGTCGCCCGGGCTCGGGCCGTGGTGGAGCGGGCGTGATGGCGAGGTGCCGATGCATCCGGCGAACACGAGCGGATTGGTGGTGTAGGCGGGGTCGTAGAGGAGTGCTCCGGCAACGGTCGGGAGGCCGATCTTGTTGCCGTAGTCGGCGACACCGTCGATCACTCCTTCACGAACCCGACGTGGGTGCAGAGATCCTTCAGGAAGGTCGGCGAGAGGCAGATCTGCTGGCCCGAAGCACAAGATGTCGGTGATGGCGATGGGCTTGTGAGCGATGCCAAGCACATCGCGGATCACGCCGCCAACACCGGTGTTGGCACCGCCGAACGGTTCGACCGCAGACGGATGGTTGTGTGTCTCGGCCTTGAGCGCAATCGTCGTGCCCTTCGCGAACTCGACAATGCCGGCGTTGCCGACGAATGCCGACCTGACGAACGCTGCGTTGATCGTTTCGGTGCAAGTGCGGAGCTGCTGCATCAGTGGCACGAGTTCTTGCTTGCCACCATCGGGGCCACCCGTCGCGTGGATCACGGCTCGGAACGTCTTGTGCGCGCAGTGCTCACTCCATGTCTGGCCGAGTGTTTCCAACTCCACGTCGGTGGGGTCACGGTCGAGTGACTCGAAGTGGTCGCGGATCACCACCATCTCTTCGGGATCGAGGTACAGCGCCCGGCTGTTGTTGATCGCGTCGAGTCGCGCCTCGTCGGCACCGCGGATCGGGATGATCGTCGCAGCGACACTTTGGCGAGCGCCCGGGTGCAGCGGCTCGATCATGCCCCATGTCCATCGCTCGATGATCGGATTGGTCACAAGCCGGGCGATGACCTCGTCGGCCAACTCGTCGGACACGTGGTCGCTGAAGCGGATCCGGCGCCCGGTTGCAGCGGCCTTGATGTCGATGCCGAGTTGCTCACAGGCGTGACGAACCGCATCAGCCCCGCTGTCGGTCACTCCGGGTTGGAGGATGATTTCCACGGCATGGCTGGTCGGAAGGTCCCAATTGCCACGCTGGAGTAGCGGGTCGACGAGGACGCTGTGGAGGCGATCGCGGTCAGCTGATCCGAGGTCGCCATCGATGAACACGATGTCGGCGACGAACACCTCCTGGAGTGCGCCGAGACCAAGGTCGGCCGCGCCGCGCTCGATTGCAGACGCGCGTGGATCAGCCTCGATCGGACGGAGGGTCAGTCGATGCCGGGGGACCACGTTGGCGACTGTAGGGAAGGCCCGTCGGCAGCCGCGAAAATTGTACTTTTAGTTCGTGCACGAATGTGGCCGTAACGAGGTGGTCGGCCGCAGGGAGCCGTCTCGCTTGTTTCACTGTGTATTTCTCTCGTCTAGGTGGAGTCGTCGCTGCCGCTGCGATGATGGAGTCATGGCGGATCAGAGCACCAGACAAGCAACCAGGCTCGTTTTGGTACGCCACGGTGAGTCGCAAGTGACCGTGGACCGGGTGATTGGTGGGTATCGAACGTGCAGTGGCCTATCCGCGCTCGGCCGTGAACAGTCAGGGCGTTTACGCGACCGTCTGAGCAGCACGGGTGAACTTGACGGCGGAGTGCTGATTGCCAGCAACTTCGCCCGCGCACTGGAGACTGCACGCATCTTTGGCCCGGCAATGGGAACCGCCGAACCAATCGAGATCTTCGGCTTCGGCGAGCATGACCCAGGCCCCGACTTCGACGGTGTGACGTTCGCAGCGTATGTCGAGCAGTTCGGTTCACCGAACTTCGCCGGTGATCCGCACTTTGACGTGTTTCCAGGTGGTGAGACCGTCGCGGCGTTCCATCTTCGCGTTGGCGCTGCCCTTGCTCAAGTCCTCGACGAGCAGGCCGGCCAACTCATCGTGGTGTCATGCCATGGTGGCGTCGTCGATGCCATCTTCCGACAGTTGCTACGTACTGCACCCACCGGAATTTTCGACCTCTGGACGACCAACACATCGATCACCGAATTTGTGCTCTCATCGGATTCAGCTGCTCGTGATCAGCGCTGGCGACTCGTCCGATACAACGACGCGGCCCACCTGGCCGGGCTTCCTCGTGCGACGGATGAGGTAAGGCCCACCGAAACCGATGCGACGAAGTCTGAAGCGACCAGCAGGGCCTGATTGGTATGCAGCAGTGGGTCGTCGTCGGGGCTGGCTCGGCTGGCTGCGTGCTCGGTGCACGGCTGTCTGAAGATCCGGGCCGCCACGTCACGGTGCTCGACGAGGGCCCATCTCTGTTACCCGGCGAGGTGCCTGCAGCGATCGACGGGCCGAACTTCCTCGCTGCACTCGACGAGCCGGGTCGTACGCACGATGGCCTGTTGGCGACTCGGACCGGTGGGGGAGCGGCATGGGTGTACCAGCGTGGCCGCGGTGTCGGAGGGTCGAGTGTTGTCAATGCGATGGTTGCCAAGACGATCGATCCCGCACTGTGTGCTGGGTGGGGCTGGACCGATGCCGACGTCGCCGCCAGTCGGATGCAGATCCCGAGCGAAGTGGTCGCTCCTCACGAACTCGGCCCGGTCGATCAGGCACTTCTTGCAGCCTGCCCTGCAGCACGGCCGGCTCACCTCACTCGACGCGACGGCCGCCGGTGCACTGCAGCCGAGGCGTACCTCTGGCCGGTTGCCAATCGACTGAATCTCAATGTTCGGCCCGACTCCCGCGTTGATCGGGTGCTCTTCAGCGGCAACCGAGCCGTCGGCGTGCGACTCACCGATGGAACGGACATCCCTGCCGATCGCGTTGTCGTTTCGGCCGGCGCAATTCACAGCCCTGCCATCCTGCTTCGGTCTGGTGTCGAGATGCCCGGCCTCGGCCGCCACCTGCAAGACCACCCGTCTGTTGCCCTCACGCTTCAGTATCGAGCTGGTCACGTCGCCGACAGCACCGGACTCTGCTTGGGTTCGTTGCTTGAGCAGCGAATCGGTTTGGACACCATGCAGTTGCTTCCTATGAACCATCTTGGTGCTGAGGCGCCAGGGTTTGGGTTACTCATGGTCGCTCTGATGACCCCCACCGGCAGCAGCGGCACGGTCGCCATCGATGCATCCGGTGATCCGGTCATCAACTTCAACCTGCTCGATGACCAACGCGACCTCGACGTGCTTGTCGCCGGGGTTCGGCTGGCCTTGGATGTCGTTCGACGGCCAGCGTTTACCAAGTTTTTCGATCAGGTGTACATCGATGCCAGTGGAACGACCGCCGATGCCCTGGCCGATGACGCCTCAATCGCGACCTGGATACTCGGGAACGTCGCTGATTATGTCCATGCCACAGGTACGTGCGGAATGGGTCGAGTCGTTGACGAGCACGGCGCTGTCACTGGCTATACCGACCTCTACGTGTGCGACGCATCGGTGTTCCCGTCGATCCCTGACGTGAACACCCACATGCCAACCACACTGCTCGCCGAGCTGATGTGCCTGCGTGGAATGATGACTCGATGACCTAGAGCAAGGGCTTGCACGAACTCGGTGACAACTGCTTTGCATATCTGCAGCCCGACGGGGGCTGGGGATGGAGTAACGCCGGGCGACGTCGACGCACGAGAATGCTCCACGACACGGCCTCGTCATGCACACTCGACTCGATGCTGATCAGGCTCGACAATTTTTCGGGGAGGTTGTCGCACTGCCCTCAGCGGTCTGGCCAACGTGTCCGCGGTCCGCAACGCCGTCGGCCGAACTGTGTGCCGTGATGGCACGGTTGTTCAAGCAGGCGCCGTGGTCGACTCGGCGTTGCCTGATGATGGGGAATCCGACGGCGCTTGCTCGGCTGCTGCGGCCGTCGTGAGCGACCGGCGCACTGCGAGTACCCAGCCGATGAGGACGCAGAACGCGAAGATGAACCATTGGAATGCGTACGACAGATGGTTACCTTCGCTCAGTTCTGGTGGGTCGAGAAGTTGTGGATCGCCAGGCCCGACTGCGGGAGAACTTCCCAGCAGTTCGACGTACATCGGGATGTAGTCAACGCCCGGAGACTCAGCGGCGATTTGGTCAATGTTGACCCTCCGCAGCTCAGTGATCAGGGTTTGTTCCGCATCGCTCAAACCGCCACGCTCGCGTGACTCTGTCAGTTTGAGGCGTCCTTCGATCTCGACTTCTCCCGGGAAAGGTGTCGGTAGGGTCGCCTGGACGGGAATAGCGCCACGGTTCACCAAGAGAACTGGCCCTCCGGGTGTTTCGAGGCGGGCGAGCACGTTGTCGACGGCACCTCCTCCTTGTGATCGGTTGAAGAGCGCAATTTGTTCGGGGGCATACGTGCCGGTAGCCCTCACCCTTCGATTGACGAAGGCCTCGGGGTCGACCCGCAGTTCGTCGAGCACGCTGGCGAGCGAGACTGGCGCCTGTTCGATTTGGGCAACAAAGGCGGCGTTGTCTGTTCGTCGTTCGTCCAGCCGATCGAGTTGCCACATGCCGAGGTTTGCCATGGTGGCGACAGCCGCCAGCACGAGGGCGTGGAAGGCAATCCAATTCGGGCGGAAGAGAAAGCTGAACCGGGAAAACGACGACGGGCTGTCTGACGTGGGGGCCATCGCTCTGTGACGGTATCGGTGGTTTGTTACTGTCCGTTTCGTGGGCCCAGATGACATCACTGCTGCTCGACTCTCAGAAATTATGGGCGGCGAGGTCGGCGCCATCGAATCGACCCGAATCGGTGACGGACTGGTCGGCCTGAACCTCCGAGTGCGGCTGCTCGATGCCGCACCTGAGCTACCCGCCTCGGTCGTGATCAAGTTGCCTTCGATCGATGAGACGAGTCGGGCGACGGGCATCGCTCTGCGGAACTACGAGCGAGAAGTGAAGTTCTACCTGCAGGTTGCTGACACTGTTGACATCCGTGTGCCGGAGTGTCACCTCGGAGAGTGGGACGAGTCGACCGGTGATTTCGTCCTGGTCCTCGAAGACATGGCTCCGGCCGAGCAAGGAGACCAGGTCATTGGGTGCTCTGTCGAGCGGGCAGAAGTTGCTGTCGAAGAACTTGCGCTGCTCCACGCTCCTCGTTGGGATGATCCAGCGCTGCACGATATCGACTGGCTCGGGCGACGTACCTCGACGGAGGACGTCGCCGCTGTGGCGGCGTTGTGGGCAATGTTCCACGGACCGTTTCTGGAGACCTACGCCCGGCACCTCAGTACCGAGCAGATCGATCTCAGCAAGATGTTTGGGCCGAGAATTCTGGACTGGATGAGTGGTCGGGAAGGTCCGCTTGCCATCACCCACGGCGATTACCGGCTCGACAACCTCCTTTTCGCCACACCCGCAGGTGGCCCGCCCGTCACTGCAGTCGACTGGCAGACCCCCGGTCATGGGCCGCCGGTCGCCGACCTCGCCTATTTTTTGGGCGCCGGCCTGTTGCCCGACCAACGGGCTGTCTCTGAGCGATCGCTACTCGACCGGTACGCAGTAGCGCTCGCTGCTCGCAGCGTCGACGTCGATTCTTCGTGGCTGTGGACGCAGTACTGCCGGGAATCGTTCGGCGGTGTCGTGATGGCGGTCGTCGCGTCTCAGATCGTTGGTGAGAGCGCCCGAAGCGAATCGATGTTTGCAGCCATGGCGACGCGCCATTTGCAACACGCGTTGGACACCGGCGCGCTCGATCTGATCTGATCCAGGTGACCCATGGAGCTTCCTGACTTCCACATTCCTCACGCCGAGAAGATCGCGTGGATGATCGAAACGAACGGGTGGGCGCTCGAACCCGTCGTCGCCGATCCAGATAGCGAACCACCGACGCCGTCCTACGCATACTCGATCGGCATGCCCGATGCGGTCGGCTTTCCCGATGTGGCCGTCTTCGGCCTCACGCCCGTCGCAGCAAACGGACTGGTGACACTGGTGGCTGATGCTTGCCGAGGCGGCACCGACATCCCGTTGGGCGTTGAAGTGGTCGGTTTACTCGACAACGAACTGCGTTGCTGCTTTGCTCCAATCGATCTCGACGAGCACGCAGGCTTCTTCATGACGGCGGCGTCGTGGTTCCGGGGTGCCCCGTTCCAGATGGTGCAACTACTCTTTCCCGACCGCAACGGCTTCTTACCGTACGAAGCTGGCTACGAACATCGCATGCGCGTTGCCCAGCCAGTGCTGGGCCGCCTCGCCGACTGAGCGCTGAGCTGACGTGTCGATCGAGACAGCGCCACGTGGATTGCTCTCTCACCTGTTCAGTCACATTGCCGGAATCCTCAAACGTCACGAAAGCCCCGCGACTCATTCTTGGTCAGAAATTTTGTCGCCAAAAGCTTGACAGACAGGGAAGTTGGATTCGGTTTCTTGGTCAAGTTGTCGATTCTGGAGGGCGGGATCGTTTCTCTCTGGGCTGGTACATTCGGCTCGGTATGGCGAGCCCCACGCAACTCCCTGCACGTGGTGCATGGCGACCTGGAGACGGACCCGGCAAGCGCCAGTTCTTCACGTTTGCGACTGACCGGCGGGGCGCTCTCGATTCGGGTGCGGTCGGGCTCGACACCAAGTGGAGCGGCGGCGACTACTACGACGCGGAGCCAGCGGAGGTGCGAACAGAAGGCCTCGCAATCGCTCGCATGGTTGCTCACCGGAGCGACATGCTCTCCTCGACGTACCAGCAGCGGCAGATCCACGAGATCTTACGGTCCAACGCCGTCGACTGCGATGTCGCTGAAATTGATTCACCCCACAGGCACGACGCGTTATTGATCACGAGCGATCAGTTAGCCGAGCCGCTCGGGCGAATGCTCGCTCAAGCCTCCAAGACGGACGTCTGAGGCGGCGGCGTCGTGCCCGAAGGCCTCGAAGCAGAAATTTGGCGGCGTTCGCTTGAAGGGTTGGTGGGGTCGACGATCACCGATGTGTGGGCCGACGAACGGTCGGCTGATCTCGGTGTCTCGTCGATGCTTCCCGGATCCCTCATCACGCGCATCGACCGGCTCGGTAAGGTCGTGTTGATTGCAACCGACGGCCCAACTATTGGCTTGCATTTCGGTATGACCGGCCGCGTCGAGGTGCACGGGGCCGCTCCGATCGAGCAACTCGAGTATGCATCGGGTCGCGACCTCGCCGAATGGGATCGTCTGCGGTTGTGGGTTGATGACGCAAGTACCTCAGACCCGCCGGCGTTGAGGCTCAACGATCCACGCCGCCTCGCAAAGGTCTCGATTGACCCTGACCTCACGCACCTTGGTGTTGACTTCTTTGCGATCGATCGATCAAGCATGGAGCAGGCGATACGGAGTCGAAGGTCACCAATCAAGTCGTTGCTGTTAGATCAATCGGCGATCGCAGGCATCGGGAACCTCTGTGCTGACGAGGTCTTGTGGTGGTCAGGTATTGCTCCGCAGCGACGAGCGAGCAGTCTGACACATACAGAACGAGCGGCACTCGTGACGGCGATACGGCGGCGCATGCCGATCATGTTGCGCCGAGGTGGAAGCACGATGGGGGTGCTCTCTCCGGAGGTGCGTTCGGCCGCTGGCCCATGCCAGCGCGACGGCGTCACGCTTGAACGCTCGACAGTGGGCGGTCGGACCGCTGTGTGGTGCCCCGATCATCAGCAGTGACCGCACGGTCGATGGCTGCAGCTGGCACACTCTTGCTCGGTGAACAGTGAATTGGTGAGAGCCCTTGACGGGGACGCAGCGCGGCAATTGGCCGTCGGCGATGTGTCCTCGACCCGCACGGTCTACGCCGTCGTGCTCGCTCTCGTGGCCATCGGCGTCGTCCTCGCGTTCATCGGTGCGTGGATCGTCCGTCAGACGAAGCCCGACCTGGAACTCTTTGCTCCGCTCGAGCGGATGGCTGATCGATCGTGGCGTCATCAAAATCCGGAGCAAAGGTGCCGAACGCTTGACGAGGCTCGGCCGGATGGGGTGAAGTCGGTGCTCCGCGAGACGGGCCTGCCCGAGGTCTCCAATGTCATTGATGACGTTGACAACAGCGAAGTCGAACCCCACCCAGACCTGGCAGCTCTTGCGGACGACGAGTAATTTGGTCCGTTCCTCAAGTTCTGGGCAGCGCGGCTGCAACCGGAAGTGATTTCCGTGTCCGGTCGGTCGATCGGACTGCTAGATTCGTGGGTGCTCTTCGGAGTAGCAATCATGCGGATGTGGCTCAGTTGGTAGAGCGCAACCTTGCCAAGGTTGAGGTCGCCGGTTCGATCCCGGTCATCCGCTCCAGAACCCCTCAGTTCAGACTGGGGGGTTCTTCGCTTTTTCGCTGTTTCACGGACAGTTCGTTGTGCGGTCCAACGGTTGCCAGAACTTTTGGCGGCAACAGAATTGTTGATTGCGGCACAATCCTGTGGCTTCGGCACCTCGTCGCGTAGGCTGACTGCCCGCCCGAAAGGACCTGCTCTATGACCTCGAACTCTGTGCTGACTCACCGCAATGTTGGTGTTCTTTCGATCGAAGCGGTCGAAGCGCCCGAAATAGTGACATCGGCGTGGATCGATGAGCAACTCGCTGTCACCTACGAACGCACCGGGATGAAGGCAGGAACGCTGTCCGATTTGGCCGGTATTGAATCTCGTCGCTGGTGGCCTGCAGACGTCACGTTTGACAAAGCCGCGGCACTGGCAGGGCGCAAGGCACTCGATAGCTCAGGCATCGATCCGTCGAAGGTCGGCATGCTCATCTCGACGTCGGTGTGTAAGCACCATCTCGAGCCTTCCGTTGCCTGTTCCGTTCACCACCAACTCGGCCTGGCCCCGAGCTGTTTGAATTTCGATGTAGCGAACGCCTGTCTCGCATTCGTCAACGGCATGCAGATTGCAGCCGCAGCAATCGATTCAGGCGCCATCGACTATGCACTCGTCGTCGACGGCGAGGGCAGCCGGTACACGCAGGAACAAACGATCGCTCGGCTGCAACAGCCGACGACAGAAGCTTCAGATATTTTTGCCGAATTTGCATCGCTGACCCTGGGCTCTGGTGCCGCCGCTGCGCTACTTTGCAGGATGGACAAGCATCCTGATGCTCACCGCCTCGTCGGTGGTGTGGCTCGTGCGGGTACCGAGCACCACAAGCTGTGTGTCGGCGACCTCGAAGCGATGTACACCGACACTCATGCACTGCTGCTCGCAGGCCTCGACCTGGCTGAAGCTGCCTGGAAGAACGCCGGCGCCGACTTCGACTGGGAAGCGGGCATGGACTGGTACATCGTCCACCAGGTCAGTTCGGTACATACCCGTCTGCTCTGCGAACGGTTGGGTATCGACCACAAGCGGGCCCCGCAGACCTTCCCCACCAATGGCAATGTGGGTCCGGCCGCGATTCCGATGACGCTCGCCAGCGTCGCGCACAAGATTGCTCCAGGCGATCGGGTGCTTTTGATGGGCATCGGCTCAGGGCTGAACACCAGTTACACCGAAATTGTCTGGTGAGCGCTCGGTCCTGGGTTCCGGATCAGCCCACCGCCGCCGACCTTGCGTCGTGGCACCTCGACCCGGCCTGGTCGCGGATGCTCGATGTTGCGAGCCATGACGGCTCGACCTACCGATGGCACGTCCTTGACTCGGGTCCAACACTCGACGGGCCGCCCGACGTCACGATGGTTTGTGTGCACGGCAATCCGACGTGGGCGTACTCGTGGGCGACGTTTCTCCGGAAGTTTGGTACTCGGTGCAGGGTGATTGCTGTCGACCAGCTCGGGATGGGCTTTAGCGAGCGAACTCAGCTGCGTCGCTATGCCACACGTGTCGCCGATCTTGGTGACGTGATCGACGCGCTCGCCATCGACCCGGCCACGCCGTTCACACTCGCGGCCCACGATTGGGGCGGAGCGATTGCCATGGGCTGGGCGGTCGACCACGCTGATCGCGTCGCTGGCATGGTGCTGTGCAACACCGGCATCGGTGTGCCTGCGGGTCGGAAGTCGCCGCGCCTGATCCGGCTCGCTGCCGCTCGCCCGTTGCGCGACTTCGTGTGTCGGCGAACACCGATCTTCGTCAGCGGAACCACCCGGCTCTCCGGTTCCCGGATAAACGCTGCTGACCGTGCCGCCTTTGCGGCGCCGTATTCGTCGGCCAAAGCCCGTGGCGCAGTAGCTGACTTCGTGGGCGACGTTCCGTTGCAGCCTGGCGGAGGGCATCCCTCTGACGCCGCGCTGGCCGAGGTCGCCGCCAAGCTCGGAGCGATCACTGCACCGGTTTTGCTGGCCTGGGGCGCGGCTGATCCTGTCTTCAACGACGACTTCGCGGCCGACCTCGCCGAGCGGATTCCGAACACGAGCATGCAGCGTTTCCCTTCGGCGAACCACCTGGTTATGGCTGAGGCTGATGTTGCGTCAGTCGTAGACGACTGGCTGAGCGACCGCGTCGCTGATTGGTCGAGCAACAGTGTTGATGACCGTGTTACACCACCCGCAGCTGTGTCGGCCCCGTCGAAACCGCTCTGGGCAGCGCTCAACGAGCGTCGAACCGATACGTCCCCGGCGTTTGCAGACATGGCATCCGGACAGTCGATCAACTGGGCCGATTTCGCCGGTCGCGTCGATGGTGTCGCCAGGCAACTGGTAGATCGGGGCTTACGGGCTGGCGAGCACGTTGCAATGCTGACCCCTCCCGGAGTCGACCTCGTCGTTGCCGTGTACGGCGTCTGGCGAGCCGGCGGCGTTACCGTTGTTGCTGACCGAGGGTTAGGACTCCGGGGTCTCGGAAGCGCCGTTCGCAGCACCCGACCGAGCTGGGTCATTGGTCCGAGCCGAGCGTTGCGTGCCGCCAAGACACTTCGCTGGGCGCCTCGCGCCGAGCACGTTGACGTCGATGCGCTGATGGCGCACCTAGCCGTCGGATCGGAGCCGCCAGAGACCGAACCTGCGGCGGAGGATCTCGCCGCGATTCTGTTCACCTCCGGCGCCACCGGCCCAGCAAAGGGTGTTCGGTATCTCCACGGTCAGCTCGCAGCGCAACGCGACGCACTAGCTGCGACGTACGAGATCACCACCAACGACAGCCTGGTTGCTGCATTCGCTCCGTTTGCGCTCTACGGACCTGCGCTCGGAATCTCCACGGTGCTGCCCGATTGTGACGTCACCAAGCCGGGCGAACTCACGGCGGTTGCACTCGACGATGCGTGCCGACGGCTCAACGCGACGCTCACGTTTGCTTCGCCCGCTGCACTTGCCAATGTCCTTGCGACAGCCGGATCTGCGACCCAGGGGCTCGACGGGCTGCGCACAGTGATGTCAGCCGGCGCCCCTGTGCCTGCCGAGACGCTCACTGCGTTGTCTGCGCTTGTCCCGAACGCGTCGTTCCACACGCCGTACGGCATGACCGAAGTACTCCCAGTCGCGGATATCAGTCTCGAGGGGATCAATGCCGCCACCGACGGAGATCCGATCGGCGGTGTCTGTGTCGGCGCTCCGGTGCAGGGCGCACTGGTCGAGATTCTTCCGCTCGGATTTGATTCTGCGGCGCCGCCTTCGCCGGTGGCCACAGGCGACATGGGCGAAATCGTCATCTCCAGCCCCTGGGTGTCTGACGGTTACCACGGCCTCTGGGCTCTTGATCGGGTTGCTCGCCCGCAGCGTGGCGACGGCAAGGTCTGGCACCGGTCCGGAGATGTTGGTCACCTCGATGTTGCGGGCCGACTGTGGGTCGAAGGTCGCGCGGTGCACAACATTGACAGCCCGGCAGGTGTGATCACCTCGGTTCCCGTCGAACGTCTTGTCGAGACGTCGTTGGCGCTTGCTCGGGTTGCTGCAGTCGGCGTCGGCCCAGCGGGACGTCAACAGCTTGTGGTCGTTGTTGAAGACCAGCACGGCGCTGATGGCTTGGCGTCAACCGACCTGACGGTTCGAGTGCGTTCAGTCGTCAACCAGCCGGTTGCAGCCGTGCTCAGCCGTCGATCGTTGCCAGTCGACATTCGCCACAATGCGAAGATTGACCGAATAGCGGTCGCTCGTTGGGCAGACGACGTTCTCGCTGGTCGCCGTTTCCGGCGGAGCTAACTGTGCGCGTTCTGGTCACCGGTGCGTCCAGCCTGATTGGTGACGGCGTGGTACAGGCACTCGCGGCTCGCGGTCACGAAGTGGTTTGCCTGCAGCGCAGCCCTGTCGACAGACTCGCAGCGCTCGACGGAGTCGAACAGCAGCTCGGCGACATCAGAGATCAGGCTGCAGTCGACCGCGCAGTGCAGGGCTGCACCGGCATTGTCCACCTGGCCGCGAAGGTCGGTGTGGTGGGGGAGCGCGATGAGTTCCTGTCGATCAACGTTGAGGGCACTCGGAAGCTGCTCGCAGCTGCGACCAAATCGAAGACCACTCGTTTCGTTCATGTGTCGTCTCCATCGGTGGCACACGGCGGCGAAGCCATCATGGGTGATGCCGCGACGCCGCCGGTAACCGGACGAACACGCTCCTGGTACGCCGAGTCGAAGGCGATTGCCGAGACAAAAGCGGTGGAGGCCAACGGGCCACATCTTGGCGTCGTCGTCATTCGTCCCCATCTCGTGTGGGGCCCGGGTGATACGCAGCTCGTTGGCCGCATCGTCCAACGAGCTCAACAAGGCAGACTCGCCCTGGTCGGCGGGGGGAGATCGCTCGTCGACACGACCTACATCGACAATGCCGTGAGCGCTCTCGTGGCGGCGCTCGACGCGGTCGCTCCCGGTGCGACCTGTGCCGGCCGGGCGTACGTCATTGCGAACGGTGAGCCGCGTCCGATCCGCGACCTCGTTGCAGGGATCTGCGAGGCAGCTGGCGTTCCGTTCGAGCCGAGAGATGTTTCGCTCGGCGTAGCACGCACGATCGGCTCGCTCTTGGAACGTACCTGGCCGAAGCTTCCGCACCGGCTGCGCCAAGGCGAGGTCGAGCCGCCACTCACCCGATTCGTTGCTGAACAGCTCGGCACGGCGCACTGGTTCGACCCTCGCCCGCCGGCGCTCGACCTCGATTGGGAGCCAACGGTATCGATTGACGATGGGCTCGAACGACTGGCGGCTTGGTTCAGAGAAATCTCCTGATCAGCTGGTTCTCGCCGCTATCGTCAATGCCGCTGGCGACGTGGCCGAGTGGTTTAGGCAACGGATTGCAACTCCGTGCACATGGGTTCGATTCCCATCGTCGCCTCCAGCTGATGAGCCCCTGACGAGTTGCTGACTCAGCAGGGGCTCATTAAGTTTTCGGGCGAGATGCGATCAGCTCGGCCAGGCGGTGCGGGCCTGCGGCACAACGTCTGTCAGATACATCTCCAGCGCGTCGTCGTCGACGGGGAGACGGAGTGCGACGTTCACGAGATCGGCGCCGGCGTCTCGATATGCACCGATCCGTTCGAGAACGTCGTCCGCCAAGCCCGTGAGCGCACCGCCGGTCACTCGTGCAGCGGTCTCTGGGCCCCACTGGTCGATGATCCGTTGCAATTCGGTATCGGCTGATGCTCGATCTGCGCCCATGTGAAAGGCCAGGTTGATCGAGCGCTCGAGTGTGGCGGGGTCACGGCCGATCGCCTCGCACGCGGCATCAAGCTGTTGGTTGAGGCGGCGGTATTCGACCGGATCGACGTACGGCACGTTCCACCCGGAGCAGTACCGGGCCGCGATCGCCGGTGTTCGCTTCGGTCCACGGCCGCCTGCCCAGAGCGGCATCGAACCGTTCAGTGGGCCGGGCACACACGTGACGTCATCGACGCTGAAGTGCTCCCCTCGATGTGTCGTGGTTGCGGCTGGGCCGAGCATTCCCGTGATGATCTCGAAGGCATCGGTGAGCATGTCAAAACGCACACCGGTCGACGGGAAGTCGTAGCCGTGTGCACGAAACTCAGGCTCGTGCCATCCGGCACCGAACCCGGGTTCGAAACGTCCACCCGAGATGTGGTCGATAGCGACACACGACTTTGCGAGCACGGCAGGGTTGCGGAACGGAGCGCAGAACATCAGACAGCCGATGCGTGCCTGCGAAGTGACCGCCGCGAGGGCGCCGAGTGTGGCGACCGCCTCGAAGTGTGGCGTCTTGCCGCCGTTCGGCGGTGCCTCGTACAGGTGGTCCCAGACTGAGATCCAGTCGACGACATCGTCGAAGCGCTTCCACAGCAAGGCCATGTCAGCCATCGGAGCGTTCTGCTGGCCGAGGTGGACCCCGAGTTGCAGCGCGGCCCGCTTGGTCATGTGGCGCCGCCGAGTTCTTCACCGGCGAGTGCAATTCGATGCATCAGCCGCCGATGGCTCTGGTAGTCGTTCAGTGCCGAGTGCCATGTCGGCCGGTTGTCCCACCCGACGCCCTGTTTCGTGACCGCCGCGTTCACGTCGAGCAGCTTGCGGCCGGTGTGCCATGCTCACCCCAGGCGTCGACGAAGAGTCGGGTCGCGCTGTCGGTGATCTGTGTGATGTCGGTGTCTTCGACAAGTGCTCCGACGTGATCAGAAACTTGGGAGATTCGCATCTCCGGAGTTTTGCAAATCTGATGGCCTCAGTTCGTTGTCGAGCTGGTCTCAGCTGGCGAGTTCGGCCAGGGTCTTGTCGGCTTCGTTGGACCCGAGCACCAGGAGGATGTCACCGTCGAGCGATCCAGTGGAGGTCGGAATGTCGTTAGGAAGTGACAGAACGATCAAGCCACCAAGGGTTGTGGCGAGTATTTCTGCATCGGCCCGGGCTGCGTCGCTGGCGTAATACACGACAGATTCGCTTGCCCGTACAGCGCTGTCGGTTGGCGTCAAGACCGTGAATCCTGCTGCTTCGAGAAAGCCGCTCATTCGGCCCGCAGAGCCGTTGATCGTGTTGGCATTGGCGACCACGATTGTCGAGCCGTCTCTGGCGCCTGCCGCTGTGTCGCCAGCGGCGTTGTCTGGCGATCCTCCGGCGAGCTCGCTCAGTGGCTTGTCGGCCTCGTTGTTGCCGAGTAGGAGAAGGACCTGACCGCCAACGAGCGTGCCGTCTTCGGTCGGTACTGCGTCAGGGAGCTCTTCGACGCCGATACCGCCGAGCGTGAGAGCGAGTGTCTCGGCGACGGCTTGAGCGCCGACCGCGGCCGTGTAGTAGACGACCGACTCTTCGACCTTTTGCGAGCCGTTGACAGCGGCTCCGGTGGTGAAGCCGGCGAGCCCGAGGGCATCGGTCATGCGGCCGGCGGAACCGCCGACGATGTTGCCGTTGGCCACAACAACGGTGGCGCCATCGAAGACCATCGGAACAGTCGTGGTGGTCACGGGCGGGTCGGTGACGATCGGAGCCGCTGTCGCCACGGGCGCCTCGACCGCGAGAACAGTCGTCGAAGTTGCCGACGTGCCGTCACTATTTCCGCCGCTGCATGCGACCAAAAGCAATGAGCCGACGACGGCGAAGGGGACGGTGCGTGCTATCACATTCACATACTGTCAAATTCTCACGCTGTGTCGGTACATGTGGTCGTTGTAGCGCCTCGAACACCGGTCGTTACCCGGCGCGCGGCCACATCAAGCGGGCACCATTCAAAGCGGTCGAGCTCAGGAAACTCCTGGGTTTGACCTCACTCGGGCGATCACTCCATTTCGAAGGTGTTGCTCGCCGGATCGAGATCGCCGCGGGCTGCCCAGGTGTGGATTGATAGATCAGAGTCCCTGCACTACGAGCCGGCGGTTGTGCCGCCATCGCCGCAACGTAGCGGCCAGCGACGATGGGCTGACCCGCAGATCAGTACAGTGGCGCCGTGATCAGGCGGGCGTCCAGTACATCTCTGCTGGTGGCCGCCGCATTCATTGCAGCCGGATGCGGGGGAGCGGACAGCGGAACAGTCGACGTTCTGGCAGCGTCGTCGTACACCGATGTTGCCGAGTTACTTGAAGCGCTGCTCGAGGAAGAACTCGGGCTCGATATCGAGTTTTCGTTCGGATCGTCAGGATCGTTCTTGGAACAGATTCGCCAGGGTGCCCCGGCGTCCGTGGTGATCACGGCTGACAACGCGACCATGCAACGCATCAGCGATGCTGATCTCGTTGACTCGATCGTGTCGATTGCCACGAACGAATTGATTGTCGTCGTCGCCGACACTTCGGCCGGGCGTGGCATCGAAAGTGTCAGGGACCTCGAATCGAGTGGCGTGCTCGTCGTGCTGTGCGCATCGTCAGCACCGTGTGGGGCGGCCACCGATGCGTTGCTCGGCGGACTCGACCTCGATGTCGACGCAGCAAGCCGGGAACCGAACGTCAGGGCAACGTTGACCAAGGTCCGGTTGGGCGAAGCTGACGCTGCGATTGTCTACCGGACCGACGCCTTGGCGTCACCCGAACTGCGCGCCGTGCCGATTGCCCAGGCCGACAACGTGCAGGTGATCAGCCAGGCTGCAGCCGTGGGTGGCCGTGACAACGCACTGCGAGTTCTCCAGGTCCTTACTGAACCGGCTGCCGTGGCGATCCTGGCCGAGGCAGGGTTCGGATCACCATGAATCGTCGACCACCGGCGTGGGTGTTTGCGATGGCGGCAATCCCGGCGCTGCTCTTGGGCGTTCCGCTCCTTGCACTGCTCTGGCGCCTCCCCTGGAGCAACCTCGGCGCTGCATTGGGCAGCGATGCGGCCACATCAGCTCTCGTCTTGTCGCTCATCACTTCGTTGATCGCTACAGCCCTGTGTGTCGTGTTCGGCCTGCCGCTGGCGTGGGCGCTCGCATCGGGGAGAGGGACGACGACGCGGGTCGTGCGGGCGTTGTGTCTGCTTCCGATCGTGCTTCCGCCTGTCGTCGGAGGTGTGGCGTTACTGCTGGCGTTTGGTCGCCAGGGAATCGTTGGTCAATGGCTGGCCGATGTCGGGGTGCAGCTGCCGTTTACAACAGCGGGTGTCGTGTTAGCACAGACCTTCGTCGCTCTCCCGTTCTTCGTGTTGTCGGTCGAGGCGGCGCTGCGTCAATTGGACGCCGAGTACTCCGACGTGGCGATTGTTCACGGCGCAAGTCCGTTCCGTGCATTCGTCTCAGTGACGCTGCCGTCGGTCGGGCCAGCGGTGGTGGCCGGAGCCGTTCTGGCATGGGCCAGGGCGCTCGGTGAGTTCGGCGCCACCGTCACCTTTGCCGGAAGCCTTGAGGGCCGGACGCAAACGTTGCCACTTGCTGTGTACGACCTCCTCGAACGCGACCCGGCCGACGCCGTGGTGCTGAGCGCTGTACTGGTGGTCGTGGCGGTCGCAGTCCTCGTGGGTCTGCGCGATCGTTGGTTCGGCATCTTCCGATCGGACGTGTCGTCATGACCACGCACGTCCGCTTTGATCGCGGCGACCTACTCCTCGATGCCCTGCTGCCGGACGCTCCGATTGTTGCACTCACTGGCCCGAACGGGGCAGGGAAATCAACCCTGCTGCGCTGCCTGGCTGGGCTCGAACCGGCGAGTTCGGTCGACTGGCTTGGGCCCCCGCCATCGAGTGTCGGCTATCTCCCGCAGCGCACTTCGCTGTTCCCTGCCATGTCGCTCCGTGACAATGTCGCCTCGTCGCTTCGCTTTATCGGGGTCAGCCGAGTTGAGGCTCGCCAACGCGCTGAAGAACTGTTGGCCGAGTTCGAGATTCACGAGCTTGCACGTCGCCGCCCGCACGAAGTGTCCGGCGGGCAGCGTCAGCGAGCCGGTCTCGCGCGAGCAATTGCTGCTGGCCCTGATCTGTTGCTACTCGATGAGCCATTCGTTGCGATTGACGTGGCTGCACGCCGTTCGATGCGGATGCGCCTCGTGGAGCACCTTGGCGCGTCTGGAACGCGCTGTGTACTGGCCACGCACGACGACGCTGATGTCCAAGCGATGGGCGCAGTCCGGGTCGAACTGGCCTGATTGTTTGGAGTCGAGTTGGGCGGCAACGACAGATGGAGGAAGAAAGCGGGTGACGAAAACGAGCGCCAGCGCCGAGCACAGAAAGCAAGCAGCCCGGCGGCGACGTACACCCAAGTAGTTCGTTCTGGCACCCGCGGCATTCATTTCTCGATCCGCATGTTTCGTTCTGGCCTGTTGCACAGGCCTAAGTTCTGGTGCCGGTCACTACATGGCAATACCGTAGGAATTTCTTGGCCAACCGTCATGAAACGTGCCCACGGGTCGACAAAAGGGGGAGTGAGATGTACACCACGAAGCAATCGAACGTGACGGATCTAGCTGTACTGGATTTGTTCTGGCAGTGGTACGAAGTCTCGTACCTTCCGGTAGCGGTGGACGGCGGACGCGTCGCCGCATGACCCAAGGAGCACCAACGCGATCCTCCGCTGATTCTCACGTCACGGTCGTCGTGCCCGGCGAACACGTGATGACAGCGCTCGTCGGCCCGCGCGATCAGTTTTTGAGGCGCGTCGAGCAAGAATTCCCCTCCGTCGCAATTCGCGTCCGTGGGAACGAAGTCCGGGTGTCCGGCGAGGAGACATCTCACGTCACGAATGTGGCGCGGCTGTTCGAAGAGCTCGTCACGCTGATCCAAAACGGTCAGCAGCTGGATGACAACACGCTCGACCGGGTCTTTACCATGGTGAAGTCCAATCAGCGGCCAAGCGAGATCTTGACGCAGCAGGTGCTCCGGAGCGCCAAAGGACGTCAGGTCAAGCCGAAAACAGCAGGTCAGAAGCGGTATGTCGACACCATTGCGAAAAACGTCATTACGTTTGGCATCGGCCCGGCAGGTACCGGCAAATCGTGGCTTGCCGTGGCGATGGCGGTGCGCGCACTACAGGCCAAAGAGGTCGAGCGGATCATCTTGACCCGCCCAGCGGTCGAGGCCGGCGAGCGGCTGGGGTTTCTGCCGGGCGATTTGATGGCGAAGATCGATCCATACCTGCGGCCGCTCTACGACGCTCTCTACGACATGCTCGACGTGGAGGGTGTGCAGCGTCTGATTGAGAAGCAGGTCATCGAAGTCGCGCCGCTCGCTTTTATGCGCGGCAGAACCTTGAACAACAGTTTCATCATTCTTGATGAAGCGCAGAACACAACACCTGAACAGATGAAAATGTTTCTGACACGTATCGGATTCGGTTCGCGTGTCGTCGTCACGGGCGACGTGACCCAGGTCGATATCGCTGGCAACAAGAGCGGCCTCCTGTCGCTCGAGCAGACTTTGGCTGGAATCGACAACCTGGCCTTCGTCAAGCTTGGTAGCGCCGATGTGGTTCGCCACAAGATCGTTGCCGACATCGTGCGGGCCTACGAACGACGTGACGAAGAAGCCGAAGCCATCCGTGAAGGCCGGCGTGAAGTCGAGCGCTGACGACATCACGGTCGTTGCGGCCGATGAGCGGTCGGCGGACGATTCTCCCGACTGCAACGTCGACGTCGAGCGCTGGCAGCGGCTGGCTCACGCGGCGTTACTGACCGAAGGCGCGAGCGGTGAACTCACGCTCACGTTCATCGACCTCGACGATATTGCTGAGCTCAATGTCGAGTACATGGGCAAAACTGGTCCGACCGACGTGCTCTCGTTTCCGCTCGACGACGAATCGATGATGACACCCGAAGGTGAGGTGATTCCGGCCCTGCTTGGTGACGTCGTGCTCTCACCGGCAGTCGCAGGTGCGCAGTTCGCTGACCATGCCGGGACCTATGACGACGAAATTGCGCTGCTTGTCGTTCACGGCGTGTTACATATCTTGGGGCATGACCATGCCGAACCTGCAGAAGCAGCGACGATGCGCGCCCGCGAGCTAGCGCTCCTCACCGCGCATCACTGGGGTGGGCCCGCTCCGGTTGAGTTCCAGCAGATTCATCATGATGAGGTTGCCGAGGCATCGGAGTAGGTTTCGTCTCCATGGAGATCTCCCTGGATGGAAAAGTCGCGCTCGTCACCGGAGCCTCACGTGGTATCGGCAAGGCGATAGCGGCTTCGATGGCCGCTGCTGGTGCAAAGGTCATGTTGAACAGTCGTAAGCAGGATGCCCTCGAGGCGGCTGCTGCCGAGATGACCGGCGACGTCGATGTGTTCGCCGCCAACGCTGGTGACGACGACGCGGGTCAGCGTGCTGTCCTCGCTACGATCGAACGCTTTGGCGGGCTCGACATCCTCGTCAACAACGCTGCGACGAACCCGTTCTACGGGCCGATGATGGACGTCGACAAGGGCCGCTACGACAAGACGTTCCAGGTGAACTTGGATGCTCCTATCTTCTGGACACAAGCCGCATATGAACACGCACTCAAGGACAAGCCGGGCGTTGTCATCAACATCGCCTCGGTCGGCGGGCTTCGCGCCGAAGGCGGCCTCGGGGTCTACAACCTGACCAAGGCAGCAGTGATTCACCTCACCCGCCAACTCGCCAGCGAGATCGGTCCGAACCGCGTCGTCGGCATTGCACCTGGGCTCGTGCAAACCGACTTCGCCGCCTACCTCGTCGACAACTTCGGCGACAGCCTGGCTGCTCGTCTGCCGCTCAAGCGGCTCGGCGACCCACAAGACATCGCCAACCTCGCCGTCTTCCTCGCAAGCGACATGGCGAGCTGGATCACTGGCGAGACCTACGTCATCGATGGCGGCGCCGGCGTCGCAAGCTCCGGAGTCTGACGCTCAGACGATTCGGCGAAGTTTGCCGAGGGCGGTGCGCGGGAGTGATTCGACCAGTGTGAGGCGTTTTGGCGCCAGGTAACTCGGCGCAGTTTCCTTGACGTGCGACCGGATCGATTCCAGGTCAGGCGTTCGCCCGGCGACAGGAACGACGACAACTTCGACGATCTGCCCCCATTCGGTGTCGTCGATACCGCGGGCCATGACATCAGCGACATCGGGGTGTGTCGTGACGATTGCCTCGACGGCCTCGGGCCAGACGTTCTCACCGCCGCAGATGATCAGGTCGCCCTTGCGGCCGTCAACGTGCAGTTGGCCGCCGTCGGTCCAGCCACCGAGATCGCCGGTGTGCAGCCATCCGTCGTCGGTGATGGGTGAATTGCCGGTGCGGTAGCCGCGTGTGAGCATTGGACCGCGCAATCGGATCTCATGATCGTCGCCGATGTCAACCTCGACGCCATCGAGTGGAATGCCGTCGTAGACGACTCCCGACCCGGTTTCAGTCAAGCCGTAGGTCGCCACGACATTGGCCGGGCGATCCGCCGGTGGCCGGGCCCCGCCGAGGACGATGGTCCGGAACTTGGTGGAGTCGATGCGAGGGAGCGCCGTGGCGACGAGCGCGACCAGATTCGCGTCGGAGGCGTCGACCTCAGCGGCATCGAATGCTGGGAGCACTGTCAGAGCCGTGCCGGCGTGTAGGGCGCGAGTGACGACCGACAGTCCGCCGACGTGCGAGAGCGGCAAACAGGCCAGCCAGTGATCGCCGGCACCGACTCCGAGACGGATGCTCGTCGCTTCGGCTGAGGCAGCCACAGCGTCATGCGTGAGCACCACTCCTTTGGGACTGCCGGTCGACCCGCTGCTGGCGACCACGAGCGCGTCGCCAGGCTCGACATCGTCGCCGACGCGCATCGCTACGCAGACCCGTTGCTTGGCGCCCGCGGGAAACCGTTGGTCAACCGGGAAGGCAGCGTCGCCGTTCGCCCAGATGCGCTGCAGTTCCGCGACGAAGTCAGGCCCGCCGGGAAGGTCGAGGGCAACCAGGCGGCCAGCCATGTCAGCCGATGATCGGATCGATCGGCGTGAAGGTGCCGACCAGCGACTCGATCTCGCCGGCCACCGTGAGGCAACGCTGATCGCTGAAGCGGTCGCCCATCACCTGGACGCCCACCGGGAGACCGCCAACGACGCCAGCGGGGGTGATCGCAGCTGGCGTGCCAAGCAGGTTGGCGATGACCACCGGGCGGATCGTGTCGGTCACCAGCTCGGTCTGAGCAGGGTCGAGGTCGGCGTCGTGCTCAAATGCTGGCAAGGCCCAGGTAGGGCCGATCAGGATTGGGTACTCAGTAAAGAACGCGGACCACGTTTGCATCACGCGGTACCGCTCGAGATGGCTTGTAAGAACACCAGCCAAGTCGGTTGGTTCGAGTTCGCGCTCAAGGTTGGCGAGCACTTTCTGGCCGCCCTCGCCCATGACCAGAGAAAGGAGTTCTTGTTGCTGACGAACATCGGCGATCAGCATCTGCGCCCACAGGGCGATCACCGTTTCGTAATCGGGAGGCACGACCTCGACGACGTCGTGCCCGGCGTTGCTGAGCAGATCGCCGACCGACCGAATGGCGTTGGCAATGCCAGGGTCGGTACGGCCTCCAGGAGGCTCAGGGAGCATGGCGATCTTCATCCGCTCGCCGGGTGCGGCATCATCGAGGACAGCGGAGACACTGCGCGGATCTCGTGGGTGCTGGCCGGCAAGGATCTCGAGGCCGGCGCGCACGTCAGCAATGGTGCGTGCCATTGGCCCTTCCACGACCATCAACTGCGAGGAGATTGGCATCTCGAGCGGAGGAACGACGGTGGCCATCGGGATCACACCGACGGTTGGCTTCAAGGAGGCGATGCCACAGCAGTGCGCAGGGTTTCGGAGTGAGCCGCCGATGTCGTTGCCCAGTCCGATGGGACTCATTCCAGATGAAATTGCGGAGGCTTCACCACCGCTCGACCCTCCAGCCGTGACATTCGGGTTCCAGGGGTTACGGGTCAGCCCGTGGAGTTGGGAGTCGGTGTGCACGCGGAGCCCGAAGTCGGGGAGGTTGGTTCGAGCAAAGGGAATGGCACCAGCAGCGCGCATCCGGGCGGTTGTCGGCGCGTCGATTGACGCAATCGCACTGGCCAGCGCGACGACACCTTGCGTGGTCGGGGTGCCGGCCACGTCGATGTTCTCTTTGACTGTGCAAGGCACACCGTGCAGTCGACCTACTACGGCGTCGGCGGCGACCGCGGCGTCGGCGGCGTCGGCGGCAGCGAACGCTTCGTCGTCCAAGCGCCGCACGACTGCGTTCAAATGTGGGTTGACCTTGTCGATGCGGGCGAGATGTGCCTCGAGCACTTCACGACTCGACGCCTGCCTCGTTCGGATCTGCTCGGCAAGTTCGAGCGCCGACATTTGCCACAGTTCGCTCATGCACGCATTATGTCAGCTGGCATGATGGAGATCTCATGAACCGTTGGATCGTCGGGGCCCGCCCCCGCACCTTGCCCGCTGCGGTCGTCCCCGTAGCTATCGGCGCTGCTGCCGCCGTGGGTGTCGGGCCAATTGCCTGGTGGCGTGTTGCTGCCTGCCTTGTCGTCAGCTCGATGCTGCAAGTCGGGGTCAACTATGCCAACGACTACAGCGATGGCATCCGCGGCACCGATGACGTTCGTGTCGGCCCGGTCAGGCTCGTTGCCAGCGGCCTCGCACCAGCGAAGTCGGTCAAACTCGCGGCCTTCGGATCCTTCGGCGTCGCCGCTGTCGCAGGCGCCGCAATTGCGCTCGACACGTCACTGTGGCTGATCGCAGTCGGCGCAGCCGCCATTGCTGCTGGCTGGTTCTATACCGGGGGTCCAAAGCCGTACGGATACATTGGCCTCGGCGAAGTGTTTGTGTTTGTGTTCTTCGGCTTGGTCGCCACTGCAGGCTCCACCTACGCCGCTGTTGCCGAGGTCACCGGACTTTCCGTCATCGTTGGGTGTGCTGCTGGCTCCCTCGCTTGTGCATTGCTCGTTATCAACAATTTGCGTGACATCCCGACCGACCGTGAGGTCGGCAAGAAGACACTGGCCGTTCGGCTCGGCGACCAGCGCACTCGGTGGTTCTATGTCCTGTTGATCGCAGCAGCCTTTGTGTTCGTCGTAGTGGCCGCAGCAACGGATCGGCCGTCGGCGCTCATCGGTCTCGCCGCCGTGCCGATGGCGATCGTACCGACGCGTGCCGTGCTGGGCGGAGCGAACGGCAAGGCGCTGATCGGTGTCCTCGGAGCAACCGGCAAGCTACAACTCTGCGTCGGTGTCGCCGTGACCCTCGGCCTGGCACTCGGCGGCTGATCAGTCTCGCTCCTCGCCTGCGTGACCGATGTCAGAACTCGGTGTGATCGTGCTGGTCGATCACTGGGAAGCGAGCCAGTCGACGAGCGCATCGGCGGTTCGCTCAGGCTGCTCGAGATGGACGCTGTGGCCGGCGCCAGCGATCGCTCGAAGCTCCGCGTGCGGCAGCGCCATCGTCATCCGCTCGGCGATTGCCTTGAATTTCTGGTCATGTTGACCAACCAGCAGCAGGACTGGGCAGCTGATCTCAGTCAGGCGATCCCAGAGGGGCGCCTGTGTGCCGGTGCCGGCATGGCGAAGGCTCGAAGCCAGGCCGACGGCGGTGTTGCGAAGCCGATCGACCCGCATTGCCTGATCAGGGGTCAGGCCAGCGAACAGCGGCTTTTGGAGCCACTCGTCGACGAACGCTTCGACGCCGATGGTTTCGATTCGGTCGGCGAGTAGCTCGTCGTCGCTTCGACGCTTGGCGCGATCGGCGGCGCTGTCGATCCCGGCGGTGGCTCCGATCAACACCAACTGCTCGACCGCCTGTGGGTGAGCGAGGGCGGCGTGCAGGCTCACACGTCCACCCATCGAGTAACCGACGTAGGTGGTGCGGCCGCCTGCTGCAACCAAGTGATCAGCAGAGCCCCATAGGTCGGAGCGAACGTCGCTGGCTGATCCGTGGCCCGGGAGATCGACTGCAATGTTCTGGTCGAGCCCGCGTGAGCTGAGGAGATGTTGGAGAACCGACCAACTCTGTGCGGTCTGCGTGAATCCGTGAGCGAGGAGCACAATCAGTCGGTGGCGGGCTTCAGCATGTTGGCAGCGATGTTGCGGAGCACCTTTTCGAAGGTGTCGGCGTCTTGAGCACCCGGCACTGCCCACTCACGGTTAAACACGTAGGTCGGCACCGCTGTGATGCCGTTGTCGCGGGCGTCTGCAATTTCGGCTTGGACTTCGGCGACACCTTGATCGGAGGAGAGAAATGACTCGACGTCGTCGCGGGTGAAGCCCAGTTCGATGGCGCATTCGACAAGGACGCCAGGGCTGCCGATGTGCTGGCCATCGGTGAAATACGCCTGCATGAGCCGCTCTTTCATCACAGCCTGGGCAACCGGGGAGCCGGGAAGGCCAGCCAGCCAGATGAGCCGGTGAGCAAGGAGCGTGTTGGCCCGGAGGGCCTTGTCCATATTGAACTCGATGCCGTCTTCGGCGGCGGTGGTGGTCACATGGGCCAGGATTTCAGCGGCCTTCTCGGGACCACCAAACTTCTTGGCGTACCCCTCGGCGACGGGAGTCGCGACGCCCGGTGCCGCATCTGGGTCGAGCTGGTAAGCGTGGTATCGGATGTTGAAGTCGACGCCGAGGTCTTCGTCGATCTGGCCGAGGCCGTTCTCGAAACGGCGCTTACCGATGTAACACCACGGGCAGACGACATCGGAGAAGATGTCGATGTCAATAGTTGGACGGGTGAGATTCGCGCTGGTGTCCACGATCTCCACGGTAGAGCCCTATCGTCTCGAAGCAATGGTCGAACCGATCCGAGCCCAGGATGTTCAGGCAACGTTCTGCGCCACCCTTGTCGACGAGTGGATCAATCAGGGCGTGCGAAGCGTCGTGATTGCCCCTGGATCCCGGTCGACACCATTGGCCCTTGCCCTCACCGCTCGCGTTGAGTTGAGTGTTCAAGTCGTTCATGACGAACGCGTCGCTGGCTTCGTTGCGCTCGGAGTAGGTCTCACCGGCGTCCCGGCGATTTTGTTGTGTACGAGTGGAACTGCCGCGGCGAACTTCTTTCCGGCCGTCGTCGAAGCAGGGTTGTCGGACGTTCCGATCATCGTGGTCACGGCCGATCGGCCGGGAGAACTACGCGGCGTTGGAGCGCCGCAGACCATCGATCAGGTCGAGCTCTACGGTGGCCACGTCCGTTGGTACCACGACCCCGGCGTCGCTGACGCTGCAGAGCGTGGTCAGTGGCGCTCCCTGGCCGCCGCCACCCTGCAGCGCGCTCGGACTGGCCCGATTCAGTTGAACCTGCCGTTCCGCGAGCCCTTGTTGGGGAAAGCAGGTGACCTCCCTGAACCGCTCGTACATAACGATGAGGTCGCGGCCCCCGAGTCGTTTGGCGATCCTTTGTCGGCGATCTCTGCGCCTCACGGGTTGATCCTTGTCGGCGGACGCAGCGGCGTCGACGCTGCCAGCGTGGCAGCACTTCATGCTCTGACCGGCTGGCCGATCCTGGCTGACCCGATCTCTGGGATGCGCCACCTCGACGGAGTGGTCACGACGTCCGAGTCGATGCTGCGCTCGGTGCCGTTCGCCGCCGACCATCTCCCCAGTGTCGTCATCCGAGTTGGGCGACCGTCGACGTCCAAGACACTGGCCCAGTGGATCGACCGTGCAGTCGTCGACGGAGCTCAGTTGGTGCAGGTTGGCGGTCCTGGCCTGATCGATCCCGGGCGTAACGTCGATGCTGTCGCCACGATCGACGCTGTCATCACGGCCGTCGGGGGCAGCACGCCAGACTTGAATTGGCTCGACGATTGGATCACGGCTGACCGGGCCGCCGACGCTGCTGTGCTCGCTGCCATGTCTGAAACGGGTGAGTTGTCGGAGCCGCTCGTTGCCCGAACCATCGCTGATCATCTGCCAGCCGGTGTCGACCTCGTCGTGTCGTCGTCGATGCCGATTCGCGATCACGAGTGGTTCGGAGGGCGGCGGGCAACAGCCCACTCCAATCGAGGAGCCAACGGCATCGACGGGGTGATGTCGACAGCCCGCGGCATCGCAGCGGCTGGGAAATCAGCGGCAGTACTCATCGGTGATCTTGCCTACGTCCACGACAGCAACGCACTCGTCGGGCTCGTCGCGAACGGCATCGACCTCCGGGTCGTTGTCGTCGATAACGACGGCGGAGGAATCTTCTCGTTTCTTCCGCAAGCGTCGACCCTGGAGCACGATCGTTTCGAACAGCTCTTCGGTACTCCGCTCGGGACAGACGTGGCGGGGCTTGCTGCAGCCCATGGCGTTACCGTTCGCACGGTGGTGACGGCGGACGAGCTGATTGACCAGCTCGCGACACCGGGCCCGTGGGTTGTCCGTATCGAGTCGACGCGTGACCGCAATGTCGAAGTGCACGCCGATCTCCACGCCGCAGTTGCAGTTGCCATCGGCTGAACATCGGCCAATATGCTGACCGCGAACAAGCGGCTGCAACACCCGTTGAGGCAGGGGTCTACTGGCGGGAGTCGCTTTCCACGCCACGAAGGTGTCGCTGGCCCTATGGCCGCACGAGAGCGCTGAGCATGGCCTGGAACTTGGCCTGTGTCTCGGCAAGTTCGGACAACGGCTCCGACTCGGCAACGATGCCGCCCCCGGCGACGAGCCTGGCGACAAGCCGGTCGTCAGACAGCTCGGCGCAGCGGATGGTCACAGCCCACGTGCCGTTGCCGGCTGCGTCGACCCAGCCGACTGCACCGCCGTAACGGCCTCGCTCGAATCCTTCGACTCGCTCGATCAACTCGATGGCGTCCGACCGGGGGTGGCCGCCGAGCGCCGGAGTCGGCGACAGCGCCCGCACGAGATCGATCACACTCGGGCCCGGCTGGCTGAGCATGCCCTCCATTCGGGTGCCGAGGTGCTGCACGTTGGCAACCGAGACAATGGACGGCTCTGGCTCCCAGTCGAGGTAACTCGCCCAGGGCAGCAATGTGCCGTGGACCTCGTCGATCACGATGCGGTGTTCGATCCGGTTCTTCGTACTGGCCTGCAGCGCTGAGGCGAGCGCCGCATCGTTGGTGGGGTCGCCGGTCCGTGGCGTGGTACCGGCAAGCGGATGCGAACGAACGACTGCGCCATCGACTTCGACGAGGAGTTCGGGTGAGGCGCCGATCAGGCCGTCGATCGAATATCGGTAGCACGATCCGAACGACGCTTTGAGCCGACGGAGGACCGCAGCGACATCGATGGGCTGGTCGGCAGTCACGGTGATGGGGCGGGCAATCACTGCTTTGGTGAGTTGGCCGGCTCGAACCGCATCACGTGCTGCTGCGACCGCAGCCAGGTACGTGTCGATGGGCGCGCTGTGGCCGATCGAGTAGGTCGTCGCAGTCGGGGTCGGTTTGTCTGGTGCCGAGAGTGCCTCGGTTGGGTCGGCATCGTCGAACGTGGTGACCCACTGCGTGCCGTCGGCGCGCTTGCCGACAAGGACGGCGGGAACGACGAGATCACCGTCGTCGCCGGGTCGGAAAGGTAGCGAACCGATGGCGCGCGGCGTGACACCGTCGACGGTTGATCGGTGATTGATCGCTGCGAGCCATCGGACTGCTGCATCGATAGGAACACGTGCTGCAATACCCCGGCCCGCGATGCCAACTCCGTCACGAACGAACAGGAACCCGTCGCTTCCTGCGACGTCGTTGAGGTCCGGGGTAGCTCCGTCGGCGCTGATCAGTTCGGAGAGCGGTCGGGTGACTGCGTACATCACAGCAGCGGTCAGGCCCGCGTGCCCACCATCAACTGGGTCAGCCCGCCGGACAGTTGAGTATGTTCGGCGTCGGCGAAGCCGGCATCTTGTAGTGCGCTGACCATGACGGCAGGTAGGGGGAGGTAGGCAACGCTTTTTGGGAGGTAGGCGTATGCCGGGCCGTCGGACAGCGCCGCGCCGATCTTGGGCACGATCTTCCCGAAGTAGATGCCATTGCCCCAGCGGACCACGCGGTTCTTCGGAACGCTCACGTCAAGCAGGGCGATACGGCCGCCGGGCCGGACGACTCGGCCGAGTTCGTTGAAGAACGTCGGCAGGTCGACCAGGTTACGCAGTGCGAAACCGCACATCACACCGTCGACAGAGCCATCAGGGACCGGGAGACGCAGGATGTCGGTCTGGACTCGCGGGCTGCCGGACCGATCGGCCGAGAGCATTCCGAAGCTCAGATCCATCGAGACCGACGACATGCCAGCCTTGCGGAGATCGATGCACAGATCGCCGGTGCCGCTTGCGAGATCAAGCACGTTGCTTCCGGCGGGCAGAGCAAGATCGCGCACGGCACGCTTGCGCCAACGGACGTCGAGTCGGAACGAGATGATTCGATTCAGGCGGTCGTACTTCGGAGCGATTGCGTCGAACATGTCGCGAACGGCAGCGACCTTCGCTTCGCCCTCTGGAAGGTGTTCGGTATCCCAAGAACGTGTGTTACTCACACGCTCAGGTTAGGGGAGGGGTCAGCTTGTTGCCCTGCCCTACTCGACGGAAGGCAGCATGTTGCTCGCAGAACGGTCGATGGCCTCGACCTCGGCGCGCGCCTGAGCGAGGGCCTGGACCTGCAGGTCGGCCTCGGAGATGACTTGTTCGAGCAGTTGCTTGGAGTCGCTGACCGTGGTGCTTTTGATGAGCGTCGCAACGGCGTCTTCCAATGCCTTGACGTGCGGTTCGAATTCGGCAACGGCGACAGCGCGGTGGCTGCTGGGCAACCCGGCGGCAGCGACAAGTCGTTCGTCGATAGCCATGGCTTCGGCCTCGATCTGCTTGGTCTGCATCGAGAGGCCGAGTTCGCCGAGCCGAGGGTTGCCGTTTACTGCGCGGACGGCGTCGGCGAGGCGACGGTGCAGCTTGGCTTCCGGCGAATGTGCGCCAGCCCAGGACGCTGGTGCTGGCGACGCTCTGCCTGGGACCACTTCGTTCTGCTTGGCGAAGTCGCGTTTTCCGCGTACTGAGAGCGCCACGCCGAAGCCGACGATGCTGACGACGGCAGCAAGCAGGATGAAGGAGATGATCATTTAGCCACCACCTCTGGCTGAGACGGCGACTGCAACCAAAGCAATCACCAGGACGGCGACGACGATGGCCGTGATGATCTTGACCTTGCTGAACGGGCGGGCACCGTGGACTTCGCCGGTGACACCGTTGATGTACACCTGGAACGGCTTATTCTCATAGATCACCGTGAGTAGCCAGATAGGCAGCAGCAGGTGTTTGTAGGTCATCTGTAGCCAGTTGATGTTCATCGAGTGGATGTCCTGCTGATCGCCGCCAATGTCCCGCTTAACGGTGTGACGGATCTCCGTCTCCATCTTCGCCGTTGCCTCAGGGAGGCACTCTTCGACGTCGTTGTCGTAGGTGCGAGCGAGATGGCCCGCTGCGTACTCGGCCGAGTACGGCTTCGCTGCCTCGGTCGGCCACGGTTCGAGTTTCTCAATTCGCTGACGTTCGAACCCTTCGTTCGCGAACACGGTGATGTCGTCAAAGCTGTTCTTCACCTGGCCGCGCGCCGGAGTCCATCGGGTAAGAGTTTCGGTATGGCGATCGTCGCCGCTGCCAACGGTGACGGTGTAATTGTCGCCGCGCCGACCGGTGTAGTTCGTGTTCGTGTCGGCGTCATACGTGAAGTACGCCGCGTACACGCTGGAGAACGCGCCGGTGCGGCCATAGGTCTTGAACTCGGTCGGAGCGAACCAGCGCTTACTGATCCACTTTTCGATCAGTTCCTTGGCCTGTTTATCGTCGACCGAGAACGGCAGCACGCCATCGACCGGGAGGCGGTCGGGGGCGTCGTGCACATCGTCTCGCTGAATCGGCGTCGCACAATACGGGCACTTCTCGGCAGTGAGCGTGCCGGCAAAGGTGGTGCGACCGCCACAGTTCTGGCAGACGATCTGCTTCTCGGCCCCGACGAAGTTCTCGCGGTGGGCGTTCTTGCCGGACTTGACGAGTTGCAGCGCCGCACGGAGATCATTCTCGCTGACCTGCTCTTGCTGACCTTCGATGAGTTCGTGTGTGTTCCCGCAGTGCGCGCACTTCAGCACTTGCGACTCGATGTCGAAATGCAATTCGCCGCCGCAGGCGCCGCATGGGTAGGTGCGGCTGTCTTCGGTGCCATGCTTCATCGCCAACGAGTCGCGTGACGGTGCGTCCTCGGGGGCCGCTTCGTTGCCGGGCGGAAGTAGCCCTGAGCCGCCCGGATCAGGCCACGGCGGTGGTGGTGGTAGCCGGTCGCTCATCGGCGGCTACTCACTCGGTTACAGGTGCAGAAGGCGGCACTGGTGGTGGGGTGGCGCTTGACGTTGGCATGGGCGGCGGAGCCGAGAACAGATCCTGCAGATCGGGAACCGACTGAGCCGGAGCCCATGCCGCCATTCCCTGTGTCCACACGAGTGTGGAGCCAGCGACCTGCCCGTTCTGGATACCAGCCTGCATCTGGGCCATGTTGTACGGACCACCGGACTGGCCACCGTGATCGACGTGGTACATCGCATGACCCGGCAGCGGTGGGGGCGCGGGTGCGGCGGCAGTGGGCTGTTGTTGGCCGGTCATCCCCGGCATGCTCTGGGCCATCTGGCCAGCCATCATGGCGCCCATACCCATTTGCATCATGTCGCCCATGACCGAGCCACCCTCGTTCTTGGCAGCAGCGAGCATGGAGTCCGCGACTTGAGCCTGCTGGTATTTGTTGAGGTCAACGTTCTCGATGAAACCGGATGCTTCGACGCCCTTGGCCACACCGCGAGTCATCGACTGCGTGATCTCATCGGGGAGCGAGATGTTCATCGTCATCTCCGGGATGGAGAGGCCGAACTCGTCGTCGACGCGCTCTTGCACGAACTCGGCGAGCTTGGCGGATAGGGCGACTTGCTGCCCCTGTAGGTCGATAGCGCCGAGGCCGGTCGCAAGGACCATGTCGGAGAATGCCATCGAGATGACTCGACGTAATAGCTCGGCGATTTCGTCGGCTTCGACGGCTGAGTCGGTACCGATGACCTCCTTGAGAAAGATTTCGACGTCGACGATCTTGACGACGCAGAGGCCGTTGGCCCGGATCTGCACCATTTTGAAGTCAGGATCGCGAACTGTGACGGGCTGGGGGGTTCCCCAGCGCAGGTCCGTGACCGGCCGGGTGTTGATGAAGTAGACCTCGCTGCGGAACGGACTGTCGAAGCCGTGCTTCCAGCCCTGCAACGTCGACATAATCGGGAGGTTCTCGCTCGTGAGCTCGTAATGGCCGGGCTCGAATTGGTCGGCCAGCGCACCCCGGTACACGAACACGGCCTTTTGGCCTTCGCGGACGATGAGCTGTGCGCCGTTCTTGATCTCGTTCTGGTAGCGCGGAAACCGCCACGCAAGCGTTGACCGAGAATCGTCCATCCACTCGATGATGTCAACGAGTTCGCCCTTGAGTTTGTCGAGAAGACCCATATCAGGCCAGCCTTTCTTCGTTTCGTGAGGTGCTCCGCTCACCATAGAGGACTGGCGTGAATTGATGTGCCGTACAACGTTGCAGAGTTTGGTTCTGAGACGGGTGCGTTCCAGACGGCATCGAAGTTGTTGAGCCTTCAGAAGCCTTGCTCTGGAGGGACGTCGCTCTTGATCATCATCGTGAAGCGTGGACGTTGTACGACCCCTTGACTCACGCCACGATGATTGATTTGGCCCAGCGATAGTCGGCCTTACCGCTTGGCGAGCGGACGACCTCGTCCACCCAGACGATCGCCTTGGGTAGCTTGTAGCGTGCGATGTGGCGTTCTGCTTCGGCGAGGAGCGCAGCAGCGTCGGTTTCATGGCCCTCACGGATCCGCACGACAGCAACAACTTCGCTGCCCCAGCGTTCGCTCGGACGTCCGGCGACCACACAGTCGTAGACGGCTGGGTGTGCCTTGATCGCGGCTTCGACCTCTTCTGCGAAGATCTTCTCGCCACCCGAGTTGATGGTGACCGAGTCGCGACCGTGGAGTTCGACAACAAGATCGTTCGGATCGCGGTCTCGGTAGCGAGCCCGGTCGCCCGGGACGGCGTAGCGCCGGCCAGTGACCGTTCGATAGGTGTGCTGCGTCTTGGCTTCGTCGCCGAGGTAGCCGAGCGCCAACCGGCCGGTCTTTGCAAGCCAGCCGGTCTCGTCATCGGTCGGGTCGAGTACCCGATCGAGCTCAGCGGACAGCAGCACATTGCCGGGCGTCAATTCGAAGGTGCCCGTCGAGGCGCTGCCGCCAGCAGACACGTGGGAGACCTGGCCGCCGGCCTCGGACGAACCGAGCCCATCGACGATCATCACGGTCGGCAGGTGCTGAAGAAATTCGGCCTTGAGCGGAGCCGAAAGTGCAGCTCCGCCAGAGAGGATCACCGTGAGCGACGAAAGGTCGTACCCCGCGCGACCAGTTGGAGATTCCAATTCGTCAAGCAGTGGGCGAGCAAAGGCATCTCCAACGATCAACAGGAAGTTGAGGCGCTCGTGCTCGACCAGCGACCAGACATCGACTGGATCGAGCCGTTCCGGAACCGACTGCACGAAGACGGTGCCGCCCCCGAGCCACGTGCGGAAACTCATCCAATGCCCGGCACCGTGCATGAACGGGGGAGCGAGCAGCGCCTGTAAGCCAGTGTTGGCCTCGGCGACGAAATCGTCGATGGTCTGTGCTGTGCGAGAACCGCCGAAGCATTCGACCATGGCGTCGCCGTTGCGCCACATCACGCCCTTTGGCATCCCGGTGGTACCGCCGGTATACAGCATGTACAGGTCGTCGCCGCTCCATTCGACAGCCGGCCGTTCGGGCGAGGCTGCCGCGAGTGCTGATTCGTACCAGACAGCACCAGGGAGTAGGTCGTTTCCTGACTCGTCGTCGACCTGCAGGATCACTCTGAGGTGAGGCAGTTGTGGAATTACTTCGGCCAGCGTCGGTGCAAATTGTGAGTGCACCACGATGGCGGTGGCCTGTGCGTCGGTCAGGAGGTAGTGCAGTTCTTCGGCGACATATCGGTAGTTGACGTTGAGCGAGCAGACCCGAGCCTTCAGGGCACCGAGCATCGATTCCAGGTACTCGTTGCCGTTGTGGAGGTAGATCGCCAGGTGGTCTTGCCCGCTGACGTGGCTGGCGAGGTCGGATCGTTCGGTGTGACAGCCGAGGCCGCGGGCGAGCAGTGCGTTGGCGAGCCGCCTCGTTCGGTCGGTGACCTGTTGCCAGGTGAATCGCCGGTCGCGAAACACGAGGCAGTGCTCGTCAGGACGTGACGCAGCTATTGCTTCGTGGACTGCAGCGAGCGGAATGTTGATGGGTGTGGCGTCGGTCATCGGTGGCGACTCAGACGTAGGAGCAGAAGATCAATTCCGCCACGTACAACGGCCTGTTGGCACCAACGTGTTCGAATAAGAACTCCTGGGTGACTTGAGCGCCCCCGGGGATGTCGTCGACGGTGATGCCGAGGAGCCTTTTCATCTCGTCGATATCGTTGTCATGAGCATCAGGGAATCGAGCCTGGCACACTGGCGAAGTGACCGACGAAACGACTGAGGCCAGCGAGAGTTACACGTCAGGTTTCGTGACCTTCGTCGGCCGACCCAACGTGGGGAAGTCATCGCTGGTGAATGCGATCTGTGGGCGCAAGATCAGCATCGTCTCCGACAAACCCCAGACCACCCGGCATCGCATCATGGGTGTGCTCACCCGGCCGACGAGCCAGTTGATCTTCGTCGACACGCCCGGCCTGCACAAGCCGGTCACTGCACTCGGCGAACGAGTCAACGCGACGGCGATCGAAAGCACGAAAGATGTCGACATGACCTGCCTCGTGCTCGACGCCACGATGCCGTTTGGTAAGGGTGACCGTTGGGTTTCTGACCGGATCGATGTGTCCAAAGCCGTCGTCATCGTGAACAAGACCGACGTGGCAAAGCCGCAACAGGTGCTCGGGATGCTCCAGGCAGCGAGCTCCCTCGGTGCCAAAGAGTACTTCCCCATGTCGGCCAAGAACGGCGAGGGCATCGGGCCGCTCGTCGACTATCTCGCTGCATCGCTACCCGAGGGACCCCAGTACTTCCCCAACGACGAAGTGTCCGATCTTCCCGAAGAGCGCTGGGTTGCCGAACTGGTTCGCGAGCAGTTGCTCGCCGTGACCCGTGACGAGTTGCCCTACTCGATCGCCACCGAAGTCGCTGAATGGGAATGGCCCCGTATCCGGGTCAACATCATCGTTGAGCGGGACAGCCAGAAGGGGATGGTCATTGGCAAGGGTGGGTTGATCCTCAAGCGTGCTGGCGAGCTGGCCCGCAAGCAGCTTCCCGAGGGCGTGTACCTCGAACTTCGCGTCAAGGTCGACAAAGACTGGCAACGCAAGCCGGAGCGCGTCCAGCGCCTCGGCTACTGACCTAGTCGGGCAGGCTTGTCCCAGTGGTCGGTTCGTTCGAGAACTGATTGGCTGGTTCGACAGGCGAGCGGGGGGTGCCCGGGTCGAGTGACGCGAAGTCGTCGGTGGCTGCGAGCTCACGGTCTCCGCCGTCAGCAGGCACGGGGAACGGCTCGCCGTCGAGAGTGAAGGCCACCTGGCCGATCGCGGTACTGTTCTGAAGGAACGTCCAGACGATTTGGGCGATCGCTTGTCGCTGATTCCGGGCGAGGATCAGGTTGTACACATCGGCATCGAGATCGATCGTGATGACGCCGCCCTTGACTGTCGGCTGGCCGACGATGAGACCGCGCCGCACGAACGAACTGAACCCGCTGCCGAGGGGAGGACCTTGTTCCAGCGCGACCACGATTTGATTGAGATCGCGACGTGCGACGAGTTCTGTCTCGACGACAGCGAGCAGTCCTCGTGAGATGAAGTAGAGGTCGACTCTTTCGGCTGTGGCCAGCGTGGTGGTTGTCGACGATTCGACGGTCGTTTCCGGGACGTCGGGAATCGACGTGGTGGTCGTGGTGGTCGTGGTCGTCGACGTGGTTGTCGTCGAATCGTTTAAGCCACCTGGGATCTCGTCGCCATCAATCGGCTGGAATGTCGAGTCACCGGTCGGAACAGAGCAGGCAACAGTTATGGCGGCGAGCACCTGGACCAGTGCTGCAGCGATGATGCGCCGTTTGTTCGAATGCGTCATACGTTCACCCCAGACGGCAGCTCAACGACGAAGCGCGCGCCGCCGCCTTGACGATCTTCGACCCAGGCGGCGCCACCCATGGCGGCGCAGTGTTCAGCGACCAACGCCAGGCCGAGGCCTGTACCGATCCGGTGGCGAGCGGAACTACCGCGCGCGAATCGCTCGAAAATGTGCTCTCGTTCACCGCGGGCGACGCCGGGCCCACCGTCCTCGACAGCGATACGCATCCGACCTTTGGCTACTGGTGACAGCTGGATCGACAGTGCTCCACCGCCGTGGTGTTGAGCGTTCTCGACCAAGTTGCCGAGAATACGTTCGTAGCGAACCTTGTCGATCGGGACCTCGCGGCGGGTCTGATTGGCAACCTCGATGGGGACGTCAGCGGCGCCGTAGCGGGCGGCGATACGGCGAGTCAGATCGACGATGTCGAGCCGCTCGACGTTCAGGTCAGTCGCGCCAGCGTCGAGACGTGACAGTTCGAGCAGGTCGATCACCATGCTGTCGAATCGGCGCACCTGGCTGACGACAACATCGAGTGCCTGACGCGTTCGTTCAGGGAGTTCCTCACGGCGACGGTCGAGCACCTCGACAGCAGCGGTGAGTGCCGTGATGGGGGAGCGCAGTTCGTGGGAGACATCGGACGCAAAGCGAGTGTCACGTTCGATACGCGTCTGAACGGCGTCGGCCATATCGTTGAACGAGGCGGCCAGGCGGTCGAGATCGGGATCGGATTCTTGGTCGAGGCGAGTGTCGAACCCGCCAGACGCAATGTCCTCGGCAGCGTCGGCAACGCGGCTCAGCGGACGGAGGAGGCGACGGCTGGTCGAGAAGCCGAACAGGGTCGCCAGCACCAGCGTGCCGATGCCGCCGAGGGCGAGGGCTGTGAGGATTGCACGAAGCGTCCGTTCGGTGTCCCCGAGCGGAAATGCCTCGTAGTAGCCGACGTCGAATGCACCGATGTAGACGCCGACAACTACGTAGGTCTGGCCATCAATCTCGACGTATGCCGTGCCGTTCCCACGTTGTTCGACGGCCCTGACGATGACTTCTGGGTAGTCGTCGATTTTCCGCCGCGTGTTGGTGCCCGCTCGAGGACGTGCGGGGTCGAGCGAACCGAGGTTTGCAAAGCCATCGTCGTCGATTCTGAATCTGAGCTCCTTGTCGACGAACACGTTGATCGTCTGAGGGTTCTCTTCGAGCTGCTGTCGGATCAGGTCGGCATGAATGATTGTCTGGTCCCGGGCGGCGGTGTTCTCACGGGAGAGCAGCGTGCTGCGGGCGAACCCGTATGTGACGCCGATTAAGACTGACCCAGCAAACAGGGCGATGAACGCAAAAAAGAGTGTGACGCGGGTGCGAAGGCGGAGAGAGCGTTGCCGAGCCACAGATGAGAGTGTTGCAGGTCAGCCATGTGGGAGAGACACGGCGGCGCAAGGTTCTCGCGCTGCCGGTGAGACACCAGGGGGAGGGAGGTGTCTCACCGGGGCAGCGTGAACAGCTATAAATATGGTCCCCCTGTGTGACAGATCAATTCGCGGCCTGTGCGATTTCGGTAACAAAGCAATCGATGGGAGAAATCGCAGAAAAGCGATGCCTCTCTCCGGTGTTGTATTCTCCAGCGCGATGGAGTCACTGCTATTCATCGAAGACGACGATGCGATCCGGCTCGCGCTGTCGCTCGCTCTCGAAGACGAGGGCTACTCAGTGCGCCAAGCCGCAAACGGCGTCGAGGGTCTTGTTGCATTCGACGCGTATTCTGCTGATCTGATCCTCCTCGACCTCCGGCTTCCTGACATGTCAGGCTTCGAGGTCTGCCGCGCCTTGCGCCTGAAGAGCATCGTGCCGATCATCATCATCACCGCCCAGACCGACACGGTTGACATGGTCGCCGGGCTCGAAGCGGGTGCTGACGACTACGTCACCAAACCGGTTGTCCCGAAAGAGCTCGCGGCGCGCATTCGGGCACTACTTCGTCGTGTCCACCTCCAGGACACCACTGCCGCGTCCACTCCCAGCGTGTTCGGCGACATCGAGTTGCGCCGAGAGCAGGGAATCGTACTGAGGGGCGGTCACGAACTCAGTCTCACGAAGACCGAGTTCCGGCTGCTCGTCGAGTTTGCTGACCACGCCGGTGCAGTGTTGTCACGCGATCAACTCCTCGAACGCGTGTGGGGGTACGAGTACTTTGGCGATTCCCGGCTCGTCGACGCGCACGTCCGACGCCTCCGTGTGAAGGTCGAAGAGCACCCGGACGACCCCAAGCTGATCGTCACAGCACGAGGCGTCGGCTACCGCCTCATCAACTGACCTACTTGCTGTAGAGGGCGTCGATCTCGTCGGCGAAGGTGCTCAGAATGCCGCGACGCTTGAGCTTCGAGGTTGGCGTCAGCAGCTCGGTGTCGGGGAGCCATTCAGCGCCCAGGACCTTGACCTTTTTCACAGCCTCGGCGTTGTTGAAGTTGGCCATGGCCTCGATCAGGCCGGCCTCGACTTCGGCGATCACGGCTGCGTTCTGAGCCATTTCGACCGTCGTGGCGGCGTCGCCTGTCAGGCCATGCTCGACGGCCCACACCGCAGCAGCGTCGGGGTCGAGGACCACAAGTGCTGTCACGAACGGCTTCTGCTCGCCAACAGCACACGCCTGGCCGACCAGTGGGATCATCTTGAGTGCTGCTTCGAGGTTGGCTGGGCTGATGTTTTTACCACCGGCGGTGATGATGAGTTCCTTCTTGCGATCGACGATCTTGAGGTAGCCGTCGTCATCGATCACACCGATGTCACCGGTATGCACCCAGCCCTCGTCGTCGATGGACTCAGCGGTCTTGTCGGGCAGCCCGAGGTAGCCCACGAACATGTTGCCGCCACGAGCGAGGACTTCGCCGTCGTCGGCGATCTTCAACTCGACACCGGTTGCAGGTCGGCCCACATAGCCCGGCTTGGCAGCGGCCGACCAGGAGAGTACGGCGGTGGTCTCCGACATGCCGTAACCCTCGCTCAGCGGGACGCCGATTGCGCGGAACCAGCCGAGGATCTCGGCTGGGATCGGTGCTGCACCGGAGATGCCAATCTCGACTTCGTCGAGGCCGATCAATCCGCGGATGGCCTGAAAGCCGACCTCGTTGAGGAAGTTCCAGGTGGCGATCTCTTCGTCAGTCGCGGTGCCTGCGGTCATCTTCTCCATGATCGGAAGGGCCGCTGCTACGCCGGCGTTGAACTGCTGCTCCTTTTCAGGATCGGCAGCCAGAGCAGCGTTGACGCCGGCATACATCTTCTCCCACACACGCGGCACGCCGATGAACAGGTTGGGCTTGGTCTCGCGGACGATTGCAGGCATCTGCGAGGTCTCCGGGCAGCAGTACACCTTCGTGGCGAAATCGATCATGTAGTAGTGGCCGAGGAGTCGCTCCATGACGTGCGCCATCGGCAGGTACGACACGTGGCGTTTACCTGCGAAGTCGGCGATGTCGGTCTGGTCACGCATCGACTGGCCGACAGACTCGAGAGTCCAGGCCACGTTGCTGTGGCTCAACATGACGCCCTTCGGCGGGCCGGTCGTGCCCGAGGTGTAAATGATGGTGGCGGTATCGGACAGTGTGGCCGTCTGGGCCTCGGCGGTGAGATCAGCTGGCTCGGAGGCGAGCATGTCGCTGTAGCGAAGGATGTTGTCGGCGGCACCCTCAGCCTCAATGAGCACGGTGTGCTTGATGGTCGGAATCTTCTCGCGAACCGCATCGAAGCGAGCGAGAAAATCGGCATCTTCGAGGATGGCGACCTTCGCCCCGCAGTCGTTGATCAGATACTGAATCTGGTCAGGAGCCGACGAGTTGTAGATCGACACCGGTGTGGCACCGCAGAACAGAATCGCTATGTCGAGAGCGTGGAACTCTTGGCGGTTACGGATCATCATGACGACCGTGTCGCCGGCGCCGACACCGAGGTCCTGCAGTGCAGCGGTGAGGCGAGCGGTGTCGTCGGCCATCTCAGCAAGGGTCTTGGACTCCCAGTCGCCTGCGGAATTCTTCCAGTTCAGTACTTCGATACTGCCGTTTCGTTCGACGTTGGCGAGGAACCGCTTGGGGAGGTTCTGTCCGACGATGCGTCCGTGCAGTTCTGCGCTGGTGGTCATGACCCGATTATCGCATGAATCTCAGCGATCGAGAAAGCTGACCACCGCATCGGTGAAGATGTCGTTTTTGTCGCCGGCGATCATGTGTGCCGCGCCTTTGACGTCGACGAATTCGGCGTGCGGAACCATTTCCATAAATGTCTGAACTTCGTCTTCGGTGACCAGGTCAGAGAGCTTGCCGCGAATCAAGAGCGTTGGCATTGTAATCCGCCGGGCCATTTCCTCCAGCTCGTCGTGATGCCGGTCGCGGGCATGCTCGCTGTTGACCATGCCACGAGAGGTGATAAAGGCCGGGTCCCAGTGCCAATACCAGCGGCCGTCGTCGCGATGGCGCAGGTTCTTGGCCAAGCCGGCCAGGTCGGTCGGTCGGGGCCGATGCGGCTGGTACTTGGCGATGGCATCAGCAGCTTCATCGAGGCTGGCGAAGCCGTCGTGCGCACGGGCGGCCATGAATTCGAGGATGCGGTTGACCCCGGCCTTGGCGGGCCGCGGCGTGATGTCGACAAGTGTCAGTGATGTGTATGAACGAGGGTTGCCGTCGACTGCGTGCAGGCCAGTCATCCCGCCGAGCGAGGCACCGACCCAGGCAACAGGCTCGCCGATCCACTCGACGACGTGCTGAGCGTCGGTACAGTAGGCGGCCATTGAGTAGTCGCCGTCGGCGTCCCACGATGAGTCGCCGTGGCCACGGAGGTCGATCGAGACGACGCGATGACCGTTTGACGCGAGCTTTTCGGCGGTGCCGCCCCATGAGTGCCGGGTCTGGCCGCCGCCATGTGCAAGAAGGACCGGTGTTCGGTCGCCGGGCCAGTGGTCAGCGGTGACGTGTTGGCCCGACACTGTCGGGATCTGGAGGGTTTCCATCAGATGCTTTCGTCGCCCCAGCTTGGCAATCGCTTCTCCGTGAATGACTGCATGCCAACCCTCGCTTCAGGCCCGCGGAACAGCTCGTCCGAGAGCCGAGCCATCTCGTCGAACGCTCTGTCACGGTCGAGCGTTGGAACCAGCTTGAGCAGGGCTTTCGTCTCCCGAACGGCCCTTGGTGCGCCTGCGCGGACGCCGTCGATGAGCGATTGCACCGTTGCGTCGACGTCGTCAGTCACGTGAGTGACGAGGCCGATCGAACGTGCTTCTGCTGCATCGAACTGTTCGCCCGTCAGCATCGCTGCAGCGATCTTGCCCGCCGGAACGCGCCGCAGAATCGGCACGGAGATAATGGCTGCGGCCACGCCGATTCGGACCTCTGTGAGCGCGAACGTGGTGTTGTTGTTGACGACCACCAGGTCGCAGGATGCCATCAGGCCGATGCCTCCGGCGCGTACTGCGCCGTTCACGGCAGCAATCGTCGGACGTTCGGTGTCCATGAGTCGCTGGAGTACAGCGACCATCTGATTTGGTCCCACCTCGGGAACGTCGTCAGCCGCGGCGGCACGTTCCTTCAGGTCGGCACCTGCGCAGAATGCTGGCCCCTCGTGGCGGAGCACGATGGCCCGGGCGTTGGCCGCCTCGGCGGCGTCAATCCCAGCGTGGAGTTCGGCGAGGAGTTGGCGAGACAGTGCATTGCGATTGTGCTGAGAGTCGAGAGTGATGGTGGCGATCCCGCGATCGACCTCAGTTCGAACGAGTTCGGTCATGGCGCGAAACGTACTCTTCGTTCAGATGTTGGGACGAGGTCGGAGCGAACGCGTACAGTCGAATACGTGACTGAACTTCGCAACGATTTTCCCGCAGGCGTCCTCACTGGAGAGGCAGTGAACGAAGTGTTCGCGCTCGCCAAAGCTGAGCGGTTCGCACTGCCAGCCGCGAACTGCATCGGTACGAACTCGATGAATGCTGTGATGGAAACGGCCGGCAAGGTCAATAGCCCGGTCATTATCCAGTTCTCCACGAGCGGCTCGGCTTTCGTTGGTGGCAAGAACGTCCCGGTCGACGGTTCCAAGGCGTCAATCCTTGGCTCGGTTGCCGGCGCCAAGCACGTGCAGACTCTGGCCGAGGCCTACGGGGCTCGCGTCATTCTCCACACCGACCACTGCCCAAAGGACAAGCTGCCCTGGATCTCTGGCCTCCTCGACGTTGGTGAAGAGCACTTCGCAGCGACTGGTTCGCCGTTGTTCAGTTCGCACATGCTCGACCTCTCCGAAGAATCGATGGAAGAGAACCTTGATATCTGCGTCGACTACCTGAAGCGCATGGCGCCACTCGGCATGACGCTCGAAATCGAACTCGGTATCACCGGTGGCGAAGAAGACGGCGTCGACAACTCCAATGCCAACCCAGAAGACCTCTACTCGAAGCCAGCAGAAGTGGCATACGCCTACGAGCGACTGATGGAAGTCAGCCCGAACTTCACGATCGCTGCAGCCTTTGGCAACGTCCACGGCGTGTACAAACCCGGCAACGTCAAGCTCACTCCGACCATCCTGCGTGATGCTCAGGCACACATTGCCGAGAAGCACTCGACCTCCAGCGATAAGCCGGTCAACTTCGTGTTCCATGGCGGCTCGGGCTCTTCAGCTGCCGAAATCGAAGAAGCGCTCGGCTACGGGGTCATCAAGATGAACATCGACACCGACCTGCAGTGGGCCTTCTGGGACGGTATCCGTGGCTACGACGCCGACAAGCATGACTATCTTCAGGGCCAGCTCGGCAACCCAGACGGTGTCGACGCACCCAACAAGAAGCACTACGACCCACGCGTGTGGCTCCGTGCTGGCGAAGTGAGCTTTATCGAGCGCCTCGAGCAAAGCTTCCGTGAGCTCAACAACATCAACACGCTCGCATAGTTGCGTATGGGGTCAGGCCCCTTTCGCAACTCTGTGTCGATTTTGAGGAACTGAGTGCCCGCACAAATCGTCCAACTTCCATGAGGTCTCTCCGCGTCACTCTCGCTGTCGTGCTGTCGGGCATCGTCTGGATCGGAGGAGCCGGAGGCACAGCAGCAGCCTGTAGCTGCGGGCAACTCACTAACGACGGTGCGTTGAAACTTGCCACCGACGTGTTCATAGGTCGCCTGGAAGTAATCGACGATTCTGCGGAGTTTGACCAGCCAGACCGGGTGCTCTACGTCATGGCTGTCGACGGCGTCGTGAAAGGCGAGGCATACGAACGGCAGGCGGTCGTCACGAGTCAGCGCGGCGGAGCGTGCGGTGCTGAGATGACGATCGATAGTTCCTACGCGATTTTCGCGATTCGGCGCAACGGCGACGAGCTCTTCACCTCGCTGTGTTCTGGGAACAGACTGGCAAGCGTGGCGGCCATTGGTGACAGCCTTGGCACGGTGGGTGCACCAATCACCGGAGACGGCCCCGGCCTCACGCAACTGGGTATGAGCGATCCCGTGGAAAACCGGGCTCGCGCGGTCATGTGGTCGGGCGCTTTACTCGTCGCAATGGCGGGAATCGCTGTCGCTGGCGTCGTTCTCGGCCGTCGATCTCGACGCGACGGCCCTCCAGGTAGCACGATGGAGCCGTGAGTATGCCTGCAGCTGCGGCTGGACGAATTCCTGTGATGAGCCTGGAACGGCTGCGGGGGAGTGACGCCGACCGGCGCAGCCTCGCCGACGAGTTGACCGCGGTGTACCACGACATCGGGTTTGCGGTTTTGGTTGACCACGGTCTGCCCGAGGGGCTGCTCGACGCAGTCTTCGACATGATGGGCACGTTCTTCGCGCTGCCGGACGAGCAAAAGCGGTTGATCGACAAGTCGACATCGCCGTACTTCCGAGGGTGGGAATCTGTCGGAACGGAGTTCACGAACAACCGGCCTGACATCCGTGAACAGATCGATGTGTGGAGTGAACACCCGCCCAGCGATCAGGCTGACGGGCCGGATTACCTGAAGCTGCTCGGACCGAACCAATGGATGCCTGACGACATACTGCCGGGGCAACAAAAACTCGCTCTCGACTGGTTCGAACAACTCGGAACGCTCGCTGATGAAGTGCTCAGCCTGTTCGCTGTCGGGCTTGGTTTGCCGCCTGAACAGTTCGCTCCGACGTTCGGCCGCGATGCGATGTCCTTGACCAAGTTCATCAACTACCCGGCCACCCCCGATGGTGCAGCCGGCGTGAACGCCCACAACGACACAGGCTTCGTCACCTTGCTCGCTACCGGTTCGACGTCCGGTCTGCAGGTCCTCGACCCCACCGGCGACTGGATCGATGTCCCGGTCGTGCCGAACTCGTTCGTGTTGAACATCGGTGAGATGTTGCAGGCGATGACCGGGAATTATCTGGTGGCCACGGCGCACCGCGTGATCACCAGTGAGCCACGAATGTCGGCGGCGTACTTCCACGGCCCGTCACTTGGCACGCCGCTCGACCCGATCGAACTCGACCAGCGTTTCGTCGATGCGGTCGCAGCGAGCGAGCGGCACCGGTCGGCAGGATTCATGGCGACGAAGGAGCAAACCGAAGCAGGCATCGGGGATATTGCGAGTACGACGCATACCGACACGTACGGCGACCAGCTCTGGAACTACTTCTCACGTAGCTATCCGGAGATGATGGAACGGCATCACGGGAAATAGTTGCGAAAGGGGCCTGACCCCGTGCGTAACTATTTGTGGAGTGAGCGGAGGAACGTCTCGGCTTCTTCGCGGTGACGCGTGCGCTTCATGGGCGGCAGTGCTCGGACGATGTCCCAGCGGTAGCGGGCTGTGCCGAGGCGCGGATCCATCACCGCGACGACGCCCTTGTCGCCGGCGGTACGGATGAGTCGGCCACAGGCCTGAGCGAGCATCATCGCGGCCCGCGGGATGTCGATTTCGCTGAACGCAGCGGGGCCGAGCAGGTCGCGACGAGCCGACAGCAGCGGGTCATCCGGGCGAGGGAATGGGATGCGATCGATAACGACGAGCGACAACGTGCGGCCCGGGACGTCGACGCCCTGGAAGAGCCCGGCAGTTGCGAACAGGCAGGTCTCTTCCGAGTCGGCGAACGCCTTGATCAGCGCAGGCTTCGGGAGGTCGCGTTGGGTGAGAATCGGGAAGTCCAACCGGGACTTCATTTCCTCGGCAGCCTCGTCCATCGCCCGGTAGCTCGTGAAGAGTGCCAGCGTTCGGCCGCCCGCTGCGTTGATCAGTGCTTCGAGTTCATCGTTTGCTTTCGCCCTGAACCCAGGGTCGTTTGGGTTTGGCAGGTGAATTGCGTTGTAGAGAATCGAGTTGGTCTCGTAGTCGAATGGGCTCCCGACATCGGCAACTTCGACCTTTGTGCCGCCGATTTCCATTCCGACTCTGCTGGCCAACGACGCAGGAATAGTCGCGCTGGTGAGAATGGCGGTGCGCTTGGTCCAGACGCCTGCGGTCAGCGTTGGCCCGACATCGAGGGGCTGGACTTCGAGCTTGGGAGAGTCGCGGGTGCCGGACACGAATGCGACGTAGCCCGCTTTGCCTTCGATGGCGACGTCGAGATACTCGATGGTCCGCCCGACCATCGACTGGGCGCGGAGCTTGCGTTGCTTTGCGTCCTCGTTCGATGTGTCGATGGCGATCAGCGTGTTGTTGGCATCGCCCAACGTGAGGCGAGCGTCGGTCAACACCTCTTGTAAGTCGTCAGGCAGCGGGGTCGACAGACGCTTGCCAAGTTCCGGCTCGAGGACGTCGCGAAGGCTCGGGCCGACTTCGGCGATTCTGCCGGTGATCGACGGGTCGTCAATGATCTTGCGGACGACACCCGAGAGCGCGGTGAATCGGCCCGGGGAGATTTCGACGCCGACCGTGTCGCTCATTGTGTCTTCGAGCGTGTGCGCCTCGTCGAACACGACGACGTCATGGTCGGGCAGGACGGCGCCGTCGGCTGCCACGTTGAGCCCATAGAGGTACATGTTGACGACAATCACATCGGCAGCAGAGGCCTTACGGCGAGCCTGCTCGGCAAAGCACGGGTCGCCCTGCGGGCACTTGTCGGCACCTGGGCATTCGTCGCTGCCCACGCTGACCGAGCGCCAGGCATTGTCGCTGGGGGACCAGTCGAGTTCGGCTTGATCACCAGTTGGAGACTTCGCAGCCCAGAGAGTGATCTTTTGGATCTCTGCCTTTGTGACGACCGCCATCGATTCGAGTTCGAGTTGGCCTTCACCCTCTGCGCTCACCTCGCGTAGTCGCTGCAGGCAGACGTAGTTGCTGCGTCCCTTGAGGATTGCCCAGCTGAAGTCGACGCCGAGGTGTTCGGCGAGGAACGGAAGGTCCTTCTCAGCGAGCTGGTCCTGCAGTGCTTTGGTTGCGGTTGCGACGACGACGCGTTTGCCACCGGTGATGGCAGGCACAAGGTAAGCAAGCGTCTTGCCAGTTCCGGTGCCGGCTTGCACGACAAGGTGCTTGCCGGTGGCAATCGACTGCTCGACAAGCCGCGCCATCTCGAACTGACCAGGACGTTCTTCAGAGTTCTCGAGGGCCGCAGTGACTGTAGCAAGCGCCTCGAGTGCGGCTCCTGGCTCGGAGCCGGTAGGGGAGTCGCTCATTAGGGTCCGCACGATACCCCCTGGAGCCGGCGGAGATCGGGTACCCCAACGGGCACTGCGTACGTCTGCTCCCGTGGAAGAATGGCCAGGTGATGTACCCGCCCCTCTTGATGGCTCGCCGGACGAGTCCGTGAGCGAGATCTATCGGGATGTCGGGGTCGTCCTGCGGACCTACAAGTTGCGCGAAGCCGATCGCATCATTGTCATCCACACACGCGACAACGGGAAGGTTCGTGCGGTTGCTAAAGGCGTGCGTAAGACCAAGTCGAAGTTCGGCGCTCGGCTTGAGCCAATGAGCCACGTCAACCTGCAGCTGTACCGGGGACGCGAACTCGACATCGTGACACAGGCTGAATCGGTTGAACCACTCGCTCCAATGCTGTCATCGCTCGACCGGGCGTCGCAGGGACTTTCCGTACTCGAGGCCGCCGACCAGTTGTCGCTCGAACGTGAACCGAACCCACGGCTGTACCAGATGATCGTCGGGGTGCTCCGGACGATTGCCGTCAAACCATCTCCGCTGAACGTGCCCGCCTTTTACTGGAAACTGCTGGCCCATGAGGGGGTTCGACCGCAGCTCGAGGAGTGTGTGCGCTGCGGCGAATCCGGCCAGGAAACACAACTTGTGGCCTTCGACCTGAACGAGGGCGGCGTGCTCTGCCGATCGTGTCGTTCAGGACAGTCAATCAGTGTGGGCGCACTCAACCTATTGCGCGACATTCTTGGCGGTCGACTGGCCGACGCGCTTGCTCAGGAAGAGTCGCCGATGACGCACGAAGTTTCGGACCTTGCGACCCGTGCGTTCGAATTTCACATCGAGCGACGGCTGAAGGCGATCGCGATGTTTGAAGCGCACTGAGGGGTCAGACGCTTCGGCCGAATCACAAGCCGAAGCCGAAGCACGCCAGGTGGGCTGTTGAGTTGAGATCAGGCGCCACAAATGTGCAGGGTGGGTCCGATGGTGCGCTCATAGACTTGGTGCCTATGCCGGCCACGGATCTTGATCAAATTGTCAGCCTCTGCAAACGACGCGGGTTCGTGTCCCAGTCAGCAGAGATCTACGGCGGATTCCGCTCGACCTACGACTACGGGCCGCTCGGCTCGCTGCTGTTGCGTAACGTGAAAGAAGCATGGATCCGGTCGATGGTGCAGCAGCGCGACGACGTGGTGCTGATCGACGCCGCCATTCTCGGACCGCCCCAGGTCTGGGAAGCATCTGGGCACCTCGGCAACTTCTCCGACCCGCTCGTCGATTGCACAAAGTGTAAAACGCGGCACCGTCTCGACAAGCTTGACGACCCGGAAACCTGCCCCGACTGCGGCGAGAAGAGCAGCTTCACCGAGGCCCGCGAGTTCAACTTGATGTTCAAGACCCAGGCCGGACCGGTCGAAGGTGCAGGCGCCGACGCCTATCTCCGCCCGGAGACCGCACAGGGCATGTTCACCAACTTTGCCAACGTGTTGCAGACAAGTCGCAAGAAGCCGCCGTTCGGTATCGCCCAGGTTGGCAAGAGCTTCCGCAACGAAATCACACCGCAGAACTGGATCTTCCGCACCCGTGAATTCGAGCAGATGGAGATGGAGTTTTTCGTTCCGCCGGAAGACAGTGATAAGTGGTACGAGTACTGGTGCAACGAGCGCCTCAACTGGTACATCGAGCACGGCATCCCCGAAGACATGGTCATGCTGCGCCCGCACGACGAAGACGAGCTATCGCACTATTCGACCGGCACGTCTGACGTCGAGTTTAAGTTCCCGTGGGGTTTCGACGAGCTTGAGGGCATTGCGAAGCGCACTGACTTCGACCTCAAGGCACACGCCGCTGCATCGGGCGAGAAGCTCGACTACTTCGACCCGCAGACGCAAGAGCGCTATGTGCCGTATGTGATCGAGCCAGCCGCCGGCGCTACTCGCACGATGGCGGCGTTCTTGCTTGCGGCGTACGACGAAGACGAAGTGAACGGCGAAGTACGTACTGTGCTTCGCCTCCACCCGCGGCTTGCTCCGTACAAGGTCGCCGTGCTGCCACTCAGCAAGAAAGACACGCTGACGCCGTTGGCCCACGAGGTCCGAAAGCTGCTCGCTGACCGCTACATGGTCGACTACGACGAGACCCAGAACATCGGCAAGCGGTACCGCCGTCAAGACGAAATCGGTACGCCGTTGGCGGTCACCGTCGACTTCGACTCACTCGACGATAACGCCGTCACCGTTCGCGATCGCGACACGATGGAACAGGTTCGGGTTCCGATCGACCAGCTGCTGGCAACGGTCGGCGAGAAGCTCGGCTTGTAGGGGCGGGCCGCTCGACATGGCTGTGACCTACCTCGACAAGATTCTTGATCGTCATCGCGAGATGGCCGCTGCTGACACGCGCCCGATCGATCAACTCATCGACGAAGCAACAGCCATGCCAGCGGTGCGCGGATTCCGTTCCGCCCTTGCCGGCACTGCTCAGCTCGGGGTGATCGCCGAGATCAAGCGTCGCTCGCCGTCGAAAGGCGACCTGAACATCGGCCTCGACCCGGCTGAATGGGCGAAGCTGTACGAGGCAGGAGGAGCGTCGTGCCTCTCGGTACTCACTGACGTCGAGAGCTTCGGCGGGTCGGTTGCTGACCTCCAAGCTGCTCGCAACGCCTGCACGCTTCCAGTGATCCGTAAAGACTTCACGGTCAGCGAACGCGACGTGCTCGACGCTCGGCTGATGGGCGCCGACTGCGTCCTGCTGATCGCCGCGGCCCTCAACCCAGTCGAATTGGCAGGCTTTCACGCGCTCGCCACACAGATCGGGCTCGACGTGTTGGTCGAGATCCACGACGAGGCCGAACTCGAGCACGCGCTGAAAGCCGAGGCGACTCTCGTCGGGGTGAACCAGCGCGACCTCGTCACCTTCCAGATCGATCACGAACGGGCCATCCGGATGGGCGGAGTGATTCCCCAGCATGCGATCAAGGTCGCCGAGTCGGGTGTTCGGGGCGGCGACGACGCTCGGATGCTCGAAGCCGCGGGTTACGACGCAGTGCTCGTCGGCGAAACACTCGTCACGAGTGTCGACCCGAAGCAGGCGCTCGCCGAACTCATCGGCTGAGCGGCAGGGTTGCGTCCCGAACGATCCGGAACCGTATTATCGGCGCATGCTGACACGGACGCTCGACATCAGTTCTGCGGACTTTCTCGACGGCACCGGTTGGGACATCAATCCGCAGGGCGCGTGCAAGGCCGAGGTGTGTGTGCCGTTGGCATCGCCCGAGTCTGGCTTTAATCTCACCTCGACTGCTCACCGGCTCGGTATGGCGATCGTGACCGACGAGTCCAGCGGCCTCACCGCGATCGGCCCCGAGTCGATCGGTGGCCATGCCCTGGTCACAGCGAAGGCCCCTGAGTTGGTGTTGAGCGATCTCGACGGCAACGAGTTCAGGTTGTCGTCGCTTCGAGGTCAAAAGGTCGTCATTGTCTCCTGGGCTCCGTATTGAGGTTGCTCATTCGATCTGCCAGGTTGGCAGACGCTCCGCGATGAACTCCACAATGACGGCCTCGAGATTGTCACCGTTTCTCTCGAACTGAGCGGCCCTGAAGCATCCCGTCGCTACATCGAGGCAGCGTCACCGGAACACCCATCGTTGCTCGATCCGACACACCAGATAGACACGCTCTTCGGCGTGGTCAACATCCCGAATGTCGTCTGGATCGACGAGACCGGCACGATTGTTCGTCCGCCAGAGCCGGGCTGGCCGGGAGGCCGGCAGGAGTTTCCGAAAGAGATGCTCGAAGGCATGCCCGACCTCGGTCGCGCTCACGGTGCACCTGACGAGCCCGAAGACGGTCCGGGAATGTGGGCAGTGCTTGGTTCAGGCCAGGACCGCATCTCGTACCCGGAGGCAATCCGCGACTGGGTAGCCAAGGGTGACGCGAGCGAATTCGTGATGTCGCCAGACGAAGTGGTTGCCCGGTCGGAGCCGCGCGATGCCGCCATGTCCAAGGGGGCTGCTCACTTCGAGTTGGCCAACCACCTGTGGCAAGCGGGTAACCGCGACGCTGCGATCGAGCATTTCAATGCCTCTCACCGGCTGCAACCCGACAACTGGACCTACAAGCGTCAGGCTTGGTCGCTGTTCGGCCAAGAACGCATCGGTGGCGACTACGGCCGTTTCGTGCAGGGCCCGGTCAAGGGCGAAGAGGACGCGTGGCCGTTCGACTCCGACTTCCGTTCAGAAGTCTCGTCGCGAGCGGTCGGCAGTTACTACCCAAAAACGATGTAGCAGACGACGTCGTGCCAGACACCACGGTGTCGTTCGATCACTTCAGTTCGCGTCGGCCGCCGGCGATCAGTGCACGCTGATACAGCCCGGCGGGCAGGCGTGATGCGATGTCGAAGAGAACGGCGTCGGGGCCAATGAGTGCTCGGCGACGGTTGCGTTCGACGGCCTTGAGGATCTGACGGGCGGCTTTCTCCGGAGTCGTGCGGGCGAGCTTGTCGAACTCTGTCGTGAAGTCGCTCGCATCGGCACCGACGTCGCGCACGCTGTCAGTCAGGCGGGCGTTGCGGGCAATGTTGGTCTTGATGCCACCCGGGTGGATCGTGGTCGTGGAAACCGGGGCACGCTCGATTTCCAGCTCAATGCGGAGTGCGTCGGTGAAGCCGCGAACAGCGAACTTCGCTGCGTTGTACGCAGCCTGACCAGGGATTGACACCAGCCCGAACACGCTCGAGATGTTGACGACGTGGCCGTGTTCAGGACCCGCTGTGCCGGCGGCGCGAAGATGCGGCAGGAACGCCTGGGTGCCGTGAACGACGCCCCAGAAGTTGATGTTCATCAACCATTCGAAATCGTCGATTGACGACCCTTCGAACGTGGCGCCGAGTGTTACGCCGGCATTGTTCACAATCATGTTCACGCCGTCGTGCTGGTCGGCGGAATCGTCAGCCCACGCGAACATCGCATCGCGGTCGGCAACGTCGAGATGCTGCGACGTGACCTTGACGGCATGGCCTTCACAGCGGCCAACGGTCTCGGCGAGGCCGGCATCGTCGACGTCGCTGAGTGCCAAGCCTGCGCCACGCTGCGCGAGATCGATCGCCAGTGCTCGCCCGATGCCTGAGCCGGCGCCGGTGATCGCTGCGGTCGTGCCACGAAAGTTCTTCATGGAATGAGTTTCGCGTACGAGGACCTCGTGGTGCCAGGCACCATGCCGGATTGTCGGGCTGATTTTTAAAGTGCCGCTGCGACGGGGCGCCGGTCGAGATGAATTCCGGCGATCATGCAGCGCACGCTGCCACCAGCGAGTTCGATGGTCGGGACGTCGAGGGGGAGCAACGTGCAGCTCCGGCTGATCACATCACGCTGTTCGTCACTGAGACTGGCGTGGGCTCGCTGAGACAGTGCCAGCACGCGTCCGTCTCGACCTCGGAGTTCGATGGCGTTGCCGGCAAAGTTGTTGATCTGCTCATAGGTCAGTCCGACAACCGCTCGGCCAGGCGATGTCAAGCGTTCGATTACTTCGCGTCGACGCTGGGCATCGGCGATCATGTCGAGGCCGACCATGACGAAATCGGTGGCGATCGTCATCATCACATTGGTGTGGTAGACCGGAACACCCGCCTCGTCAGTTGCATCGAAGGCCATTGGTTCGTAGCCGAAGTTGGTGCAGAACCGTTCCAGCGCGATCGGGTTCGCGCGGTTGGATCGGGCCGCGTAGGCCACCCGGGTGACGTGGTCGATGACCATGGCGCCGGTTCCTTCGAGGAAGACGTCGTCGTGTTCGAGCCCTGAGTAGTCAATGACGTCTTGGACGCGGAATTGCGATTTGAGCGTTTCGATGACGTCGACGCGACGCTCGGTCCGGCGGCTCGGCGAGTACATGGGATAGATAGCGACGTGGCCGCCCGAGTGTGTCGAGAACCAGTTGTTTGGGAAGACGCTGTCTGGCCGGGCGGTCTCGTGGTCGTCGAACAAATGGACGTCAACACCGACTGCCCGGAGCGCTTCGGCCGCTGTGGTGACTTCTCGCTGTCCGTCAGCAGCGATCTCGACGGCCGTTCTTCGGTCGTCGAGTGCTTGGAACGAGTTGTCGGCAGCGGTGTCAGGGTTGGGGGAGAAGTGATGGGGGCGGACCATCACCACGGCGCTTGGCGCCTGGATCATCACGCACCGCCAGACAGCACGGGGACCCGGGCGTCGGCGATGAGGCCGAAGAGGTTTTTCGGGTCGGAGGGGTCGGCGATCAGATCGACGAGTGCGTAAAAGTCGGTGCCGTCGACGGCGTCACGGAGGTATCGCAGCGCTGCGAAGTCCTCGATGGCGAAGCCGACTGAGTCGAAAATCGTGATCTGGTCTGGGGAGGTGCGGCCGGCAGCTTCGCCGATGAAGACCTTCCACAGTTCGGTGATCGGGAAGTCGGCGGGCATCTGCTGGATCTCGCCCTCGACCCATGTCTGGTCGGGGAACTCGACGAAGACGTCGCCCATGGTGAGGATCCGAGCATCGAGTTCGGTTTTGCCGGGGCAGTCGCCGCCGATGGCGTTGATGTGCATTCCCGGCTCGATCATGTCGGCGGTGAGGACGGTGGCGCTTGCCTTGTCGGCGGTGCACGTGGTGACGATGTCGGCGCCGCGCACTGCGTCGTGGGCGCTCGATGCGACGGACACGTCGAAACCGAGCGGCTCGGCGTTACGAACGAATTTCTCCATCGCTGCGCGGTCGGTATCCCAGACCCGCACAGAGTTGATGCCGAGCGCTGCACGCATTGCGAGCGCTTGGAATTCGGACTGCGTGCCATTGCCGATCAGCGCGATTGTCGCACTGTCTGGTCGTGCGAGACGCTTTGCCACCATGGCCGACGTGGCAGCGGTGCGGAGGGCGGTGAGCACGGTCATCTCCGACCAGAAGGTCGGGTAGCCGGTCGCCACATCAGCGAGTACGCCGAACGCGGTGACGGTCTGATGGCCGGTGGCGGGGTTTGACGGGTGGCCGTTCACGTACTTGAAGCCGTATTCTTCGCCATCGCTCGTCGGCATCAACTCGATCACTCCGACATCGGAGTGGCTGCCGAGACGAGCGCACTTGTCGAACACGGGCCAGCGCCGGAAGTCAGCCTCGATGTAGTCGATCATGCCGAGCATGATGTTCTCGACACCCTGCTGTGCGGCCCAGCGAGTGATGTTCTTGACATCTACGAATCGAACAGCAGTCTCGGTCATCAGTTCATGGTACGACTGTGCAATGTGTAGCAGCAATGAGAATAATGCGACAATCTGACTACTGTTGTGTACACAATGTTCGCCTGTATGTAGCATTGTGGTTATGCAGGAGCTGGACGAACTCGATCAACAGCTGATCTCGGCGCTGCGCGCCGATGGGCGAGAGGCCGTGACGACGCTCGCTCGCCGGCTCGGCGTGACCCGGGCAACGATCAACAGCCGGCTCGATCGACTCCAGGAGTCGGGCACGGTGCTCGGCTTCACCGTCCGTGTCCGCGAAGACCATGACCCGCAGTCTGTTCGGGCCGTGTCGCTCATCGAAGTTGAAGGTCGGACGACCGAGGATGTCATTAAGCGACTCCGTGGCATCCCTGAGTTGCAGACACTCCATACGACGAACGGCGGTTGGGACCTCGTTGCTGAGATTCGCACGAACTCGCTGGCCAGCTTCGACCGCGTCCTCGTCCAGATTCGGTCAGTTGAAGGCGTCGTGAACAGCGAGACCAGCCTGCTCCTCACCAGCGTCCTGAGGTAAGCGCCGCGCCCAGCATCTCGCGCTCTGACTTGTCACGCTCCGGTCAGACCAAAGTGGGGCAGCGTTACTGGGAGTTCCAGAGTTCGAGGCCGTGCTCGATGCGCTTGATCGTGGTTTCGAGCACGGCGATGCGGGCCCACTTCTTTTGGTTCCCTGCAACCAGATTCCACGGAGCGGCGGCGTGGTCGGTGCGCTCGAACATGTCCTCGGCGGCCTCGTCGTAGAGGTCGCGCTTCTCGCGATTTCGCCAGTCTTCGTCCGTGAGCTTCCACTTCCTGAGCGGGTCTTCTTTGCGGCTGTTGAACCGCTCGAGTTGTTCGTCGGGACTGACATGCATCCAGAACTTGACGATGATGGTTCCTTCGACCGCGAGGCCGCGCTCAAAGCTGACGATCTCGTCGTAAGCCCGGGTCCACTCCTGAACGGTCGCAAATTCTTCGACCCGTTCGACGAGGACACGGCCGTACCAGCTGCGGTCGAACACGCACATGCCGCCTCGGCCCGGGACCTTGCTCCAGAACCGCCAGAGGAAGTGGTGGCGAAGCTCGCGTGAACTCGGTGCGGCATAGCTGTACACGCTGTAATGCCGGGGGTCGAGCGGCTGGACGAGCCGTTTGATGGCTCCACCCTTGCCACCAGCATCGGAACCCTCAAGCACGACGAGGAGGCCGGGGCCCAGGTTGCCACCGTTGGTTTGCCCACCGAGGTGCAGCCGGAGTTCTTCGAAGCGTCGCTGGCCAGCAGCCAGCCGTTCCTCGTACTCATCTTTTTGGAGCGAAGCAGAGAGGTCGATCTGGTCCAGGCGTGTCATTCGTTGAGACTGCCACGAAACAGATACCCACGCACGGGTGCTGGTGCAAGTACCGTTCAAGATCTCATGTTCGTGAAGATCTGCGGTATCACCAACGAAGACGACGCACTGCTGTCGGTAGCCCTGGGTGCTGACGCTGTCGGCTTCATCTTCGCTCCGTCGACACGCCAGGTTGCGCCGCAGAAGGTCTACGACATCACCCGACGGCTGCCGCCCGAGATCTTGACCGTCGGGGTGTTCCGCAACGAGCACCCGTCGCGTGTCATCGAGATTGCCCACAAGGCCGGAGTCAAGGCCATTCAACTGCACGGCCGTGAGACTCCAGCCCAAACCAAAGAGATCGCTGGCCATTTCCGTTGGGTGATCAAAGCGTTCGCATCCGATGACGAGAACCTTCCCATTGCCGATCGATACGGCACCGACATGATCCTGCTCGATGCGCCGAGCCCGGGGAGCGGCAAGGTGTTCGACTGGTCGATCGCTGGCGAAGCACCCGACTCGATGAAGCTGATTCTCGCTGGCGGCCTCACCCCCGAGAACGTCGGGAGCGCCGTCGAGGAAGTGCGGCCGTGGGGCGTCGATGTCGTCAGCGGCGTCGAAAAGGAACCAGGCAGGAAAGACCCGATGAAGGTCAAGCGGTTCATTGAGAATGCCAAGGAACATGCCGTCGAGCAGTACCGCGGCGACGACAACATTCCGTATGACTGGGACTTCGAGTAGCCGCTACGGCCCGATGGGCTGAGATTGTCTCGCCGGTCTTTTTATCGATCGCCATGATCTCCGTCGACCATGGTTGCTCCGAACTTCTCGGAAAACGACGCTCGGACGGAGCGACTCACCAAATGGGAGGTCGGGCTGCTGCGAGCCCGTCACGGCAGAATCCGGGCTCACTTGGTGGGCGATTGCAGCGGAACGCCGTCGAATCTGTTGATTGTGGCGAACGACTCGACTGGCTCACGGTTGAGTCGCGTCGGCTGCCGGACAGGATGACCGAGGAAGATTGTCGCAACGAGTGCGTGGTCTTTGGGGAGGCCGAGGAGGCCGGCAGCTTCAGGTTCGCAACGACTGAGGAAGGTGGTCATGACGCCCCCGAGGCCGTGATGCCGGGCCGACAACATGAGGTTCCAGCAGAACGGATAGATCGACCCGCCTCCGGTCATCGGCGGCCGATCAAGGTCGGCGTCCATCATTGCGATCTTGCTGAGATCGGCAGCGATAGCCAGCACCACCGGGACGGAATCGATGTTGTCGAGGAGTTCGTTGGGTTTGTCTGGCGTGATCCTGTCTGGCGTCTCGTATCCCACCACGGTGTATGGCTGACCGCCTGCCATTCGGATCTCGAGGTATTCGTCCCACACGGGCTGCATCAGCTCGGCGAGGCCACGTCGCAGCGGTCGGTCCTCAACGACAGCAACGCGCCACGGCTGACCGTTGCCACCAGAGGGAGCGAACCGGGCGTCGTCGAGGATCGCAGCCACGGTGTCGAGCCCGACCGGATCGTTCTTGAATGAGCGAACGGTGCCGTTGGTGCGTAGAGCGTACTGCAGATCCATGGTCGTGAACCTAGGGCGTGTTGACGGCATCAGGTGAAAAACGTGTGGACGATGTCAGGTGTTGGGTCGGTGTTTAACCCAGTGGACGCTGCCCCGCTGGCAGACTGTACGGGTGTATGACTACATCATCGTCGGTGGCGGCTCTGCGGGTTGTGCGCTGGCCAATCGTTTGAGTGCCGATCCTTCCAACGAAGTCCTCGTGATCGAGGCAGGTCGCCGCGACTGGAAGTGGGATGTCTTCATCCACATGCCAGCAGCGCTGGCGTTCCCGATCGGGAGTCGCTTTTACGACTGGAAGTATGAGTCAGAGCCCGAGCCGTTTATGGATGGTCGAAAGGTGTACCACGCTCGTGGCAAGGTCCTCGGCGGATCCTCAAGCATCAACGGAATGATTTTTCAGCGGGGCAACCCGATGGACTACGACAAGTGGGGCGCCCTGCCCGGCTTGGAGAATTGGGATTGGGCGCACTGCCTGCCGTACTTCAAGCGGATGGAAAACTGCCTGGCCGGCGAGGAGCAGGCACACCCAGGGCTGCGCGGCGATGGCGGGCCGCTCAAATTGGAGCGCGGCCCGGCGAAGAACGCATTGTTCGACGCATGGCTCAAGGCGGGTGTCGAAGCAGGTTTCAACCGCACTGACGATGTCAACGGCTATCGCCAGGAGGGCTTTGCACCGTTCGACAAGAACGTGTCGCACGGCCGTCGACTCAGTGCCGCCCGGGCCTATCTGCATCCGGTGCTTGACAGGCCGAACCTGACGCTGATGACGCGAGCGCAAGTCAGCAAAGTCAACTTCGACGGCAACCGGGCCACTGGCGTCGACGTCGAAGTCGGCCTGCGCAAGAAGCAGCAGACGATCGATGGCAAGGAAGTCATTCTCTGCGGCGGTGCCTTCAACAGCCCGCAGTTACTGCAACTCTCGGGTGTTGGTGATCGCGAGCATCTCGAATCACTCGGTATTCCCGTCGTGGCGCACGTCCCGGGCGTGGGGGAAAACCTACAGGATCACCTCGAGGTGTACATCCAGTACGAGTCGAAGTTGCCGGTGTCGATCCAACCGCACCTGGCGCACTGGAAGAAGCCGTGGATCGGCCTGCAGTGGCTGTTCCGCAAGGGGCCAGGAGCGTCGAACCACTTCGAGGCCGGTGCTTTCGTGAAGAGCAACCCGACTGAGTCGTATCCGAACCTGATGTTCCATTTTCTGCCGATCGCGATCCGTTACGACGGATCGTCGCCAAGCAGGCCTGACGGCAGCAATGCCAAGATCAAGCATGGCTACCAGGTGCACGTGGGGCCGATGTACTCCGACGCTCGCGGCACGGTGAAGATCACGACGCGCGATCCGCGCCAGCATCCAGCGGTGCAGTTCAACTACCTCAGTACCGAGCAAGATCGCCGCGAGTGGATCGAGGCAGTGCGCACTGCCCGTAAAATTTTGACGCAGCCAGCATTCGAGCCGATGAACGCCGGCGAAATCTCACCGGGCCCTTCCATCGAAACTGATCAAGAGATCATGGACTGGGTCGCCAAAGACTCTGAGACTGCGTTGCATCCCTCGTGCACAACCAAGATTGGCGGTGCCGATGACCCGATGGCGGTGCTCGACCCGAACTCGATGAAAGTGTACGGCACCGAGGGCCTGCGGGTCGTCGACGCTGGTTGCATGCCCAACGTCAGCAACGGCAACACCTATGCACCGACGATGATGATCGCCGAGAAGGCTGCCGACTTAATCCTTGGCAACGATCCGCTACCGCCGGACCACACCGAGGTATACCGCGGTGCGGCCATCGAAGGCGGGCGTCGATGACAGAACTGGCGACCCAGTCGGCAGCATCGTCTGAGCGTTCTTCTGGAGCACGGCAGCCGAACATTTTGCTGATCATGGCTGATCAGCTGTCCGCGCCGTTTCTCTCTATTTACGGCGGCCCGGCCATCACGCCGAACATCGATCGGCTTGCTGCGCAGGGCACGACGTTCACCAGTGCCTATAGCAACAGCCCGCTGTGCGCGCCCGCTCGCTTCGCAATGATGAGCGGCCAGCTCAACAGCAGAATCGGTGCGTATGACAATGCATCGGAGTTCGCGTCGAGCATTCCGACCTTTGCCCACCACCTTCGATCTGCTGGCTATCAGACGTCGCTTGTCGGCAAGATGCACTTCGTCGGTGCGGACCAACTGCACGGCTATGAAGAGCGGCTGACCACCGATATTTATCCGGCCGACTTTGGGTGGACGCCGAATTGGGGCGATGTTGACGGCCGCTTCGACTGGTGGTTTCACAACATGGACTCGGTCGTGCACGCTGGTATTGCTGACGTGTCCAATCAGCTCGACTACGACGACGACGTTGCGCATCACAGCATCCGTAAGCTGCGCGACCTTGCCCGGACCGCCGACAAGCGCCCGTGGATGATGACGGCGTCGTTCACGCATCCGCACGATCCGTACATCGCTCGGCAGCAGTTTTGGGATCTCTATGATCACGATTCGATTCCGATGCCGTCGGTCGACCCGATCTGCGATGACGAGAACGACCCGCACAGCCGACGGCTGCGCCACGTGATCGCGGCCGACACCACTGAGATCAGCGACGGTCAGATCCGCAACGCGCGCCACGCGTACCTGGCCAACATCAGTTTCGTTGATCACCACATCGGTGAAATGCTCGACACGCTCGACCGGCACGGTATGGCTGACAACACGGTCGTGATCTTCACGGGCGACCACGGCGACATGCTCGGTGAGCGCGGCCTCTGGTACAAGATGAGTTTTTTTGAACACAGCGCTCGGATCCCGTTGATCGTCCGTCAACCGGGCGGGGTGGGCGGTGAACGTATCGACGAGCACGTCGGCCTGCTCGACATTGCCCCGACGATGCTCGATCTCGCCGGTATCGATGTGCCCGCAACGATGGATGGCCGCAGCGTGCTCGACGGTGGCGTCGACAAAACGGTTGTCGGGGAGTATCTGGGCGAAGGTGCTGTGGCGCCGATCTTCATGATCCGCCGAGGTGATTGGAAGTTCGTGTCGTCGCTCGCCGACCCGCCGCAACTCTTTAATGTGGCTGCGGATCCGTCCGAGCTGAGCAACTTGGCAGCCGACCCCGAGCACGCCGTGGTCGCTGCTGCGTTCGCAGCGGAAGTGGCCGATCGTTGGGACGCACCTGCGATTGACGCCGCAGTCCGGTCGAACCAGGTGGCCCGGGCGACGGTTGACCGGGCATTACGCCAGGGCCGGTTCGAGGCCTGGGACTACGTGCCACAGAGCAATGCACTCAACCAGTACATGCGCAACCACCTCGACCTCAACGACGTCGAATCCAGCCGCCGCGCCTGACCAGGGTTGCCGCCAGCTGAGGTGGCCTTCGCCGGTACGAGATTGAAGTCGGGAGCACGCCGGTTCGGCTGCCGAACGGGCTGACACGGATCGATGCCCAGGCGAGCACTCAAGCGGGCGAGTACCAACCCACCAACATTGGATTCAGACGTCTTCTCTTGGACCGGGGTTCATTTTGAGCGGAGGTCGGTCATCGAAACCGCATCTTCAGCTTGGAAGTTGCGGGCTGGTGTGCTCTGGCCGGTCAGCCAGAGCCAGGCCAAATTTCTCGAGAAAATTGTTGCCAGCACAGCGCGCTGAGCGATGCGTGGCGGGGTCGTTAAGACGCCGACGTAGCGGTCTGTGATTGCCCACGGCTTTGTCGACTCGCCGAACATCTTCGGGTTCCCTAACGAAGTGTTCGAAGCTGCAGCAGCAGACCCGACGGCACCACCGTCCTACCCGGCGGCGCCCGAGAACCCGACTGGGCCGAACCACTGCCGAGTATCGACATCTTGTGGGAGCAGGTCGGCGACACGGTCGACTTCGGCGGCCCAGCCATGACGATCTGGCCCGACTGCTCCGCTACCGCTTAAAGAAGTGGCGCAGTGCGCTCTGGTAGCACGCGGTGAGCCAGGCGAGCGATCCGCCGAGAAAGAACAGCGCCATGATCCAACGGAACATCATCTCGCCGCTGAAGTTGCTGACCACCTGGACGGCTCCGGCGATCATCGACGCGACGAACACGATGACGCCGATCAACCAGATCACCCCGACTGCTCGGTTGTGCCCGGTCATCGACGCCATGAAGAACTGCTTGGCCAAGAACTGCTTGGCTGGATCAGCCCTGCGACTTTTGGCGGATGATGTTGAGTGCCGAACCGGCCTTGAACCATTCGACCTGCTCGGGGCTGAACGTGTGGTCGCACTCGAACGGCACGATTGAACCATCAGGCTTGACAATCTCGCACTGCACCTTCTCGCCAGGAACCGGCGGCAGGGTGACCACGTTGATGCGATCGTTTTCGTTGATCTTGTCGTAGTCGGCCGGATCGGCGAACGTGAGTGGGACCATGCCTTGCTTCTTCAGGTTGGTCTCGTGGATGCGAGCGAAGCTGCGTGCAATGGCGACGAGGCCCATGCGGAAGCGGGGCTCCATGGCGGCGTGCTCACGGCTTGAGCCTTCGCCCATGTTCTCGTCACCGATGACGATCCACGCCTGATCGACTTCGTGGTATTCCTTGGCGATCTGCGGGAAGCGCTGCGTCTCGCCCGTGAGTTGGTTTTTGCCGAACCCGACCTCGTAGGCCGTGCCGCCTTCTTGGGCGTATGCATTGACGGCCCCGAGGTAAAGATTGCCCGAGATGTTCTCGAGGTGGCCGCGGTACTTGAGCCACGGGCCGGCCATCGAGATGTGGTCGGTAGTGAACTTACCTTGGGCCTTCACGAGCACCGGAAGGCCGTTGTAACGATCGAGCGAAACAGGTTCGAACGGCTCGAGGAGTTGCAGGCGGTCGGACGTGGGGCTCACTGCGATCGGGATGTCGTGGCCGTCTTGCGGGGGAGCGGTGAACGTGTCTTCGCCCGGGTCATAACCGGCGTCGGGTAGCACCTGGCCGACCGGTGCGTCGAGTGAGACCTCGGTGCCGTCGGGCGCAGTGATCGTGTCGGTGGTCGGATCAAAGTCGAGACGACCGGCCAGTGCAATGGCCATCACCGTGTCGGGTGAGGTGACAAAAGCCAGCGTGTTCGCTGAGCCGTCGTTGCGCTTCGGGAAGTTGCGGTTGTACGAGGTGACGATCGTGTTGGACTGGTTGAGAACCGACTCGGGGCGGCTCCACTGGCCGATGCACGGGCCGCAGGCGTTGGCCAGGACGGTTGCGCCGATGGCTTCGAGGTCGGCCAGGAGGCCGTCACGCTCGATGGTGGCTCGGGTCTGCTCGGAGCCCGGCGTGATCATCAAGTCGATCTTGGTCGTGAGGCCCCTTGCCGCTGCCTGGCGTGCAATCGACGCAGCGCGGGTGATGTCTTCGTACGAGGAGTTGGTGCACGAACCAATCAGTGCTGCTGAGGGCACGAGCGGCCAATCGTTGGCACGGGCGGCTGCGCCGACGCCGGCACCGACCGTGTGTGCGAGATCGGGGGTGTGCGGGCCGTTAATCAGCGGCCTGAGGTCGTCGAGGTTGATCTCGATGATCTGGTCGTAAAAGGCACCGTCGTCGGCGCGGAGGTGGTCAATGACCTTGTCGGCGGCATCGGCGATTGCTTCACGCCCGGTGGCCTTGAGGTACTGACCCATGTTGGCGTCGTAGCCGAACAAGGAAGTGGTGGCGCCGATCTCGGCACCCATGTTGCAGATCGTGCCCTTGCCGGTGGCCGAGATCGAGTCGGCGCCAGCGCCGAAGTACTCGACGATGGCACCGGTGCCGCCCTTGACGGTGAGCTGGCGAGCGACTTCGAGGATGACGTCCTTCGGGCTACTCCAGTCGGAGAGGTTGCCAGTGAGCTTGACGCCGATGACCTTCGGCCATTTGACGTTCCACGCAAAGCCAGTCATGACGTCGACAGCGTCAGCGCCGCCGACACCGATGGCGACCATGCCGAGGCCGCCGGCGTTCGGGGTGTGGCTGTCGGTCCCAATCATCATGCCGCCCGGGAACGCGTAGTTCTCGAGGACAACCTGGTGGATAATGCCCGAGCCAGGCCCCCAGAATCCGATGCCGTAGTTGGCGCTGACCGACTTCAGGAAGTCGTATACCTCGGCGTTGGTGTCGATCGCGACACCGAGGTCGATTTTGGCGCCGACCTTGGCCTGGATGAGATGGTCGCAGTGGACGGTTGACGGCACGGCAACTTCGCGAAGCCCGGCGGTCATGAACTGAAGAAGTGCCATCTGGGCCGTTGCGTCCTGCATTGCGACCCGGTCAGGATGGAAGTCGGCGTAGCTGTCACCGCGCTCGAGTTCTTGGTTCGCCGGGTCGGCGAGGTGGTTGATGAGAATCTTCTCAGTCAGCGTCAGCGGACGATTCAGACGTTCGCGGCCGATCTGGACATTGCCCGGGAGGGCGGCGTAGACACGCTCGACGAGTTCGATGGGGGTCACGGAAGCCATAAGTTCGACCATAGCAGACAAGTTGTAGACAAGTGAGTGCCGGTCGTCATAGGGTGCAGTCATGAATGACAACTCGGCGGTCAGTTCGGAGTGGGTCGGTATCGATCATGTGCAGTTCGCGGCGCCGGTCGGTGGCGAGGCTCCGTTCGGGAATCGAATCGAACTGATCCAGGTCGACGGCGACGGGACGAACTGATGGTGCGCCGAATTCGATACCAGGAGATCGCTGTGGAACTTCGTGAGCGGGCCAAAGCTGCACCCCCCGGCTCGATGCTCCCGTCCGAATCCGAGATGTCGAAGGAGTTCGTGGCGTCACGCGTCACGGTTCGTCGAGCACTGGAACTCGTTCGCGAAGACGGGATAATTGCAGCCAGGCAGGGATTCGGGTGGTTTGTCGCCATCGAACCGGTCCGCCAGCGCCTCGAGTCACTCGGAACCATCGAGTCGCAGGTCGAGGGTGTTGGAAAGGTCAGCGAACGCAAGGTGATCGAGTTCGCATTCGAGCAACCTCCGGCGCGAGTCCGTAAGTTCCTGAAGACTGACCAGGTGCTGTGCGTCAAGCGCGTCAACCTGGCCGACGGCGAGCCCTTCGCCGTCGTCACGGTGTGGTGTCCAGCCGACCTCGCCGTTCATCTGTCGCGCCAAGATGTGGAGCAACGGCCGTTTTACGAACTCCTCGACATTGAGCTCCGCGGTGCCACTCAGACCATCGGCGCTGATTCGGCGGAGCCGGCCGATGCGAAGTTGCTCGGTATCCCGATCGGATCGCCGCTTCTGCGCTGCCAGCGCGTCACGACGAACCGTCAGGGCGAACCGATCCTCGTCAGCGAACATCTCTTCCCCGCGCACCGCACCGAGTTCGTCGTCGATCTGCCATTGGCAGAGCCAAGCATGACTCCGTCAGGCTTGCGCCTGGTCGACTGAGGTCGACGGCGATGCGGAGTACTCGGGCTTCGCCCTGCTGTTCGGCGGGGCGCTTCTTGCGCCTACGATCCGACACATGGGAATGATCAAGACGTTCCGATCAGTCGTCCAGTTCGATTCGATCACGCTCGACCCGGTCGAACGCCGTTTGAAGAAGGCGGCATGTATCGAGGATTATCGCAAAATCGCCAAGCGGCGCCTGCCGTTCGGGGTCTTCGATTACATCGACGGCGGGGCCGAAGACGAGCGGACGTTGGCCAGCAACACGGCGACATTCGGAGACATTGAGTTCAAGCCTCGCGTTCTTCGCGACGTGAGCAACATCGATACGTCGACGACGATCTTTGGACGGCCATCGTCGATGCCGCTGATCTTGGCGCCGACGGGATTTACGCGGATCGCGCACTCTCAAGGCGAACTCGCCGTCGCTCGCGCCGCGGCCAGCTTTGGTATTCCGTGGTCGCTCTCGACCATGGGGACGCGTTCGATCGAAGAGGTCGCCGCAGTCAGCGACGGCGAGAAGTGGTTTCAGGTCTACACCTGGAAGGACCGCGGCCTCGTCAAGGATCTCATCGGTCGGGCGAAGGAATCCGGTTTCACGGCGATCTGGCTGACCGTCGACACGGCAGTTCTCGGCCGGCGTGAACGGGACGTGCGCCGCGGCATGACGTTGCCGCCGAAGATCGGCCTCGGCACGTTGATCGACGGAGCAATCCATCCATCGTGGACGCTCGACTTCCTCCGAAACGATCCGATCACGTTCGCCAATGTCGTCGGCAAAAACGATGAAGACGGCAGCACTGCGGTGTCGCTCGCTGACCATGTCGCCCGGCAGTTCGATCAAGCATTGTCGTGGGACGACATCGGTTGGCTGCGTTCTGTGTGGGGCGGCCCGATCGTGCTGAAGGGCATCCAGACGGTCGCCGACGCAAAGCAGGCGATCGAAGCAGGCGTCGAAGGGATCGGGTTGTCGAATCATGGCGGCCGTCAACTCGATGATGCGCCGGCGCCAATCTCGCTTGTCGAGCCTGTCCGCCAAGAGATCGGTGACGCCGGGACCATCATTTGTGACGGCGGTGTGCGCCGGGGGAGCGACATCGTGAAGGCGCTCGCGCTCGGTGCTGACGCTGTCTCGCTCGGTCGACCGTACTTCTACGCACTCGCCGCTGGCGGCCAACGCGGTGTCGAGCACATGCTCGACTTCATGCGGTCTGGGCTGGAGCGCACGATGGCGCTCAGCGGTGTCCGTTCTCTCGCCGAGATTGATCGAGACCTCGTTCGCTGGAAGCGTTAGATCAGCCGACCAGCGGAGCCAAAA
>CALCXK010000101.1 GCA_937905835.1 uncultured Ilumatobacter sp. | reverse complement strand
ACGACGACCTCCGCCAACGGCTCGGGACCAGCAACGACTACCTCGCCAAAATCCAGCCACCCGGCCTCCGTTAGCCGGATCCAACCACCAGGCCTCCGCTGGCCGGAAGCGTCGGTGCAGACCGGGCCGCGCTGAGGGGCGCACCAGCGTCAGCTCTCGAAGGGCATGTCGGTGATGGCATCCATGATCGAGTCTTGATCCGGAACTACACCGATCATCAGCTTGTACCGCAAGGTCAGGCCGAAGGTCACCATTGCAGCGATGGAAGAGGCCAGCAGGCCGATCTCCACACGACGGAACACGTCGTCGCTGCCTTGCCACGTGCCGATGATGAAGGCGATGACGCCGATACCCCAGCCGATCGACACCAGTGCGTGGCCCTTGAGGGCGATCACGGCTTGCGCTGTGGCCAAGGCGATCATGTAACAGGCGCTCGAGAACGCGAGGAGTGCCAAGGTGCGGCCGGTGAGGTCGGCGTCGAAGACCACCTCGAGCGCCCAGGGGCCGATCAGGAATGCGCCTGCCGTGCCGACGACGCCCACAACGAGGACCACCATCATGAGGCGCTTCAGTCCGTTTCGGAACTCGTCGAGTTCGCCTTGCGCTGCCAGCTGGCTGAGCCGGGGGAGGAGCGCGGCCTGGACGGCCTGGAAGAGAAACAGGGGGATGCGTGCGAGTAGGACGCCCTGGCCAAATTGCGTGACGAGCACATCCTGGTCGTCGCCAGCCAGCAGGCTCGCAGCGATTGGACCGGCGTTGAGGAGCGAGGCGGCGAACACGGAACCGAGCAGGAGCCACCCGAGGTTTGGTGTGACTTCGCTCCAGGAGGCCGGAGGGCCGTCATCGCTGGAGAGCCGGCCACGCTGATAGACGTAGGCAACTGCGAACAGCGGGGCGATGGCGACGGCGAGACCGTAGGCGCCAACTGCGGTGACACCGACCACGGCGAGTGCGACGCACAGCATGATGCGGATGAGGCCGTCCGAACCCATGATCACCGCATACGAACGGAATCGGCTGTTGCCCGAGCAGATACCGCGCGCTAAATGGGCAGGCGCATACGACGCGAAGGCCAAGACGAGGGCCAGGACCATGAACCAGTTGCCGTCGAAGTAGCTCTCGGCGATCCAAGGACTGGCGATGGCGATGACAGCGACAACGCTGATTGTCAGGCCGACGCCGAGTTGGACGACCTTCTGAACGACTGGGCCGGTGCCCTGGCCGAGTGCCCGGCGGTGGGCGAGCGCGCGACCGAGTTCTTGTTCGAGCGGGAGGAAGAACCCCGGAGCGAGGGCGAAGGTGGCGAACCAGAGTGACGTGATCGGAGCGAACGCCTCGTCGCCTCCGACTGCGACGTTGCCGATCTTGAAGAAGGCGTACGTGGCAACTCCGGCAATCAGCAGCGCGACGCCGACAGGAATGGTGCCTTCGGGGAGTGGGAGTCGCTCGCGCGACGGCGATGTCGGGTCCGGTGATTCGTCGGATGTGGCCACGGTGCTGCTCAGTCGCGAAGACTTCGCTCGAATTCGCGGCGTTGTACCTGTGCCCGCTGAAAGAGCAGCAGCCCCAAGCCGACACCGACATAGGTTGCATCCTTGGCCACGTCGATGGTCCGTCTCGCAACAGTTCCCGATACGTGCTGGGCAGTGCGCGCGGCGGGCGCAAGGTCGAAGTTCGTCAGGTTGACCGAGTGCCATTGCGCCATGTGACAGAGGCTACCTGGCAGTGGCCAAGGCATGACCTCAGCCAGCGGCTTGGCGCAGCTAGCCTCGCTCCATCGTGCAACCGGAATCACCACAGGCGCCGCCAGTCGTTGCGGTCGTCGTCGTTCACGAACCGGGTCCATGGTTCGAAGAAACGCTCGACGCACTTGCCGATCAGGACTACCCGAACCTTCGGTTCCTCTTCCTGACCGACGTCACTGACGAGTCGCTCCAGGCGCGTATCCGAGTGCGGATCCCGAATGCGTTTGTGCGAGACGTCGGCGTCACTGCTGGGTTTGGTGCGACCGCCAACGAAGTGTTGCGGCTTGTCGAAGGCGACAACGGGTTTTTCCTCCTGTGTCACGACGACGTTGCTCCGGAGCCCGACGCAGTCCGCGCCCTCGTCGAAGAGATCTACCGTTCGAACGCCGGCATCGTTGGTCCGAAGCTCGTCGAGTGGGACAAGCCGAGTTCGCTGCAGGCCGTCGGCCTCAGTCTCGACCGATTTGGTGAGATCGATCTCGGTCTCGATCCCGGCGAAGTCGACCAGGAACAGCACGATGGCGTTCGCGACGTCTTCGCGCTGTCATCGGCGTTCATGCTCGTCCGGGCCGACCTGTTCCGCGAGGTTGGTGGATTCGATCCCGCCATCTCGTTCCACGGCGACGATGTTGAGCTGTGCTGGCGGATCCATCACAGCGGCGCTCGCGTGGTCGTTGTACCGGCCGCACGAGTCCGGCACCGTGGCAAACTCGCTGAACGACGCCCTGACCTCAATCACAATTTGCTGAGTGCACGTCACCGGATGCGTGCGGTAGCAACCCTGACGGGGCCGACGCGGCTGCCAGGCCGATCGGTCGAGATGGTGGCCCTGACTGCCGTCGAGACGGTTGTCGGATTATTCACAGGCCGTTTCGGTCAAGCGTGGGCATCGATCCGCGCCCTTTTGGGTCTGCCGGCGCGTTCGCTGTCGATGTTTGCCCGACGGCGAGTCGTCAAACCTCTGCGTCGGGTACCCGAACGCGAAGTGCTCGGACTACAGGTTGGCGGAAGCGCCCGACTGGTCAGATTTCTGCGATCCAGAGACACGGAAACCTTCGTCGGCGCCGACAACAGCGTCCGGCGTTGGCGTGAGTCGACAACGGCACCGTTCGTTGCATGGCTCGCGGTGCTGGCCGCGATCATCATTGGAAGTCGTAACTTTTTCACTTCTGGCGTGCCCGCCGTCGGCGAGTTCCTCCGATTCCCTGAGAGCCCGCGGGTACTGCTCGACAGCTATGTCAGCGGATGGAATCCATCCGGAGCGGGAGCGACATCGCCGAATCCAACCGGATGGGCAACGCTGGCGGGGCTCTCCGTCTTCACGCTGTTTCGGATGGGTGCGCTGCACACCGGGTTCGTCGTCGGACTCGTCGTCATCGGGTTGATCGGGCTGTGGAAGTTGGCCACCGTCTTCCCGTCGACTCGTGCTCGCATCGCCGCTCTCGTCGTCTATGCCGCAAGCCCGCTCGTCGTCGGCGCCATGTCGACCGGCCGGTTGAACACGCTGGTTACCTACGCCGCCGTGCCGTGGATGATTCACACGATGCGTCGCGCTGTCGGCGTCGAAACTGCCGATCCACGCAGCGCCGAGTCGGACATGGCCGAGGGGCTCGTGAAGTTGTCGCTGCAAGAACGACTTCGCCGAACGGCAGCAGCAGCCATCGTCGTCGCGCTCGCCGCCGCTTTTGTTCCGGTCACGGTGGTCATTGCTGTGGTCATCGTGCTCGTCCTCACACTGTCGACCCTTCTGGCGCTCGCCCCGTGGCGAACTGCGCTCAGCTACCTTGGCGTTGGTGCCGCTGCAATCGTCGGTGGCCTTCTGCTCAATTTCCCCTGGGTCGCTTCGTGGTCCTGGGATCAACTCGTCGGCCCTGCGCCGGTTGGTAACCCGGGGCGCGGCTTGTCCGATCTTGCATCGTTCCGAATCGGCGACGTCGACTTCGCATGGCTCACACTGGCGTTGTACGTCCCGATGATCGCTGCGGTCGCGTTGGCTCGTGCCTGGCGACTGACCTGGGCAGTCCGATCAGGAGCGCTCGTCGTTGTTTTCGGTGCACTCGCAGTGTTTGCCGATCGCGATGCGTTGCCCTGGCGGGGCCCCGATGCTGGCATTCTGCTCGTTCCTGTCGCCGTCGGCCTCGCGATTTCCGCCGCGGCGGCCCTCGCCGCGTTTGATCTCGATGTTCGGGGCGGATCGTTCGGTTGGCGTCAGCCCCTTGGGCTGCTTGCAAGTGTCGCCGTCGTCGTCGGAGTCTTCCCGGGTGTCGTTGCACTCGGCAACGGTGGGTGGAACACGCCGACTACTCCGCTCGCTTTTTTGCTCGAAGCGCAACTTCCCGATGACACGATCGATCAGCCGACTGGCGACTCGAACGAGTATGGCCCCCTACTCGAGCCGGGCCGTGGCGGTTACAACGTGTTGTTTTTGGGTGATGCCCGTCTGCTTCCAGTTCCGTCGGTCGAATACCGCGACGGTGTCTCGTTTGCTGTCCTCGACGATGGGCTCCTCGATGTGCGCGATCGTTGGGCCGCTCCGTCGAACGACGCGAACGCTGCAATAGCGCTTGCATTGGACGAAATGGCGAGTTCGTCCACGTTGCGCGCTGGGCGATTGTTGGCTCCGTTGGGCATTCGGTTCATCGTGGCTCCCGAATTCGACAACGTCATCTCGACCACCGCTGAGCCGCTGCCACTTCCGGTTGGTCTGATTGATGCGCTTGAGGATCAACTTGATCTGACCTCAGTCACCGGATTGCCGACGATCGAGGTGTTCGAGAATACGGCGTGGATCCCGGTGGTCAGCCAACTCACCGGCACCACTGCTGAAGCGAGCCGGAACGCAGGCGCCGGTGCCCTCGTCCGTGCAGAACTCAGCTCGGCGTCGCCGGTGTTTCTCGGGGCCGACCACCAGACGACGTCGATCGACGATGTCGTGCCCGGTGTGATCCATCTTGCCGTCCCCTTCGATGACAACTGGTCGCTGACCGTTGATGGCGAGTCCATCGCTCCTCGACGCGCCTTTGGCCTGACGACGGCGTTCGATGTCGAGACCGCCGGCACTGGTGAACTGACATACACGATGCCGTCGTCCCGCACGTTGTTGTTGACGCTGCAGGTCGTGCTTTGGGCAATCGTTCTCTTTGCAGCGACCCGAATCAGCGTGCCGTTCGCCCGACGGAGCGGACCGCTCGTCGAAGACGAAATACTGATCGATCTGGGTGACGCAGACATTGACGCCGATGCTGCTTCAAGCGTCAGCCTCGACCCAGGGTTGGACCTGACGGCCCGGAACGACGTGTCGACCGCGCCGCTACCCGAGGATTCTGACACCGGTGACCTACTGACGGCTGTTCTCGATGCTGCACTTGACCCGATCGTGCTTGACGAATCGGACACCGAGGAGTCGTCATGAACCGTCGTTCGATCCCCGCCATCGTCGTGCTACTCGCTGCGCTGGTCTGGCTGTTCGTGGTCGGCCGTGACTCCGTCGCGAGCCCCACCGCTGTGTTCTCGTCGCCAGCGGGAACCTGGATGCCTTCGGTCACGGATACGGACTCGTTGACCGGCAGTTGGTTCTGCCCAGGAATTCCTGCGACTGGCGAGGATGGCGTTGGCGGCTCGGTGGTGATCTCCAACCGCAACAGCGAGCAACTCGAGGGTCGTTTCATGGTGGTCAGCCCGGAAGGCCTCGAGGTTGAGCAAGGGTTCACCGTCGGCCGGTGGTCGCAGGGCACCATCGATGTCGACGCGTTCGTCACGACGTCGTTTGCCAGCGTCGTGGTCGAGATCGACGGTGGCCGCGGTTACGTCGAACAGATCGTCAACCATCCCGCCGGTGATTCGGTTGCACCGTGTGCCATCGAGACGTCGAACGAGTGGTATCTCGCTGACGGATTCACCGTAGGAGGCAGCGTCGAGACATTGATCCTGACCAACCCGTACGACGATCTCGTGCTCACCGACCTTGCCTTCGCGACCGCGTCGGGGTCGAGCGAGCCCAACGCATTCCAGGGGTTTCCCGTTCCGGCCAAGTCGGTCAAGGTCATCCCGATCGCCGAACTCGGCAATCGTGACGAACCAATCATCGCTGCGAGCATCACGACACGCGGAGGCCGACTCGTCGTCGGTCGTGCCCAGCACTTCACCGGCGGTGGCCGCCTGGGCTACGACGTGTCACTCGCTGCCCCGGCCCTGCGCGACCAGTGGTGGTTTGCTGACGGTGAGCGCGGCGCCGGCATCACCGAAACCTTCTCGATCTACAACCCGACCGACGACGATGTCGAGGTCGACGTGTATTTTTTGGGCTTGCCGCTCGAGTTCGACGGTGGCGGCTTCGCTCCGATCAACGTCCCTGCTCGTCAGGTGGTCATGTTTCAGCCTTTTGAAGGTGCTGTCGACGACACCGAAAACGACCCCTCTGACCCAGAGTTGTTCACCTCGCAGATTCCGAACGGGCGCCACTCGGTGGTCTTTTCGACGCTGGCCCAGCCCACTGTCGTGGTTGAACGCGTCCTGACGCGACCGGTCGGCGGCTCGTTCGTTACATCAGTGGTCCAGGGCGCACCGCCTCGGCTGGACGGCTTCGTTGCCACCCGCTGGCATATCGGCGTTGGGCCGTCGGTGCCAACCGAAGACGCCTTGATCGTCTACAACGTCGACAACGAGCAGGCCACGATCACCATCGAGGCCGTCGGGCCCGGCGGCCCGTCGGCTATCCCGAGCCTGACGGACATCCCGCTCGGGCCGGGCGCCGTGATCACGATCGACCTGACCACTGACGACGTGCTCGATCAAGAGTTGATCGTCAACTCGTCGAACCGTGTCTTCATTGAGCGATCGCTCGGCCGTGGCGGCGACCTGTCAGGACGTTCCGGGTCGTGGGCGTTACCTGCCAGCAATATCTGAGCGTGACTCGGCGGATCGTGTTGCTGCCGCTGGACCGATGACTACGCTCCGGCGATGACGTCACCCGCATCTTCGTTTTCAGCAGACGATGTGGAGGAGCCGGGTCGTGACGCGTGGCTCGCTGTCGGGGTGACCACCTTGGTGTTCTTCCTCGTGGTCATCGACGTGTCCGCGGTCAACGTCGTGTTCCCGTCGATGAGCGACGACTTCGAAGTGTCTGAGGCGACACTTGGTTGGGTTATCTCCGGATACAACATCACGGTCGCCGCGCTACTCATGGTGGCGGGGCGCTACGCCGACAGCATCGGCCGCAAGAAGTTGTTCCTCCCGGGCGTCGGCATCTTCATGCTCGGCTCACTGCTGTCTGGCCTGGCCCCGAATGCCACGCTGCTGATCGCGGCTCGCGTCGTGCAAGGGATCGGCGGCGCAATCATTTCACCGACCGCGATTGCGGTTGTCTTGCCGGCGTTTCCCGCCCACAAGCGGTCATCGGTGATCGGGATCACTGGAGCGACTGGTGCTTTGGGTGCTGTGGCAGGCCCGGCGATCGGAGCGTTCGTCACTGAAGCATGGTCGTGGCGTGGTGTCTTCCTGATCAACGTTCCACTTTGTCTGCTCGTTTTGGCTCTGTCGCCGAAGCTGCTGACCGAATCGAAGAACCCGAACGCGACCGGGCGGGTCGATTTGCTCGGTGTACCGATTGGAACGGCAGGAGTGGCGCTCGTGATGTTCGCCATCGTCCGCTCAGAGTCGAATGGTCTCGGCGATCCGCTCATCGCCGTACTTTTCGTTACCGGCATCGCGCTGATCGCGGCACTGGTTCGTCGTTCCCGCCGTCACCCCGAACCCCTCATCGAGACCGACCTTTTCAGGCACCGCTCGTTCACCAGCACCAATCTCGGGCTCGCCTTCTATTCGATGGCATTCACCTCGGGCTTTCTCATCAACTCGCTGCTGTTGCAGGAACTGTGGGGCCAGTCGCTGCGGACGACCGGCACGGCGCTGATGCTTTCGCCCCTGATCGCTGCGACGATTTCGCCCGTTGCCGGTCGCTGGGCCGATCGGATCGGACATCGGTGGATCCTCGCAGTGGGCAGTTCGTTCTGCGCGGCCGGGTACTTCTCGTACCGACTGCTGCTCGGTGACGACCCAACAGTGTGGACACGATTTGTGCCGTTGTCGGTACTGATCGGCATCGGGGTTGGCTCGACGATTGCGACGTGGTCGAGTGCAGGGCTGGCCGACATCGCGCCAGCGCGTTTCGGCACCTCAAACGCGATGATCCGAACAACGCAGCAGGTGTTCTACGCCTTTGGGATTTCCGTCGCCATCGCGATCATTACTCGTGGCGTTGGGAACACCGACGTCGCGAACTATCACCTGGCGTACACCTTCGTCGGTGGTTGCTATGCGCTCGCCGCGGTGACGGTTGCTGTCACGTTCCCATCGGGTTCAAGTCGCAGCCGATCGACCTGACGCGTTGCCGTGGCCCTGACGCCTTGCCGGTAGCCTGGCGCGCACATGGAGCGCCTCATCATTGCTGCCGTCATCATCGCTGTGGTCGGAGTCGTTGCGCTGGTGTCGCGATCTCGCCGCACGCCTGACGCTCCAACGCAGCGTCGCAACAACGTGCCGGAGCAGATCGACCGCTCCGACTTCGCTCGGCCCGATGCGCCGTGGCTGGTCACGATCTTCAGCTCAGCAACGTGCGACGTCTGCAAGGGTGTGGCCGAGCGAGCAGCGGTGCTGGAGTCGCGCGATGTCGCTGTCGTGGAAGTGGAATACGGCGAGGCGAAGGCTTTGCACGAGAAATATCAGATCGACGCTGTGCCGACGCTGCTGATCAGCGACACCCAGGGTGTTACCCGAAAGCATTTCGTCGGCCCGGTCAATGCCACCGACATGTGGGCTGCGGTCGCTGAAATCCGAGACCCAGGCGCAGCGCCCGGTCACTAACTGGCACACCCCAGCAGACCTCGGTGTGGCCGTCAGTGAATCGGTGCGTTGGTGGGAAGGGCCGACTGAATGAGTCGGGCGACTTCCGGGCCATCGATCGTTTCGTGCTCGAGCAAAGCTTCAGCGATCAGGTGAAGGCCTCCGGAGTGCTTGGTGATGACATCGTTTGCCCGCTGTTCCTGCTCGTGCAGGATCCGGCCAATCTCCTCGTCGATGAGCTTTGCTGTGTCGTCGCTGTACTCGCGTCCTGAGCCCATGAGGTCGTCACCGAGGAAGGTCTGCTGCTGGCTGCTCCAGGCCTGCGGACCAACACGCTCGGACATGCCCCACTCGCGAACCATGCGGCGTGCGATGCCGGTGGCCTGCTCGAGGTCGTTTGATGCACCGGAGTTCAGATTGCCGAACACAATCATCTCGGCGACTCGGCCGCCCATTGCCTTGCAAATGGTGTCTTCGAAGTACTCCTTCGAGTATGTGTGACGCTCCTGGGGGAGCGACCATGTCACACCGAGCGCCATGCCTCGGGGCAGGATGGTGACCTTGTGGAGCGGGTCGCCGTGGGGAAGCACGGTGGCGAGCAATGCGTGCCCACCCTCGTGGAAGGCGGTTGCCTTCTTCTCTTCGGGGCTGAGGATCATCGACTCACGACTGGCACCGAGCACGACGCGGTCACGAGCGTTCTCGAAGTCGATGCGTTCGATCTGCTTCGATTTGCGACGGACTGCAACGAGCGCTGCTTCGTTGACCAGGTTGGCGAGGTCGGCGCCGGACATTCCGGGAGTGGCCTGGGCCATGGTTTCCATGTCGACGTCAGGGCCCATCCGCTTGTCGCGGCTGTGGACGTCGAGGATTGCCTTGCGCTCGCTCCACTCGGGCAGCGGAACCACGATCTGGCGGTCGAAGCGCCCGGGGCGTAGCAGGGCCGGGTCGAGGATGTCAGGGCGGTTGGTGGCAGCGAGGATCACAATGCCCTCGGTGGCCTCGAAGCCGTCCATCTCGGCGAGCATCTGGTTGAGCGTTTGCTCTCGTTCGTCGTGGCCTCCGCCAAGGCCAGCACCACGCTTACGGCCGATCGAGTCGATCTCATCAATGAAAATGATGGCCTTGCCCATGCGCTTGGCCTGTTGGAAGAGATCTCGGACGCGGCTGGCGCCGACACCAACGAACATTTCCATGAAGTCGGAACCGGTAACGCTCAAGAAGCCAACTCCAGCTTCGCCGGCGACCGCGCGAGCGAAGAGCGTCTTGCCGGTGCCGGGAGGGCCGATGAGAAGAATGCCCTTGGGAACCCGTGCGCCAATTTCTTTGAACCGTTCGGGCATCCGCAGGAAGTCGACCACTTCGGTGATCTCTTGCTTCACGCCGTCGTAGCCGGCGATGTCGTCGAACGTCGTCGAGGGGCGGCTGGCGTCGTACGCCTTGGCTTTTGACTTGCCGATCGACATGACGCCGCCCATTTGGCCTTGTGCACGGCGCTGCATCCAGACGAAGAACCCGATAATTAAGGCGATCGGCAGGAAGATCGACAGCAAGCCCAAGAGCCAGTTGCTGCTGGGCGGGTTGAACTTGTACTTGACGTTCTTATCGATCAGGAGCGCCTCGTCGGCATCAGACACACCGCGCTCACCGCCGCCGGAGGTGGTGTATTTGTCTTCGTTCGTGAATGTTCCGGTGATTTTCCCGCTGCCGTTGTCGATCTCGGCTGTGGCAATTTTGCCATCGATGACCTGCTCGCGCCATTCGGAATACTCGAGCGACTCGCCGCTGTCGGAGGGCCACAGGCTGGGGACGAGGATGGCTGCGGCGAGGACACCGACCATGACATAGATCGCCCACTTCGGCCAACTGCCCGGCCCCTTTCCTGCGGGCGTACCGTCAGGTTTCTGTTCGTTGCTGGAGGATTGTTCGTTCTTGCTCCGTTGCTGCTGGCCGCGGCCGCGGCCAGGGGGCGGCGGAGGCGGTGGGGGAGGCAGATTGCTCATGAATTCAGTCTATGGCGCTTCTCTGGGCATGCCTGATCGAGCGTTGTGACAGACAGCGGGAGGATTGCGAAAGCCGCCTGCTCGCTGGGAACATCGCGCGAAGGGTGACCATCCGCCATCTCGACGTGGCGTGGATCTAATTTCAAGGCTGTTATTTCCGCCGGGTCAACAGTTTGGGCAGTTGGAACAATGAAACTTACGAATCACTACACCGGAGAACACGTGCGGCCCGCAGTTGCGATTGCTTCTGAGCGCCAGTGCACGCGTACGGGCTGTTCTGAGCGAGCCGAGTGCACGCTCACATACGACTACGGGAAGTCGCACGCCTGGATCGAAGCATTGCTCTTCGAGCGAGATCCGCATTCATACGACATGTGTGCGCGTCACGCCGCGCGTCTGAGCGTGCCCAGCGGCTGGCACCTCGACGACCGACGGATGTTGATCAGTCTGGCCGAATACAGCGTTGCCTGACGTAGCGGGTGCCTGGCGGCATCGGCCACATTAGAAGTATTGCCGGCGACGGCCCTGATTCGCCATCCGGAGAGACCGACCGGAAGCGAAGGATCGTTGGGGTGCGGGGGCACCGTCGGTGCGCTGTCTGGCGCGGTTAGCTTTGCCCCATGACCGTCTCGCGCAAGCCTGTGGTGCGCAGCGGGATCCGTCCTTCGCAGACGCTGTCGCCGATCGACGCCACGAGCGCGGTCATCGCATTCTTCGCGGCCTGGTTCGCAGCGCAGGTGCTGTCGCTCATCGTGCTCAGTATCTCTGGTGAGCCCGGGGGCACCGGCACGCCGATCGGTGTCTTGGCGGTCGCACTGGCTGCATCCTGGTTCGCCTACATCGCAGGAATGTGGACCGTTTCCGAACGTTCCGGAACGGCAGACCCGGTCAACGACTTCGGTATCTCGATGCTGCCGATCGACGCGATCGGATTCGCCATCGGCGTGCTGGCGCAACTCGTCGTCATCCGCCTCGTGTACTTCCCGCTCAAGAATCTCTGGCCAACCGTGTTTGCCGACGACGAGCTGAAACGAAATGCCGAAGGTCTCGTCGATCGAGCCGGCGGCCTGATGACGGTGCTGCTGTTTGTGCTCGTCGTGTTTGGTGCTCCGATCGTCGAGGAACTCTTCTACCGCGGGCTGCTGCAGCGTTCGCTGCTCGCTCGTTGGAACGACACGTTTGTCGTCGTCGGCGTCGCAGCGTTGTTCGCGTTTGTCCATTTCCGGCCCGTCGAGTACCCCGGCCTGTTCGTGTTCGGCCTGATCGTTGGCACGTGTGCGCAAATCACCGGCCGCCTCGGCATGTCGATCGCGGTTCATATCGGGTTCAATCTGACCGGCCTCGTTCTCGTTCTGTGACCGCAATGGATCAGTCGTGTGGCCATGATCTGGCGGTCGTCTGAGTGCGTCAACACCTCTGCTGCTCGGCCTGGCGCGTCGTGAACAATGAGTGAGTGACGCGTGGAGTCGACTTCGGTTTGCCACAATGGGCTGCGTTGTATGACTGATGATGTGAAGCCACCCACCGTCCCGCTCGGTCAACGTGCAGCCCGGCGGGTGTTCCGCCGCCTGGTCGCATGGTGGAATCGTGAGTGGACCAATGAGCGAGTCGCCCGGGCGCTGGTCACCTCTGCCACATTGGTGACCACGACGGTCATCATGATGCTGATCGTCCACTTTAACCCGCTGTCTCCAAGCCGCGATCTACTGCTGGACAACACGACGCCCACAGGCGGTGATATGGGCGCTCACGTCTGGGCCCCGGCGTTCCTTCGCGACCACCTCCTCCCAAACTTCCAGCTCAGTGGATGGAGCATGGACTGGTACGGCGGCCTCCCGCTGTATCGCTTCTACATGGTGATCCCGGCGCTGGCGATCGTGCTCCTCGACGCGGTGCCATTCGTCCCCTATGGCGTCGCCTTCAAGATCGTGGCCGCATCTGGGCTCCTGCTCTTTCCCTTGGCCTGCTGGACTTTCGGTCGCCTTGCCAAGTTCCGCCAGCCGATTCCGGAGCTGTTCGCGTTTGCCGGTCTTTGCTTCCTGCTCGACGAAAGCTTCGAAATCTATGGAGGCAACGTCAAATCGACGATGGCTGGCGAGTACTCGTTTTCGATAGCGCTCACCCTGGCGATGTTTGGCTTCGGCTTGCTCGCACATGGTCTCCGCACTGGCCGCTTCCGTGTGTCGGCGGCAGTGGTGCTGTCGCTTGCAGCTGTGTCCCACGGCATTGTGCTGATCTTCGTCGCCGTCGGCGCCATTGTGATGTCGCTGATCTGGATGGATGCCAAGCGAGCCTGGTACGCCCTGAGTACCGGTGTCACCACGCTGCTGCTGTCGGCCTGGTGGGTCGGCCCATTCCTGTTCGGCCACGAGTTCATGACCGACATGAAGTATGGATTCCGACCGAGTAGCTCCACCGACTCGTTCTGGGACATGTTCTTCCCGCTGACCACAGCGCTCGACTTCGTGATCACCAGCCTGGCGATCATCGGATTCCTTGCGATGATCATGCGCCGCAATCTGACCGGCGCGGCGCTTGGTGTGATCACCTGGGTGTTCGTCGTGCTCGTCTATGTCACCCGTGACAGCCTCCCGGGCATCGGCCTGCTGTGGAACCCGCGTCTCTTGCCGTTTGTCTACCTACTGCGTTACATGCTCATGGTGATCGGTGCGCTCGAGCTGATCACGTGGGCCTTCAACGGCGCCCGTCGGCGGCTCGCGAGCTACGAGCTCACTCCGTTCGAAGGCGCTTTCGCCGCCAGTGCGATTGGGCTCAGTTGCCTCACCGTCTTCGGGTTCATGTACGAGACTCTGCCGTTCGACGGTCGAGTCATCGTGACGGAAGGGACCGAAGAGACTGTCGCCACGAGCGTGTACGCGTGGGGCCCGTTCCGCAAGACGGCCGATGCGGGCCGTGCCGTCGCCGACGGATGGACTCGCTACAACTGGGGCGGCTACGAAGCCCGGACCCAGTTTCGCGAATACAACGCCGTGGTCACACAGATGGACGAAATCGGCCAGACCAACGGCTGCGGCCGTGCGCTGTGGGAGAACAACAAGGACAATGGTCAATACGGCACGACGATGGCACTGATGTTGCTGCCGCACTGGACCGACGGCTGCATCGGGTCGATGGAGGGCCTGTTCTTCGAAGCGTCAGGCACGACGCCGTACCACTTCATTGCCGCGGCTGCAGTGTCTGAGAGCTCCTCGAACCCGGTCCGTGAGCTGCGTTACACCAACAACAACGCCGAAGTCGGCGTGCAGCACATGCTTGATCTCGGTGTCCGTTATCTGATGGTCCGGACCGATGCTGCCAAGGCCGAGGTCAGCCAGCAGGACGAGTTGCGCTTCATCACGACATCGGCACCGTGGGACATTTACGAGGTCAGCGGGTCGAGTATTGTCGAACCGCTCACCATGCAGCCCGTGATCGTCAACGAGCGTGCCGGCGACCAGCGTGAACGCAACCTCGAGTTAGGGACCAGTTGGTTTCAGCGTCGTGACGACTGGGCCGCTCTCCCCGCCGATGAAGGTCCCGAGAGCTGGCAGCGGATTGATGTCGAAATCGACATGGACGTCCGCATCGGTGAGCCGGGGGAGCGGAGTCGCAACGTCGACTACGTGCTGCCGGTTCAAGACATCATTCCGGTCGCGCTGCCGGAGATCGCCGTGACCGACATCGAGATCGGGCAGCAATCAGTTGAGTTCAGCGTCGACCAGATCGGTGTACCGGTGCTCGTTCGAGTCAGCTACTTCCCGAACTGGCAGGTCAGCGGCGCCGATGGCCCGTACCGCGTCTCGCCAAACCACATGGTGGTCGTGCCGACGAGTACCGACGTCCGGTTGGAGTACCAGAAGAGCGGTGTCGATTGGTTCTTCTACGCACTCACCGCGCTGGGTATCGGGCTGTGCGTCTTCTGGCGCCGTCGTGGTGATCTTCAATTCGCTAGCGAGTCGCCGTCGTGGCGTCCGAATCGCACGACCAGCACCACCGGCGTGGACGCTGCCTCGGGCGACGTTGCAGTGGTGCCAGATGTTTGGGCGCCAGCGCAACCTGATCCCGAGCTCGTCGACTCGACGCCGCTGTATCTGCCGAGTCCCCTGATTCCGGATGAGAAGTAATCAGACCTGTTCATCGACACCATGCCCGGCGATGTGGCGTCTCCCCAAGACCGTGGTTTCGAGCGTCCAGACGACGAGGAAAATCAAGGCCCCGGGCACTTATGCCAGCACCTCGCTAGCCTCGAAACTTCATGTCAGTTCTCGATCAGATCGTCAAGGCCTACGACATCCGTGGCACGGTGCCCGATCAGCTCAATGCTGACGTCGCCCACGCCCTCGGAGTTGGCTTCGCCTTGTTCCTGCGCTCCAACTCGAACGCCGAGCGGATCGTTATCGCTCGTGATATGCGCCCCTCGGGCCCGGCGTTCGTCGAGGCGTTCTCACGCGGTGTCCTGAACCAGGGCATCGACGTGATCGACCTCGGCCTCGGTTCGACCGACTTGATGTACTACGCCTCGGGCGTGCTCGATGCGCCCGGTGCGATGTTCACCGCGTCGCACAACCCTGCCGGGTACAACGGGATCAAGCTGTGCGTGGCAGGAGCTCGCCCGGTTGGTGTCGACACCGGACTGCTCGACGTCAAGCGGGTTGCCGACGAAGTGCTCGAGGGCGGCGGCCCGAAGCCTGCTGCCACAGCCGGGTCGCACAGCGAGCGCGATGTGCTGAGCGACTTCGCCGAGCACGTACTCACCTTCGTCGACCTCGCCGACATCGGAACTCTGCGGGTCGTCGCCGACACAGCCAATGGCATGGGAGGCCTCGTGGTCCCGGCAGTCATGGAACGCATCCCGAGTGTCGAACTCGAGGTGATGTACGGCGAACTCGACGGCACGTTCCCGAACCATCCGGCAGATCCCCTGCAGCCTGCCAACCAGCGCGATTTGCGTGCACGGGTCAAGGCTGGCGGCTTCGACATCGGTCTGGCCTTTGACGGTGACGCCGATCGGGTCTTCGTCGTCGACGAACTCGGGGAGGGCCTCAGTGGCTCGACCACCACTGCACTGCTCGCTGTTTCGGCGCTGCGCGGTGCGCCGGGCGCAACGATCTTGCACAACCTGATCTGCTCGAAGAGCGTTCCCGAGGTCGTCACCGAGCACGGGGGCGTGCCGGTACGGACCAAAGTCGGGCACTCCTACATCAAGCAGATCATGGCCGACACCGGAGCGGTCTTTGGCGGCGAGCACTCCGCTCACTACTACTTTGCGCGCAACTTCAACGCCGACAGCGGCTTGATCGCCTCGTTGATGGTCATGGCCGAAATCGGGCGATCAGGCGGGCCGCTGTCAGCGGTCCGTGCTCCGTTGGAGCGCTACTCGGCGAGCGGTGAAATCAACACCGAGGTCGATGATGCTGCCGCAGTGATCGAACAGGTCAGTGACGCGCACCGCGACCACGATCAGGATCGCCTCGACGGCCTCACCGTCGACTGCGGCGACTGGTGGTTCAACCTCCGCCCCTCGAACACCGAGCCGTTACTGCGATTGAACCTGGAAGCTGCTGACAGGAATATCTGCGATGACAAAGTCGCCGACCTGCTCACGATGATCACCAGTTGACCCCGTAGCCTTGCCCCCATGTCACTCGCTCCGGCTCTCCTCGAGATTCTCGCCTGCCCCGAAGACAAGGGCGCGCTCTACTACCTCGAAGCAGAATCCATCCTGTACAACCCACGTTTACATCGCAGCTACGCAATCCGCGACGACATCCCGGTCATGCTGATCGACGAATCGACAACGGTCGATGCTGACGAGCACGCTCGAATCATGGGTGTCATCGGCGATGCGCGCATTGCGCCGACGTTCAGCTGACTCTGCCGGGGGTACATCGCCCGAGTTGCCACGTCACCGTTTCGACACTCAAGAATGTCCAGACGCTGCCGATGATTGAAGCAACAAAAGTTCCGTCCCGGTGAGGGTGTGGTGAACCTGCAGTTTATGACGAATGGGTTACAATGTTCCCTATGGGTTCGAAGAAATGGTTGCAACAGACGTTCGGCGCGGCGCTCGTCTGCGCGAGTTTGGGGTCGGTGACCGCCGTTGGTGGTCAGTCTGCCGGCGTGGCGTCAGCGCAAACGTCGATCGACGCGGGTGGCGAGTTTCATCCGCTCACGCCGACGCGCATCCTGGACACGCGCCCCGGCGCCGAGAGCATCAACGACGTTGCGCCGAAGGGCCCCAAGGCGGCCGGTTTTGGTACTGGCACCACCAGCATCACCGACGGCGAGTTCAACTTCAACCCGCTGGGGCGCGGGAAGCTTCCTACTCAGGCCGACCACATCTTGGCTGTCGTTGCGACCGTTACGGTCGTCGATCCGACGCGCAACGGCTATTTGGCTGTGTACCCGAAGGGCTTCGCGTTCGGGGGCCCAGACGGTAAGGGCGACGTCTCCTCACTGATCAACTATTCGCCCGGCCAGGCCGTGCCGAACCTCGCAATCGTCGGCGTCGGCGACGACAACTCGATTACATTCAACTTGTTCATGGATGGCGCCGGTACGGCCAACGTGGTCGTCGACGTGGTCGGCTTTATTTCAACCTCGAAGTACGGAACCGCTGGCTCACGCCTGGTGATCCGCACTCCGGGTCGAATTCTCGATACCCGCACATCGCCGAATCCCCGAAAAGGCCAGAGCATGGGCCCCAAGGACAGTCTCTCCCTGCAGATCCGCGGCGCTGATGCCGTCGAGCCAAAGGTCACCGATATCGTGCCCAATGATCCGTCGATCACTGCGGTCATGGTCAACTTGACGCTCGTCAACAATAAGGCTGGCAGCAAGGCAACGTACATTACCGCCACACCCGATCCGCTGGGCAAGGGCGCGGGATCCACTTCCAATTCCAACGCAGCGGCCGGCATCGTCAAGGCGAACACGGCGATTGTGCCGATCGGTAACGACGGGAAAATCCACCTCTACAACCACGCGGGCGACATGGACCTCTTGGTCGACGTGCTCGGCTACTTCGAGTCCGGTGTCAATGCTTCAACCAACCGTGGCCGCGTCGTACCGCTGCAGGCGCCGTTCCGAGCATTTGACACTCGCCTCGCCGAGTTCGATGATGCACCGCTGCAGGCCGGCAGCACTGAGGAGTGGAGTTTTGAGAACTTCGCTGCTTCGGTCGTCTTGAACCCATGCCCGACGCCAACGACGACGGAGTGTGCTGCCAATGAGAAGAAGGGCCCGAGCCAACAGGGGTTCATCGGCGATCTCATCGCTGTCGGCCTGCAAAACCCTTCTGGGTCGGGCTCGTACCTGCAGTTGGTCCCCGGCGGTCTCACGACTCGTCCGTTGGCGTCCAACGTCAACTTCGGTCTCGGCGAAGCAGTACCGAACATGTCGCTCGTCAAATATGGCGACAACGGCGCCGACAAGCACGTGATCGAAGCGTTCAATGCCTTCGGCTCGGTCGACTACATCCTCGACGTGTACGCCATCGTCCTCGCCGACTGAGTAACCGACGTCGGCGGTTTCGCCGCCACAATTGAGACTCCGCTTTGCTGGCCGCAACCACTTGGTTCGGGCCGGTAGGATGTCTTGACCGAATCACCGGGCTGATTCGATCGGTGCCTGAAGGCCCCGGCCCGGTTCGCAGAGCCACACGCCGACCGGTGCGTGGCATTCCGAAACCATGCCTCCGAAGGGGATCTGTAATGACTGACACCGCACTCTCGCGCCTCGCCCAGACCAAAGACTTCCGCGTCGCCGACCTTGAACTCGCGCCCTTTGGCCGCAAAGAAATGCTCCTCGCCGAGCACGAGATGCCGGGCCTGATGGCGACCCGCAAAGAGTTCGGCGCATCGAAGCCGCTCGCCGGCTGCCGTATTTCTGGCTCGTTGCACATGACGATCCAGACCGCTGTTCTCATCGAGACACTCACCACACTCGGCGCCGAAGTCCGCTGGGCCAGCTGCAACATTTTTTCAACGCAGGACCACGCAGCAGCAGCCACGGTTGTCGGCCCGAAGGGCACCATCGACAACCCCCAGGGTGTCCCCGTTTTTGCCTGGAAGGGCGAGACGCTGGAGGAGTACTGGTGGTGTACCGAGCAAATGATGATGTGGCCTGACGGCCCGAACGGCGAGGTCTACGACGGCCCGAACATGATCCTCGACGATGGTGGTGACGCCACGATGCTGCTGCACAAGGGTGTCGAGTTCGAAAAGGCTGGCGAAGTGCCGGACCCGACCGAGGCGAACAGCGCCGAATTTGCGATCGTTCTCGGCCTGCTCCAGCAGTCGCTGAAGACTGATCCTGGCAAGTGGACCCGGATGGCTGCTGGCGTCAAGGGTGTGACCGAAGAGACCACGACGGGCGTCAAGCGTCTCTACAAGATGATGGAAGACGGCGAGCTGTTGTTCCCGGCTATCAATGTGAATGACTCGGTCACGAAGTCGAAGTTTGACAACCTGTACGGCTGCCGCCACAGCCTCGTCGATTCGATTTCCCGCGCCACTGACGTGATGATCGGCGGCAAGACTGCCCTCGTGCTCGGCTACGGCGACGTTGGTAAGGGTTGCGTTCAGTCGCTGCAGGGCCAAGGGGCCCGGGTCATCGTTACCGAGATCGACCCGATCAACGCCTTGCAGGCCGCCATGGAAGGTCTGCAGGTCATGCCGCTTGAAGACTGCGTCAAAGACATCGACATTTTCGTCACCGCGTCGGGCAACTTCGACTTGATCAACATTGAGTCGATGAGAAAGATGAAGCACAACGCCATCGTCTGCAACATCGGCCACTTCGACAACGAGATCGACATGGCTGGCCTCGCCCGCTCGGGCGCCGTTCGTGACGAACTGAAGCCTGGCACCGACGTCTGGAAATTCGAGGACGGCAAGCAGATCATCATCCTCGCTGAGGGTCGTCTCGTGAATCTCGGTTGCGCCACCGGCCACCCGAGCTTCGTGATGTCGTGCTCGTTCACCAACCAGGTGCTCGCACAGATGGAGCTGTTCAACAAGACCGAGCAGTACCCGCTCGGTGTCTACGTGCTCCCGAAGCACCTCGACGAAAAGGTTGCCCGTCTCCACCTCGACGCCCTCGGCGTGAAGCTGACGCAGCTCACCGACGAGCAGGCCGAATACCTCGACATGGACCCGTCGGGGCCGTTCAAGTCCGAGACATACCGCTACTGAGCAGTCGTTGGACCGACGTCGAGCTGGCCGCGTTTTAGGCCAGTGCGGAGTCCGTGGTGGGCTGCATCGCGAGACGCGGCAAGAAGACTTGGACAAGGGGGCCGATGCCGATGGTGAACGCAACGGTACCGCTACCGACGGAGCCGCCGAGCGCGATGCCGACGGCAAGCACGATGAGCTCGACCGAGGTGCGCGCAACGCGAGTCGAGATCGAGTACGCGCCGATGGAGCGCTTCGAGAGCCCGGTCATCAGGCCGTCTCGCGGGCCCGGCCCCAGCCCGGCACCGATGTAGAAGCCGGAACCGACAGCGATCACGACAATCCCGCCGAACATCAATGCCAGACGGGGAAGGAGGAGGTCGGTGCCGGGCATCAACGGGAGGGTGAGGTCGACGACGAGGCCGATTTCGACAGCATTGAGGATGGTCCCGAGGCCAGGGCGTTCACGGAGCGGAATCCAGATCAGCAGCAGGGCGATGCCCGTGATGATGATGATCCGTCCAGTTCCCATGCCGGTCAACTCGCTGACACCGGTGTGGAAGACGTCCCACGGGGCTGCACCAAGTTCGGCATCGATGAGCATCGAGATGCCCAGGCCGAACATGAACAGGCCGAACACGCAGCGCGCGAGGCGTTCCGGAAACCGATCCCGAGGAATGAGAGGCAGTGGAGCGGTCATCGGTGTGCATGGTAGTGACGGGAGGAGCAGGGGCAGCAGAGCCGACTCTGTGACACCCCATCGCCATGATGGCGTACATGATGTTCGAAACACGTTGTGCTGGCTGCGAGCGACCGGGGGCTGCGATCTGCACCACCTGTCGCATTGCACTCGTTGATCGGCTGCCGCAAACGCAAGAGCACGGGGTCATTGCCGCTGTTCCGTTCGTTGGACGGGCTCGTGACGTGGTGTTGTCGTTGAAGTACCGCAACCGGCGTCAGGTTGCACGGCATCTCGGCAGTCTGTTGGTCAATCGTTTGGTCGAAAGCGGGCGATACGCCGATCTCGAGTCGGTCACCTGGGCCCCAACGAGTGCGAAGCGCCGCCGTCACCGTGGATTCGATCAAGGTGAAGAAATCGCACGTACCGTCGCACGGCAACTCGGCCTGCCTTGCCGCCGTCTGCTCGATCGGCGCGGAGCAGCAGTGGCTCAGACCGGTCGGACCCGGGCCGAGCGACTCGATTCGCCCGAATTCGCTGCTCGTCCGGACGTCGCCGGAACGTCTGTGCTTGTGGTCGACGATGTCGTCACGACCGGTGCGACGCTGCACGCCGCCCGCGATGCCCTGCTGCTACAGGGTGCGCGTGATGTCGTGCTCGCGGCCGTTGCGTCGACGCCAGCGCCGAGCAGTGCCCGGAGTCGCGGCAAGGTGGTGCCGTTCCGTCAACCCACTGCTGCCTGACCACATGCGGAACACCCATCGGGGTGGCGGTGATGCCACTTCGGGGCACCGATCCCGCCGGTAGCATTTCACCAACATGGGCATTCTCGATCGAATCCTCCGCGCCGGTGAAGGCAAAAAGCTGAAGGCACTCCAGGGCATCGTCCCGGAAATCAACGCCTTCGAAGCCGAAATGTCGGCTCTCACTGACGATCAACTCACCGGTAAGACCGCCGAGTTCCGCCAGCGCCTGGCCAACGGTGAAGAACTCGACGACATGCTCGTCGAGGCATTTGCTGTCACACGTGAAGCCGCTCACCGCGTCCTCGGGCAACGCCACTTTGACGTCCAGATGATGGGTGGCGCTGCGCTGCACTTCGGTTGGGTCGCAGAAATGAAGACCGGTGAGGGCAAGACCCTCACATCGACCGGTCCGATGTACCTCAACGCACTCTCTGAGAAAGGTGTCCACCTCGTCACGGTCAACGACTACCTCGCTCAGTACCAGTCCGAACTGATGGGGCGCATCTATCGGTTCCTGGGTATGAACGTCGGCCTGATCCTGCCTGGTCGCGGCACCTCGCCTGCCGAGAAGCGGGCGGCGTATGCCGCTGATGTCACCTACGGCACCAACAACGAACTGGGCTTCGACTACCTGCGTGACAACATGGCGCCAAGCAACGAAGCCAAGGTGCAACAGCGCGGCCACAACTTCTGCATTGTCGACGAAGTCGACTCGATCCTCATCGACGAGGCGCGGACACCGTTGATCATCTCCGGTCGCGTCGCTGACGCTGCGAAGCTCTACTACCGTTTTGCGTCGATCGTCCGCTCACTCAAGCGTGACGAGGATTATGAGTTCGAAGAAGACAAGCGCATTGTCGTACCGACCGAGCAAGGCATCGAGACAGTCGAAGCGGCGCTTGGCGTCGACAACCTCTATGACGACATGCAGGCCAACTTCGTCCACCAATTCACTGTGGCCCTCAAGGCCAAAGAGATCTATAAGCGGGACAAGGACTACATCGTGCAGGGCGGCGAGGTGAAGATCGTCGACGAGTTCACCGGCCGCATCCTCGAAGGTCGTCGCTGGTCCGAAGGCATCCACCAGGCGGTGGAAGCCAAGGAAGGCGTGAAGATCAAGGAAGAGAACCAGACGCTCGCCACGATTACGCTGCAGAACTACTACCGGCTGTACCAAAAGCTCGCCGGCATGACCGGTACGGCTCAGACCGAGGCCGCCGAACTCATGGGTACCTATGAGCTCGCTGTCGTCCCGATTCCGACGAATAAGCCGATCGTGCGCCTCGACGAGGCCGACCTGATCTACAAGACCGAAGAAGCCAAGTTCAACGCAATCATCGATGACATCGAAGAGCGCCATGCCAAGGGCCAGCCGGTCCTCGTCGGTACTGCCAGCGTGGCCCGTTCCGAGCATCTCGGTCGCCTGCTCGAACAGCGCCAAATCCCGCGTGAAGTCTTGAACGCCAAGCAGCACACTCGCGAGGCCGACATCGTCACGCAGGCTGGTCGCAAAAATGCCGTCACGGTCGCCACCAATATGGCTGGTCGCGGCGTTGACATCCTGCTCGGCGGCAACCCCGAAGGTCTCGCACGGCATGACGTTCTCAAGGAGGGTTTCGACGAAGGCCTCCTTGCTCACGAATTTGAGCTGCCCGTGCCACTCGATCAGATGCCCGAAGAGTTCCAAACAGATCGCAACGCGGCGCAGGCTCGCTACAAAACGCTGCTCGCCGAGCACTCGGCAGTGTGCAAGGCCGAAGGCGACGTGATTCGCGGCCTCGGGGGCCTGTACGTCATTGGTTCAGAACGCCACGACAGCCGGCGTATCGACAACCAGTTGCGTGGTCGCGCCGGCCGTCAGGGCGACCCGGGCGAGAGCCGCTTCTTTCTGAGTCTGGACGACGATCTGATGCGTTTGTTTGCCACTGGGGCGCTCAGCTACGTGATGGGCCGCGCCCTTCCCGATAACGAGGCGATCGAAGCCAAGATGGTGACCAAGGCCATCGAACGTGCGCAAACCACCGTCGAAACCAAGAATGCCGAGATTCGTAAGAACGTCCTCAAGTACGACGAGGTGATGAACGAGCAGCGCAAGATCATCTACAAGCGTCGCGATCAGATTCTTGACGGCGTTGACCTCCGTGCCGCCGGAACGGAATACCTGGCCGATGCGGTCGACGCACTGATCACCGCGCACTGCGCATCGGTCGCTGACGACGAATGGGACATCGACGGTCTTGCCAAGGAACTCACCCTCTACTGGCCGAACTCGATCAGTGAAGGTCAGCTCCGCGGGTGCGCTGACACCGACGAGATCTGCGACCTCGTCATGGCCGACGCCACCGCTCATTACGCAAAGCGCGAAGAAGAACTCGGCGAAGTTGTGCTGCGTCAAGTCGAACGTCAGGTGATGTTGCGCATCATCGATCAGCGCTGGCGTGAACACCTCGAAGAGATGGATTATCTGCAGAGCGGCATCAACCTCCGTGCGATGGGCCAGAAAGACCCCCTGACTGAATGGCAGCGGGAAGGCTTTGAGATGTTCGGCTCGATGATGACTGGCATCGCCCAGGACTTCGTCAAGTACGTGATGCACGTCCAAGTCGTCCAAGACGGCGATCAGCCGGCACAGATCGGCTCGGGCAACCCGACGCCAGCACCGGTGCAGAACCTCCAAACCAGCTCGTCTGACGACGTGCAGTCGACCGGCTTCGATCGGGCGGCTCGCGCCGCTGCGGCTGATGCTGCTGGAGCGCCGGCGACCGCAGCTGAAACACCTGAACCGAAGAAGCAAGTAACCATCGTGAAGGACGCGTTCTCCAAGACGCCGCGCAATGCACCGTGTCCATGCGCCTCGGGCAAGAAGTTCAAGAACTGTCACGGCGAGGCCTGATCGCAACCGATGCGCGACTTCACACAAGACATCCGCGAGTTGCAACGGCGACTCAACGAGGCCGAGGTGTATCTCTCGGTCGTAGACAATCGTGAGCGGTTTGCCGTTCTTGAACATGAAGTCGCAGAACCAGGTCTTTGGGACGACCAGGACCGAGCAAAGAAGCTCAACGCCGAGTACGCAAATATCAGAGACGACATCGGTGTGTTCGACAAAATGTCGGAGGAGATCGAGAACGTCGAAGTACTTCACGAACTCGCCCGGGACGAAGACGACTCCTCACAAGAGCACGAAATTGAGGCCGCGATCGAGTCGGTTGGAGCGACATTTGATCAGCTCGAACTTCGCAGTCTCTTCACCGGAGAGCACGATGACTGCGACTGCATCGTGCAGATCAACGCGAAGGACGGCGGCGTCGATGCCCAAGACTTCAGCGAGATGCTGCTCCGCATGTACGAGAAGTGGTGTGAGCGTCGTGGCTTTACGATCACGTTGAACGGTGTGTCTGAAGGCGCTGAAGCCGGGATCATGTCGGCTGAGGTCACGATTTCCGGTCGCTACGCATATGGCCTGATGGCGGCCGAACGCGGAACGCACCGGCTCGTTCGCATCAGCCCATTCGACAACCAGGGTCGGAGGCAGACGTCGTTCTCGGCGGTACAGGTGTGGCCGTTACTCGAAGACGTTGATCTCGAAATCGACGAGTCTGATATCGAGATGCAGGTCTTTCGCGCATCAGGTGCTGGCGGTCAGCACATCAACAAGACGTCGTCCGCAGTGCGTTACATCCACCATCCGACTGGTCTTGTCGCGACCTCGCAGGAAGAGCGCAGCCAGTTGCAGAACCGCGAACGGGCGATGGGTCGCTTGAAGTCGATGATCGCAGCCAAAGTCGAAGAGGACCGTCAGGCTGAACTTGACGCCATTGCCGGCAAGCAGGCGCAGGTCGGCTGGGGCAGCCAGATTCGCAGCTACGTGATGCAGCCGTACCAGATGGTCAAAGACCTCCGGACCGAGATCGAAACGGCGAATGTCAGCGGAGTGCTCGACGGCGACATCGATTTCCTTATTGAGGGCTTCCTGCAACACAAGCGGGCACAGGGCGAACCCGAAGTCTGAAGCGTCACTCTGTGTCAGGCACAGCGTGACCAGTCGCGGCTACGAGGAGGGTGGCCGAAAGGGTGCTGAGTCAGCCGTCACCAAAATTTGGGGCGGGGGTGCCTCGTTGCAGGTGTGCGACAGCGGTATCGTCGTGGTTCGCCGATCGGATCGCCTCCGACGGCCCCTGCCACCCATGATTCGTTTCGAAAACGTCACCAAGAGCTACTCCAGTGAAGTCGTTGCGCTGCGCGACGCCGGATTCGACATCGCCAAGGGCGAATTCGTCTTCCTCGTCGGGCCGTCCGGGTCTGGCAAGAGCACGCTCCTGCGCATCCTCAACCGCCAAGATCGGCCCGAGCGCGGCGCTGTGTGGGTGGCCGGTCGCGATATCGTCGGCATGCCGCCTGGCCGTGTTCCGCACCTGCGGCGCAACATCGGCAATATCTTTCAGGATTACAAGCTTTTGCTTGAGAAGACCGTGTTCGAGAACGTTGCATTCGCCCAAGAGGTGATTGGTCATCCGAAGCACGTCATTAAGCAGCAAGTGCCCGCTGTGCTCGAACTCGTCGGCTTGGCCGGTAAGGAAGACCGCCTGCCGCATCAACTGTCCGGTGGCGAGCAGCAACGTGTGTCGGTCGCTCGTGCGTTCGTCAACCGGCCGCTGATCCTGCTTGCTGATGAGCCGACTGGCAACCTTGACCCGGCGACGGGTGAGGGCATCATGCGCCTCCTCGACCGCATCAACAAGACCGGTACCACCGTGGTCATGGCGACCCATGACCATCGAATTGTCAACACCATGCGTAAGCGCGTGATCCAACTCGACCGCGGTGTCATCGTGCGTGACCAGGCGCGCGGCGTCTACGAGTGAGGTAATTCCGCCAATGCTTTCACGCCTTCGTTACACCTGCCGCGAAACTTTCGACAGTTTTCGCCGCAACGCCACGCTCACGGTGGCGGCCATCATCACCGCAGCGATCTCACTGCTCGGTGTCGGCCTGACACTGCTCAGCCAGCAAGGCTTCGACAACTTGCTGTCCAAGTGGGAGGGCGGCGTCGAAATGATCATCTTCATCAATGCCGGCGCAAGCGACGACCAGTTAGGCGTGATCGACACGGCGCTGGGCAATGCCGGTACCTTTGTTGAAGAGTTCTCCTACTGCAACGCAGCCTGCTCACTCGAAGAGGCACAGGTCGTGCTCGCCGGGGAGCCGGGCACGCTCGCCCTGCTCGGCGTGGACAACATCCCGACTCAGTACAAGGTTATTCCGACCGAAGGTACCGATGTCGAACTGCTCCGGCAGCTTGAAGGGGCGTTTGCTGAGTTGCCGAACGTGTATAACGTGCAATTCGCCGAAGATCAGATCAGTCTGATCGGCCAACTCCAAGACTTCTTCGGGTTCCGCCTGCTCTTGCTGTCAATCTTTCTGCTGTTGGCTGCGATCCTGCTGATCTGGAACACGGTTCGTACGGCGATCTTTGCCCGACGACGCGAGATCGAAGTGATGAAACTGGTCGGTGCGACCGACTGGTTCATTCGTATCCCCTTCATGCTGGAAGGCTTACTCCACGGCATTATTGGCGGCATCCTCGCCAGCGGTGGGCTGTGGGCGTGGAACAGTCAGTGGACCAGCGGTGTGGGTGAGTTCCCCGAGGGCAGTGGCTTTGCTGCCCTGGTCGTGACCGATGGTTACGACAGACAGGTCATGCTGATCATGCTGATCATCGGTGCCGCAGCGGGTGCCATTGGATCTGGCATCGCCGCAAGTCGATTCTTGGACGTCTAGCTCACTACGTTGCTCCTGCATGGAGTACACGCAGATCATCTACGAGGTGGCCGACAACATCGCGACCATCACGCTGAACCGTCCCGACAAGCTCAATGCCTTCACTGGCACGATGATGTACGAGATCATGGATGCGTTCGACCAGGTCGACGCCGACGACGACGTGCGGGCGGTGATCGTCACCGGAGCGGGCCGCGGCTTCTGTGCCGGCGCCGACTTGGCTGGTGCCGGGGGAGAGACCTTCGCCGAGGGCGGTAGCGATATACAGACCAAAACGGGTGTACCTCGCGACGGTGGCGGGATGGTGTCGCTGCGGATCTTCGAATGCACCAAGCCGGTGATCGGAGCGATCAATGGTGCCGCGGTCGGAGTCGGCGTCACCATGACGTTGCCAATGGACTTCCGACTCGCCAGCGAGCACGCCAAGTTTGGCTTCGTGTTTGCTCGACGCGGCATCGTGCCAGAAGCGTGCTCGTCGTACTTCCTGCCGCGTATTGTTGGGATCAGCCAGGCAACCGAATGGTGCTACACCGGCCGAGTCTTTCCAGCAGATGAGGCGCTCGCCGGTGGGCTCGTGAGAAGCGTGCACGCTGGAGATGCTTTACTCGAAGCAGCGCGCGCCATCGCGACGGAAATCGCTCAGAACACGGCGCCGGTGTCGGTGGCACTGACCCGTCAGATGCTTTGGCGGATGCTGGGCGCCGATCATCCGATGCAAGCGCACCGTGTCGACTCGCGTGGCATCTTGTCTCGTGGGTCGAGCGACGATGCACGTGAAGGTGTGACGAGTTTCCTCGAGAAGCGTGACCCGGTGTACCCCGTCAAGGTCAGTGACGGGCTGCCCGACATCTTCCCTGACTACGTCGAGCCAACATTCGACTGAGCGGCTGGGTTCCCGGCGAACACGGGGTCACACGGCGGGGCGGGAATTTCTCAAGTTGCCAGAGGTTCTTACCGATGTCCATCAGAACGACAACGAGAACAACCAACGAGAACAACCAACGAGGAACGAAATCCAGATGACCACCATGTTGATGCAAGAATTGAAAGCGGGCGACGTGATCGAGATCAAGACCTCGGCGAACGTCGGTGACGACGTCATGACCGTGTTGGTCCTCCTGGTCACCGACGAGTTCGTCGTGCTCGACCCGTGTAACGACTCGACCCCCTTCGTTTCCAGGTGCACCGAGCTCATCGACTATCGCAAGTTCGTTGCCGATGAGGTCGTCGCGGCCGTTTGATCGATCACCTCTCGTGGCCCCTAGCGTGGGTGTCGTGGTTGACGCGGCGCCTTCGTTGTTTTCGAGAGTTGGATCGAGTGACGAGGACCGGATGGCGTTCTTCGAGCGTCTCGTTGATGCCTTCTACGAAGGTGTGGCAACCGATGACGTCCTGCTCCCGCTCTACCCCGAGCAACCTGACCTGACTGGTGCACGTCATCGTCTCACGTTGTTTCTCGCCCAGTACTGGGGTGGTCCGGACACGTACATGGATGAGCGCGGGCATCCGAAGCTCCGGATGCGACACTTTCCTTTTCATGTCGGCCCGCTTGAGCGCGACCGCTGGCTCGTGCACATGGCGGCGGCAGTCGAACGCACGTGTGCCGACGAATCGATCGGCGAAGCAATCGCTGGCGAAATGATGGCGTACTTTGTGCCAGCCGCCGAACACCTCCGCAACGACACCGGGCTCCCGATCACCTCGGCGAGCTATCCGCGAACTTGATCAAACGCCAACGGGTTGTACATTCGACCGCGACATGGCTGCCATCGACGTCACCGATCTCCACAAGCACTACGGCTCGAATCATGCCGTCGACGGGGTGTCGTTCCACGTCGACCAGGGCGAGGTGAGTGTGCTTGGCGTCGATCCTGCGAAGGCCGATCGGAATTTTCGAA
>CALCXK010000100.1 GCA_937905835.1 uncultured Ilumatobacter sp. | reverse complement strand
GCGAACCTGCAGGATTCGGTCATGGCCGCGCTGCGATCACCGGTGATGTTGCGGTGCAACTCGCTGCGGTAGCCGCGAGATAGTTGCGAAAGGGGCCTGACCCCATGTGTAACTGTCTGCGGTCGCACAGTGCCTGACTCACCGTGCCTGGCCACTAACTTGCGGCCATGAAGAGTCGCGCAGCATTGGTGCACGGAGTCGGTGAAGAGTGGACGATCGAAGAGATCGAAGTCGATCCGCCGAAGGCCAAAGAAGTGATCGTGCAGTGGAAGGCCGCTGGCCTCTGCCAGAGCGACGAGCACATCGTCACTGGTGACATGGTCCCGCCCGAGGAGGCGTGGGAGGCCATGGGTATCGAAGACCTGTTCCCGATGATCGGTGGCCACGAGGCTGCGGGTGTGATCAACGAGGGTTACCGGGCCATGCGTGATGGCGAGAACCTCCGTGGCGTGATCACCTATGGGTGACCCCACCGACCTACGCGACCTGCTCGACCGGCTGCGTGCCGGCGTTGTCGGACGCGTTCGCGAACTCGAACTTGTTGTTGCGGCAATCGACGCCAATCGTCACATTCTGATCGAAGGGCCGCCTGGCACCGGTAAGTCGACGTTGTTGCGCGGTGTGGCGCGCGAGATGGACATCGGCTTCGAATTCGTCGAGGGCAACGCCGAACTGACCCCGGCTCGACTGATCGGCCACTTCGACCCGGCCCGAGTGCTCAGCGAGGGCTACGACCCCGACGTGTTCGTCGCTGGCCCGTTGGCGCAAGCGTTGAATGACGGCTCATTGCTCTACATCGAGGAGCTCAACCGGGTCCCCGAAGAGACGCTGAACGTCCTGATCACGGTGATGAGCGAGCGCGAGTTGAACGTGCCGCGGCTCGGCCGGATCGAGGCGGCACCTGGCTTCCGCCTGGTGTCAGCGATGAATCCGTTCGACGCCGTGGGCACCGCCCGAATCTCGGGCGCGGTGTACGACCGAGTGTGTCGGATCGCCGTTGGCTACCAGTCGGTGGCTGACGAGACGATGATCCTGCGCCGTGAAACTGCTCAGGTTTCACTGGGGGCGCTCAACGACGTCGATGCCTCGTGGCGTGATGGCGTGGTCGAACTCGTGCGCCTGACCCGGAACCATCCGGACCTGCGAATCGGATCATCGATCCGCGGAGCCATCGACATGGTGTTGGTGGCCAACTCGCTGGCACAGCTCCGTGACACCACGCCGTACACGCCGAGTGTCTCGCTTGACGCAGCGCTTGTTGCGCTGTCCGGAAGAGTCAGACTGCGTGAAGGGACGAGTCGGGTCAGTGACGACGTCATCAGCGAACTCTGGGAGTCGGTCTTCGGTCGGAGCCAGGCTGAAGGAGATGGTGGCGAGGGAAAAGATGGCGCCCCGATACGGGGCACGACCTCCAGCTGAACTCCCCGGGCGTGAAGGAAGGCGACGAGGCCGACGAGGCCGTCAGCGAAGCGCGTAAGAAGACCACGTCGCGTCGCGAGCTCGATCGCAACGAGCGGTTTGAAGAGCTGTCACCCGAAGTTGGTGAGCTCAACGAGGAAGCGGTCGAACACGCGCTCGCGGAGAACCCCGACGACACGATGGCGTTGCTTGCCGACTTGACCGGTGCCACCGACCCTGTGCTCCGCGACCTTGCACGCCGGCTGGCGGGTCGCCTCTTCCTCGACCTCTCGAAGAGGGGACCGACACGGCCGCGTGGGGTCGGCAAGTTGCAGACCCGTCCGTACCGGCCTGACGGTGGTGACATCGACATCGACGCGAGCATTGACGCACTGTTCGCGGCGCGAGGCGAAGGGCGGGCGATCGACCCAGAGGAACTCCGCATCCGATCGTGGACCACCCCTGACACGGCGATCTGTTTGATGGTCGACCGCAGCGGGTCGATGGGCGGCGCACCGCTGGCCACCTCGGCAGTCGCCGCCGCCGCTGTGGCCTGGCGTGCGCCGGGCGACTACTCGGTGTTGTCGTTCGGCAAAGACGTCGTTGCCGCCAAGTCGCAAGACGTGATGAAGTCGAACGAAGCGGTGGTCGATGCAGTGCTCGCACTGCGCGGGTTCGGCACGACCGATGTGGTGGGAGCACTGGACGCCGCCACCGAACAACTCAGCCGCTCACGAGCGGCGCGCAAGATAGCGGTGCTGCTCTCTGACTGCCGAGCAACCGCACACGGTTCGGGTGTAGCCGAATCGCTCGCACAGGTCGCTGCGGCTGCCCGTCAGGTCGACGAGCTCGTAATCATCGCCCCCGCAGGCGACGCCGAAGCAGCGGAACAGCTTGCAGCCGCAACCGGCTGCAAGATCACCACCGTTTCTGGCCCCTCGGACGCTGCCGCCGCGCTCGCTCGAGTACTGGATTCCTGAACGGCACTCAGCGTTGGGATCTCGGGACGTCAGGGGGTGGAATCAGCCTGAAATCTTCCCGAGTTCGCCGCACGAGTTGCTGCCGGCAGCGACAACTACGAGCAGCTGATGTTGGCGTCAGGGAAGAAGCCCTTGTTGATGTCTTCTGCTTCGACCACCGGGATCGTGTCGAACGGGACTGCCTCGACGGTGGTGTCTGGAGTTGCCACCATGTTGGCCGTGATGCCGTGTCTGATGTCGGCGGAACCGTCGTCGCTCGACGTCACCGACATTGTCGTGGTTTCGAAGACCTGCTCGGGTGCGCCGGCGAGTGTCGCCTCACCACGGAACACGGACAGCACCGCCTGCATGTTGGGGCCGCCGATCGAGGGGAGGAGGACGGAGTTGCCTTGAATCGTCGTGCCGCGTGCCTCGATCTGATACGAGGTGATCTCTGCCGGGTCGATGCCCTTCACTACGCCGGCGAACTCGAGCATCTTGTTGACGGTCAACTCGCTGTCGTTGACGACAAAGTCGTCGCTCGTCTCGATCAGTGCCCGGATGACGCTCGGGTTGAAGGCGCCGGCCGAGAGCAGTGAGGCGACGGTGCGGCGGAGGAAGTCCTGCTGGCGTGAGATGCGGCCGAGATCTGAGGTGCCGTCCGTGATCCACTTGCCGTTCTCGTCGAGTGCTTGCAGCTTGCGTGACCGGACGTAGGCGAGTGCGTGGTCGCCGTTGAACTTGAAGCAGCCGGCGACGGGCACGTTGAGGCCGGTCGCAGCGTCACGAACCGGTCGGTCGAAGGGGACTGACACGCCGTTGACCGCGTCGACCAGGGTGCGAAAGGCGCAGAAGTCGACCTGGATGAAGTGATCGGTGGCGATGCCGAAGTTCTGGAAGATCGTGTCGATCAGTCGCTGTGGCTGGTCGCGTTCGTAGGCGACGTTGATCCGCTGCTTGCTCGATCGACCGGCGATCGTAACCCACAGATCGCGGGGAAACGAGAGGACGGCAACTTGTGATGCGGCTGGGTTGACGCGCCACATCATGATGGTGTCGCTACGTTCGCCGAGGCTGCTGCGATCGCCGAAAGCGCCGGAGTACGGCGAGTCAGGATTGACGCAATCGTTGTTGTCGGCGCCGGTGATCAGGAAGTTTCGGGCAGCAGGTTCGGCAGGTGGAAACGTGTCGATTGGCTGATTGGGGTTGTCTGCGATCGGAGCGATGCCACCGTCGGTCGCTTCCTCGCCAGGCGCTGAGGTAGAGAACATCTTACTGTCGGCGGCCGCGCCACTTTCGATGGCGACGACATTGCGATCTTCGATCACGCGCTGGGCGGCGTAAAGACCCGAGCCAGCGGCGAAAGAGGCGATCGCCGCGAGGAATACGGCACCGATCGTAAATCGCTGCGGCCACGTCCGCCGAAGCTTCTTGCGCGAAGTGTCCGGTGCAGCCGCTCGGGTTGCAGACGTTTCGGCCAAGGGAAGCAACGTTGGCGGCGCCGTCGGGCTGGTGTCGTCGGTCGTCATGCTCGATCGAAATCTAGCGGTCGGGCAGCGGCGTTGGACAGCGCGCCGGGGTGTTCGGTCGCCCGGAACTGGTCAACAACTTCACCGCCGGTGGCGTAGAGACATGAGGAAAGATCGGCGACGTTCGTGCCGACGGCTGTCCAGTTCCAGTTCCAGATGGCATCAGACTCGGCTTGACGCACGCGTCCACCCCGGCACCGGATCGCACCACTGGGGGCGACCCGAAATGCGATGTTTCAAGATGGGTGCGCGACCCCAACCTTCTGCGCCGCTCTCACCAGGGGCGATGTGTCGCCTCATTCGGTGGTGGGTGGTGTCAGCACCACGGCACAGGAGAGCTCGGCGCCTTCGATGACGTGTACGGTCGCGATCGATCCGGCGTCGCAGAGGTCGGCTTCTCCCGCGGCCAGCGAGTCATGGAGGTCAGCCGGGGCGGTGACCGTCAGGGATTCGACAGCTGCCTTCTGGCTCTGCTTTGCCTCGGTCTTCGAGCGACGGACGTGCTGGAGCGTCGCGATGATGACGTCGATGAGTGTGGGATTGCCAGCGAGCGCACCGGGTGCTGGCCATGGTGCGGCGTGCACGGATGTGTCGTTCCACCAACTCCATGCCTCTTCAGTGGCGAACGGCAGCGTCGGTGCGAACAGGCGCTGGATCGAGCTGAGTGCTTCACGGAGCGCACGCAACGCTGAGTTGGCGGCGGCATCGCCACGGGATCCGTACGCGCGTCCCTTTACTAGTTCGACGTAGTTGTCGCAGAACCACCAGAAGAACGATTCGGTACGTTCGAGTGCCCGGGCATAGTCGAATGCCTCGAAGCCGGCAGTGGCTTCGGTAATCGTGTCGTCGAGCTTGGCGAGCATCGACCGGTCGACAGCTTCATTCACGGCGTCGGCGAGTGGCGTCGACATGTCAGGCTCGGGGAACGTCAGGACGAACTTGCTGACATTGAGCAGCTTGTTGGCGAGCTTGCGCCCGACCTTCATCTGGTCTTCGCTGAAGGTGGTGTCGACGCCCGGACGGCCGGAAGCGGCCCAATAGCGGACGGCATCGGTGCCGAACTGTTGGAGCATGCCCTCGGGGGTTTGGGCGTTGCCGCTCGACTTGCCCATCTTCTTGCGATCTGGATCGAGGATCCACCCACTCAGCGCAGCATGCTTCCACGGCGCAACAACGTGTTCGTGGTGGCTGCGCGTCATGGTCGAGAAGAGCCAGGTGCGGATGATGTCGTGACCCTGCGGGCGCATGTCGAACGGGAAGATCTGATCGAACAGATCGCTGTCGGCGGGCTCGTTCCAGCGGCCGGCGATCTGCGGCGTGAGCGACGAGGTGGCCCACGTGTCGAAGATGTCGGGGTCGCCAGCAAAGCCGCCGGGCTGATCGCGCTGGTCGGCGGCGAAGCCGGCCGGGACGTCGATCGACGGGTCGACAGGTAGGTCGGCCTCGTCGGGCACGAGCGGCGCGTCATAGATGGGCTCGCCCGCATCGTCGAGGCGGTACCAGACTGGAATCGGCACCCCAAAGAAGCGCTGGCGGCTCACGAGCCAGTCGCTGTTGAGGCCGTCGACCCAGTTTTCGTAGCGGTGACGCATGTGTTCGGGGTGCCAGGTCACGTCGCCGCTGCGGGCAACCAGTGCGGCGCGCAGGTCGGTGTCTGTGCCGCCGTTGCGGATGTACCACTGGCGTGAGGTGACGATCTCGAGCGGTCGGTCGCCCTTCTCGTAGAACTTGACCTGGTGCAAAATCGGGCGGGGCTCGCCGACGAGGATGTTCTGCTCGATGAGCTGCTCAACCACGGCCTGCTGTGCTTGGTTCGGGTACTTACCGGCGATGCATGCGTAGGCCTCGGCGTCGACGCCGTTCGGGGGATCGGGAAGCACGCGGCCATCGCGGCCGATGATGGCGCGCATCTCGAGGCTCAGTTCGCGCCACCAGGTGACGTCGGTGGTATCGCCGAATGTGCAGATCATGGCGATGCCGGTGCCCTTGTCGGGTTGCGCCAGCTCGTGTGCTCGGACTTCGACCTCTTGGCCGTAGAGCGGCACGATCACCTTGGTGCCGAAGAGCGGCTTGAACCGCTCGTCGTCTGGGTGGGCAACCAGAGACACGCAGGCCGCGAGTAATTCAGGACGGGTGGTGTCGATCTCGATCGTTCCGGAGCCGTCAGCTCGCTGGAACGGAATCTTGTGATATGCGGCGGGGCGCTCCCTGTCGGTCAACTCGGCCTGGGCGACGGCAGTCCGGAAGTCGATGTCCCAGAGGGTGGGTGCTTCTTGGGTATAGGCCTCGCCTCGGGCGACGTTGCGTAGGAAGGCGCGCTGGCTGATGCGGCGTGAGCGCTCGTCGATCGTTGCGTATTTGAGCTTCCAGTCGACGCTGAGGCCGAGGCGTCGGAACAGCTGCTCGAAGAGTTCTTCGTCGATTTCGACCAGTTCGTCACAGAGTTCGAGGAAGTTGGGCCGAGAGATTGGGATGGCCTGGTGTTTTTTCGGTGGGTCGCCGCGGAACGGTGGTTCGAAGCCGTCGGTGTAGGGCTGGCTGGGGTCGCAGCGGACGCCGTAGTACGCCTGCACGCGGCGTTCGGTGGGCAGGCCGTTGTCGTCCCAGCCCATCGGGTAGAAGACGGACTTGCCGGTCATCCGCTGGTAGCGAGCAATGGTGTCGGTGTGGGTGTAGCTGAACACGTGGCCGACGTGCAGCGAGCCGCTCACAGTTGGTGGGGGCGTGTCGATCGAAAAGACGTTGTCCCGGACCGCTGACTGGTCGAACGTGTACGTGCCATCGGCGTCCCACTGGGCTGCCCAGCGTTCTTCGATGCCGTCGAGTGTCGGCTTGTCAGGGAGGTTCGCCATAGGCGTCCCAGGCTATCCGTGGGCCCGCCGGGGTCGCCTGCCTGATTCGCGCCGACGAAGGCCTCCGCCGCCGGTGTCATTCATCGCCAGAAATGTGCTGTGAGTGAGCGCAGGAGCGGCTCATAGGATTGACAACGTGCTGCACCTCTATGACACCGTGTCCCGCTCCGTGCGTGAACTGGCTCTGCGAGAGCCGGGCAAGGTCAGCATCTACCTGTGTGGGCCGACCGTGTACGGCCCTGCGCATCTCGGCCACGGCCGTGCGACGCTGAGCTACGACATTCTCCGCCGCTACCTCGAGTGGGGCGGTCTTGAGGTTCGATTGGTCTCGAATATCACTGACATCGAAGACAACATCGTTGCACGCGCCGTGCGCGAAGGTCGTCCCTGGAAGGACATCACGACCAAGTGTGAGGCAATGTGGTTCGAGGCGATGGACGGCATCAACGTCAAGCGTCCGACCGACGTGCCCCGTGCGACCGAATATGTCGACGAGATGGTCGAGATGATCGGTGACCTGATCGCCGCCGACAAGGCATACGCGACCGACGATGGCATCTACATGGACGTCGAGTCAGTCGACGACTATGGGCTCCTCGCTCTCCAGACGCTCGACGACATGCGGACGGGCGGTGGCGATCGCGAAGTGGTCGGCGCTGCGCAGAAGCGGCATCCCGCCGACTTTGTGCTGTGGAAGTTCAAGGCCGATGAGCCGACCGAGAGTGATCCGGCGTGGCCGTCACCATGGGGCGCCGGCCGACCGGGCTGGCACAGCGAATGCGTTGTCATGAGCCTCGACCTGCTCGGTGAGGGCTTCGACCTGCACTGCGGCGGGCAAGACCTGCGTTTTCCGCATCACGAGAACGAGCGCGCGCAGGCCGTGGCGCTCGGCAAGACCTTCGCCAACCACTGGATGCATCACGCGTTCGTCGTCGACGCCGAGGGCGAGAAGATGTCGAAGTCGATCGGCAACGTGTCGAATCTGCTCGATCTGATCGAGCACTACGACCCGCGCGCCTACCGACTCGTGCTGCTCCAGTCGCACTACCGAAGCCCGGTCAAGCTCGGCCAGGCAATGATCGATGCTGCCGTCAGGGCACTCGCCGGCTTGGATGGATTCGCAGCGCGCACCGCCGGTGTGTCAGGTGAGATGGATGTCGCGAGCCTCGAAGCGTTCCGTGCCGCGATGGATGACGACCTCGACACGCCGAAGGCAATGGCGCTTGTGTTCGACACCGTGCGCAAGGTTAATGTCGGCATCGACGCTGGCGACGACGTGTCGGGCTTGATCGCTGCGGTCAACGAGATCTGCGCTGCCGTTGGCCTCGAACTGTCGGCTGGCTCCGACGTGCCTGACGACGTCGCGGCTCGGGCCGCTGCCCTCGATCAGGCTCGCGCCGACAAGGATTTCGCCGCTGCCGATGCAATCCGCGATGCGCTGCAATCCGATGGCTGGATCGTCGAAACGACGAAGGCTGGGACGTCCGTTCGTCGCTGACGTCGATGAACAACGCGTTCCCAACCTCGCCTGAGGGGTCGCTGATGTGGTGTTCTAGTCAGATGGATGACGGACGCGCGTACGGACGAACAGCTGGTGTCTCGGATCCTGACTTGTACCAAACCGGTGCGGGAACCCCATCGGGTGAGTTGCTGCGGCGTTATTGGCAGCCGGTGGCCCTGTCGTCTGAGGCGACTGCGATCCCGCGCAACGTCCGCTTGCTCGGCGAAGACCTCGTGCTCTATCGCTCACTCGACGGCAACCCCGGCCTGCTCGAACCTCGGTGCTGCCATCGAGGCGCGAGCCTCTTCTATGGGCGAGTCGAAGAGGACTGCATCCGCTGTCCGTATCACGGCTGGGCATTTACTGCCGACGGCATCTGCACCGATCAACCGTGCGAGCCGGACCGAGGTCGAAACCGGGAGAAGTACCGGCAACCCTGGTATCCGGTACACGAATTCGGCGGGGTAATTTTCACGTATATGGGCCCGCCAGCCAAGCAGCCGGCATTCCCGCGCTACGACATCTTCGAAGATGTCGGTGACGACGAAGAGTTGCACGTCGTCGACCATTTCGCGTTCGGCGGCCCGAACGTGGGACCCTGCAACTGGTTCCAGACGCACGAGAACGCGATGGATCCGTATCACGTGTTCATTCTCCATAACGCAATGAGCGGTCCACAGTTCGACCCTCGTCTTGAGATCTGGCCCGACATCGACTGGCAGTTGCATGAGGGTGGAGTGACGTCGTCGCAGGACCGAGTACTCGACGACGGGACGACCCTCCACAGGGTGACCGAGACGCGTTTCCCGAACATTCGCGTCGTTGCGACGCCGACGCTGGCCTATCTCGGCAAGACCAACAACGTGTCGTGGGCGCAGCCGATCGACGACACGCAGACTCGCGTGTTCTGTATCTTGCGCATCCCGAAGGGCTCACCACCGCAGGGGCTTGCTACCTACGGGCCGGAGGCCAAGGGCTGGTTCGAACTCACCGCTGCAGAGCATCAGCTGTACCCCGGCGACTATGAGATGCAGATGAGTCAGGGAGTAATCACGAAGCACTCCGAAGAGCAGCTGTCGTCGACCGACCGTGGTGTGTCGATGGTTCGTCGCCAGTGGAAGCAGCAGTTGGCGGCGTTTGAAGCTGGTGTTGACCCCGTCGGAATCTGGAGCGAAGGCGACGCACCGATCGAACTGCTGGCCGGTAACTACATCGTCGAGTGAGATCCATTTCCTGACTCTCGACGATCGCCCGGTCGTGGATTTCCCAGTCGTTCGTCAGCTCGATCAGGCCTGACACAGCCTGCACGTCCTCGTCCCGTAAACTTTCCGGCTGATGACGGGGAGGACCACAAGCGACTCTGGCGCGCCCGGCAAGATGGTGTACGAACCCTCCCTTGACGGCCTGCGTGCACTGTCGGTGATCGGTGTGCTGCTCTATCACGGTGGCTTCTCCTGGATGCGCGGTGGTTTCCTGGGCGTCGAAGTGTTCTTCGTGGTGTCGGGTTACCTCATCACCTCGCTGCTGATCGGCGAGCAGGAGAAGAGCGGTCGGATCGATTTCAAGAATTTCTGGATCCGTCGAGCTCGACGACTCCTCCCAGCTTTCTTCGCGATGATCGTTGCGGTTCTGATCTGGGCGGCGTTCTTCGGGTCCGAGCGGGACGTGTCAGATCTCCGGCGCGACGTGCCGTGGGCTTTCTTCTATGTCGGAAACTGGGGCCAGATCCTCGGTGGCGTGCCCTACTTCGGCAGCGACCCGCTGCTCAAACACGTGTGGAGTCTGGCGGTCGAAGAACAGTGGTATCTGCTGTGGCCGCTGGCTTTCGTCGCCATCATGAAGCTACGCCGCGGCGCCGCGACGGTCGGTGGGCTGCTGGTCGGCGCTGCGTTTCTTGTGATGGCGTTGACGTTCTCGCTGGAGTCGGGTTCGCCGTCGCTGATTGGTGGCCCGATTGGGCTGTTTGAAGGGCTCGATCGCACCAACTTCATGTACCTGTCGACCTTTACTCGTTCGAGCGGCTTGCTGCTCGGTGCTGGTGTCGCGTTCATCTGGCGGCCGTGGCACTCGGCCAGAGCAGCAGGCACACCGCTCGGCCGGTTACTCGATCCGATGGGCGCGGCAGCCGTGGCCGCACTCGGCTGCACGTTCGCGGTCACCACGCTGACGGCCGGCTACGTGTACCAGTGGGTGCTGCCGCTCACCTCGATCTTGTCGGTCATCGCGGTGATGATCGCCATGCACCCCGCAGCGGTGGGTTACCGGTCGGCACTGTCCTGGCAGCCGCTGGTTGAAGTCGGCAAGCGAAGCTACGGCTTATACCTGTGGAGCTGGCCGATCTTCGTGATCGTTGGTGCGCTCGATGGTTCGGCGCTCAAGTTCGTCGGGGCGATGCTGGTCTCGATCCTGGTCGCCGAGGTGTCGTACCAATTCGTCGAGACACCCATTCGAGAAGGTCTACTCGGTCGACTCTGGGCAAGCCAGCGTGAACTGGTGTTGCGGTCAATGGCGGTTGGATCAGTCGTGCTGATCGGGCTCGGGAGCTTCTATGTGAACGTCGATCAGTTCAACCCGTTCGAGGGCGGCGAAGACGCGTTTTTCGACGCCAGCTCGCTCGATAGCGACGCCGCTGATGACAACACCGACGGTGCTGATGTCGCCGGCACCGCAACCGATGACACCACAATCGATGACACCACAATCGATGACACC
>CALCXK010000099.1 GCA_937905835.1 uncultured Ilumatobacter sp. | reverse complement strand
CGTCGGCGGCGACGTCGTGCACCCACTTCTGAAGGGTCAGCTGGTCTTCATTCAGCTTCATGGAAAATCTGTCATACGCCTACGTTGCCCGCTGATAACCGCCGTGTCTACCCCTCAGCAACTTCGCGATCGAAGTGTCCCGTTGTCTAGTTCACGATCCGGCCAGCTGGATCCGGGCGTCAGGGCTCGCTGTTGGCGAGCTTGAGGAGGGCAGCAAGAAGGCTCCTGCTGAGCAGGCTGCAGCGTGGCGCGACCACGTCACGTCGCCGCGATAACTGGCCGCAGCTCGCTCGTCCGGGTCCGCAGCATCAGCCACGCGACTGCGCTCATGATGACAGCGCCACCAATCAAGGTCGCCACACCAGGTGTCTCACCCGGCCAGATCCACACCCACAATGGTGCGAGCACCACCTCGGTCATCAGTAGCAATGGGATGCGCGCCGCGGCGACCGAACGGTGGCCGAGGTTGTACAACGGCAAGCCCAGACCCAAAGCGAATCCACCGGAGATCCCCGCCATCGTCAGGTCGCGGCCACTGATTCCAAGCCCCGTATCGAACAGCGCAATCACGCCGGAGCCAAGCGTGATGAACACCGCAGCGATCAATGTCGGGATCACCGGGTCGACTCGAGAAACCGAACGCTGAATAACGCTGTAGAGCCCAACGAGCACTGGGATCAACGCGGCGAAGAACAGTCCTATTGCCGAGCCTGCGTCGAGACCAGCCCCAACCATGATCGTCACTCCAACCGCTGTGATCGCGATGGCGATTATTGTCGATCGCTCGACGCGTTCACGCAACAGCACCCAGCCAATAATCGCCGCGAAGACCGGCGCCGCGGCGAGCATGAACAGCGTTGTTGCAGCCGATGTTCGCGACAGCGCAAGGATGTACAACATCGAAGTGGCGGCCAGCACCAACGCAGCCACCCATGTCCTCCACGTGACCTCAGCGAAACTCACTGGACGCCCGCTTCGGCGCACGATGATCAGCAGCACCATCACCAGCATTGTCGAGAGCCCGCGATACGTCAGAAACTGGAAATCGCTGGCAGTCTCGACACCGCGGAACGCGATGGCTGTCACACTGAACGCCACACCCGACCCAGCAACGAGGATCTCGCCCTGCCGCTCAGTGAGCTCACCCTCACCAACAAACGCCCGGCCAACAGCACGAATCACAAAAGAATCCTACGACCAGCGAGCCACAATGCAGGACCCCCGCCCCCAGCGATTTGTGATCGAGCGTGCGTCGATCCTGTTCCGGTGGGGGTACCTGATGTGATAGTCGTCGGCGGCCAGCTTCCGGTTCAGGCTGTCGAGGTACGTCGGCACGTTGGATCGAAGTCGTTTCAGGACTTCATGCACTGAGTTCATCGCTCTGTTCCTCTCGTCTGGTCAGGTCACACGATCCGGTTTCACACCGGGTCAATTCGGCGTCGCCGGATGCACGCCAGCTACAACCGGCCCCACGGTGTTCACCACATGAGAGTCCCAGCCGGAGACGACGAGACTCACTCATTCACTGTGCGAGACGGACTCCGGCGTCAGATTGCGGAGTGTCCGATGATGACCTCGCGGAGTTGATCGAGCGTCGGAGACCCGGCCAAACCTGCCGGTGTTTTGTAGACCCGGCACGACAAGCCGACAGGTGTGTCGAGATCGGCAAAGGGATCCACGCCATCCACCATGATGCTCGGTGAGCCCCGAAACTGAGTCGCCTCGGCCTCTTCGACGGTGTTCACGATGCGACGCTCAATCACCATCTCAGGGTGTTCCGCAGCAAGCGTACGAAGATGGCCATCTGCGACGAGCCAGTTCGGGCAGTCGTCGAAGTAGAGCAGCGTCACGTTCATGGCTCCAACGTAAACCTTGCAATACCGTCGACGGTGAAGAGCACAAATCTACCGACGCGTGATGTTCTCAATTCTCGACAGCCAAAGAGCGAGCCGCACACGAACTGTCGATGCGTGGCCTTCGAGGACGGCCCACCGAACGTCGAAAAGTAACTTCGTCTGCATGAACCGCGCCGAGGTCATCGCCACCGCCTTTGTCCCCACACCCGCGGGGGTCGTGTCCCCTCCGACTCAGGATGCGTCAGCCGCTCGGCGGTTGCGCGATGCCATCGAACCAATCGCGATGCACTCGGTGTGGTGCGAAGGAACGAGTGCCCGCCTCGGGGCTCTGGGCCTCGACTTCTTCGAGAGCTATGTCACCTGTCGCGCCTCGCTGCTCGGTGAGCCCGAACCCGGAGTCGTCGTCGCGACCTTTGCCGTTTTCGAGCCGACCGTGATCTGCGCGGTGTACGAGGCGGGCCGTTCGAAATGCGGCCGCGCCGAGTTGCTCGCGGCACGCGACGAGTCGACCATTGCCAGCCTGTCGGCGGCGCTGACCGACGTCGACACCGAACGGGTCGGCACTGTTGCCAATGTGCTGCTCGACGCGGTGGTGAGCGCCGACGGGGCTGGCCGTCCACTGTTCTCGGGCCTCCGTGACCAGCCCGTTCCCGCAGGCGCCATCGGTCGACTCTGGCGAGCGTGCGAGTTGATTCGTGAACATCGAGGTGACAGTCACGTGGCCGTATGCGTGGCGGCCGGGTTGAGCCCGGTTGCGATGAACATCCTCACCGAACTCTGGGTCGGCATGCCGATCGCCACGTACTCAGCATCACGCTTTTGGTCGGTACCGACAATCGAGGCGACCTGCGAAGATCTGCGATCACGCGGTTGGCTCGACGGTGATCAACTGTCGGCGAGCGGTCAGACGATGCGCGACCAAATCGAATCGGCGACCGATGAACTCCAGGGTTCAATCATCGACAGCGTCGTCCTCGGCTGTTCCGACGACGCTGCCGTCGAAGGCCTGATCAACGATCTCGCCGACTGGTCGCAACGATGCATCGACGCCAACGCCTTCCCTCCCGACGTCTTCAAACGTGCAGCGGGGTAACCGCCGCTTTCGACAGGCGGACACCACTCGACTGAATCTGACCGCGCAAACCGGTGCAAATCCCGTCGCTGCGTTCGCCACCCCTCGGAATGAACCGCCGTTTCATTCGGTGTAGGCCCAAGTGGAAACAGGGCACTGACGACGCCGCCGACGAACAAGCCCGCAAACATGATCGCGCTCGTACGGGAACGGACGATCCGGCTCCCACCAGCCCAGATTTCCGAAGACCCACAACAAAATTCCTGCAACCATCAGGCCACGACCGTGGCACGAGGGGGCCCTGCGAGCCCATACATCTCACCGCGCTTCGGTGGCAACCACGGTGCAGAACCTTCCACCAGGTGCGATCACATCCTTCGGACGTTCCTCAAGTCAGGCGCCAGTGGCGAGCACACAGCGAATCACTGGACCTCTCTCGATTGTCCGCGACGACCGACGCGGACAATCAGTGACCAAGGTCCTCACACCGGATCTCGACGAGCCCTTCAGTGACATCAATATTCTTCGCTGACCTTGACGACGACCAGCTCAGACACGTCGCGACCGGTAGGCGATGGGCTACCCGAGCCAGACCTCCAACGAGGCGGCCAGCCGTTGCGATGCCTGACCGGCCATCAACCCAGATTTATACGATACGCAGCCCCGAGATGGCCCGGCTGATGACCAGTTGTTGGATCTGCTCGG
>CALCXK010000098.1 GCA_937905835.1 uncultured Ilumatobacter sp. | reverse complement strand
GGCGAAGCAGAAAGCACCACTGGCGACAGTGCTGTTACCGAAGAAACCACCGCCGGCACCGCAGCCGACACGAGCGACGCTGCCGACGATGTCGTAGTGACACAGAGTGCAGGTGGCCGACTCGCCGCCGTCCAAGCAGCCGGCGTGCTCGAATGTGGCGGCAACGACACACTCCCGGGCTTTGGCATCATCGATGCCGACGGCTCCTTCAGCGGATTCGACATCGACTTCTGCAAGGTCATCGCAGCAGCCGTACTCGGCGACTCTGAAGCCGTCAATGTGACCCCGCTGGTCGCAGCGCAGCGTTTCCCAACGCTGCAGTCCGGCGAGATCGACGTGCTGATCCGCAACACGACCTGGACGGCGTCACGTGACGGCGCCGAGCAGGCCAACTTCTTGCAGACCACGTTCTTCGACGGCCAGGGCTTCATGGTTCGTGCCGACAGCGGCATCGACACCATCGCCGACGCGTCGAACACCACCATCTGCGTGCTCACCGGCACAACGACGTTGCTCAACCTGAACGCCGTCCTCGGCGATCGTGGCATCCCGTTCACCGCCCTCGAGTTCGAGTCCAACGACGAACTGCAGCCAGCCTTCGTGGCCGAGCAGTGCGAAGTGTGGACCTCGGACGCGTCACAGCTGGCAGCATTCGCCGCCACCCTCGACATCGAGACCTCCATCCTTCCCGACATCATCTCCAAGGAGCCGCTTGGCCCCGTGGTTGCTGATGGCGACACGGAATGGGCACAGGCAGTGAACTGGGCCGTCATGGCGACGATCCAGGCCGAAGAATTCGGTATCACGTCCGAAAACATCGGTTCGTTCGCCGACAGCGAAGACTCCGGCATCCGCCGATTCCTCGGTCTGCCGATCAGCGATGGCGACGGCAACGAAGTCATCGCCGAAGTCGGACTGGGCCTGCCCACCGACTTTGCGAGCAACATCATCAGCCAGGTCGGCAACTACGGCGAGATCTTCGAGCGCAACCTTGCGCCGTTAAGCCTCAGCCGCGGCCCGAACGCTCTGTGGACGGATGGTGGCCTCATGTACGTGCCGCCGTTCCGCTAACTCAGAAGAGTCACATCCTGAACTGACGTCGGGGTGGTCGTAATCGTGCGGCCACCCCGACGGGTTTCAATCTCATGCTTGAACGCGTCCTTCGTCTCGCCATCATTCTCGCCATTTTTGCCGCGCTCTACATCGCGTACTGGAAAGTCCGTAGCTCCTCTCGCAGCCACGCCGACGAACCGCCGCCGTGGCGTGACAGTCGCGTTCTTGTTCTTGCCGCCCAGGTCGCAGCCCTCGGACTCATCTGGTCTGCTGCCGACTATTTGTGGGCCAACTTCCGGGCACGAACTTCCGACATCGGCCTCGAGCTCGACTTCAGATTCCTTGATCAGCCAAGCGGCATCTCCATTGCGGACAACCCACTGAATTCGAATGCGGCGATTCGCGAAGCGTTGACACAGGGCGTCAGGAACACCTTTCTCATCATCATCGTCGGCATCCCGCTCGCCGTCATGTTCGGCACGCTGATCGGCATCGCTCGGCTGTCCACCAACTGGCTGCTGTCGAAAATCGCCACCGTCTACGTCGAGTTCTTCCGCAACATTCCCGTCCTGTTGGTCATTGTCCTCACGTGGACGATCTTCCTCAACGCTTTCCCCCCTGCGCGCATTTCGTGGCTCCCGTTCGGGGAAACATTCATCTTCAACAACCTTCGATTCGGATTCCCGTCGATCGTCAGCGGCAACAATTTCGGCACCTTCCAGATCGTCGTGCTCCTCGGGCTGCTCGCCGCAGTCGCCCTATGGATCTGGCGCAGCCGTCTGTTCGATCGCACCGGCACCCCGCACCACCGTGTGCTCTACGGCCTCGGCACCTTTGTCGCCATTTCGGTGGCCGGCTTCATTGCTCTCGGTGGTCCGTTCGATATCACGACCCCTGAAATCATCGACCGGGTGTATGTCGGTGGCGTCACGATGATCATGCCCTACGCGGCTGTCATGGTCGGCCTCGTGTTGTACACCGCATCACACATCGCTGAAATCGTCCGCGGCAGTATTCTGTCTGTCGACAAGGGCCAGGTTGAGGCTGGCAACGCGCTCGCACTAAACAGCTTCCAGCGATACCGATTCGTCATTCTGCCACAGGCTTTTCGGGTCGCTTTCCCGCCGCTGATCAACCAGTTCCTCAATTACACGAAGAACTCATCGCTGGCCTTCGCCGTTGGATTCGCCGAAATTACCGGCGTCATTCAGAACCTGTTTGGGCAGTCCCGCCCGGCGCCGCAACTGCTCTTCATCTTGATGGTTGTGTACCTCGTGTTCTCCCTGGTGCTGTCGGCTATCGGCAACGTCATCAACCGACGACTGCAGATTGTGGGGCGCTGACATGACCGAAGCCAGAGAATCGGCGAACCACACTCCGCTGCACTCGGACACCACTCCTGCCAAGTGGGTCAAAGACAACCTGTTCAACAACGTCATGAACTCGATCATCACGGTTGTACTCGGTGTTGTTGTTGTCTTCTTGCTCGTGCAAAGCTTCGGATGGGTTGCTGGCGAGGAATGGGAAATTGTCCGCGTCAACCTGCGCAACTTCATGGTCGGGCAGTTTCCCAGCGATGAGCTCTGGCGCCTCTGGACCTCGGCATTCCTGCTGATCGGCACGTTCGGTATCGGCACCGCCGCCATGGCCCACAGCGCATACGACGACGCCAACGAAAAGGGCCTCGTTGGCGAGCGCCCATCTCTGCTCAGCCTGCTCGGTCGTTTCTGGCCAGTGCTGGCGTTCATTGCGTTGATGGTGTCGTTCTCACAGACGTTGCCTCCCGTCCTCGGCGTGATTGGCGGGGTTGGTGCCATCATTGCGTCACGCTTCGTCGGCTGGGCGCTTCCCGCATCGATTCGCTCGCTGGCAGTTGCGATGATGGCGATCGGCACCATTGTGGCGATGGCAGTCCTTGCCGGAACCGGCGGCCTCATCGCAATGAGTGCTGGCGTTGTTGCGTTGGCGATCGCAGCAAGCGAGCTGTCGAAACGAGTCGAAGGATCCGACCCCACGTCCATGGCAATCCGCACTGGCGGCCCGATCGTCATCGGCGCCGCAACGTGGTTTGCCGTCAACGTCATCGGGTTCGACGGCTTCGGCTGGGAAGACTGGGGTGGTCTTCATCTCACATTGTTCGCCACGGTGGTCGGTATTGCTTCGGGCATGCCCATCGGCATCCTGCTCGCCATTGGTCGCCGGTCTACACTTCCGGTGATCAGGGGCTTCTGCGTCGTGTTCATCGAGTTCGTCCGCGGCGTGCCGCTGATCTCGTTGTTGCTCTTCTCGAGCTTCATCCTGCCGTTGCTGTTCCCGCTATCAGTGGAGACGCCCGAGACACTCACACGGGCAATGATCGTGATCGCCCTGTTCAGTGCGGCCTACATCGCCGAAATCATTCGCGGTGGCCTCCAAGCAGTGCCCAAGGGCCAGACCGAGGCAGCACAAGCGTCGGGAATGTCTGCGGCGAAGATTCAGCGGCTGATCGTGATGCCGCAGGCGCTGCGGGCTGTCATCCCGGCGATGGTCGGGCAGTTCATCTCACTGTTCAAGGACACGTCGCTCATCGCGACGATCGGCGTCGCCGAGTTCTTCCAGTTTGCGGCTGTTGCTAACTCCCAGCCCGCCTTCCTCGGCAAGAGCCTGCAACTCGTGACGTATTCAATTATCGCGCTCGGCTACTGGTCGTTTGCGTACACCATGTCCAAGGAAAGCCGCCGACTCGAAACTCAGCTTGGGGTCGGCGTCCGATGAAAACAACTCTCAAAAGGAATCCGGCACAGCGATGAGCAACACTCCAACTGGCGCCGTCAACGCCGACGCCACCCAAATCCTGGGCTCTGGCCGGGCGATCATCGAGATGAAAAACGTCGACAAACTGTTCGGTAATTTTCAGGCACTCACCAACATCAACATGAATGTCGGCGAGAAAGAGGTGGTCGTCGTCATCGGCCCGTCCGGCTCGGGCAAGAGCACGATGATCCGCTGTATCAACCGGCTCGAGAAGCACGACCGCGGTGAGATCATCGTCGACGGCATCACGCTCTCGAACGACGTCCGCAACATCCAGGAGATCCGCCGCGAGACCGGCATGGTCTTCCAGAGCTTCAACCTGTTCCCGCACCTCACCGTGCTCGACAACATCACCCTCGCACCCCGCCAGGTCCGCAACATCCCCAAGGGCCAAGCCGAGAAGGCCGCTATGGAACTGCTCGAACGGGTGAAGATCCCCGAGCAAGCTCGCAAGTTCCCCGGACAGTTGTCGGGCGGTCAGCAACAGCGCGTCGCAATCGCCCGGTCGCTGGCAATGAACCCGAAGGTCATCCTGTTCGACGAGCCGACCTCAGCGCTCGACCCCGAGATGATCAAAGAGGTGCTCGACACGATGAAGTCCTTGGCGAACGACGGCATGACGATGATCTGCGTCACCCACGAGATGGGCTTCGCTCGTGAAGTCGCCGACCGTGTCGTCTTCATGGCCGACGGGCAGATCGTCGAAGTCGGCACACCGGAGCACTTCTTCGACAACCCGCAGGAAGAACGCACCAAGCTCTTTCTCTCGCAGATCCTCTGACCGATCGCCGCCTGGCGTAGCGATCTCGGGACGCCATGCGGCGGTTTCCGCTCGGATTCATCCCGAGTTTCACGCAGTCTGGTTTGGCGGCGCCCGCCAGGTCGGTGAGATTCGGGTTGTCAGTTGGGTTGGGAAGCAGCCCAAGCGTGAGCCAGGCGGGCGTAGTGACCCCCGAGGGCCAACAGTTCGTCATGCGTACCGAGCTCGGCGAGCTTGCCGGCGTCGATGACGGCAATGCGGTCGGCCCGCCGGATCGTGCTCAAGCGGTGGGCCACCACGATCGTGGTGCGACTGCCCATCAGCGATTCGAGTGCGTGTTCGACAATGACCTCGGTGCCCGGGTCAAGGTTGCTCGTTGCCTCGTCCAACACGAGGACTGCAGGGTCAACGAGGGCCGCACGGGCGAGCGACACCAGCTGTCGCTCCCCTGCCGACAGGCGCGAGCCACGTTCTCGTACCTCGGTGTGGATGCCTTCTTCGAACTGCTCGAAGCGGTCGAGTGCGCCAATGGCATCGAGCGCTGCTCGCACATCGTCATCAGAGGCGTCGGCCCGTGCAACTCGGACGTTGTCGGCAATCGTGCCTCCGAACAGGAACCCCTCTTGGGGAACAACGACGACGCGCTGACGCAGCGAGCCCATCGTGGCATCACGGAGGTCGACACCGCCGAAGGTGATGGTGCCTGCAGTCGGATCGTAGAGCCGGGCCATCAGCTTGGCGAGCGTCGACTTGCCCGATCCGGTCGCGCCGACCACGGCCAATCGTTCGCCATTCGCAACGGTAATCGAGACATCGTCGAGCACCAGTGATTCGGTCTCCGGATACCGGAAGCCGACGGCCGACACCGCAAGGGCACCCGACGCCGGTAGGGCGAGTTCACCATCGAGCACGTCGGGCGTGGTGTCAAGGATGCCGAACAGTTTGTCGAGCGCGGCCGTTGACGACTGCACCGTGTTGTACAGCTGGCTGAGCTGTTGGACCGGCTCAAAGAGTTGCGCCAACAGCAAGAGCACAGCAACCGCCGTCCCCACGGTGACGTCGCCCCGATTGACGAGCCAGCCGCCAACGCCGATCGCCAATGCTGATGCGATGACGCCGCTCGCTTCGACCAGCCCGAAGAACCAGGTCGACACCCGAAGGCTGTGCAGGTGCGAACGGAACAGGCCACGGTTCGACTCTTCGAAGCGACGGGTCTGCTCGGGCTCACGGGCGTACGCCTGGATGACTCGGACTCCGGTGATCCCTTCCTGCAGGGTCGAGAGGTTCGAGCCGACGTTGTCACGGACGTCGAGGTAGGCGGCGTTGGAGTCACGCTGGAATTTGCGCGACGCAATGACGATGACCGGCATCACCAAGAGCGCCACGATCGTGAGCTGCCACGACAGGATCAGCAGCAGGATGAACGAGAAGGTCAGGAGCAGTGCCGCCGAAACAAACTGGAGGAGGCCCCACTGGACCAGTTCGGCCATCGACTCGATGTCGGCAGTCATTCGAGCGACGAGGACACCCGACTTGTTGCGGTCAAAGAAGGCAAGTGACTGCTTCTGGATGTGGCCGAACACTCGGATACGAAGCAGCCGGAGGAAACCCTCGCCAGCCCGGTTGATGAAGATGTATTGCTGACGGGACGACACGTAGGCAATCGACACCACGATGATGTACGCAATGACGGCGGTCCGCAGCGTGGCGCTATCAGCCGGTTTGATGCCGTCGTCGATCCCGTAGCGAACAATGACCGGGCCCATGAGCAGGCCGAGCGTCGTCATGGCGGTACAGCCGATTGCCGACAGGACGGTTCGTTTGAACGGCGCCGCCATCCGGGCGGCACGACGCATGACCTGCTTGGCCGCGTCGACATCGAGGCGGTCCTCTTCCTCGATCGCATTCATGCCCCACATCAGCTGCGGCCCGATCCGGTGGGCCCGGTGGCGGCCCGGTCGGCGTCGCTCATGGCCGCAAGCACTTCCCGGTAGCGCGCGTCGGTGGCAAGTAGATGGTCGTGGGTGCCTGTTGCGACGACACGGCCGTCAGCGAGAAGCGCAACGGTGTCGGCCAGCGCGATCGTGCCGGGGCGGTGCGCAATGACGATGGTGGTCCGACCGTCCATCACCGTCGACATCGCCGACCGGATTTCGTGTTCCTTCGACGGATCGACCGCCGAGGTTGCATCGTCGAGGACGAGGATTCGGGGGTCGGCAAGGATCGCCCGGGCGATGGCGATGCGCTGGCGCTGGCCGCCGGAGAGCGAATAGCCGCGCTCGCCGAGCTGTGTGTCGTAGGCGTCGGGGAGCCCCATGATGAAGTCGTGTGCACCGGCGAGTCGGGCGGCGCGTTCGATCGCGCTCTGGCTCGCGTCCGGATCGGAAAACGCGATGTTCGCGGCGACCGAATCGTGGAAGAGCAGCGTGTCCTCGAATACCACGCCAACAGCACGACGCAGTTCGTGGAGCGCAAGATCGCCGACCGGCACACCGTCGATCGAGATCGAGCCGGCATCGGCCTCGTAAAAGCGGATCAGTAAACGCGCCACGGTCGACTTGCCCGACCCGGTTCCGCCCACCAGCGCGATCGACTGACCAGCCGCAAGTTCGAGGTTGAAGTTCTTGAGGACGGGAAGGTCGTCGGCGTAACCGAAATCGACCTGGTCGAAGCGCACTGCGCCGAGTGCCGAATTGCTCTGGGCTGTCGGCAGCGCTGTTGGCCGTGCAGGATCGGTGATCAGCGGAACCGTGTCGAGCACATCGTTGATCCGTTCGATTGCTGCAGCGGCACGTTGTCCCCAGGCAATGGTCATGCCCAGCATTCGGAGCGGAGCCACGAGCAGTGCCACATAGATGTTGAACGAAACGAGTTCGCCCAGCGAGAGGGCGCCATCGATGACCTGCAAGCCGCCGACACCGAGCACACCGATCAAGCCGATCTGTGGCAACAGTTCTATCGCAGGGAGATACTTGGCACGGATTTTGGCAGCGTCGATTGATGCCCGCCGGATGTCGTCAGCTTCGATTTCAAGCTTGGCCGATTGCACCGATTCGGCACCGAACCCCTTGATGACTCGGACACCGCTCACTGTCTCTTCGACGACCGTGGCCAACTCGGCTTGTTCTTGCTGAACGGCTTGCACGGCCGGATGAATCGACGACGAGAACCGGCGACCGGCAAAATTGACAAGCGGCAACGGGGCAAGCGCAACGAGGGCCAGCAGCGGATTGGTCAGCGCCAGAATGACGGTGACCGAGATGACCATGGCGAGGTTCGACAGCGTGATCGGGATCATCACGACGAATGCCTGGATCTGTTGGAGGTCACTCGACGAGCGGCTCATCAGTTGACCCGTCTCTGACCGATCGTGGTAGCCGATATGCAGCCGCAAGATGTGGCCGAACAGCCGCTCGCGCAACTTGGTTTCGGTCCAACGCGCTTCGCGGAAGGCGTAGTAACGACGGAATGCGGTGAACACGCCCGATGCGATGCCCGCTGCAGCGACAAGGCCTGCCCACAGCCAGACCCGATCGTTGGCTTCGATGCCACGATCGATACCAATCCCGACCAACCGTGGGACAGCGACCTTGCCGCCCATCCACAGCAGCCCAATGAGGGTTGCGATCGTCAGGTTTCGGCGCTGCGTGGCAAGCGTCGTGCGGAGCAATGCCCAGCGTGAGCGCGTCGGTGCGTCGGCGCTCGCGTTGGTCATGGAGGAAATCGAACTGCTCAGGAGAGCAGGTCGGTGACCCGTTCCTTCGGCCTACCGATGATCGCCCGTGTCTTGGTCACCACAATGGGCCGCTGAAGCAGTTGCTTGTGCTTGACAAGAACGGCAACGATCTGGTCGTCGGTCGCAACGTCGTCGTTCGTCAGTTCGAGCTTCTTGAACTTGCTGTCACGACGCACCATGTCGGTAGCCGGGTCTTCGAGCTTGGCGATGATGCCGCGTAACTCGTCGGCGTCCGGCGGGTTATGGATGTAGTTGACAGTCTCGAAGTCGACACCGAGTTCTTCTGCAATGCGCACGGCACTGACCGAAGAGTTTCAATGTTGATTGTGATAAATCCGAACGTCAGCCATCGATGGTGACTTCGTGCAGTTCACCGGTGGTGACGTCGTAGACAAACCCTCGGACATACGTGTCGTCGACGAACGGGGTGACCTTCAGCCGTTGCATCGATTGGCGCACGTCGGCATACGGGTCGATAAACGACTCGACGGCCCACCAGGGCTTGATGCCAAGGTCGGCTTCGAGCTGGTTGCGGAAGCCGTCATCGGTGACCTTCTGCAGCCCACAGTCGGTGTGGTGCACAAGAAGGATCTCTCTGGTGCCGAGCGCACGCTGACTCAGACACAGCGAGCGGATCACGTCGTCAGAAACGATGCCACCGGCGTTGCGAATGATGTGGGCCTCACCGTTCTCCAGCCCAAGCAGCTTGAACGTGTCCATCCGCGAGTCCATGCAAGCAACCACAGCCATCTTGCGCAGGGGTGCCACCTGCAGATCGTGGTCGGAGAACTGGGCGGCGAACGCAGCGTTGCGTTCGACCAGTTCGTCGGCGGTGGGAACGAAATCGCTCATAGACCGTCAAGATATCGGTCGGGTCGCAACGATCTCAGCTCAATGCTGGACTTCTCAGGAGTTGGCGGCTCCAAAACGGCTGTGACACTCCATCTTTAGAGTCATTACCACCGACTTCCCTCCTGTCACCGCACCCAGTCTCAGGAGTCCCACATGTCCTACCCTCCCTGCGAGCGTCCACTCCCCTACGCCCGGCTCGATCCTGTCGACTCGTTCTCGGAGGCGCTCTGGCTCATGCTGTCGACGATCGACACCGAACCAATCGCCGAGACCGTGCTCTTCGTGCTCGACGACACTCGATGCGGCGTCGGTGTCACGCACGTCGAATCGCGCGGGCCTGACGATGTCGTGGCCGCCGTTGACTGGATCGCATCCACCGCCGGCAGCACTGTCGAAGCTGCTGGCCTCATCGTCGGATCGGTGCGCCCCAATGGCGGCGCCGAACTCGGCGACCTTGCTCGATGGGCACAGATCGCTGAACTGTGCGACGAGGCCGGGCTCGAACTGCTCGAATGGATTGTGTTGGGCAGCAGCGGTGTCACCTGCCCCCGCGAGGTCAGCGGCGCCCCGCCGAGGTGGCGCTGCTGAACCTCAGTTCGCAGCGATGTGTGCTCGACGCTCCGCCGGCGACAAACGGAGCCCGGCGCCGCGGAGTCGTTGTACCAGCTCGCGGCTCTCCACAACGCTCGCGCCGGCGTTGATCATCTGTTGTCGATACGACTGCGGGATGTCGTAATGGTCGCCCTGGAAACCGCGACGCGGAATACCGACGAAGTCAGCGAAGTCGTGCAACTCGTCATACGACACATCGCTGACCAAATGGCACCACTTCTCACCTCGGAACCACCAGCGCGCTTCGTCAATCAGGATGGTCACGGCCGACATGCTGCCAGACTGCACGGGTGACCACACACGATGACGCCCACCGCGACACTGCAGCTGACCGGCCGCCGACACCCGTCGAGCTCGCCTGGGCCGAACACCTCGGCGCCGGAAGCGACCTGCTCGACCGGCTGGTGATTCGGTACCGCGAGCGGCAACGCCGCTACCACAAGATTGGCCACATCGAAGCTGTGCTCGTTTCGATTGCTGCCCTGACCGAACACGAACAGGTCAACGACCTGGGCGCCATCATCGCTGCTGTGCTCTATCACGACGCCGTCTACGAGCCCCAGCATCCGGCCAACGAGAGGGCGAGTGCCCGCCTGGCGCGTCGCGATCTCATTGCGCTCGGTTGGGCTGATGATCGTGCCGACGCTGTTGCTGGGCTGATCGAAGGCACCAAGACTCACCTCAACCCGCTAAGCAGCGATGCTGCCGTCATGAACGACGCCGACCTTGCGATCCTCGGCGCCGACGAGACCGAATATGGCCGGTACACCAACGCAGTTCGGGACGAATACAACCATCTCGATGATCGCGAGTGGAACGACGGGCGAGTCGCCGTCATGCAGGCCTTCCTCGACCGGGACTCGATCTACGCCACGACCACGGGCCGTGGGCTGTGGGAAGCCTCGGCCAGGGCGAACGTCAGCGCGGAAATCGCATCGATTCGTAGCTAACGGAGCTGGGTGGCACCTCGCTCGGCGCCGGTGCTGATTCGTGTGGGATCCCAGCCTCGATCGTTTCCGCATCGCTGCCCTCAAGTACCCAGTACACAACAATTGCCACAGTCGCTGCGAGCCCCATGGCAACCATTGTTTGACGTCGTCCAATCGCTTCGGCGAGGAGGCCGAGTGGAAGTGCAGCAATGCCAAAGCCAGCAAAGCTGAGCTGGAGTAATGATTGCACACGACCCTGGTGGGAAGGCTCGGCAAGGTTGAGTGCAATGGCATTCGACAGGGTCTGGTAACCGCTGGTTCCACCGCCGATGGCCACAACGACGGCCATGGCCAACCAAAAATCGGGAGCGACGGCAAGAGCGACTACGCCGGTCCCAAAGATGGTGCCAGTGATCACCATGACACGCCAGCGACCTGGCTGATCGGCCCGGCGAGCAAGCCAGAATCCGACGGCGAGCGCACCGACCGACGATGCCGAGCTGATCAGGCCGACCCAAGTGTCATTGTCGAGGTCAAACGTGTCTTTGACCAGCGCCGGGATGAACACCACATAGTTGAAGCCGAACATGATGACGAGAAATGAGCTGATCAGGAGCCGTCGGAGATGTTTGCGTTCAGAGACGTAGCGGACGCCATTGTAAATTTCGACGAACGGGTTCGTTGGTCCATTGCGGTTGACCGACGGCACCTTCGGCAGACGCAGTACAGCCAAGAACGAGAGCACCGAGAGCCCGCCAGCGACCATGTAGGCCCCGCCAATCCCAAAGATCGCAACACCGGCAAGCGCTCCGGCAAACGACGGCGCAATCACTCGGGTGCCGTTCATGCTCAAGAGCGACAAAGTGATCGCATTACCCAGCTGCTCGCGTCCAACGAGTTCGGTGGTAAACGCCACTCGAGCCGGCCCATAAAAACCGAATGCCGAGCCCTGCAAGAACCCGGCAACGGCGAGCATCCAGAACTGTTCGACACCGGCGACAACGGCTGCACCCATTCCAACAGCAGCCAGACTCAGCACGAGTTGACTCCACAGCATCACTGTTCGCTTCGACAGCCGATCGGCAGCAACGCCACCAAGTGGTGTGGCAATCAACATGGTGAACCCGAACACGAGGTAGATGAAGCCGATCGCTCCGTCGCGTCCAGTCAGGTCCCAAGCGAGAATGCCACGGAGCAGAAACTGCATCTGAACAGCCATGAACGAGAACGTTCCGGCCC
>CALCXK010000097.1 GCA_937905835.1 uncultured Ilumatobacter sp. | reverse complement strand
ATGCCGAAACCGGCAAGGTCGAGCTCCTCCGCCACATCGCAGTCGACGACTGCGGAACCGTCCTCAACCCACTCATCGTCGAAGGCCAGCAGCACGGCGGGATCGCGGCAGGTGTCGGCCAAGCGCTGTACGAAGAGGTGCGGTTCGACGAGGACGGCAACCCGGTCACATCGAACCTCGCCGACTACGCGATCCCGTCAGCGGCCGAACTGCCCTCGTTCGAAGTCGTCTCGACCGAGACACCGACACCGATGAACCCGCTCGGCGCCAAAGGCATCGGCGAGGCGGCAACCATCGGTTCAACTCCGGCCGTACAGAACGCCGTCATCGATGCGCTCGCTCACCTCGGCGTCCGCCACATTGATTTGCCGTGCACACCCGAGCGGGTCTGGCAAACAATGCAGCAGGCCGCTGCCGGCACACTGCCCGACCCTTGGAGCGAACCCCCCGAGATTTTTGCTCGCAACCGCGCCGAGGTCGACGAGCCGCAAGATACCGCCGACGCACCAGTCATCTGACGCCAGGCACGCCCACTCTCAGGAGCGACGAGGCCGTCCTCGAAGTTGTTCGAGAGATCGGTGCGGCCTTCCCTGAGACAAGCAAACGCCTGAGCCAGGGTTACTGACGTTCTTCATTCGCGGCAAGAAGGCGTTCGCCAACTTCCACGCAGATCATCACGGTGACGGTTGAACGGCGATCTGGTTCGGTGCCCCGCCCGGCGTGCAAGAGCAGTTGGTCGGCGAGAGGCTTAGCCGGCGCAGTCGACGCAATGCACGTCGGCGGGCGATGTTCCACCAAACAGTTCGGTCAGCCAGTCGATCAGACGCGCTCCCTCAACTTCAAGTTCGTAGACCTCTGCGCTCCGCATGATCGTGTGCGTCGAGCCGGGTGCCACGTAGGCGGAAATTTCGATTCCTGACGTCTCGCCCAGCGCCTCCGTGGCATCGATCAGCGTGACCAACTCGTCGGCTTGAACTCCGGCGAGGCTGCCGAAGAATGCCTGCGTTTGGTCGAATGCATAGTCGAAGCGGGCATAGCGAACCTCCGGGGCATGCGTACCGGCGAGGACGTACAGGCCGGGGATGCTGAACTCCTCGGCGGTCAGGCCTTCAGCGACTGGCCAGGCTGGCTGGTTGTTCATCGTGCCCCAGAGTGAACCAATAGTGGCGTTGATGACGCCGACATCCGGGTAGCCGCCCGAGCTGTCGCCGAACGTGACGATGTCGGTGGTGTCCGGATAGCGATCGGACGCGAGTCCTGCAAACAGGGGGGTTGGAACCGAGCCAGCGCTCGCCCCGGTGACGACGACCTGCTCGGCGTCGGGATAGTTCGCCAGCAGGAGGTCGAGCCCGGCCGATGCGTTGACGAAGCCGTTGTGGCGAACCTCAAGGTCGCCGTAGGTCGTTGTCTCATCACCGAGAAAGACATCGCCGGTGCAGTAGGGGACATAGACGATCGAGTGATCGGCCAGGGGATTCTCCGGGTTGGTGGCATCGAACAACCCCGAGTCGGTCGGCGGCTCGGTGATGTCGATGCTCGAGGTGTAGGTCCCGTTCTCAAAGTCACACGACTCTTCGGTGAAGCACGCACCACCTCCTTCGAAGTACAGAACGACCTTCTTCGGGTCAGCTGGCCGTTCCCACAGCACGAACTCGCTCCCATCGGCGCACACACAGTCGCTGGCGGGGTCGAACACATCCCACTCCCCTGCCAGGCCCGTTGGTTCGTCGACCATTGCATCGGTGACGGGCGGTTCGGTCGCTGCTGGTTCGTTAGCCGTTGGTTCCGTCGCTGCTGGCTCTGGCTCTGACTCCGGCGGCTCGGTAACCGGCGCGGCCGTCTCGGCCGGTGCATCGGTCTCAACGGTCGCCGTGTTGGGTTGCTCGGACGCACTGTCGCTCGTTCCGCCGCATGCTGCAAGCACAAAACAAGCCGTTACTCCAAGTGTGATGACATGTCGCTGCATCAGAACAGCATGGCCGCCGTCGGCCGCGCATGTCCAGCTTGCGCCAATCGGCGAGACTTCCGTCATGGATGAAGAAGTACTGCACGGCGGCGTCGCGAACGCTGGTGCGGTGACGCGGCTCGGCGATCATGTGCTTCGGCCGTCCAACCCACACACGCCAACCATCCACCGCTTCCTGACGTACGTCCGGATTTAGCTCGCGGCGTAGACGCTGTCGAGCCGCGGCCGGCCAGCACCGTCGTGAGCGAGCACCCCGTCGTCGACGAGCTTCACGATGTGTGAGAGAACGCTGCGCGCCGCCGGCTTGTGGAGCTCGATGCGCACCGCTGCGTAGAGCGTCGTGACGATGTCAGGAATCGTCGTCAAGCCGCCGCGAACGGCATCGATAATCTGCTGCTCGCGGGCCTCGCGGTGGGCAATGAGTTGACGGACGAACCGCTGCGGGTTCGGGATCGGCACCCCATGAGTCGGGATGGCAATGTCGTCGTTGCGGCCAGCGACCATGCGAAGCGATTCGAAGTAGTCGCTCATGTCGCCATCGGGAGGCGAGACGACGGTCGTGCTCCAACCCATGACGTGGTCGCCCGTAAAGAGCGTGCGAGTTGTGCCGTCGTCAAGGGCAAAACAGGTGTGATTCGACGTATGTCCAGGTGTATGTAAGGCCGTCATCGACCAGCCGTCACCGCTGACAGCCACGTCACCCGTGACAACCGCGATATCGGGCGTGAAGTCGTGGTCGGTCGCTTCTTCGATTTTGACATCAGGCTCGGCGATGTCGTCCGGTTGTGCTGCGGTGTCGCCAGACCCGGGTGGGGCGATGCCGAACCCCTCGGGGTCGGTCCCGATATCCCAGGGCTCAGCTCCAGGTCGATCGTGCGGGCCGAATGCAACCGTCGGTGCACCGGTCTCGTCGCGGAGCCAGGCCGCGAGGGGCGAGTGATCGGCGTGGCAGTGCGTGACGAGGATCGAGCGAACCGTTT
>CALCXK010000096.1 GCA_937905835.1 uncultured Ilumatobacter sp. | reverse complement strand
CGGACCGACACCGAATACCTCGCCAAAATCCAGCCACCCGGCCTCCACTGACCGGCCTGCACTGATCGGGCGAAAGACGGCCCTCAGGGACGCGAGCCGGCGACGCGGCGGCCGGCGACCCACACGTCGGTGATGTCAGCGGGTGTCGCGAGGCGCACGATCTTTTCGAAGGTGCGGGTGTCATCGTCCAAGCCGGGCCAGGCCTGCAGCGGCGAACCGTTCCGGCGGGTGTCGACCGCGATGGCGTCGAACGGACGACCGACTTCGAGCGCGCCGGTCGGAAGGCCGAGCAATTCGGCGCCGCCCATCGTCGCCATCCAGAATGCTTCAACGATGGAGATTCGCGAGTTGGGGGTGCCACGTTCGTCGGCCGGCTGCAGCGGGTCGACGCCGTCTTCGAGATACCGCGACGCCGTGACGGCATCGGCGCACTGGGGGAGCAAGCCGGGTCGAGCACCACCAGCGACGTCCGAGCCCAACCCGACCCGCACGTCGGCGTCGAGTGCACGCCGCGCCGGGAAGACCGCGTTGCCGAAGTAGGCGTTCGAAAGTGGGCAGTGAGCGACACCGGCACCTGCATTGCGGATGAGCTCGAAGTCGTCGTCGCCAAGATGGTCGCCGTGGGCGAGCACGGTGTGGTCCTTGATCAGTTCGAAACCGTCGAGCGCCGCTGTGTCTGAGTGCCCGAAGCGTTCGAGGGCTGCACCATGTTCCCAGTCGCTTTCGGAGCAGTGCGTCTGGATGATCGTGTTGGTTTCGGCAGCAAGCGCACCGAGGCCAGCGAGCAGGTCATCGGTACACGCCGGCGTAAAGCGCGGGGTAACGATTGGCTCGACGAGCGGCGAGCCAATCGCACGGATTTCGACGATCGACCTGCGCGATGCATCGATACCGGCAGCAGCGTTGGCATCGCGATACCAGTCGGGTGTGCCTTCCGGATGGTCCATGGCGACTCTTCCGACGAACGCGCGCTGACCGAGCTCGGCGCAGGTGGCAGCGAGCATCGTCGTTGTCGCAACGGAAACCGTCGCGTAGTAGGCGACCGCTGTGGTGCCGTGCGCGAGCAGAGTCGCCACCATGTGCGGCCACACCTCGGCAGCGATGACAGGGTCTGTCAAGCGTTGTTCGAGCGGGAACGTGTGCTGGAACAGCCAGTCTTCGAGCGGCAGGTCGAGCCCGGTGCCAAGCTGTTGCCACTGCGGGGCATGGAGGTGCGTGTCGATCAAGCCCGGAAGGAGCACGACGTCAGGACCGAGTTCGTGGTCGACGGTCAGCCCCGACGTGTCGGCGGGCGCCGGGTCGATCGCAGTGATGGTCCCGCCATCGTCGACGGTGATGATCACGTCGTCGAGGACGGTTAGCCGGTTGCGTTCGGGGGTGTGCATCACCCGGGCGCGGACGTTGATCGAGCTACGCACTGCTGGTCAGACCTGTGCGTCGGCGACGAGCGTCTTGCGTAGCTCGTACAACTTGCTCGTCAAACTGACGTGGTATCGGTGCGGGTTGACCAGACGGCGCACGCCGATGTCCAACCGGTCGATGTCGATTCGGCACCGCTCCGCGAGTTCGTCGATCGAGTGCGCTGGCGGAGTAACGATGTCGCTACTCAACACCGTGTCGTGCAGCAACTCAATGTGGGAGATGTCGGCCCGACGAATCACCTGGGTGATGCCGTCATGGCTCGGGTGGTGGACAACGGTGACCGCGTCTGCCAGCGGCTCCTCGTCGGCCAGTCCGATCAGATCGACAACGGCTGCGCCGCGTTGGTCGTACAGACGCCAGACGGCCTTGCGGCCGGGGAGCGGGATCTTGCCGGGATCCTCGGAAATCTTGATCGCTGGCGTCCAGGTGCCATCGCGATTCTCGATGCCGACGAGCTTGAAGACGCCGTTCAGCGCGCCCGACCCGTGAGAGGTGATCAGCCGAGTACCGACGCCATACACAAGGCGCTTATTGATACTGACGGCATCGATCCCGAGTAACTCGGCATCGTCAGCGATCTGCGTCAGGATCTGCCAGATGTTCAGCTCGTCGAGGTCGCTCGACAGCACGATCGACAGGTCCGGATAGCCGGCTGCGTCGAGGAGCTGCGCTGTTTGCACTGCAAGGTAGGCAAGGTCACCGGAGTCGAGGCGGACACCGACGGGCTCGTGGCCGCCGGCGCGCAGTTCGTCGAAAACGGTGATCGCATTTGGCACGCCGGAGCCGAGCGTGTTGACGGTGTCGACGAGCAAGATGCACTCGTCGGGGGCGGTGGCGGCCATAGCGCGGAACGCGCCGATCTCTCCGTCACCGAGTGCCATGTACGCCTGGACGAGTGCGTGGGAGTGTGTGCCGATTGGCTGCTTCCCGAGGGCGATTGCTGCTTCGACGTTGGAGGTCGAGACGCATCCGCCGATCAGCGCGGCACGAATTCCCTCGTTGACGCCGGTCGATGGCCCGCGGCGCATCCCGAATTCGAGGACGCTTCCGCCACGAGCACTGTGCACGACACGTGCCGCCTTCGTGGCAATGAGCGTCGGATAGTTGAAGTGATTGAGGAGCGACGTTTCGAGCAGTTGGCACACAGCAAGCGGCCCAGTCACGGTCACGATCGGGACGTGCGGATGGACGACGCGACCTTCTGCGATCGACCGGACCTCGATGTCGTCGAAGCGGCCGGGTGCGGCGAGCCATTCGAGGAACTCAGCACCGAAAATCGGGGTGCCAGTCGGCGCGGTCATGGCCGCAAGTGCTTCGATGTGAGCTGCGGTGATCTTGAGGTCGCTGATCCAGGAAAGGAACGGGTCGAGTCCAGCCAAGACGCCGAAGCCGGCCTGGTGGGTGCCGTAATCCGGGGTCGACCGAAAGAAGTAGTCGAACTGGGCGCGCTGCTCCGAGATGCCCTGGGTGACATAGACCTGTGCCATTGTCAGCTCGTACATGTCGGTGAACAGCGGCCCGCGTGTGGCCGTCCATCGATTCGTGATCGTGGTTGCGAGCGGCTCGGTGCTCATGCTGATCGTCCGATGACGGTGACGGCTGCGTCGGTGAACCCGTCGAGTACCTGAGCGGTGGTCGCGCTGTCGGCGTGCACCGGCCGGGTCGCACCCCAGAGCACGGTCGTGTCGAAACCTGCCTTCGTGGCGCTCAGCGCTGTGGCCGAGACGCAGACGTCGGTGGCGATACCGCACACAACAACACGCTTGATGCCGCGCTCACGCAGCAAGCCGGCGAGGCCGGTCGGGATGTCGACGTCGCCGCCGGGCTGGCGCATGGAGAACGCCGAGTAGCCATCCTCGCCCTTGGTGCCCTTGCGGATGACTGCACTGGCTCGCGAGTCGGGGTCAAGGCCGTCGATCAGTTCAGCACCCCAGGTGCCGGCAACGCAGTGGGTCGGCCAGACGCCGCCGTCGTCGATGAAGTGGGGTGTCGTGGGCGGGTGCCAGTCCTGTGTGACGACGATGACCGCGCCCGCTTGGGCGGCTCCGGAGATCTCGTTGTTGATCGGCTCGACGAGCTGATCGCCGCCTTCGACGAACAGTGTTCCGTCGGGGTGGCCGAAGTCGTTTTGCATGTCGACCACGATCAAGGCGGTCGATGCGTCGTACTCAGTTGCGCTCACAGCCCGAGCATACGTTCGAGCACCTCTGGACCAGCGCTGCAGTGCGCGGCGAAGATGCTCGCTCCACCAATTATCGGCCGCCTGCGCGGAGGCGTTGCTGCATGTCGTCGGGAACGCCGTGCGGCAGGGCCCGCTCATGCAGGAGTGCGTCGACGCGGCTGCGTTGTGCGTGATCATCGATGAGTTGCTTGACGATGCGGTTCGTGCCTCGTGAGTTGGCGAGGACTTCGGCGGCAAGCGCTGCGACGGTGTCGTCCAACAGATCGTCCGCGACGCAACGGTCAACCAGTCCAATCGACGCGGCGTCGGTGCCCGAGACGCGACGGCTGGTGAACATCAGTTCCTTCGCGGTCGACCGGCCGACGCGTTCGGGAAGCCGCACCGACATCCCCCAGATGGGAACGAGGCCCCATTGGCCGTGGGTGTCGCCGAGCTTGGCCGATTCGCCAGCGATCAACAGATCACAGCCCAACGCCAATTCGAGGCCGCCGGTGTAGCAGTGGCCGTTGATCCGGGCGATGGTCGGTTGGGGCAGTGCTTCGAGTGCGTCGATCGTCTCGGTCTCGAAGTGCCGGCTGGGCGCTTTCTCTTCCGAGGCAATTGAGGCGAGGTCATGGCCAGCGCAGAACGCGCGACCGGCGCCTGTCAGCACGACGCACCCGACCGAGTCGTCGACCGCGATCGCGTCGATGTGTGCGCGTAGCGCGATGAACGACGCCGGTGAGAGGGCATTCAGCTTGTCCGGGCGGTTCAACGTGAGTGTGGCCAGCCCGTCGACATCACTCCGTAGTACCAGGTTGTTCACAGGTTCGGTCATGGGTCGAAGTCTCGCGTCCCGGAACGAACCACAGCAACATGGCACAGCGGGCAGCGGTGATCAGCTTGCGAGAGAACCGGGAAAAGGCCCGATGATGTCGATGTGGCTTGTAGTTCGCAGCAGGAGCACTGTGGTCGCCTACGGTCGCGACATGACTCCTGACATCGAAGTGTTCCGCGACATCGCTGCATCGCCCGAAGCGGTCTTCGCCGCGATCACCGACATCACCCGCATGGGCGAATGGTCGCCCGAGACGCGCCGCGCCGAATGGAACGAGGGCTTCGACCACGCCGAGGTCGGGGCGCAATACACCGGGCACAATCAGAACGGCGAGAAGGAGTGGAGCATCATGGCCACGATCGTCGAACTGGTGCCGGGCGAGCGCTTCTTCTTCGACTGCAGTTCCCGTGACTTCGTGTTCGCCAAGTGGGGATACGCCATCGAGCCGACCGATACAGGTTGCCGGGTCACCGAGTACGCCCAAGACCTGCGACCCGAAGCATCCATGGCTCGGAGCGAGTCGATCTCCGGCGTGGCAGATCGCCTGACACACAACCGAGCCGGAATGGAAGCCACGCTGGAACGTCTGGCCGCAGCACTCGAAAGCTCGGCCGCCAGCCAGTTTCAGTTGGGGTCAGACCCCAACTGAAACTTCGCCGTCTGGTGAGCGGTGGAAGCGAGAGACGACTGCCACGACGACGGCGCCAACGGCGAGGCCGATGATCGCCGAAATGCCGGTGTTGATCAGCCAGGCGAGTAATCCGCCGATGCCGCCGACGCCTTCGACCTGCTTCTCCAGGTCGTGCACGAAGTCGTAGGGGCCGTGCCAGCCGACTTCTTTCGTGCCGATGAGCAAAATGTGGCCACCGACCCAGAGCATGGCGGCGGTACCAACGACCGTGAGCGCCGTCAGCAGCTTCGGCATGCCGGTGACCATTGCTCGGCCCAGCTTCTGTGAGTTGTCGGATCTTTGCCCAGCGAGCTTCAAGCCAATGTCGTCCATCTTGACGATGAGGGCGACCACGCCGTAGACGATGACCGTGATAATCACGGCGACGACCACGAGGATGATGGCGCGCTGGACGATCGGCTCGTCGATCACTTCCTTCAGCGAGATGACCATGATTTCGGCCGACAGGATGAGGTCGGTCCGGACGGCGCCCTTGACGATTTCTGCTTCTGCCTCAGGGCCCTTCATCACCGCTGGGATGGCGTGGGTGGCGTCGTGTGTGAGCCGGTGGTAGATCTTCTCCGCACCTTCGAAGCAGAGGTACGTACCGCCGAGCATCAGGATGACCTCGACCAGTGTCGGAGCGATCGCGCTGAGGATCAATGCGAGCGGCAGGATCAGCAGCAGCTTGTTGCGGAGCGAGCCAATGGCGATGCGTTTGATAATTGGCAGCTCACGCTCGGCAGCGAGCCCGCGGACATAGGCCGGGGTGACTGCGGTGTCGTCGACCACCACGCCAGCAGCCTTCGCGCTGGCGCGTGCAGCTGCTGCACTGACGTCGTCGATTGACGCAGCGGCAACTTTCGCGAGCGCCGCAATGTCATCGAGTAATCCGGCAAGTCCGCCAGCCATGTCGTCTCCAAGTTGTGTTTCAGGTAGTGGGTGTCGAGTGACCAGGGACAGTCGCCGAGCGTACTTCCTGGTCGTCGACACGGCGTCGTTGCTCTCACCCGTATGCAGTCGACGGCGTCCTTCGCTTGGTGGTCGCTCCGCAGCGGATGTGAGAGACCACGCTGTGCCGGGCGCAGCGACATATACCGATGGTGTGGCTCGATAGGTGTGTCTCGGCTATCGAGACGAGCGGCCAGTGTTTCTTGAACGGACCTTGTCGGTTCGCGCGGAGTGCTCGGGGGATAGCTGGCATGGTGGTGCGTATGAAAGCAACAATCGCCCGTCGGCATCCCGTCCTCGCTCTTTCCATCGTGGCCGCGCTCGCGTTTGCAGCCTGTGGCTCGGGCGAACCAGCCGCAAACGGCACCACTGAAAACAACACCACCGCACCGGCCAAAGCCGAAGTTGCTGACACGGAAGCACCTGCAGCGACGACCGGCGACCCGGACGCCGACTACACCGGTTCGTATGCGCTGGCCGACGAAGAGTTCGGCACGATGACGACGGTGACGGTTGCTGACGGCGTTCGCACGATCGTGTCGAACGCGCTGCCCGATCATGAAGTCGGCGAGTTTCCGAACCCCGGCAACCCAAACACGATCTCCGCGCAGAATGTCTCCTACGAGTATCCCGCCGACCCGGTGTACGTCGGGCGTGCAACGAATGCAATGACACCCGGCGTGGCAGTCAACGGTGTGAAGTTCGAACCGGCCACAGCTGAAACCGTCACCTGCGAATCAGGCGAGACGTTCCGTGTCGAGGCACTGCAGGACATCTACGACCTTGGCCTCGACTTCAACAACGCCCACGTCCAGCCGACCGGCGAATACCACTATCACGGCATTTCTGAGATGCTGGTCAACGCCTACTCGGCCGACGACGACCTCGTGCACGCCGGCTTCGCAGCTGACGGCTTTCTGATGTACTACTCGAAGTCGGGCGCTTACTCGCCGAGCTACTCGTTGTCGGCCGACGCTCGCTCCGGCACCGATTGCGTCGGCTCGATGGCACTCGGCGGCGAGGCTGTGGACGTCGAGGGAACCACGGCGGACGGCACGTACGCCTCTGATTGGCTCTATCGCGACGGTAACGATGGCGACAACCTGTACTTGGACGAGTGCAACGGCACCGAGATCGACGGCACCTACGCCTACGTCATCACCGACGAGTACCCGTATATCAGCCGCTGCCTCAACGGTGAGTTCACCGCAACCGGCCCCGGTGCTGGCCCGCCCCGGGCGTCGTCAACGCGGCCCTGATCGCTGTTGCTGAGCACTGATCGTGTTTCCGTCACAACCTGTCTAGACTTCTAGAAGAGTCGAGAGTCGAGTCGGTAGAAAGGACGCCCGATGCTGGAAGTCAGTTCGGTACAACGCACGAAGATGACGGAGCCCGATGCCCTGGGCTTTTTCGGCGATTACGGTGGTCGCTACGTTCCTGAACCGCTCGTCGGCGCATGCCAGGAAGTCGAAGCGGCCTTCCGCGACGCTTGGTCTGACACTGCATTCCGACAGGAGTTCCTCGACATCCTGACGAACTATGTCGGGCGCCCATCACCGCTCACCGACTGCGACAACCTCAGCGCCGACCTTGGCCTCCGGCTGATGCTCAAGCGTGAAGACCTCAACCACACGGGCAGCCACAAGATCAACAACGTGATTGGCCAGGCACTCCTCGCGAAGCGCATGGGCAAGACGCATCTGATCGCCGAAACCGGTGCCGGCCAGCACGGCGTCGCTACCGCGACTGCAGCTGCACTGTTCGGCATGACCTGCACCGTGTATATGGGAGAAGTCGACATCAAGCGCCAGGAGCTCAACGTCTACCGCATGGGCTTGCTTGGGGCGACCGTCATCCCGGCCTCCTCTGGCAGTCGCACCTTGAAGGACGCGGTCAACGAGGCGATGCGCGCGTGGGTGACCGAAGTCGAGCACACCTACTACTGCATCGGCACCGTGATGGGCCCGCACCCTTACCCCTGGATGGTGCGGAGCTTCCACGAGATCATTGGCTGCGAAGCGCAACGCCAAGTCGTTGCCCGGCTCGGCAAGATGCCCGACGTCGCTGTGGCGTGCGTCGGTGGTGGGTCGAACGCGGCGGGCCTGTTTGCGGGCTTCGTCGATCATCCCGAGGTTCGCCTCGTCGGTGTCGAGCCTGCTGGCGGCGCTGCAGTTGGCCGGGGTGTTCCCGCCGTCGTGCACGGTATGAAGGCGCATTTTTTGCAAGACGAAGTCGGCCAAGTGGTCGAAGCCGAGTCGATCTCGGCTGGCCTCGATTATCCCGGTGTCGGGCCCGAACACTCGAACCTCGCCGACATGGGCCGCGCCGAGTACTACCCAGTGACCGACGACATGGTGGTCGACGCCTTCCAGATCCTTTCGAAGCGCGAGGGCATCATCCCGGCACTTGAGTCGGCTCATGCAATTGCGTGGGTGATCGAGAACGCCAAGGAGTTGGCCGGCAAGAACGTGCTCGTCAACCTGTCCGGGCGTGGCGACAAAGACGTCGCCCAGGTGCGGGAGCGGTTGGGCGAATGAGCGACCTCGTCGACAACCACATCAACACCCGGTCACTTCAAGCCGAGCTGACGGCCAAGCGCGACAGTGGCCGTAAGCTGCTGCTCCCGTATGTCACCGCTGGCGTCGTGGCGAACTGGATGGACTGCGTCGAAGCAGTGATCGAGGCAGGTGCTGACGCCGTCGAGATCGGGATCCCCTTTTCCGACCCGGCAATGGACGGCCCGACGATTCAGCAGGCATCGGTCCAGGCACTCGATAACGGGATCACGCCGCACGGCGCGCTGAGCGAGCTCCGGACACGCGAGTTCGCTGTTCCGCTCATCGCAATGACCTACTTCAACCTGGTGTTCCGTTACGGCAACGAGCGGTTCGCCTCTGACCTGGCAGCTGCCGGGTGTGCCGCGGCGATCCTGCCCGACTTGCCGTTCGAGCTGGCCGGTGAGTGGCAGGAGGCAGCGACGGCCCACGGCATCGAGAATGTGCTGCTCGCCGCACCCGTGAGTTCCGACGAGCGGCTGGCGCAACTTGTCGAACGCACCCGTGGGTTCGTCTACACCGTCAGCACGATGGGCACGACGGGTGAGCGCGCCGAACTCGACAACGCGGCGTCGATCCTCAGCCAGCGGGTCAAGGCGATCTCTGACTTGCCGGTGATCATCGGGTTTGGCATCTCCAACCCCGAACATGCAGTCTCGGCAGCGCGCTCGTCCGACGGCGTCATCGTTGCGTCGGCGCTGATGCGTACGTTGCTCGACGGCGGGTCGATCGATCAGGTCGCATCGCAGGTCAGCGCGATGCGAGTTGCCCTCGACGAAGCGTTCTAGGGCCGTTCGACATGGGCCTGAGCGAGCTGCCGAAGTATCAGTCGATCTCGAACGACCTGCGCGAACGCATCGCGCAGAACGAGTTCTCGACAGGGCAGCGCTTGCCGGCGCAGCACGCGCTCGCCGAGGAGTACGGGGTCACGGTGATGACGCTGCGCCAGGCAATCGCCGAGCTTGAAGCCGAAGGGTTGGTGCGCGCCGCGAAAGGCAAAGGCACGTTCGTGTCCGAGCCGCCGAGCGTTCGGTACGACCTCGACCATCTCTCCAGCTTCACGCAGGAGATGACCCACCAGGGCATCGACGTTGCGACCGAGGTACTGGTGATCGAGACCGACCCGGCGGATGCTGACGCGGTTCGCGCTGCGCTCGCCATGGCAGACGATGTCGCAATGGTCGCGCTCGTTCGCCTTCGTTCGACCGGTGGCGAGGCACTGGTGTTGCAGCGCAGCGTGCTCGCTACATCCCTGTGGTCGGAGATTTCGAATGCTGACTTTGCGAGCCGGTCGTTGTACGACGTGCTTGGCGAACAGTGCGGCATCGCGCTCGATCGGGCGTCGGAAACGATTCGGGCAGTGAGCCTCGACGACGACGAGGCAGCGCTGTTGGGAGTCATGCCGGGCAGTGCAGCGCTTGAGTCAATTCGAGTGTCGCGAACGGTCGATGGCGCGGCGTTTCTCTATGACCGAGCATTGCTGCGCGGCGAGGCCACCGAAATTCGTACCGAGCGTTCAGCTGTCGGCATGCGCGTTGCCTTCCAAACGCTCTGAAGCAGCGCCGAAGTTCGGCAGCTCGATGCTCATGACGGCAATTGAGTCACGTGTAACGGGCCGATGCTGGTCCGTACCGGAAGCCGCTCGATGGCGCCGAGCAGCAGAGCACCGATTGCAGCGGCGGCAACGATGACAATGACGATCACCGACGGTTCCATCGCATCAACCAGTTGACCGGTCAGGAACGGCAAGCCAATTCCACCGATGTTGGTGGCGAGCAGCTGCAAGACAGCGAGTCGCTGGGCATGGTCGGCCCCCACTCGGGTCACCGTGGATGCGAAGAGTGTTGGCACGATGGGCGCCAGCGTCAGCCCCGCGAATGCCAGGCTGACGACGGCGAGCCTAGGAGGCACGAAGGCCAGGGAGGCAACGCTGCAGAGTGATACAAGGGCAAGTCGGGACAGCCCAACTCGATCAGCCATCTCACGGACCGATGGTCTGATCAGCACAAGGCGGCCGATGGCCAGGCCTCCCCAGAAGAGCGCGACAGCGACCGCCGCCAGGGCATCACCCGCGTGTCGCCCTTCGGTGAGCTGGGTGAAAGCCCACTGTCCGGTGGTGACTTCCATGCCGACAAATGCACCGAAGGCTCCGAGTGACAGCGCTGCGGGTGCGAACGGCAAACGACTGCCTGTCGTGCGCACGTGGGGCACGATGTCGGGCCAGGCTTGCTGGCTCCGCAAGGCGACCAGGGCAGCCGCGATGACGATTGCCCCGGAGAGTCCGAGGGCAAGACGCCAGCTCGATACAGCGACCACGATTAGCGGCCCGAGCGTCGCACCCACGCCATACGCACCATGCACCAGCCCCGATGACCCCACATCTCTGATGGCCGTGATGAAGCCAGCACCGAGTGAATCGATTGGCCCCGATGCAAGCCCGACACACGCCAGTGAGATCAAGAACATGGGCCAGGTCGTTGCTAATGCCATCGACATGACGGCGAGGGCGAGAACGCTTAAGACGACAACGAATGCTCTGCCCATCCCGAACCACCGCACCAGCGTGGGTCCGCTCAGCGCCATCGGCGCTCTCCCGAGGCCGTATACGAGGGCCGCAACTCCTAGGGCTCCGAGAGACTGATCGAACATGGCGCAGTCAGCGCGCCCGGAACAACGACGTTCTGAGCCAACTCGCGAGGCTGCACGAGACACATGGCGTCGCTGTCCGGCTCGATCGGGTTCGGTACTGCGTGTGGGGCCTAGATATCGATGACCTCAACCACATCAAGGTTGCGGAAACTCACCCCGCCGCTGGAATCCTCGATTTTGGCCGACTCTGCCTGGGTGGTCTCGTGCTCATTGTTTTGCATCGCCTCGTCATAGGAATCGAACTCGATGATCTGCACGATGAGGCCGGGATCATCTCGATCGACGCAGACCGTGGCGCGCCGGGCGGTCGTCTCTGCGCCCATCAAATCCTTGAATCGTTTGATTTCGGCAACGGCATCATCAGTCGTTGATCGGAACTCCATCATTTGATAGAAGCGCATTTGTTTCCCCTTGTTTTAAATTGTAATTGGTTTGGCGAGATAGCGAGGCGGGTAACGCTGCCAGGCAATCGTTTCAGGACGCCAAACTTTATAACAGAGGCGGCGCGCATACAAAGAGGCTCATATCGACCGCAGGCGGACCGCCCGTGGTGAGCCGCTCACCTGGAAGATCGACTGACTCGAGAGCGTCAGGGCGAAGGTCGCGCTGTCGGAGCGACCCAGGACATCGCCACGTCGGCTTTGGGGTCGGCTTTGGGGTCGGGGTTGCACAGATGTGCGGCGATCTTGGCCAGGCCGCTCGCGATGTTCGCGGTTTCGGTCGCAGTGAGATGATCGAAGAGCATCTGCTGCACATTTTCGGCATGAGACGGCGCGAGTGATTCGAGGAGCTGGCGCCCGGATGCGGTGAGTGTCGCGTTCTTGCCACGGCCGTCAGCCGAGTCGGCAGTCACCTCGACGATGTTGCGGTCGACCAGAGTCCGAAGTCGATGGGTGAGGCGGCTCTGTGAGACGTTCGCAGCGTCGGCGAGGTCGGAGAGTCGCATCGTGTCGTCAGCGGACGCCGATAACCCAACGAGAATTGAGTAGTGCACCGCGAGCAAGCCATGGGCCTTGAACGTGTGCTCAAGCTGGGGGAGTCCGCGGTTCACGAGTGCCAGCAGTGCCCGCCAAGCTGCTTGCTGTGTGTCGTCGAGCCAACGGGGTTCCGTCATCAAATTCACTGTAGTGGTTGACGCGACAAGTTTCCGTTGTTATGTTGACCCGTCAAGTAACTAGTTGATAGGTCAAGTAATTGATGACCATCTCCTCGCTTTCGAAACCCACACAACCCCCAGGAGATCTCATGACCACCACCCAACTCCCCGCTGGCACCACCCAACTCCCTGCCGGCATCTGGCAACTCGACACGGGCGCGACAACCGTCAACGTGTCGGTCAAAATGCTCGGGGTCTTCACGGTCCCGGCCACTCTCGCAGTCACCTCCGGGACAATCGAAATTGATGCGAACCACGAAGTGACCCGAGTCGACGTCACCGTCGCCGCGGCGTCGTACTCAAGCAAGAATGCCAAGCGCAACAAGCACGTCGTGAGCAGGGACTTCCTCGACACCGACAACCACGCAGCGATCAGCTTTCGAGCTGAACACGTCTCCTCCAATGACGCCACCCATACCGCGGCTGGCGTCGTCACGATCAAGGGTCAGTCCTCGCCGGTCGACGTGGCAATCGCTGGTGTCGACGTCACCGGTGACACGGGGTCCTTCACCGCAACTGCAACCGTTGACCGCAAAGCGATCGGTGTTGGCAAGTTGCCGGCCTTCGTTGTCGGCCAGAACCTGCAGCTGAAGGTTGCAGCTATCGCCCGGAGAATTTCGTAAGTTCGCGCAGGCCGATCACCCGTCGAATCCAGAGCCCTCAACCAACGCCCCAAGAAGCAAGGAACAGCACATGTCTGATGAACAGAAGATCACGGTGGCCGCAGGCGGCCCGTACCTGGTGAGTGGTGGCGTGCCGGTCATGTCCGAACATGGTGAGCCGCTCACCTGGAAAACCGACCGGCTCGAGAGCGTCAAGGCGAAGGTCGCGCTGTGCCGTTGCGGTGCGTCGTCGAACAAGCCCTTCTGCGACGGCTCACACAAGGCCGCTGGCTTCACCGGCTGACGGCACTCGCCGCGCCAGATCACCCGCTACCTCACCGGCGGTGTCGGGACTTGTTGGGGAGCGATCGTCAACGAGAGCGCGAGCGGCCC
>CALCXK010000095.1 GCA_937905835.1 uncultured Ilumatobacter sp. | reverse complement strand
CTGGCAGCATGTCGGGATGCCAATTGCACCTGCGTATGACTGGGTTGCTCACCACGCGATGGTCAGCCCTAGTCGACCGGCCTGGGCCGACATTGACTCCCGTGGTGACGGCGCTGGGTTGGTCTGTAACTGGCGTGAGGCCGACGAACGGGTCGGCCGATCAGCGGCGATGTTGCGTGACGACTTCGGCGTTGGCCGGGGTGACCGCGTCGTGATGTTCTCGATGAACCGTGTCGAGTTCATCGAAGTGCAGTTCGCTTGTGCTCGGCTCGGAGCGGTCTTCGTGCCCGTCAACTGGCGGCTCACCGTTCACGAACTCGACTACATCGTCAGTGATGCTGGCGCTACCGTGCTCTGTGCTGACCCAGAGTTCGGCGACACCGCTGCCGAACTTGCCGAGCGGGCCAATGTGCCGCACCTCGTCGTGTTCAGCGGGGCAGGGTCGCATCCCGTGGGGAGTGTCGACTACGACGATGGGCTCGCCGCCGCAGCGAACCGCATCGATACCGACCCCGCAGCGGCGCCGGTGATGCCCGAGCTCACCCATGATGATCCGCTGACGATTATGTACACGTCGGGGACGACGGGCCGCCCTAAGGGCGCGATCATCACGCACGGCATGTCGTTTTGGAACTCGGTGAATCTCGCCGAGCTGAGCAATCTGTCGCGGTCGATGGTCAACTTCTGTTTTCTCCCGCTGTTCCACACCGGCGGCCTGAACTGTTACACGAACCCAGCGGCGTACTTTGGTGGCTCAACCTTGATCATGCGCACCTTTGAGCCGGGCGAAGCGCTCGGCCTCATCGGCGACCCCGAAATCGGCATCACGCACTTCCTCGGGGTGCCAGCGAACTACCTGTTTATGGGTCAGCACGAGAGGTTCAAGAACACCGACTTCTCGCGCATGGTCACGACGGCAATCGGTGGAGCACCCGCTGCCTTGCCGCTGCTGCAAATGTGGGAGAAGGTCGGCTGCCCGCTCGTCCAAGCCTTCGGAATGACCGAGACGAGCCCGCTGGTCACGTCGATCTCGCCGGAGATGGCCGTCATCAAGGCTGGCTCGGCAGGGCTGCCGGCAATGAATACGGCGATCCGGGTCGTTGGCGAAGACGGTAACGATGTGGCTGCTGGTGAGATTGGCGAGCTCTGGTGCAAGGGTCCGAACATCACGCCGGGCTACTGGAATAATCCCGAGGCGACCGCCGATGCGATCACCGATGGCTGGCTCCGCACCGGCGACGCGGCACAGATCGACGAAGACGGCTACATGTACATTGTCGACCGATGGAAGGACATGTACATCTCCGGTGGCGAGAACGTGTATCCGTCCGAGGTCGAGTCGGTGCTGTTCGACCTGCCAGGCATCGCCGACGTCGCGGTGATCGGGCTGCCCGACGAAAAGTGGGGTGAGGTCGGCCAAGCAGTCATCGTGAAGTCCGCCGATTTTGACGGCTCGAATTTGGACGAGACCGCGATCTTGAACTTCTGTCGTGAGCGGCTCGCCCGGTTCAAGGTGCCGCAGTCCGTTCGCTTCATCGACGAACTGCCGCGCAACGCCACGGGCAAGATCCTCAAACGCGAGCTTCGAGGCTGAACTGTCACGCTGAGGTCAGCTTGGTTTCAGATCGAGTCGGACACGTGTAGGCCCGGAAACGCGCGCTCAGCCGACACAGCCCTCAGCGTGTGACCAGCGGACGTGTTCTTGCTGTCGTTCACACCAGGCACACAATAGTGGGCTGCAGCAACGGCGAATGACAGTCAGGCTTGGGTTCCAACTTTGAGGTTGCGAAACGGCACGCCTTTGTCGACAGCAGGTTCCCGCGGCAGGCCGAGAACGCGATCGCCGATGATATTGCGTTGAATTTCGTCGGTGCCCCCAGCGATACCCGAAGCGAAACTGCGCAAGGTCAGGCTCTGTGCGCTGCCACCGTGCGGGTCGTCGTCGGCCCATGCCACCGATGACATGCCGGCGATCTGGAGTGCGATCTCACGCATCCGCCAGGCAATGACCGAGCCGTACAACTTGCCGAGCGAGCCACCTGGGCCAGGCGTGTTACCGGCCTTCATCTCGGCTCGGGTCCGCATGGCGATGAGCGCCTTGGTGGTCTCCATCGAATACACCTGCATCATTTGATCGCGAATGACCGGATTGTCGATCGTTCCCGATGCCGTCGCGTAGTTGTGGAGTTGGTCGTACATCGGCCGGTTGATGCCGCCGCCGCCACCCGCACCGATCGCGACACGTTCGTACATCAGCATTGCAGTGGCGAGCTTCCAGCCGGTGTTGAGTTCTCCGAGTAGCCAGTCTTTCGGAATAGCCAGATCGGTGAAGAAGACCTCGTTGAAATGCGACTCGCCGTTGATCTGGTTGATCGGACGGATCTCCACGCCCGGTGCTTGCATGTCGAGGATGAACATCGACAGGCCCGCATGCTTGACCTGGTCAGCGTCGTTTCGTGCCACGCACAATCCGTACTGCGACTTGTGCGCCAACGTGGTCCAGACCTTCTGCCCGTTGATAATCCACTCGTCGCCGTCGAGTTCGGCCTTGGTCTGCAGTGATGCAACGTCTGAGCCGGCGCCAGGTTCAGAAAACATCTGGCACCACAGCGTCTTGCCGGAGATCAGATCCGGCATGAACCGGCGCTTCTGCTCGTCGGTGCCATGGTCGTTCATCATCGGCAGGCACATGCCGTGGCTGATGACGAACTCACTTTCCATCACCGGGTAGTTCTCTTTGACCTCGCGCCACACCTTGTCGTGGGCATTCGTCAATCCGGCCCCGCCGAACTCGGTGGGATACGGGACACCTGCGCCGACGCCTGCCGCTGAGGCTGCAGCGTGGAACGCGCACGACTCGTCGAACGTCGGTGCACCTAACGGCGTCGGGCGCGAACCCATGAAGTCGATGCAACGTTGACGGAAGTCGTTTAGGTCGTCCATCCAGTCACCGTAGGAATCTCGCGTTGGGCCGGGCGAGGCGGGATGTCCTTTGGCCGGAGGGCACTTGGCCGGGTCGGGATAACGGCAGCGTTAGATCGTCCGCTCGCTCAGTGTGCTCGTACCGGCAGATGGAGCGTGACGCTTTGGGCCGATCAGCCGGGCGCCAAGGTGATCGGCAACCGTCACGGAGCGGTACTTGCTGTCGGGCCGCTGGAACGCCGGGAGGGGTTCGACCGCCACATCGATGTCGGGGTAGTGGAAGTACGCGACCGATCGGCGGAGCACCGGATCGGTGCCGTCGCCATGGAGTGGTACTCGATGGACCGTGGATGGCCAGGCGTCGTCAGTCCACATTGCGAGCAGATCGCCGACGTTGAGCAGCAACGCATCGGCGTCGGGGACGATTGGCTTCCAGCCGTCGGATCCGAGGATCTCGAGGCCGGGCACCGGGTCGGCTCGCAGGATTGTGAAGGTGGTGTAGTCGCTGTGTGCGCCCATCCGCTTTTGGCCCGGGGCTGGTGCTGCCTCGTCGTCGAGCCGTTCGTAGCGGATGCAGGCCATCGTGTCGGGCCCCGCTGTTGATCGATCAGCCAGATCGTTGATGCCGATGATGTTGCCGATCATCTGATCGAGTCGGCCGGCGAGTTCGGCCATCGCATCGAGGTAGCGACGGGTCGCTGCAGCGAACGCCGGTGCCTCTGTCGGCCAAGGTGTCGCCTGGATCAGACGATGTGCGCCTGCCCGAGCATCGTGGCCCGAGTTGAACGACTCGAACAGGTCGGGCGGGCTGGCCTCGCCGAGCGAATACGACAGGGCCTCGCTGCCGCGCTGGCGGTATCCGCGATTCGCGGCGGCGTCCTCGACGACGTACTTCGCCTTGGTGCTGAACGGGAGCGCAAAGAACTCCTCCATCCCGGCCCACAGTGTGTCGGCGACGTCGACCGGCAGACCATGCCCAACCAACTGCACGAAGCCGTCTTTGCGGAGCGCCCGGTCGAGCGCTCCGGGTGCGTCTTGGTCGGCCAGGTCCACGGTGTCGATTGTTGCCACGCCCTCACTCTGGTCCACCCCGGGGCCGCTGACCGAACTCGTCCGTCAGCGCACTCGCCTGAAATGTGGACTGAAACGCCGCATCAGCGATGCGAGATGGTCTCCATTTCGGGTGGTCTGAGCGATGATGGGGCCATGAGCGACCCGTCGACTGCTGCGCCGAAGATTAAAGATGTCGACTTCGGCGACCTGCTCTACTTGGAGCCGCACGGCCCGGACACGTACGTCGGTATCGTGGCGCGGTATCCGTGGGGCAACCGACTCTTCGGCGGCCAAGTCGTTGCGCAGGCGCTCGCCGCGGCAATGGCAACGGTCCAATCCGATCGCCGCCCGCACTCGCTGCACTCGTACTTCATCCGCCCCGGGTCGACGACCGAGCCGATTCGCTTCGAGGTGGAGCGGCTCCGTGACGGCCGATCGTTCTGCACCCGTCAGGTCGTCGCTCGACAATCCGGTGGGGCGATCCTCAACGTGTCGGTGTCCTTCCAGGTCGACGAAGACGAGGCCGACGCGCAGATTGTCACGCTGCCCGAGGGACTCGCGCTCCCCGACGATCCGACCCTCGAGAACTACTCGTGGGGCAACCTGATCGATCGGCGTGCTGTTGACCTTCAGGGCCAGGACGGCGAGCCCTGGCGGCTCGGTTACTGGTTGAGGATCATCGACGAAGACGGTGCATTGCTCGGCGACGACCCGATCAAGCACACGCTCGCCATGGCCTTCCTCTCTGATGCTGCGCCGTCACGTGCTGCTCGGTCGCCGCACCCAGACTTCGCTAACGACACGAGCGATCGATTCAAGTTCCAGGGCGCCAGCCTCGATCACTCGGTGTGGTTCCACCGACCATGCCGAGCCGATCAGTGGCACTGGTTTGACACTCGCTCGCACGGCCTCAGCGGTGGGCGCGGTCTGGTTACCGGTGATGTCTTGAACCTGGACGGCACGCACGTTGCGACAATCGCTCAGGAAGTCTTGCTCCGTCGTATCCGCGATCGGGTCTGACCGGCGCGTGACCATCGGCTCGCACTACCGTTCTCGACGATGCGGATTTCAGAGCGAGTTGACAACGCGATTCGGTTCATGGCCGAGCTCGCCTCTGGCGAACTTGCCGAGGTCGACGGTGGCGCGGTCAAGGCCGAGCCGATCGCGACGCGCCAAGGGATCTCGCTTAAATACCTGCTCGATATTACGCGTGATCTGAAACGGGCCGAGCTGATTCGGTCCAAGCGCGGGCCGACCGGGGGTTTCACGCTGTCTCGCGACGCGAGTTCCATCTCGCTCGCGGAGGTGTTCCGTGCGGTCGATGGTCCGCTGGCTGATGTTCACGACGAGAGCCTCCGTGGGCTCAGCTACCCGGCACCTGCCGAGGCGCTGCCCGAAGTGTGGATGGCGGTCCGCGGCAGTTTACGGCGCGTGCTCGAAGAAGTCAGCCTCACCGATCTCGTCAGTGGCAGCCTGCCCACTGACGTCCTATCGCTTGCGGCCGACTACCGAACCGCCACAGAACAACGCCACCCTCGCTGAGTAGTAGCTGGGGTTGCACCGCGACGTTCCGCGGTTTAACATATTGTCCGTGGAGTTAGTAGACAATAGATTGACGCACCTGCAACGGCTCGAGGCCGAAGCAATACACGTGATGCGTGAGGCTGTGTCCGAGAGTGACAACCCGGCGATGTTGTACTCAATCGGCAAGGACAGCTCGGTCATGCTGCACCTGGCGATGAAGGCCTTTTACCCATCGAAGCCGCCGTTCCCACTCGTCCACGTCGACACGACGTGGAAGTTCAGTGCGATGTACCAGTTCCGCGATGACACGGCCGAGCGGCTCGGGCTCGATCTGGTCGTCCACAAGAACCCCGAGTGCGTCGAGCGCGGCATCAACCCGTTCGAACACGGCTCGGCGATGCACACAGACATGTGGAAGACCGACGGTCTGAAGCAGGTCATCGAGGCCAACAGGTACGACCTTTGTTTCGGTGGTGCTCGGCGAGACGAAGAGAAGTCCCGCGCCAAGGAGCGCATCTTCTCGGTCCGGTCACCGCAGCACCAGTGGGACCCGAAGCGCCAACGCCCCGAGCTCTGGAGCCTCTACAACGCTCGACGCAGCCCGGGCGAGACGCTACGTGTGTTCCCGATCTCGAACTGGACCGAACTTGACGTGTGGCAGTACGTCCACCTCGAGCAGATACCGATCGTGCGGTTGTACTACGCGGCACCTCGGCCGGTCGTGCACCGCGGTGGCACGTTGATCATGGTCGACGACGACCGCTTCCAGTTTGAGCTGGGCGAAGAACCAGAGATCAAGAGCGTCCGGTTCCGGACCCTCGGGTGCTACCCACTTTCGGGTGCGATCGAAAGTGACGCCGACTCGCTGACCGGCATCATCCAAGAGATGCTGCTCGCCACCACGTCGGAACGCCAAGGTCGCCTGATCGACAGCGACTCTGCCGGCTCGATGGAGAAAAAGAAGCAGGAGGGGTATTTCTGATGCTGTTCCCGACGACAAAAAGTCACGTATGGGGTCAGGCCCCTTTCGTAACTCTGTGCGCGGATAGTTGCGAAAGGGGCCTGACCCCAAACGCAACTTTGAGGGGGATCTGATGGCGCATATTTCTGATCTGATTGCTGTCGACATCGACGAGTACTTGACGTCGCACCAGTACAAGTCGCTCCTGCGGTTCATCACCTGTGGCAGCGTCGACGACGGTAAGTCGACCTTGATTGGTCGGCTGCTCTATGAGTCACACATGGTCTTCGAAGATCACCTCGCCCAACTCACTGTCGACTCTGTCAAGGTCGGTACGCAGGGCGCGGACCTCGACTTCGCCCTCCTGCTCGACGGCCTGACAGCCGAGCGCGAGCAAGGCATCACCATCGACGTTGCCTACCGATTCTTTTCAACCGAGAAGCGCAAGTTCATTGTGGCCGACACGCCGGGCCACGAGCAGTACACGCGCAATATGGTCACCGGCGCGTCGACTGCTGATGTCGCGGTGGTCATGATCGACGCTCGCAAGGGTGTCCTCACCCAGACCCGGCGCCACAGTTACTTGGTCTCGTTGCTCGGGATCTCTCGGGTCGTTGTGGCTGTCAACAAGATGGACCTCGTCGACTGGTCACACGAGACGTATCAGGCCATCGTTGACGAGTACTCGGCCTTCGCCGCTCGGATCGGTATCGAGTCGGTCACCTTCGTGCCGGTGTCTGCGCTGCGTGGCGACAACATCGTCGAGTACAGCGAGAAGAGTCCGTGGTACGACGGCCCGACGCTGATGACATACCTTGAGACGGTCCCTGTCGATGAAGCGTCGAGTGCCGATGGCGCCTTTCGAATGCCCGTCCAATGGGTCAACCGCCCGAACCTCGACTTCCGTGGCTTTTCCGGTCGAATCGTCGGCGGTGCAATCCGCACCGGTGACGCAATTCGCGTTCTGCCAGCGGGAACGACCAGCACCGTCGAGCGTATTGTCACGATGGACGGCGATCTCGAAGTTGCGATGTCGGGCCAGTCGGTCACGATCACTTTCGTCGACGAGATCGACGCGAGCCGCGGCGATCTCATCTGCGCAGCCGATGCACCGGCTGAGGTCGCTGATCAGTTCGAGGCGCATGTCGTTTGGATGCACGACGACGAGATGTTGCCCGGCCGACCGTATCTGATGAAGATCGGCACCCGCACCGTCGGTGTGACCATCGCGAATCCGAAGTACCGGGTCGACGTCAACTCCCTCGAACACCTGGCTGCGAACACGCTCGCACTCAATGAGATTGGGGTCTGCAACCTCAGCATCGACCGGGCGATTCCGTTCGACCCATACCCGAGCGCGGCGCAACTCGGCCATGAAGGCCAGGGTCGCCGTGTCGGCAACCGGGACACCGGGTCGTTCGTGATCATCGACAAGATCACTCAGACCACTGTCGGTGCCGGGATGCTGCACTTCGCGCTTCGGCGCAGTCACAACATTCATTGGCAGGACGTCAAAGTCGACAAGGTGGCCCGCAGCGAGCAGAGCCGCCATCAGCCGGGTGTGGTTTGGTTCACCGGGTTGTCCGGGTCGGGCAAGTCGACGATCGCCAACATCGTCGAGTCGAAGCTGCATGCGCTCGGTGTGCGAACGTACCTCCTCGACGGAGACAACGTTCGGCATGGGCTCAACCGTGACCTTGGGTTCACCGATGCGGATCGTGTCGAGAACATTCGGCGGATTGCTGAAGTCTCGGGGCTCATGGTCGACGCCGGGCTCATCGTTCTGGTCTCGTTCATTTCACCGTTTCGATCAGAACGCGACCTCGCGCGCGGACGGGTCGAGCCGGGCGAGTTCATTGAAGTCCATGTGGACACGCCGATCGAGGTAGCCGAGCAGCGTGACCCGAAGGGTCTGTACGCCAAGGCTCGTGCAGGCGAATTGGCAAACTTCACCGGGATCGATTCTCCCTACGAAGCGCCTGAGTCACCAGAGATTCGCGTCGACACCACGGAAGTTTCTGCGGAAGAAGCAGCTGACCGAATCGTCGAGGCGCTTCGAGCAGCAGGGCGACTGTGAGGAGTGCTGGGTGGTTGCCGTAGCGATCTCGGGACAGGACAGAGCGGATACTGCCTCAATCTGTCCCGAGGTTCCTGTTGAACGCGAGTTGGGCTAGGCGAAGCCGCCGAGGCTCGGGTTGATGCCGTCGACGATCTGTTGCGCACGGTCGAGCACGCCCGGCTTGGCTTCGTCATGGGTGAGGATCCAGAACTGGTTCTCGCGGACTGCATCGTGCACTGCTTCAGCAACGACCTCAGTCGAAATGCCGTTCGCGACCAGCGACTCGATCGCTGCTTGCATCCCGCCGGCCACGGGGCCATCAACCGGCTCAGGGCGGAGACCGGCGGGCATGTTGCGGTCGCTTTTGGCGATGCCGGTTGCCACGAAAGCGGGGCAGAGGACGGACACGCCGATGTTGGTTTTGGCGATCTGCATTTCCTTGGTCAGCGTTTCAGACAGTGCGACGACGCCGTACTTGGCGACGCTGTATGCACCCATGAATGGGGCAGATCCGTGGCCGGCCATCGATGCGGTGTTGACGACGTGACAAGGCTCGCCGTGCGCGATCATTGCGGGAAGGAAAATCTTGCAACCGTAGATGACGCCCCACAAATTGATGTCGATTGTCCAGCGCCAGACCTCCAGGTTGTCGGGGTCAGCGACCGGGCCACCTGCGCCGACGCCGGCGTTGTTGCACAGTATGTGGACGTTCCCGAAGGTCTCGACGGCAACTTGTTCGAGTTCGCGCAACTGCTCGATCTCCCGGACGTCGACCTGCAGGCTGACGACCTGGTACCCAGCAGCAGTCAATTCGGCCACAGCTGCTTCCATTGCGGGAACTTCGATGTCGCCGATCACCAGGTTCATGCCGGCAGCGCCAAACCGGTGGGCCATCGCCAACCCAATACCACTTGCGCCGCCGGTGATCACTGCTGTCTTGCCGTGTAAATTCTCCATCTGGAAGGGTTTACTCGTCCTGTGCACCTGAGCTGCAAAGCTGTTGTCTGATCGGATGACCTCCGATGTGGACCTGCAACGAGCGGCATCTCCCCCGTCAGGGATGCAGCGTGGCGATCTGGTCGTCTGTCCAGCCAAGTTCGGCCATCACCTCGTCGGTGTGTTCACCGAGGCCGGGAGCATGTAGTCGCACGGTCTCGTGGTCATCGCCTCGACTGGCGAATCGGATCGGATCGCGGGTGTAACGGTACGCACCTTCGGTCGGGTGCTCGTCGTCGTGTAAGAGGTCGACGGCCTTGAAGTGGGGGTCGTCGGCGATGTGTTCTAGGTCGAGAACCGCTGATGCGGGAATCGATCGGCTGTCGCAGAAATCGAGCAGAGCGGTTGTGGGCACGTCAGCGACCATCGCGTCGAGCATGCCGTACAGCTCATCGGAGTTGGCGATGCGCGAACGCTGCTCGGCGAATCGCGGATCAGTTGCGAGCTCGGGTCGACCGACGAAGCCGAAGAAGTCACGCCAGTTCGCGTCGGTGTACGGCAGGAGCACAACCCAGCCGTCGGCGGTTTGGCGGGGGCGCCGATTCGGTGTGGTGATTCGCGGGTAGCTGAACTGGCCAACCGGTGGTTCGAAGGTCGAGCCACCGAGGTGCTCGACGAGGTTGAACGAGGCCATGACCTCGGCCATTGGCACCTCGATCGAATCGCCCTCACCGGTCATTGCGCGCCGGTACAGCGCGGCCGTAATGGCAGGCACAATGTGCAGGCCGCTCACTTTGTCGGCGATGATCGACGGCATCAACTGTGGCGGTCCGCCCGAGTAGGTGAAGAGGTCGACAACGCCGGATGCTGCTTGGATCACGTCGTCGTAGGCCGCTTTGTCGGCGTTCGGGCCGTTGCTGCCCCAGCCGTTGGCGACGCAGGTGATGATGTCTGGCTTGATGGCCCGAATCGATGCCTCGTCGATCCCGAGTCGGCTCAACGCCGACCGGCGCATGGTCGTCATGAACACGTCAGCTGTGGCAACGAGGTCGCGCAGTGCTGCAGCTCCGCTCTCTGACTTGAGGTCGAGCACGACGCTGCGTTTGTTGCGATTCAGGTTGAGGCTGAAGGCGCTCATCATGGCGTTGCGTGCCGGCTCGTAGTGCCGCATGATGTCGCCCTCTGGCGTCTCGACACGGATCACGTCGGCACCCATGTCGCCGAGCATGCGGGTGGCAAGTGGGCCCATGACCACGCTGGTGAGGTCGACGATGCGCACCCCATCGAGTGGGCCGGCCGGTCGAGCAGGTTCAGATGTCACGGTCACACTGTGCCAGGCACAGTGTGACCGTGACATGTTCGGCGAGAGCGGCACGTGTTGTATTGCATCGGCTGCCGACGTGGTGGCCTAGTTGGTCTTGGTTGAATGCCGTCGACTCGGCTGGTTGGCGCCGGTCCTTGATGGTGTATCCGGTGAGCCGCTGAGCAATATTATGAAAGTCGGACTCGCAATACATGTGGTTCGCGGTCTACTGTGGCGACATGGTCACTACGTCGGCGCCGCCAATGGACGGTCGACGGGCGCGCCGCGAGCGCAGCCGGATTGCAGTTATTGACGCGGTGTTCGCACTCTTACTTGACGGCAAGGTGCCCCCGACCGCTGAAGATGTGGCTGAGCGCGCCGGGGTGTCGGTGTCTTCGATCTTCCGCAACTTCGATGGTCTCGACGACATGCAACGCGAGGCGTTTGACGTGTTCCGTGATCGATACGTCCACCTTTTCGACCCGGTGGTCGATGCCGCTGCGCCGCGTGCGGAACGAGTCGCGAAACACGTGCGTGCACGGCTCGGCCTGCTGACGGTCGCTGGACCGATGATGCACGTCGCCCGCCAGCGCGCGCTCGACTATCAACCGATGGCAGAAGGCGTCGGTCGGAGCCGTTCGCAGCTATCCGACCAGGCGCGTGCGCACTTCGCATCTGAGGCGTCCCAACTGTCACCTGCCGAAGCGGCGAACTTGATCGCCGTGATCGATGCGATGACATCGCCTGAGGCCTACGAGGTCTTGCAGGCCGCACACGGCCGGTCGGATCGGCAGATCTCCAGATCGTTGACTCGCTCACTTACTGCAATTCTCGATGGCTGGCCCGGGCTGCAACCCGACATCGACATCGGCACCCACAACGGACTCGATAAGGAGCTCACCGCATGACACGCGCCTCGCGTTTCGAAGGAAAAATCGGCAAGACCCTTGCCGATTCCGAGCCATGGTTCGACGAGCCACCGCACCCCGGCGATGACGCACCGAATGTCGTCGTTGTCCTGCTTGATGACACGGGCTTCGCGCAGTTTGGTTGCTACGGCTCCGACATCGATACCCCGAACGTCGACGCGCTCGCCGCAGGCGGCGCACAGTTCACCAACTTCCACGTCACGCCACTCTGCTCGCCGACTCGCGCGTCGCTACTGACTGGTCGTTCGCAGCACGCCGTCGGGATGCGTTCGGTGTCGAACTTCCGCACGGGCTTTCCGAGCCAGCTCGGCCACATCAGCAACCACGCAGCCACCGTTGCCGAAGTCCTTCGGGACGAGGGGTACGCCACCTTCTGCGTGGGCAAGTGGCACCTCGCACCGATGGAGCAGTGCTCGGCAGCCGGCCCGTTTGAGCAATGGCCGCTGGCCCGGGGCTTCGACCGGTTCTACGGCTTCCTCGAAGGCGAGACCGACCAATTTCACCCGTCGCTCGTGTGCGACAATCACATGACCGATCAACCCGCGTCGAGTGGTGGAGGGTCTGCAGTCGATGGGTACCACCTCAGCGAAGACATGATCGACCAGCTGATGAAGATGGTCAGCGACAGTAAGGGCGTGCGACCCGACCGCCCGTTCTTCGCGTATGTGCCATTCGGCGCGACGCACGCGCCCCACCAGGCGCCACAGGCCTATATGGACAAGTACCGCGGGAAGTACGACGAAGGTTGGGACGTCATCCGCGAGCGCTGGTTTGCTCGGCAGCTCGAACTCGGTGTGATCCCTCCAGAAACAGAGCTTGCGCCACGCAACCCGGGCGTCGATGCGTGGGACGACCTGTCGGAGAACCAGCAGCGCTTCAACTGCCGCCTGCAGGAAGCGTTTGCCGCGTTCCTCGACCACACCGACGACCAGATTGGCCGCCTCATCGACGGTCTGCGTGACATGGGCGAGCTCGAGAACACGATTGTGGTGGTGCTCGCCGACAACGGCGCCTCGCAGGAAGGCGGCCCGTTCGGCGTCATGCACGAGATGAAGTTCTTCAACGGCATCTTCGAAACAGCCGATCAGGTGATGGATCAGATCGACGACATCGGTGGTCCGCACAGTCACACCAACTACCCGTGGGGTTGGGCGCAGGCCGGCAACTCCCCGTTCAAGTGGTACAAGCAGAACACGCACGAAGGCGGTGTGCACGTGCCCATGATCGTCAGCGGCCGAGGTATCGCCAATCCGGGTGCCTTGCGCGACCAGTTCGTCAACGTGTCCGACATCGTCCCGACGATCTACGAGATGGTCGGCGCCACTGCACCCGAGGTGTACAACGGGCTCGAACAGTTGCCCGTCACGGGTCGCTCGTTCGCCAATGCGTTGGCCGATGCGTCTGCTCCGACCGCGAACACCGTGCAGTATTTCGAGATGGCAGGGAGCCGAGCACTCGTGGCCGGCGACCAGGAGTCGCTGTGGAAGGCGGTGTGCAAGCACAACAAGGGTGCTGACTACGACACGGAAACGTGGGAGCTCTATCACCTCTCTGCGGACTGGTCGGAGTGCAACGACCTCGCAGGTGCCCATCCCGAGAAGCTCGTCGAACTGATCGACCTGTGGTGGCAGGAAGCTGACGTGCATGGCGTGCTGCCGCTCGACGACCGCGGTTTCGAGTTGTTCGGTAACCGGTTCCGCGACCACTCACCGCACCCGGTCGACAAGCGGTACGTCTATCGCCCGCCGATGTCGCCGATGCCCGGCCAGGCATCCGTGTCGCTCGGTGGTACCTCGTTCGACTTGATCGCTCGAGTGACGCGAACCGCCAGCGAGCAGGGGGTGCTGTACGCGACAGGCACCGAGAATTCGGGCGTGTCGATCTTCGTGCAGGACAACAAGCTGGTCGTTGACTACAACGCGTTCGACGACCACTTGATCGTTGAGTCTGATATCGACGTGCCGGCCGGTTCGAGTGCCCTCGGCGTCCATGTGCGTCGTACCGGGAGCAAGTTGGGCACGATCGCGCTGAGCGTCGATGGCGTGGCAACCGAGCCGGTCGAACTGCCGTTGTTCATGACAATGATGTCGTCAGTTGGTCCGAGCGTCGGATATGACCATGGCTCGGCAGTGTCGCAGCGCTACGCCGGCCCGTTCCCGTTCGAAGGGGCGCTCCATGAAGTCGTTGTCCAACTGCTTTCCCGCGACATGGTTGAAGCAGAGCGCGCCAACGCCGCCAGCGAAATGAATCGCCAGTGAGTGACGCGTGGGGTCAGGCCCCTTTCGCAACTCTGTGCTCTCCCGGCTCGGTCCCCAACAACGATTTCCCCGCAACGATGCCGCTACTGAGATGGAGTTCCCGATGAGTTTGACCGTCACGTTGCTAGGTACCGGTTCGCCGATGCCTGCGCCTGATCGCGCCGGCCCGGCCACGTTGATCTCGGCTGGCGAGGGTGCCGACGCAGAGCACTACCTGGTTGATGCTGGCCGCGGTGTCCTGATGCGTCTCGCCGCGTGCGGGCTCGGCGCACCGAACCTTTCCGCGGTGCTGATTACCCATCTGCACAGTGATCACATCACCGATCTCAACGACGTGATCACGACGCGCTGGGTGATGACGTTCGAGAAGACACCGCTGACGATTGTTGGCCCGGTCGGCACCCAGCAGGTCGTCGACCACATCCTGGCGTCACTTGACCTCGACATCGAGTACCGCCTCGCCCACCACCCAGATCTCGATCACCGGCCGCCGGTGACTGTGATTGAAGTGACCGAGGGTGTCGTTGACCTTCCCGGCAACGTTCGGATTACGTGCGGGCAAACCGATCACAAGCCGGTTGAGCCGAGCGTTGGCTTCCGTTTCGATTTCCGTTCTGAAGCAGGAGTCGCCAGTGTCGTCGCAGCCGGTGACACCGTGCCGTGTGCTGGCCTTGACGCACTGTGCGAAGGCACGAACGCGCTGGTCCACACCGTGATCCGCAAGGACATCCTCACGAACGTGCCATTGCAGCGGATACAGGACACGCTCGATTATCACTCGTCACCGGAAGAGGCCGCGCAGACCGCAGCCAAGGCCGAGATCGACACGTTGATCTACACCCACTACGTGCCACCGATGCCCGTGAGTGGCAGCGCTGACGACTGGCGGGCACTCGGAGCAGCGCACTTCGCCGGCACCATCGAAGTTGGTGACGACCTCCACACCGTCACCATCAATCCGTCACCATCAATCCCCGTTGAACGAAAGCAGCCAACATGAAATCACTCCGCACACCCGACGAGCGTTTCGCTGATCTCGCGGGCTACGCCTTCGCACCGAACTACGTCGAGATCGACGACCAGGATGGCGGCACCCTCCGCGTCCACTATCTCGACGAGGGCCCGGCTGACGGGCCGGTGGTCCTGGCGATGCATGGCGAGCCGTCGTGGAGTTACCTGTACCGCAAGCTCATCCCGTTGTTGACCGGTGCGGGGATGCGCGTGATCGCACCTGATCTCGTCGGATTCGGCAAGAGCGATAAGCCGAGCGAGAAGAGCGATTACACCTACGCACGGCACGTGGCTTGGATGCAGGAAGCGATCATCGACCACCTTGACCTGCAGAACGCGACGTTCTTTGGTCAGGACTGGGGCGGCCTCGTCGGCCTCCGCCTCGTTGCAGCGAACCCTGGTCGGTTCGCCCGCGTCGTGATCGGCAACACCGGCCTGCCGACCGGTGAAGGCGCGCCGAGCGATGCGTTCATGGCGTGGCAGAAATTTAGCCAGGAATCACCCGTTTTCCCGATCGGGCAACTTCTGCAAGGTGCAACCAACACCGAGCTGACCGACGCCGAAGTTGCGGCGTACGACGCACCATTCCCCGACGAGACCTTCAAAGAGGGTGCTCGCATTTTCCCGTCGCTCGTCCCGACATCGACTGACGACCCGGCAGTACCCGACAACCTCGCCGCCTGGGAAGTACTGAAGCAGTGGGAGAAGCCATTCATCTGCTGCTTCAGCGATGACGATCCGATCACTGCCGGCGGCGACAAGCCGTTCCTGAAGCTGGTGCCTGGGGCGCAGGGCCAGCGGCACACCACGGTCACGAACGCGCACCACTTCTTCCAGGAAGATGGCGCGCCGCAGATCGCCCAGATCCTCATCGACGCCGTTCGCGGGGGCTGAGGCGATGACCGATCCGGCTCAGCCAGAACTTGATGACAGCGAGTGGAGCGAGCTATCGGCGCGCGCTGCGTTTGCGTCGCATCGGCTGATCGGCTGGATCTACTGGGACCCAACTGTCATTGAGAACTACACCGCGTTGGGGCCCGACGCATGGAGCTATTACGTCGCAAGTCGTGGGGCATCACTCGCCCCGGCCGGTAACCAAGCCGTGATTGCAGCGTTCTATTCGATCAGCCCAGCGTTCATCGCGATGTCACTGGACAACGCCCGGGCGGCAACGACGTTCGAACAGGTCGCCGATGCCCGCGACTCCGGTGTTGTTGCGGGGCTCCGTCAATACTCCCGCGAGATCTGTGACCAACTTGCCGCGATGGCTCCTGATCTGTGGGCCGCGGTGGACGCGATCACGATCTCGGGTCGGGCGCTTGCGGGAACGTTGCGTGAGCGCGCTCGCCCGAACGATCAACTGCTGTCGGCATGGCTTGCCGTGAACTGCATCCGTGAGTGGCGCGGTGACACGCACTGGGCGATCCAACTCGTCGACGATATGGGCGACGTCGCGGCGGGGATTCTGGACGGCGCGGCCCGCAACTATGACGGTGACTGGCTGCCACGCAGCCGCGGGGCCGATGACGCCGCGCTCGCCGCTGGATACGCCGAACTCGAGGCGCGAGGCCTGGTTACTGACGGCACGGTGAACGCTGCGGGGATGGCCCACAAGGCGATGCTTGAAGCTCGACTCGACGCCCTGTCGTCGGCGGCATGGCGTGCGCTTGGCACCGAAGCCACGATGCGATTCGTCGATCTGATCGAACCGGTCGGCGACCGATTCGTCGAGCGGATCAATGCCACAGGCGGAGCCAACTGGATGCCCGCAGCACGAACTCGAGTGGCCCGATAACCGTGACGCAGC
>CALCXK010000094.1 GCA_937905835.1 uncultured Ilumatobacter sp. | reverse complement strand
CGCGTGGATCCTCCTCACACCCCAAGTCCGACTACCGAGTGAGCGCCGAGGCGGCGCACAGCGATCGACGCCGAAGTGCTCGCGGTACTGTCGCTCGCTACCGGCAACTTGTCGCACCCGCTGACGTCTCGATAGCGCAGTAGCGCCCACTCGCCGCTGACAGCGTCGCCCCGTCCAGCCTCGGGGGTCCCTCAGGAACTCGCGGCGGCCTGATCAGATATCAGGAGCAGTTCCATGCTCCTTATCTACGTGGCTGGCTGACCAGTGTCCTACCGACAACCATCATGCACCGAGTTTGCCGAGGGGGATGGGTTCATCCTTCTAAAAGCGTTTGCAACCTCTAACTATGAACGACCCAAGTTGCCCGCTGGTTGTGGCTTCGGTTGCAGATCGGTTTCAGCAAGTCTGGGTTCAGTGGGGCCGGATGTACGTGTACCCGACACCGCGCACCGCTCTGATCGGCGAAGCCTCGGCGTTCACAAAGCCCATCTTGCGGCGCAGTCGATGGACCACGTATTTGACCCGGTCCGGTCCGGTGCCGGTGGGGTCGCTCCAGGCCATCTCGAGAAGCTGCACTGGGCTGAGCACTTGGGGCGCGGACCTGATGAGCCCATGGAGCAACCGGAATTCGATCGCGGTGAGTTCGACCTCGCGGCCTTCGACCGCGACCCGATGGCTTGCCGGATCGACAACGAGTAGTTCGTCCACATACACGTCGACTGGCTCGGTCGAATGGGCCCGGCGCAGAAGCGCACGCACTCGCGCAATCAACTCCAGGTTGCCGAATGGCTTGGTCAGGTAATCGTCGGCTCCTGCCTGCAGTCCCCGGACCTTCTCGGCCTCGAGGTGTCGGGCGGTGAGCATCATGACTGGAACGTTGGTTACGTCACGGATCCGCCCGAGTACCTGCCAGCCGTCGATGTCGGGGAGACCAATGTCGACGATGACACAGTCCGGTTGGCGTTCGTGAAGCAGTCGGAGGCCAGAACGGCCGTCGGCAGCCTCGAGTACCTGGAGACCAGCGCGACGCAACAACACCGAAAGCGTCAGCCGTATGTCTGCTTCGTCCTCGATCATCAGGATGGTTGCCGAATCAGTCACCGTGTCATCTCGCGTTCGTCCGGGATCACGAACTCGAAGCGAGCGCCATAATCTTGCTGGCTCTCTACGGTGATCGTTCCACCGTGCAGCTCGACGATCGCTCTGCAGATGGCGAGGCCGAGGCCGGTGCCGGGTGTGGACTGAGCGGTCCCGGATGCCCGGAAGAACGAATCGAAGAGTTGCTCCTGGTCGGCCTCAGAAATTCCGACCCCATCATCGACGACTGCAAATACCCATCTATCCCGGTGGTGACGCGCTGTCACCTCGACGTTTCCGCCGCCGTCTGAGAATTTGATGGCATTCGAAAGCAGGTTGTCAAGAACTTGTCCGAGTCGGTTGCTGTCTGCGTGAAGGGCAGGGCCCGGTTCGATCGAGGTCCTGATCGCAACACCAGCGGCGTTTGACAGGTGGGTGGCCGACTCCACAGCCCATTCGACGATCTGGTCCACTGGCAATACCGTAGGTTGGAGTAATGCGACGCCCGACTCGAGTTGTCCGAGCAGAAGCAGGTCGTCGACGACGCGGATGAGCCGTTTGGCGTTCCGGTCGATAACGGTGAGGAACTCCTTCTGCTCTGTCTCGCTCATCGGTTCATCGTCGTTGAGAAGGAGATCGGCGAAGCTGACGATTGATGTCAGCGGGGTCCGCAGCTCGTGCGACACCATTGCAACGAGTTCGGTCCTGAGGTCGGCGACCCCCTGCAGCATCCTGGCCTGCTCCTCGGCTTTCCCTCGGAGCCCGCGCTCGACTTCCAACAGACGCCAGCGTGTCAGATCGAGCTCCTTCTTTTGGCTGATGTCGGCGTACAGCCAAAAGTGATCTACCCTTTCGGATATCGCCCCGATTGGAATGTAATCGCGTTGAAGCGTGCGGCCATCCGCCAGCGCGATCTCCTCGCCCATGACGAGAGCGCGGCGACTCAATTGCCTCTCGGTCTCCACCGCAAACGCCTCGGGATCGGCGAACATGGCGTCCGCGAAGGTTTGCAATATCGACGTCGGTTGTCCGATCAGGTAATTTGCGTCTTCGGTGGAGCCGATAATGGAGCAGAAGGTTTGATTGGCCCAGACGATTTCATGATGAGAGTTTGCGGCGACCACACCCACGTCAGGGTGGTCGCGCCAGGAAATCAGAGCCTCGATGTCTTTCGCAACCCCACGGGCTCGCTCGTTCGTGACGTCCCGGCTCGTGACCACCAGCGCGTCGACACTCGGATCGTCTGTCAGGTTCTTAAAGACCGTCTCGAACACGTGCAACGCCCCGTTGGCTGCGCGTACTCGCAGATCGATAGGGTCTGACGAGGTCAGGGTGCCTGCTATTGCCTCCGCCAGCGCTTTATCTGCGATGCCCACATCATCGGGGTGTAACAAGCTTGGAATGCCGCCCTTGAGCTCGAAGCCCGGCTCATACCCGAGCAGTCGGAGGCCTGCGCCAGTCGAGGACACCCACGTGCCGTCCTCCCACCTCAAGGTGATGAGACCGGTGATATTGGCGACGAGCGATGCGAATCGCTGCTCGGATTGGTTTGCGGCGTCAGGGGCTTCGACGAGCTCGGCGATATCACGCAGCAAAGCCGTGAACAGGGGACCTTCGTTGCTTGCCGAGGTTGAAATCGTTAACTCAACGATGAACTGTGTACCGCTCCGGCGCTGTGCTGGCAACGTCAGCCGTGTGTGGGGTGCCGGAACTTCCCCCCCAGTGGCCAAGTAGTGTGCCATTCGGGTCTGGTGAGCGTCGCGGAGCTCTTGGGGGATGATCAGCTCAGTGAGCTGTATCCCAATGGCTTCCTCGCGTGTCCAACCGAACAATTCCATGGCAGCCAGGTTCCATTCGACCACCGAACCGGCGTCGTCCATCAAGACGACGGCGTCAAGCTCAACTTCCAACACCGATTGGGCGACCTGGTGCCGTTGAATATCTGCGACGACGGTCAATGCATTCGGATCAATCCCAAGCCTGTGGTCCATGGCTTCCATTGTGCTCCTGATCGTGGCGTAGTCGCAACAACTCCAACAGAACTGGTGAGGGTAATCGCGGTCACACTTCGCCAGTCGTAATGCGACCGGTTACAAATGGATGAGGCGCCCGGGCGAGCGCCAGTGAACTGGTCGTGCTCGCGAGTGATGACGTCAGCGCACTTGCCGACTTCAAGCACGCCTCGATCGGTGAGCCCGCACAGTGCAGCAGCGTCGGCAGTCATCTTCTTGACCACTGACTGGAGTGGGAGCTTCGGGCCGCGGGTGCGGTCGCGTGCCCAGCGCGTCAGCATTTCGTAGAGCGCGTCACCATTGCGGTGGGCGGAGCAGAGGAACGGCATCGTCAAGATCGCTGCGCCGTTGCGTTCACAGAGTTGCTCGTAGAACTCCTCGATGGGTTCGACGCCGTTGACGGAGGCAAGTGTAGTGATCGCTCGATCCGGGGTCGGCTCGTAGTCGACGGGATCGCCGGGCAGGGGTTGCCGATCGAAACCGTTGACGACTTGGGCGACCATCGGCTGCGTCTCACGCAAGATGTGCATCGAGGCCTTTGACTCCCTGATCAGCCGGGCCTGGAGATCGGCGTCGCCCATTGCTTCGGGCTGTTTGGCGAACGACATGTTGCGCAGTGGCGCAAAGCTGGGCATGTCCTTGAAGCAGTGCTTGGTTGACAAGCAGATGAGGATTCCGAACGAGCGGCCTGCGACCTGCGGGACCACCTGGTGACCAGCATCTTGGGCAGCCTTTGAGCGCTCCATCAGCTCTTTGCAGTCGTCCGGGTCGTAGAAAATCCGATGGCACCGGCGTCGACTGTCTCGCCGACGATCGCGGCCATTTCGTCGATGTCGTCCGAGGTGGCTGCTTCGTTGTTGGCGCCGCGCTGGCCATCACGTACACGCGCACCGGGCCATGGGCAATCATGGCGCCGATGTCTGCGACATATTCCCGTCGCTCGAGTACGTCGAGGTAATCGGTGAACGTTTCCCAGTCACAGGAGATGCCTTCGCTGAGCGCCGCACCGGGAACGTCTGGGAAACCTTCCGTCAAGTCGATCAAGAAGTCGTGCTCATCGGGCTTGGCCGGGGCGAAGTCCACTCCGCAGTTTCCCATCATCAGCGTCGTGACGCCATGCGGTGTCGAAGGCTCGAGCTCTCCGTCCCAAGTGGCCTGGCTGTCGTAGTGAGTATGAATATCGACAAAGCCCGGTGTGAGGAGCATGCCTGTCGCGTCGATCTCGCGACGGCCGCTGGCGACGTTCGTGTCGTTCCGGGGTGTCGGGGTTGCATATCGTTTTGGGATGATGCGACTGACGTGCTCATGCTGATCGAAACGCTGCTCCCACTCGGCAAGCTCGACCCGGGTCTACGCGAGCCCGACACCCCGCTCGACATTCGCG
>CALCXK010000093.1 GCA_937905835.1 uncultured Ilumatobacter sp. | reverse complement strand
TCGGTGCTTCAGCTCCGGAGGTAGGAAGCCCCGTTGACGTCGACGATTGTGCCGGTTGCCGATTCCGAGCCCGGGCTGGCGAGGAACACCACGACCCGGGCGATTTCGGCAGGGGAGGCAGCGCGGCCCATCGGGCTCTGCGCCTTGACTGCATCACCACCGGGGCCATTCAGGTAATCAGCAGCCATATCCGTCTCCACAAAGCCCGGCGCGACCGCAGTCACATAAATGCTGTGCGGCGCGAGTGCGACGGCCATCGATTGGCTCAGGCTGTTCAGCCCTGCTTTGCTTGCGCCATACGCAGCGTGTGCGGGCTCGCCACGGAACGCGCCGCGCGACGTCACGTTCACGATGCGCCCGCCACCTTGTTTGACCATGTGCGGTACGACAGCGTGGATCAGATCGGCGGGACCGATGAGGTTGGTGGCGATCGTCCGGGCCCAACTCGCGTCCCAATCCTCGGGCGAGGTTGTGAGCACTGGATGCGCCTCGTAGATGCCGGCGTTGTTGACGAGGACATCGATGCGCCCCAACTGTTCGATCGCCGACTCGATCAGGTCGCGCGCTCCGCCCGCACCGAGGTCGGCCGGTATGGCGACATGACCCTCCCCGGGAAGGCCATCGACGACCTCGTGGGCTGCGGCTTCGTTTGTCGCGTAGTGCACAGCGACGACAGCTCCGCGCCGGCCGAACTCCTCGCACACGGCACGGCCAATCCCTCGCGATCCACCGGTCACCAACACGCACTGCCCATCGAAGTCGCCCATTCGCCGGACGATAGCCGTGCAAAGTCAGCTGGTCGAAGTGAGTTGCCTGAGGTCAGCTGGTCCTCAATGGTTTGAGGTCAGCCGTTCGACTGCGCTGCGCAGGACGTGCTCGGGCTGCGCGCCGCAACATTCGTGGCGGAACACCATCGACCCCGCTGCGACGTTGCGTCGTTTCGAGACGAGCGCGTCGATGACCTGGCGGTATTGGTCGACTGCTTGCCCCACCCCAGCCACCCGGACGTAGGTTTCATCGACGAACCAGCACGGCGACAGCGAATCACTCGGGCACGCTACGACCCCGCCCGATCCGTCAACGCAACAGTGCGCTTCAGAGCCGATCAGCGTGACCGTGCACGTCGCCGATGATGTCGAATTCCGCCGTCTCTCCATTCTGACGGAAGGTCAGCGATCGACGACGACTCTGCTGCCTCAGTCGAGCTCCTCGGCTTCTTTGCGGTCGCCCCAGAAGTGGTCAGCGTCGCGGCGACGTTCGTGGCGTTCCTTTCCTCGCCATTCGCGGACGGTGCGATCGAGGCCGGCGTAGCAGGCGGCCATGCCGGATTCGTTGGGCCGGAAGTTGCTGACGTTGCCGGCGGGCATTGCCATCTGGTCGCCGACTTCGTAGCTGTCTTGGTTTGCACCGAGGAACACGAACGTCCACCCGCGGTCACGCAGCTTGCCGATCCGGTGGAACAGCCGTTGATGGGTCCACTCGCCGCTCGCGTTCTCGTGTCCGTCAGTGAGGATGACCACGAGCTGGTCGGCGTCTTCGCCGCCGTGGCGTTCGGCTCGGTCGAGCAGGAGTGCGATTGCGTCGTACAGCGGCGTCATCCCGCGGGGTTGGAACAGGTCACCAACTGACGGCACCTGTGTGATGGGTAGGCCGTTGACGATCACGTCATGACGGTCCTGATCGTCGAACTGCACGACCGTGACCGTTGCATCGCCGGCCTCGGTGCGTTGGCTGGCAAAGAAGCCGTCGAAGCCCGACACCACGTACTCAGCGATCGACGACATTGATCCGGACCGGTCGAGCAGGAACCAGATGTCGGCGTTGCCATCCCCCGATGTCATACCCGGTGCCGCTGTTGCTTCGGGTCCCTCTGCGAGACGACGGGCCAGGACCCGCAGGGCGTCGAAGCCCTCCACATCGCGGTAACGGTCGGGCAGCGCTCCCGGCCCGAACGTTGCACCGTGGAGTGCACCGGCAACAGCGAGCGTTGCCCGATCACCGCGACTGATTGTGGCCGCTGCATGCAGCACACCGGTGAGGTTGGGCCCGAACTGCTGGCTCCACAGGGCGAGCTTCAGCGAGTCGATCGCTTCGGGGCTGAATGGCACAGCGAACCTGCCATCGCCCGCCAACATTTCTGCGAGTTCGGAGCGGAGTTCGTCGACATCGATCGAATCGACCACGGCCGACACCACGTCGACAAACGACGCATCGACCGGGCGTTTGACGAGCGCGGTGATGATCCCGGCGAGCGAAGCGGCGGTGGCGGTCGCACGGATCGAGGCATGGCTGACCGCTGCGTCGAGCGACGCCGCGATACCGACCTGATCGGGCAGGGCATGGACGGCCAGCCCGACAGCAACGGCACGGGGGAGCGCAGCATTGCCGTACGACGGCGGAGCGGCGTCGAACCACGGCGTACCATTTCGCAGGCGACTGACGGTGTGGCGCACAGCGTTGCCAGGGGAGCGCAACGAACGGCTGCGCCCAGTGAGCGTCGCTGCCAAGTTGCGTGATGCACCGAATCGATCAGCGAGCATTGCCTCGGCTGACATGACAAACATCTGGCTGGATGCGGCGAGGCGGTGACCGCCCTGGCCGCTGCGCCGGGCGCCGAGCCAACGATCGATCTCGACAAGGTCCATTCCGTCGTCGTCACGCGAACGCCGGTAACGAGCAGCGAACGCATCGCCGAGTGTGAGGCCGGCGACCGCACCGTCGATGCGATCAGCGGTCACTGCTGGATCAACCGGCTTGAAGTCCGGTAGCCGGATCGAGCGGATCAGCTCGCGTTCAGCGAGCGAGGTGAGGGCCTCGTCGCCGAGTGCGTCGGCGAAGGGCTGGAGGAGGGGGAGGTTGTTGTGGGTCATGGTGTCCTTTCCGCCGGTTCATGTCGAACCGACTAATTGTCTGAACGACTATAACCGAGTATTAGTCAAAACGACAACATCGCGGTCTATGCTGTCGGCCGTGACCGACAAACCGACGAAGAAACGTTCCCGCAAGGCGGGGCATCAGGCGCCCGAGGGGTATGACGCGTCGGCGTATCCGACGTTCTCGGTCACCGTGGACGTGGTCATCATGAGCGTCGTTGACGGCCAACTCATGGTGTTGCTCGTGCAGCGCCAGGCCGATCCGTACAAGGATGCCTGGGCGTTGCCCGGTGGCTTTAAGCAGCCAGACGAATCGCTCGATGCCGCCGCGTTCCGTGAGTTGCGCGAGGAGACCGGCGTCGATGCGCCCAAACACCTTGCACAGTTCGCCACCTACGGCGACCCTGCCCGAGACCCGCGCGGCAACGTCGTCACCGTCGTCTACCTCGCGGTGACACCCGAGGTCGGCAGCATTGAGGCCGGCACTGACGCCGATGACGCCCGGCTCTGGCCCGTCAGTTCTGTCCTTGACGGCGACGTGGCGTTGGCCTTCGACCACGAACGCATCCTGCGCGACGCCGTCGAGCGCGCTGCCGACCAGCTCGAGGGCTCAGACCTTGCCACCGCATTCGTCGGGCCAACGTTCACGCTGTCAGAACTGCAGAGCGTCTACGAGGCAATTTGGGACGACCAGCTCGACACCGGCAACTTCCGCCGCAGCCTGTCGATGGGGTCACCCGACGCCAGCTACGTCGTCTCAACTGGCGAACGAGCCGCCGCCGGGCCCAAGGGCGGTCGGCCACCTGAACTCTTCGAAGCCGGCGACGCCTGGATCGACGGCTCGCCCGTGAAACGCGCAAAGCGGCGCACCACCAAACAATCTGAGCAGAGGATGAACAGCGGCAATGAGTGACCGGGACTTTCAACAGCGCGCCTACGGAGCCGGATTCGGCCTGGCGCATGGCGAATTCACCGACGACACGCAGGTGGATACCAATACTGAGCCTCCGCACACGACGAAGTTCTTCTCCACAAACGTCTGCGACTGCGTTGACGATGCTGGAAACGAGACACCCGAATGTCTCGGCACCTGCTGGGAGTGGCAACGCCTCGATTTTGACGAAACGATCCGGGACTGGTGGGGTCAGACTGAAACGCTCTGGTTCGGCTTCTCCAACCTCATCGTTCAGATGCCTGATCTTACTTTCACCCGTGACTCGGGTTATGGACGCATCCAGTTCCATGATGACCTGCTTGATTTCATGATTCATGCGGGAAAGGACTTCTCGATCCGCTACGAAGCCCCGGAGCCCGGCGCAAAAGAGTTCCATTTCTGGCAGGACAGCCCGAATGAGGATGGCGCATCAGATGATTACAATTGGGTGCCTTGCAAGGTGTTTCACTGTGCCTACCAGTGGGACGACCACTGACCCTTTCCTCCGCCGTATGACTTTGCGCAACACTTCTGTGCCGGGGCTCCGACGGCGGCTGCGCTGCTGCTGAAAAACGAAAAAATGGCGACTATCCAGGCCGAGTCGATCCTCGCCAACGGTGGCATCGACGGCGCAGACCTGTTCGAACGGTTCAGGGTCTGGGCGAATGACGCCAACGACGTCGGCATCCAAACCCGCGCAGTACTGCGATCGGGTAAGCCGTGGGACGTCGCCGCCACCGAACACTTCGAACGGAACCCACGCAGCGGCGCTGGTAACGGCTCACTCATGCGGTCAACGCCCACAGCCGTCCACTTCGCCCGGTCATCGGTCGACGAGACGATCGCCGCAGCACGCGCCACATCGATCGCCACCCACGGCGACCCTGCCGCCGGATGGGGCACAGCGCTGTTCCACCTCATGATCCGCGCCGCACTCGCGGGTGACGATCCGTTCGCCGCACTCGCCGACGGCCTTGCGATGTTGCCCGACGACCAGGACCGCTACCAGCGGATGCTCGACCCTGACTGGACCCCCGCATCTCCAGAGGTCCCCAACGGGACCGTGTGGGGCTGCCTCGCCACCACCGCCCGCACATATCGCACGCCAGACCTGCAAGAACTCACACAACGACTGCTCGGCAGCACGCCGTACCCGATGGCCGAACTCGGTGCCCCGGTTGGGCCGACCGAAATCGCACCAGGCCTGTACGCGGCCGACCTGGCAGCAGCGAGCACGGTGCCGACCGACTGGGCCGTGGTGTCACTGTGCCGGGTAGGCGACCGGTTCCGAGATCATCCGATCCGGCGCGAGGTGTTCCTGAGCGACGGCGACGGCGACGCCGGGCTCGAACTCGTCGTTGAGGACACGGTCGCCACCATCGACGCATTCCTCACCGCCGGCCACAACGTGGTCGTCCACTGCCACCACGGCGCAAGCCGCACCGGACTCGCACTTCGGGCCTGGCTGATGCGCACCAACGGCTGGGACGAACCAACCGCCACCGAACACCTCGCAAACATCTGGCCCAGGCTGAACCTTTGGAACACGACGTTCACCAAGACGCTGCTCAACTGGAAGTGACGGTCCACCGACGGCCTCGCTGGAAATCCGGACTGGAATATTGGCCATCTTTGTGACACCTCTCGAGTATCATGAGGGGTACTTATCCAGATGACCTGAGAGTTCCGGCTCGTTGACGGTCAGGCAACCGACCCTGTTGGGCACGGTGCCAATGCCGGAATCGATGAGGAGGAATCATGACCCAGTTTTGGGAACCGTTGTCGGACGAACGCGCCGAGGCGCGGGTGAAGGGTTGGGGCACGGTCCCGACCGCATCGTTGCGGCCAGCCGTCATGGATGCCGCAAGGCGGGTGGATCGCACCGGCCGGCCGTTCGAAGCGCTCGCGTTGCTGGCCGCGGCATGTGAGTCGACGTCGGATCGGTCAGCCGTTGCCGAGTTCGCGATGTTGGCTGCAGAGGTGGCTGTGAATTGTTCGAAGCCATTGACCGCCAACGCAGCGATCCGGTTGGCTCGTGACTCGATCCGCGATTCTGGTGGTGAGCTCGGTCCGGATTGGTGTCTGGTGCAGGGCCACGCGTTGGGTGATCTCGGTCACGTTGACGAGGCCCGCGAGGCGTACGCGCTGGCCCGTGATGGTTTTGCGGCCAGCGGCGATGGGTGGGGTGCGGCGTTGGTGGATCAGAACGTGGGAGCGATGTTGGTTGCTTGCGGCGAGTATGAACGGGCGCTTGATCTGTTGACTGATGCGGCAGTGGTGTTCACCGAGATTGGTGACGATGCGTCGTTGCGGTCGTGTTGGTTGTCGATGAGTCCGGCGTTGCGATGTCTGCACCGGTTGGACGAAACAGCGATCGTGAACCGCCGCCTCGTCGATTCGCTCCGGGTCGCGGGTGACCCGATGGTGTTGGGCCATGCGTTGGTGAACTTCGGACACGTGCACGTCGAACTCGATGAACGCACGGCTGCGGAGGAGTGCTACCTGGAAGCGTTGAGCCTGTACCGGCAGATCGGGTTGGTGAGCGACGAGGCGATCTGTCTGAGTTCGCTCGGCTCTCTTGCTCGTGCCGATAACCAGCTGAACTTGGCGTTGTCGCTGCAGCTTGAAGCAGAACGTGTTTTCGAGTCGCATCACCAGCCAGCAGACCTCGCGATCGTCCGCTACCAACTTGCTGTCACGTCGCTCCACCTCGGCCGCTGGAAAGACGCAAAACGCTATGCAGAGCTCGCCACCGACGTGGCTGGCACCGACCTTGACCCCGCGCTCGCGTTGTCGGTCGCCCTTACCCACCTCGGTGACGAGTCGGGCGCTCAACGCGAACGCCGCGGCTTCGTTGAACGCCAAGACGAACAAACTCTGCTTGAGGAAGAAGCATCACTGCCGTAACCAGCCAACGAGGCCCAGAGCGATGACCTGCGAACCATGTGACACCACTCCTTCAGACTGAAGTCATGAACACGCAAGACACTGAACAGACCGACGCAACTGGCGACGTCGAGCGGTGCCTGACATGCCAGGCACCTGTTGTGCCAATCGCAGACGGGTTCCCTGGACCGGAAATGTTCGAAGTAGCCGAGCGCGGCGAAATCGTTTGCGAGTGGCGCCCAGACCTCACTGACACCTTCGAAATGTTCGCCATCTTCATCAGAGCTGAAGGTGTGGTGAAGCCGTGGCCAGCGGACTCACCGACGCCCCGGTATAACCACCGATATCTGGCGATTGACGGCTGGGACTACTGGATCATGGACGGCACGATCGAAGACACCGAAGTGATCAATCGGGCGCTCCTTGACGACGTTTGGCAGTGAGCGCTGCAATGAGGGGCGGGGAACCGCACAACTCTGTGACACCAATGGGTCACAATGGGGTGATGGCACAACGGTTATTGACTCCTTCGAAGATCACGGCGTGGCTGGATTGCGCGCACTTCTTGACGTTGCGCCACGAGGTCGACTCTGGTGTTCGCGAGCCGGCGCCGAACATGTTTGGTGAGATGGCCGAGATGCTCTTGCAGAAAGGGCTCGATCATGAGAAGGCGGTGTTGGAGCAGTACCGGTTGGAGGGTCGTGACGTGTTCGAGGTCCCTGACTGGGACCGGGGCACCGAGTCGTTCAACCAGTGGTTGGCCCGGGTCGGTGATGTACTCAGCGTGGGTCATGATGTGGTGTTCCAGATGCCGTTCGTGCACGACGGCATTAGGGGGATCGCCGACTTCTTAGAGCGGGTTGTCGATGCTGACGGCAACGTCACCTACGAGCCGGTCGATGCGAAGCTGGCCCGCAACGAGGCCAAGCCGGGCCATGTGCTGCAGTTGTGCTTTTACGCCGAGGCAATCGCCGCGCAGACCGGCCAGCTACCCCAGCGGATGCACATCGAGCTGGGATCCGGTGTACGCGAGACGATCCGGGTTGACGACGTGCTCGCCTATTGGCGGCGCCTCCGAAACCAGCTTGCAGCGCTCGTGGCGGAGCCGCCGACGGAGCAGACGAAACCGGAGCCATGTGACCATTGCGGGTTCTGCGAGTTTGAGCAGATGTGCGACGCCGAATGGCGTGCAGCCGACTCTCTCGTCCATGTCGCTGGGGTCCGCCGCACCGACCGGGCACTATTGGAAGCCGACGGCATCGACACAATCGCCCACCTCTCCACCCTCGATCATGAGGTGCCCGAACTCGATGCCGCACGCGTGGTGAAAATGGTCCGCCAGGCATCCCTGCAAGTTGTGGCGCGCAACGCGCCTGAGGGTGATCCGCCACCGTTCGAGCTCCTTGAACCATCCGAACCGATCGCAGCCGACGTCGATGTCGAGCTGGTGGAGCCTGAACTGACTGGCTTCGCTGCGCTCCCCGCACCCGATGACGGCGACATCTTCTTGGACTACGAAGGCCACCCGTTCTGGAAGGCCAACATCGGTCTGTTCTTCCTATTCGGGTTCATCGAGCGCAGCGACGAAGGCAGGTGGGGGTTCAAGGCGTTCTGGGCGCACGACCTGGCCGAAGAGAAACAGGCAACGCAGGACCTGGTCGACTATTTGGCTGAGCGTCGTTCCCGGTTTCCGAATATGCACGTCTACCACTACAACCACACCGAACGATCCTCACTCGTGAGCCTGACACGCAACTACAAGGTGGCTGAACGGCAACTCGATCGTCTGATCGAGACCGGCCTGTTCGTTGACTTGTTCCCGATCGTCACCGGCGCGATGCAGGTCGGTGTCGAGTCGTATGGCCTCAAATACATCGAGCAGCTCACCGATTACGACCGCAGTCACGACATCGACCAAGGCGCCGGTGCAGTCGTCGAATACGAGCACTGGATGGCCGACCGCGACCAGACCCGTCTCGATCGCATTGCCCGCTACAACGAAGACGACGTGCGCGCCACGATGGCGGTACGCGACTGGCTCATCGACCACCGACCCAACGACGTCGACTGGCGCGACGCCGCGCTCGAACCCGAAGCCAACGACGAAGAACTCGACGCCCGCATCGAAGCGCTCCACGCGTTCGGCCCCGACACCGATGAGCATCGGATGGGTGACCTGCTCGGCTACTGGCGCCGCGAACGTAAAGTGGTCGCAGCGGACTGTTTACGTCTGTCGATGGCTGATGACCAGGACCAGTTCGAGTCACTCGGCGCAATTACCCGTCTCGCCTTTGTGGGCTTCGAAGACAAGTTCAGCGACAAAACCGGCGACAAACTCAAGTGGCCCGTCGCCCGTTTCACGTTCCCACCCCAGCCACTCGACGCTGACATCAAGGCGGGCGCGAAAATGATCCTCGCGCTCAGTGAGCAACAGTGGGCCTTCTTCTCAATCGCCGACCTCGACGCCGCTAACGGCATCCTCGAGATCTCTTGGAACCAGCCAATGCTCGACCAAGGCGTCCTGCCTGAGTCGCTCGTGCACTTCGTCAACTTCCCCGAGGGCGCCAAACTCGTCGCACTCTGCGACCTCGCCGACCGAATGCTGGCCGGCGACGCGACAGCGGTGGGCCACGCGATGCTGCGCAACGACCCACCCACCTTCGAGGCCGGCCACGGCCCCCACAACGGCCTCTTTGTGGGTGGCTATGAGTCGATCTGTAAGTGGGCGCCACACCTCGACAACAGCTTCGTCCCCATCCAAGGGCCACCCGGCACCGGCAAAACATTCAGCGGCGCCCACATCATCCGCACCCTCGTCAAAGCCGGCAAACGCGTGGGCGTCACCGCAATGAGCCACCACGCCATCGACAACTTGATGGAAGCCGTTGTCGAACGCTTCAATACCGACGGCGATCCGCTCCGAGCTGTCCGCAAATCCAAAGGCGGCTCACTCGCTGGCGTCAGCTACATCGACGACAACACCCAATGCGCAACCGGCGACTACGACGTCATCGCGGGCACGTCATGGCTGTTTGCCAGCCAGGCAATGCGCGACAACCCTGTTGACGTGCTGGTGGTCGACGAAGCTGGCCAACTCGGGCTCGCCGACACTCTCGCGGCGTCGATCTCGGCGAGCAACGTGATCTTGCTCGGTGACCCACAACAACTCGCCCAAGTCGCCAAAGCCAGCCACCCCAACCGTTCCGGCGTCAGCGCACTCGAACACCTCATCGGCAACAACGTCCGCACCGTTGCACCCGAGCGCGGGGTACTGCTGGATGTGACATGGCGGATGCACCCTGACGTCTGCAGCTTCATCTCCGACGTCATGTACGAAGGCAAACTCACCAGCGAAGCGTCCTGCGAAGGTCAGACCACGAGCGCCGGTACCGGCCTGCGGTGGATCCGTGCCGAACATGACGGCCACGCCACCGAATCACCCGAAGAAGCCACCATTGTTGTCGACACAATCGAAGGCCTGATCGGCACCGACTGGACCGACCAACACGGCACCACCAGTCCTCTCACCACCGATGACTTCATTGTGGTGACCCCGTACAACGACCAACGCCGCCTGATCGCCGCAGCACTCGCCGCCAACGAAGCAACCGCTGGCGTGGAAGTCGGCACCGTCGACAAGTTCCAAGGCCGCGAAGCCGCTGTCGTGCTGTACTCACTGGCGACGTCGTCAGCAGAGTTCATGCCCCGCCAAGCCGACTTCTTGTTCTCCAAGAACCGCCTCAACGTGGCCATCAGCCGAGCCCGCTGCCTCGCCTACCTCATCTGCACCAACGAACTCCTCGACACGCGAGCCAGAACGGTCGAGGAAATGGAACTGATCTCGGCGCTGTGCGCCTTCGTTGAGAAGGCTGAACTTGCCAGTGCGTGATGAGGATTTCACCACGGCCGAAGCGCTCGAAATATGGGGCCGCTGGACCTTGGTCGGCACCAAGCCCGGGCGAGCGAACTCGACCTGGCCCCCAGGGCCCGAAATTGCCTCGGGCACCTGTTGGAGTCCCCCGAGTTGTCGAGATCCCGCAGAGTTCCGCAGCGTCGGGTTGACAGACAAGGGTGCGGTGGTCTGTGCTCTACGTGTGACGATGACGGGTTTCACTCCATGACCGCAACCAACGTCGACGCCGATGCCGTCAACACGATCGAATGGTTGGAAACCCAGTCTGAGATTGCGGTCCCTGTGTATCAACGGCATTACCGATGGGACATCGACCGCTGTCGACGACTCCTCGACGACATCCGCGCGGCCGGCGACCCCACGCGGAACGGTTCGCACTTCATTGGCTCGATCTTGTCCACCCGCACGAGCAGTGAGGAACCGATCGTTCTCATCGACGGCCAGCAACGAATTGCGACACTGTTCCTCATCGTTGCCGCTGTCTACGAGTCGCTGCCCGTCGACGATCCGGACCGTGCGGCGTTTGGCCAACTCCTCGAGCACCCTCGCAGGCGCGGCCAGCCACGGTTGCTGCTGCGCGGAGCTCAACGCGAGGTACTCGAGCGTCTCCTGGTTGATCACCAGCACCGATCACCCGGTGCGGCAGGGTCGCCAATCGACGACAACTACCAATTCATCCTGTCGGAAATTCGCCGCAACGCGCGCCTCGTGGCCCAGGGTCTGAGACGCTTGGAACATGTCGTCATCTTTCTTGGCGAGGGATCGAATCCCCAACAGGTCTTTGAGAGTCTGAATTCGACGAGCGCACCACTCCAAGACCACGAGTTGATCCACAACTACGTGCTCATGGGTCTGTCCTACGACCAGCAACACCATGTCGAAGAGACGTACTGGAAGCCGATCGAGGAGTGCACCGGCGAATCGATCGACCAGTTCTTCCGCAGCTACCTCATCCAGCGAACCGGCCGTGACACCCAGTTCCTCGGGGAGCATGGGATCTTCGACGCCTTCAAAGCGACGTTCCGAGACCTGTCGCCGGAGTCGATCGAGACCGATTCGCATGCACCGGAGTGGCTGGAATTCGCTCAGGTGTATCGAGACATCGTCGATCCCGACAACCCGAACGTCACCGACGAAGACATCCGGAACCAACTGCACGGCGTTGGCACGTTCGGGACAGCGATGTACCCGGTCGTGATGGCCACCTACCGCGACTGGAAGCGCAGCACTCTCGGCACGCAGCAGCTCAACACGGCACTCGATGCCCTCCAGGCCCTCTATCTGCGGCGCATGGTTGTGGGCCAAACACGCGACCATCTCGCCGCGCAGCTTTGCCGTCGAAGAAACAAGTACGGCGGGGACCGTCTTCTGCGAGACATCGCCCGCCGAAGCCCATCCGATGAACGCGTTCGCGCCGCCCTGCAGCATCGGCGGCTGCCTCGTGCCGGCTACGTGCTGCGCCGACTGGACCCGACCGCTGCAGACCTGACCGATCTCGAGATCGAACACATCTTTCCGCAGACCCCTTCCGACACCTGGTCCGGTGAGGCCAGGGGGCGGATCTGGGCAGAGTTCAGCGTGGACGAAAAAGCCCGGTATCAGGAACTGGCCAACACGCTCGGCAATCTCATCCTGCTCGAACAACCCCTCAACGCAGGCGCCAGCAATCGCCCATTCGATGAGAAACGCACCTACTACGCCGACAGCGAGATCGCTTCGGTGCAAGAACTTGCAACAGTGATCTCGTGGGGTGACGAAGCGATCGCACAACGAACAGCGCGGCTCACCGAGCAGTTCCTGCAGATCTGGCGGCGCCCGACCGACGAGGTCGGGGACACCGATGCCGAGTACCTCACACCGGTACTCGACGCCGAACGGCGAACCGGCCACTATCGGGGCTGGAAGACCGAACTCTCATTCGCAAGGTTCTGCGGCGACATCTGGGAGGTCCGGAATCACAAGGAGCTTTATAGCCGTGTCTTCAAGGAGCTTTGGGCCACGCGACGCTCTGACGTCGTGGCGTACTGCGAGGCACGCAAGAATCCACCGATCGGCACCGTCCGCGAGCCCGGCATCTCTGTTGATGCCCTCGATGACGCGCACTTCCTGTACACGGGACTATTCCCGCAGTACGCACTCGCCGAAACCCAGCGTGTCCTTGACGAACTTGGTATCGCTGACGAGGTCTACGTCAAGTATGCCGACGACGACGAATAGGGGCGGCCCGGTAGAAGCAAAGGCCCGGAAAGCTCTCCCACTTGACCTGGACACCAACCAAAGTGTGGGCAGACCCGCACGCTCCGGCCCCGTTTGAGTTGTCGAAGTCACGTATGACTTGACGGTCGCGGGCGACTTCGATTTCAGCCCAGACGGATGCCGCGCACGGGTGGCGGTGGTCCAATCGTCGAAGCGAGGACACTCGGCGCTGGGCTTCGTCAACGGCCTCAGGTCTTGGAGGCTACGGAAAGAATTTGATCGAGCATGGCGTAGACACCACCCTCGTCGTAGAGCGGGCGGATGCATTCGCCACCGACTGAGCGTGCCCAGTCGTGGTCGGCACTTCCCATCTCGTCGTCGATCCACATGAACGGTGCCGGGTTGGCGTTGAAGTGGGAACGCACGGCTGGCAGCTTTCCGCACGAGTGCCCGGTGCGCTTGGTCTTGACGAATGGTTCGAGTTTGAGTTGCACGCGGTCGTGCTTGACGTCGAGGTGTCGCTCGATGGTGTCAAGGTCCTGGGGGGTGAAGATCCAGGTTGTGGCCCACACCACTTCATCGAAGGCGTTGAGGAGGCGGTGCACGTCGGACTGCCGCCACTCGACGAGAGCGTCGTTGATCTCGAGTGATTCGATGTGCTCAATGCTGTCTGGGTTGGCGGTGAGCACACCGTCGATGTCGAGATACAGCCTCATTGGGTTCCCTTCAGGAAGTTGGTGACGCACGTGGCGGTGGAGTGCGGTCTGGCTGAGCGGGGAAAGACCGGGGCGCTGGTCAATTTGTCCACTCGACGAGGAATTCTGTGTCGCTCGAGAAGTGGAAGATCGCGACTCGATCGTCGCACTTCGGTGGCGCTCCGCCGCGTCGGACAACGATTTGGGCCGCCATGCATACGGCAATGAGTTGGTTCCAGGTCCAGCCGGGGAAGTGGGAGTTGACGTGCTCCCGCGTCCAGCCCTTGCTCACGGGGATGATGTGACCGAAGTGGAGCAATGAGTTCAGTTCCTGACGGGTGCGGTGCTCAGCGAATCGGGAGGTATCGACGTCGGTTGTCATGGGTTACTCACACGACTCGTGGCCGCTCGACGATCGAGTCGTCGGCGCATGAGATGACGCGAATGGCGTCTTCGTCGAGTTCCAGGATCGCGTCGCGGTTGGAGCGTCGGCCGAACTCAACGGCGTCGTCACGGCTCATCTGCCAGATGACGAGGCTCGATTCTTGTGTTCCGTCGGGGAAGGTCGTCAGGCTGCGGGCGAGCGCTCCGCCTCGCCGGATGACGTCGGCGGCGATCAATGCGTTGGTCTCGACGTTGCGGTCTTCGTCGCGGGCCGTGCCCTGTGGGTTCCAGCCCGACACGACATGCACGGCGCTGTCGAACTTCCAGCTCGGGTCAGCGTGTTCGCCGGTGAGGGTGAAGGTACGGCCAGGTTCGAGTTCGGCGGTGACTGTTGCCTGGGCGAGCCGTTCGATGCGTCCGAGCCGGGGGTCTTCGGCGGGTCGGCCGCCGAACATTGCGTGCAGCATTGGGGCGAGTCGTACGGCGACGTCGGTGATCCGTTCGATAGCGGTTTCCACTTCGGCAGCATCGACGGTCTCGGTAACGAGGTCGACCTCCGCGAGAACCTGACCCTGGATGGCAAAGACGCGAGCAAACCCGAGGTTCGAGTTGAGGTCGTTGAGTTCGGACAGCAGCTCCGGTGTTGGCTCGATGTCGTGGAGGACAACAGCGAAGACCTGCAGGAGAATCGGC
>CALCXK010000092.1 GCA_937905835.1 uncultured Ilumatobacter sp. | reverse complement strand
GGCGGTGTGGCTGGCGATGCGGCGGCGGTCGTGTTAAACGTGACGGTGACTGGCCCTGCACGCGCTGGCTACCTGACGGTCTATCCGTGTGACGCAACCCGTCCGCTGGCGTCGAACCTCAACTATTCTGCCGGTCAAACCATTGCCAACACGGTGACTTCCAAAGTCGGCGCGGCGGGCAAAGTTTGTATTTACACGAGCGAACCAACACATCTGATTGCCGACATCAACGGTTTCTTCGCGGCCGAATAAAACGCACCAGGACCGCAGACCGGCCCGGCATCGTGAGCAACGACTCAGTTGCCAAAGGAACACCGTTCATTCCTGCCAACAACACACCATGTGAGCGAGGCCGGGAGCGCGATTACTCGTGCGGTGACTTGCCCGAATAGTTTGAGTGCATGGATATTTCTGGAGCAAGTGCAATCGTTACCGGTGGAGCGTCAGGCATTGGCGCCGCATCGGCCCGCATGCTGGCCGCCCGTGGCGCCAAGGTCGTCATCGCTGACCTGAACGAAGAGGCTGGCAACGCGCTGGCCGACGAGATCGGTGGTGCGTTCGCCAAGGTTGACGTCACCGACACCGACCAGATCATCGAGGCGGTCGAAATGGCCAAGTCGATGGGCCCAGTCCGCGTGCTCGTCAACTCGGCCGGTATCGGCTGGGCGCAGCGCACGATCGGCCGTGACGGCACGGTTGAGTCAGCGGCCAACCTGGATGCCTTCAAGAAGGTCATCGCGATCAACCTGATCGGCTCGTTTGATGCCATCCGCATCGCGGCAACGGCCATGAGCGTCACCGAGCCGATGGAACATGGCGAGCGCGGCGCAATCGTCAACATCGCGTCGGTCGCAGCATTCGACGGTCAGATCGGTCAAGCCAGCTACTCGGCATCGAAGGGTGGCGTCGTCGGTATGACGCTGCCGATCGCCCGTGACCTTTCCGCATCGGGTATCCGCATCAACACGGTTGCACCAGGTCTGATTGACACCCCGATCTACGGCGAGGGTGAAGGCAGCGAAGCATTTAAGGAGAACCTGCAGAAGGGCGTCCTCTTCCCGAAGCGCCTCGGCGATCCGGAGCAGCTCGCATCGATGGTTCTGGAATGCATCACCAACAGCTACATGAACGCCGAAACGATTCGCGTTGACGGTGGCATCCGTATGCCCCCGAAGTGACGTGCTGAAAATCTACATTTGCTGCGGACGGGCTCGGCCGTTTGACTCCGATTGACGTTGCTGAAAGTCGCCCCGCCTGACTTCTTGGCCTGACCACGACGGCGCCGGTGTGGACGCTTCGACGTCAGGGGAGGGGAGGAGAGGGGAGGGGAGGAGAGGAGGTGTCGTCCCCTTCAGCCAGCGAGATGGTACGGGCCGCGAATCACACACCGCCGAAAGGCGAAATACGTTGCACCTCTTCGAAGATATGTGAACGGACCCGGGTCAGGTCGTGTAGTCGGCGTTGAAGCGGACGTAGGTGTCGGACAGGTCGCAGCCCCACACCGTTGACTCGCCTTCATCGAGCCCGAGGCTGACGTGGATCAGTACGTCGGTGCCCGACATGTAGCCCGACAGTGCGGCGAGCGCGTCATCGTCGAGGAGGCGGGGGTACACCTCGTCGGTGCCGAAGCGGATCGTGACTGCGGTTTGATCAATCAGCTGGTCGTCGGCGTGGTCGCTGCACTTGCCGATCGCCATTGCCACACGGCCCCAGTTCGGATCGCCGCCGTGGACAGCCGTTTTGACGAGGGGCGAGTTGACAATCGCCTTTGCGACTCGCTTGGCCTGGGCCGGATTCATTGCACCGTCGACGTGGACTTCAATCAACGAGTTCGCGCCTTCGCCATCGCGGGCGATCTGCATGGTGAGGTCGACAGCCACGTTGTACAGCGCAGCTTCGAACTGTGCGGCATCGACAGGGCCGGCGGTGCCGGAGGCCATCACGATCGAGGAATCGCTCGTCGAGGTGTCGGTGTCGATGCTGACACAGTTGAAGGTCCGGTCAACGACACGTCGGAAGGTGGCGTCGAGTTCGTCTGACCCGACGGCCGCGTCGGTGAAGAGCAGCGAGATGTGCGTGGCCATGTTCGGCTCGATCATGCCGACGCCTTTGGCCATGCCGACAATCCGTGCGCCGCCGGGCAGCGTTGCCTCGGCAAGCTTGACGACCGTGTCGGTGGTCATCATCCCGCGTGCAGGCCCGTCGGCATCGCGGCGGAGGAGCGGCTGCGGAATGGCCTGCAAGCCGGCGCGGACGCGATCCATTGGATAACGGCGCCCGATGACGCCGGTCGACGTGACGACGATGTCCGTGGGGTCGCAGCCGAGCCGTTCGGCGACTGTCGTAGCGACTTCGCTGGCGTCGGCGACGCCGTCAGGCCCGGTGGCGACGTTCGAGTTCTTGGAGATCACGACGACGGCTCGAGCGATGCGGTTCGCGACGTGTTCTCGGCTCAACGTGACGCTCGGCCCGGCGAATCGGCTGGTCGTGAACACGGCAGCGGTAGGAACGGCAGCGTCGGCCGCGACGACAACAAGGTCATCGGTTTCGTCCTTGATGCCGATGTTCGCAACGTGCGCAGAGAAACCGCCCGGGAGTTGGATCATGTTGGACAGGCTACGACCCGGTTCGCTGGCACCGATTGCTCTGGTCAGGTGGTGCCGTCAGCGTCGGCGGCCAGCCCAGATGCAATGGCGTCGAAAATCGACTGCATCGCAGCGACTTCGCTGTCGTCGAGGTGGTCGAAGATCCGTCGACGAACGCTTTCGACATGATGTGGGGCAGTTCGCTCGAGGAGTTCGCGGCCGGCGCTGGTGAGGACACCCATCATCACGCGGCCGTCAGCAGCTGAGGCTTCGCGTGTGACGAAACCGCCCGCAACCAAACCATCGAGCCGTCGGGTCAGGCCGCTCGGTGAGAGTTGGAGCACGTCGGCAAGGTCACACATCCGCATGGCACTGTCGTGCGCTTCGGACAGGTACACCAGCACCTGATAGTCGCCGAGCGCGAGGCCATGTTCGATGAGATCACGCTCGATCGCGTTGGCCAAGTCGGACTGGACCTCGATGTACGAGCGCCACGCACCAGCTTCGGCAGGGCTCAACCAGTTGACATCCGTCGACATGTCCACGAGTCCTACCTTACTTCTGATTGCAGACGGAACTTCTGAAGACAGATGCGCGTGTTCTGTCGGCATCACGGTCAGCTGAGCTGCCGGGCTACAGCATCGGCACAACGTCTGCCGGAGTACAGCGCACCCTGGCTGGAGGCGGTATCGCGATGGTCGCCGCACACGAAGCGGCCGTCGGCGAGATCGACGGCCTGCTTCGGGCTGAACGGGGTCTGCTGGCCGGGCTGGCCATGAGCAATCTGGTACGTGGCGAGATGGTCCCACGTGTCGACAGCCTCACCCCACCAGCCGCGTAGCTGGCGGCGGGCGATGTCAGCGAGATCGCCGTCAGGAAGCACTCCGGGAATTGCAGCAGCGATCAGGTGCCGGCCTTTCGGTGCGTAGGTGGGTGCGACGTTGCTCATCACCGCGACGTTGAGGACCGGGCCAACCCCGGTGCCGTCGAGGACGACCAGCTTCTTATTGGTCGGCGGAGTATCGGCAGCGAAGTAGACACAACCGACAGCCTTCGAGGCGACGATTGGAATGCCGAGCAGTTGTGCGGCGGCGGGGCCCTCGGTGGCGATCACCACGGCGTCGTGCGCCTGCGTACTGCCATCGATCGTGATGCTGGTCGCGGTGGTTGCCGACACCCGCTGATCGAGATGGATTGACCCGCCGGGGAGCTGAGCTGCCAGTTGGTCGGGAATGGCCTGCATGCCGGCCGCTGGGACTGCAGAGTCGCCGTCAGCGAGCATGCGGAAGATGATGTCGAACATGCGTCGGCTGTCGTTGAGGTCAGGATCGAGCTGGATGCCGCCAACCAACGGGCGAAAGAACCGCTCGATGATCGTGTCACTGAAACCGGCATCGCGCAGGGCGTCGCGGGTGCTGATGTCGTTTCCACGGAGCAGCTGTGCCGGGTGGACGCTGCGGATTCGGCGACGGAGCAGTGCGATGCGGGCCTTGTCGAACAGCGAACCGATCGGTGCGGTGACCGTGCCGAGCACGGATGTGGGCATGCGGAACGGGTCAGACACAACCGATCCTTTGCCGTTGCGCCAGACCAATGCGCCGGGATCAAATGCCTGCAGGTCGAGGGCATCCATGTCGAGCTGCCGATGCATCTCGGGGTAGGCGGTCAGGGTGACTTGGAACCCACGGTCGAGGATGAAGCCGTCGACGACGTCGGTCCGGACGCGACCGCCGACTCCGTCACTTGCTTCGTAGACGTCGGCCTCAATGCCGGCTTTGTGGAGCGCTGTCGCGCACGCCAAGCCAGCGAGGCCAGCGCCGACGATTGCGACGGTCACTTACCCAAGATGGCGCGCAGCGCAGGTTCGAGTTCGGTGTGACGGAACGTGAACGTGTCGTCGCCGAGCAGCACGGTCGGGCTGACCCGCTGCCCGGTGAACAGCAGGTTTTCGGCAAGCTCGCTGCCGAGGATCAGCTTTGGACCGAACTTCGGGATCGGGAGGAAGGTCGGCCGCTTGAGCACCTTGCCGAGCGTGTTGGCGAAGGCCTGCTGGGTGACCGGGTTGGGCGCTGTCAGGTTGACGGGCCCCTCGATGTCGGCCGCCAGAAGGTGGGCGATTGCTGCAACCTCGTCGTCGATCGAGATCCAGCTTTGCCACTGCGCGCCGGAACCGAGGGTGCCGCCAGCTCCAACCTTGTACAGGGGGAGCTGCTTCTTGAGTGCGCCACCCTGGGCGGAGAGCACGATGCCCGTCCGGAGTAAGACGACTCGGGTGCCAGCGGCTACTGCGGGAGCGGCAGCTTCTTCCCAGTCGACACACAGCTGTGCGAGAAAACCGGTGCCGGGCGTCGACGATTCGTCGAGCTGTTCGTCGCCGCGCGCACCGTAGAAGCCAATCGCCGAGCCGGACAGCAGCACCTTCGGGCCGTCGGAGCATGCTGCGATGGCAGTTGCGAGCAGAGCCGTACTGTCGAGGCGGCTGTCGATGAGCACCTTTTTGTAGCCGTCGGTCCACCGCTTGTCCCCGATGCCGGCGCCAGCAAGATGAACGACTGCGTCGATCCCTTCGAGGTCGCCAGGATCGAGTGTGCCATCGGTCGGCGACCAGGTAATTTCGCCTGGCTTGGCGGCCCGCCGGACCACAGGGACAGATGTGTGGCCGAGCGAATCGAGGTGGCTGATCAGGGCCGAACCGACGAGACCTGAGGAACCAGTGATGGCAACGCGCATGACACAAAGTCTACGGGCGGCTCACGGAGGCTGCGTCACCATGCATGGCATGGTAAATCTCCATGACTCGTCGCCCGCATGGGTTAGGGTGCGATGGCATGGGCGATCCGGATGATGTGACCGGCGAAAAGCCCGCGCCTGGAGGCGTGATGCCGCCGCCGATCTCCGCAGCAAACGGTGCCCCGGTCGCCCCGCCGACGCCACCCCTCGCACCGGGCGGCGAGCTGACCTTCGACGAGCCGGAGCCGCAGGGGCGCAAGAGCCGTCTCGGTATGGCAGGGCTCGCCGTCGGTGTGATTGCGCTCGGAGCCGCAGGTGTCTTTGCCATCGTGCAACTACGCGGCGGCAACACCGGAGGTGCAGAGTCGCCTGAGGCTGTCGGTGCATCGATGATGGCTGCACTTGAACAGGAAGACATGCTCGGGATGGTCGACTTGCTCCTGCCGGGGGAGCGCGACACGTTTCGCCAGCCGATGATCGACCTGGTCAGCGAACTCAGACGTCTCGAAGTGCTCAGCTCGGATGCGTCGCTTGGCGACTTGTCTGGTCTCGACATCGAAATGGCCGGATCAAGCCACAGAAGTCACGCCGACCAACGTCGCCGACATCTCGAACATCATGATGACTGCCCAGATCACTGCGTCGCTCGACGGTGACCAACTGCCGATCGGCGATTTGATCACCGACTTCGCTGGCGACAGGTTTGACCCCAGCGACTTCGACGAAGCGGCCACGACCACCGACTTCGAACTGCCGATGACCGTGGTCGAACAAGACGGCCGCTGGTACCTCAGCCTCTTCCACACTGCTGCCGAAGCTGTGCGTGACACGACCGGCGAACCGATCCCTGAAAGAGGATTGGAGCCACGGGGCGGCGAGACGCCCGAAGGGGCTGTCTCAGCGTTGCTCGACGGAGTCGAACAGTTCGACGTCGGCAAGATCATTGCGAGCCTCAACCCCAACGAGGCAGCGGCGTTACAGCGTTACGCCCCACTCTTGCTTGACGACATCGAGCCGCTCGTGGCCGACATCGCGTTCACGTGGCAGGTGACCCAGACCGAGTTCGAGGTCGAGGGCACCGGCTCGGAGCGTTTCGTTACGGTCACATCACTCCGGATCGACGGGGACGCTGAGGGCGAGCCGTTCTCGATTGCGATCAATGGCCGGTGCGTGCTGGTCGACGCCGGTGGAAGACAGTTCGATTCGTGCGAACTCGCTCAGGGGCAGCCGTCACTCGACGAACTACTCGGTGAGTCGGCGAAGTCGGTCACCGAACTGTCGACTGAGTTCGCATCGGTGTTTGCCGACTACAACGCACCCGGCATCACCGTCCAGGAAGTCGATGGCACGTGGTACGTGAGCCCGATCGGTACCGGGATCAATCAGGTGCTTTCGTTCATGCGGGCGTTGGATCGCGAGAAAATCGATCGGCTGATCGAAACGACCCAGACAGCGTTCGACGAGGTGTTCGAAGATCTTGCGGGTGGGCTGCCGGTCGATGACGGCGGGTTCGATTCCCACCAGCAGATCGTCACCGAGTGCTACTCCTTTGGCGATGCAGCAACGGTCGTTGCGTGCCTCAGTGAGAACATTGCAAGCGGCGCGCTACCGGAGTACTACCTTACTCCAGAACTCGAGTACCCGGAGTGTGGTCTGTTCGAATTCTCAATCGGCACAGCGATGCTTTGGGACCTCTCCGACGCGGAGTTCACGTCGATCATGCAGACGGCGTCGGTCTGCTTTGGCGAACTCATTGTTGGTGGCGCGTTGACCGAGTTCGATGTATTGAGCGAGTACTTGCACCCGGAGTGCGCCGAGGGTCGGAACCCCTGGGACTTCAGTCGAGCCGACAGCAACGAGTTCTTCGACACTTTCTGGGACTGCGTCTACAAGTGAGCCGGGGTCAGCAGCACTATTGAGGGCCGGCACCTTCGAGGGCCAGGCTTGCAGGAAGAGAAAACGGTCAGGCTTCGGAGATGATCTGATCGAGCAGGTCGTCGCTCAGGGCGCCGGCGATCGACTCGATTGAGCCGTCGGCTTTGACGATTGACATCGCCGGCTGGAATGCGACGTCGAATCGGTCGAACACGATGCCTGCGTTGTCGCTGATCTGCGGGAACGTCAGGCTGTGCTTGTCGATGAATCCCTGGAAGTCGTCGTCATCGCCGGTCCATGCGACACCGACGAAGTTGACTTCGCCAGCGAATTTCTTTGCTGCTGCCTCGACCGAGGGAGCTTCACGATGACAGCTGCTTCAAGTGGGCGCCCAGAACCAGAACAGCGTCGGCTTGCCAGCCAACGTCGCAGCATCAATCTCGCCGCCGCCGACCAGCGGTGCGGTGAACTGCAGTGAGGCCGGTGCGGTCACAACATCATCTGCGGCAGGCTCGGTTGCCGGAGTGTCGGTTGCGGGCTCAGGCGTCGATGCGGTGCCGTCATCGGTTGACCCGCCGCTACATGCAGCGATCAGCAGGCTGCCTGCTGCGAGCGCTGGAAGAAATCGAGAACCTCTCATGCGGCTGACCGTAGTAGCGATCTGCTTGAGACCGACTTCATCACGGGACTGGGTTTCTCGGAGGTTTTGTAGTCTGGTGCCAGTTCCGGACAGCCGGGATCGCTCGTAGCCTGGCTGGCGATGAAGACGCGCACACTGCTCCTGCTCTCGGTGGGCACCGCACTGATGATCTTGCTCGCCGGCGGTGCGTTGCTTTTCCAGCTCTCCAACCAGGAGTCGACGACCGCAGCGACACCCCTGGGATCGGCCACGACGATCGGCGATGTCGAGGCCACCGTTGTCTCAGCCGAAGTTGATGGCGACCGGCTCGTGGTGTCGGTCGAAATTGGTGGCGTCGACGACACCGACGGCATCGACAGTTTTCGATTGGTGACGGGTGATCAACGGCTCGACCCCATCGCAGCACAGGCCGACGGTCGGTGCGGCTCGATCAGCCTCGCCACCCAGGCGTGCACCATCGAGTTCGACATCAGCGCCAGCGAGGGGACGAGCCGCGTCCTGGTGCTGCGGCGCGGCGAAGAACAGGCCACCTGGCGTCTGGGCTGAGCGGTCGGGTCAACTGTATATTCCTGACGAGTCAGTGAACCTAGTGCTCTGACCACCGGCTCTACCAGACAGAACGCTGCAAGGGCGCTACCGTAAACGTCGTGAGTGATCAATTTGATGTTGTAGTAATCGGTGGCGGCCCGGGTGGGTACTCGGCGGCCCTCTACGGAGCGTCGGCGGGGCTGAATGTGGCCCTCGTCGAGATGGATGCCCTTGGAGGCACCTGTCTGAACCGAGGCTGCATTCCTGCCAAGGCGTTCCTCGAGACCGCTGCAGTCAAGCGCCATGTCGACCATGCAGTCGAGTTCGGAATCAACCCACCCGGTTATGAAGAAGGCAAGAGGGCCACCGTCGACTTCGCCCACACCCAAGCGCGCAAGCAGGGCATCGTCGACGGCCTCGTCGGCGGCATCGCTGCGATGTGCAAGGGGCGCAACGTCGAAGTCTTCAACGGCATGGGCTCGCTCGGCCCTGGCCGCACGGTTGGCATAGCGATGAACGACGGCTCGAAGGTGATCATCACCGGCGATGCCGTGATCCTCGCCACCGGCTCGGTGCCGCGCACTATTCCGGGCTTCGATCGGGGTGGCCCGATCATGACCAGCGATGAGGTACTCGATCTCGACTATGTGCCCAGCCGGGTCGCAGTGATTGGCGGCGGCGCCATCGGCTGCGAGTTCGCATCGACGTTTGCCGACCTCGGCTCCGAGGTCACCATTCTCGAAGGTGCACCAAAGATCCTTCCGGGCCTCGACAAAGACGTTGCCAAGGTCGTCGAGCGCTCGTTCAAGAAAAAGAAGATCGCATTGAAGACCGGCATCAAGGTGACCGGCCATCAGCCGAACGATTCTGGTGGAACCACCGTCACCTTTGGCCCGAAAGATGGTGAGAGCGACTCGGTCGAGGTTGATGTTGTCGTGGTGTCGGTCGGTCGTCGGCCGCTTGCTGACCATCTCGGCCTTGATGGCACCGCAGTCGTGGTCGACGAGCGGGGCTTCGTGCAGGTCAACGAATACTGCGAAACGGGTGAGCCGGGCGTGTACGCCATTGGCGACCTGATCAACACGCCGCAACTCGCGCACGTCGGCTACGCCGAAGCGATTCTCACGATCAAGCACCTCCTTGGTGAGGGCCCAATGCCCATCCGGTACGACCGGGTTCCGTGGGCGATCTACTGTCACCCCGAGGTTGCATGGGCTGGCCCCGACGAGCAGCAGGCCAAAGACATCGGCTACGACATTGTCGTTGGCAAGCACCCCTTCAAGTTCAACAGCCGGGCACAGATCCTCGGCGAGACCGAAGGCCTCGTCAAGGTCATTGCCAAGAAGAACGCCGATGGCACAGCGGGCCAAGTGCTCGGCGTGCACATGGTCGGGCCATGGGCCACCGAACAACTATCGGGTGGCTACCTCGCAGTGAACTGGGAAGCAACGGTCGACGAAATTGCCGAGTTCATCCAGCCGCACCCCAGCCTTTCTGAACTGTTCGGCGAAACGGTCCTGTCGCTCACTGGCCGCAGTTTCAGCGGCTGACCCCACCCGTCGATTACTCGCCCACTCGCTTCGCATTTCAACAAGGACTTACCATGTCAGATGTCATTCTTCCGCAACTCGGCGAAACGGTCACCGAGGGCACCATTACTCAGTGGTTCAAGAAGGTCGGCGACACGGTCGCTGAAGACGAGCCGTTGTTTGAAGTGTCGACGGATAAGGTCGACACCGAGGTGCCGTCGCCGGTCTCCGGCACGCTCATCGAAATTCGCGTCGAAGAGGGTGAGACCGTCGACGTTGGCACCGTGATCGCGGTCGTCGGCGATGGTGGCGAACCCGCAGTAGCTGCCGAGCCTGCTCGAGAACCAGCAGCAGCCCACGAGCCAGCTCCTGCTCCCGCGCCGGCAGTAACCCCCGCGCCTGTTGCTGAGTCGACCACGGCAAAGGCCG
>CALCXK010000091.1 GCA_937905835.1 uncultured Ilumatobacter sp. | reverse complement strand
CAAACATGTTGGGTCGCGTGATCGATCGCTCGATCCAGGTCCACGGTGCGCTCGGCTACTCGACCGACACGCCGTTGGCGCACATGTACCAGCACGCCCGTTGGGCCCGCTTCGCCGACGGTGCCGACGAGGTCCACCAGATGCGCATAGCCCAACGCACCATTGCGGCGTACACCGACGAGGGTTCGACCCGTCGCGCCACCGGCAACCTGCCGATTTAGGCCCTTGGGTTCAACCGATCAACGCAACACCGGGCATCGAGACGATAGGTGAGGGCGCGGCATAATGCCGGATCGCGCGTGGGCCGGTCAGGGCCGTCGGTCTGTCGATATGCGTGGTTCTGAGGTTGACTCTCTTCGCTGGGACAACGCTCCCGGATCCGGGAGCCGGGAGCTGACTCCTTGAGTTACCCGTCTTGGGGTTTCAAGCGGGTCAGCAACGCAGTTCCGAGTAGGCCCGAACCAAGGGCAGTCCATTGCGCGGCGGTGTGGCCTGACGAGTCGATGATCTGTCCGATCGTTGGCGGGCCGATGAGTCCGCCCAGACCGTTGGCTGTGTAGAGCGCCCCGAGAACACCGCCCATGCCGAGCGTGCCGAACAGCTGCGCTACCACGGCTGGGGAGAGCGCGATGATCCCGCCGTAGGACACACCGAGGACGACCGCAAAGGCGATCAACAGCGGATAGTTCGTATCGGCCACGATCCAGATCACGAAGCTCAGCCCAAGTCCGAGGCACGACAGACGGTAGAGCCCAACGATGCTGATCCGGCCAGCGAGCGCACCGAGTCCGAGGCGACCGACGATCGACGCCATGCCGATGATCCCGAGCAGTACTGCGGCGGAGCCCGATGTCCCTGTGGTATCGATGTAGTCGGCCATGAACACGAACGGTGTGAACAGTGCGGCTGCGAGGAAGAGCGATGACGCGTAGAGGAACCAGAAGTCGCGACGTCCGCTGATGATCTCGCGGATCGGTCGGGGTGCGACGGCTGAGCCGGGAGATCGATGTGCCCCCAGAGCGGCGATGACCAACAGGACCCCCGACACGGCTGCCAGGACTCGATACGCGTCGCGCCAGCCGTTGGCTTCGATCACTCGCTCCATGATCGGGACCATCACGAGCGTGCCGAATCCGATGCCTGCGACCGCGAGGCCAAGTGCGAGTGTGCGTCGCTGCTCGAACCAGCCGCCGACGGTTGCAACCATCGGCACGTAGCAGCATGCGACCCCGATCCCGACGCCGAGTCCATAGGTGAGGTAGCCGAGGCGGATCGAGGAGACCTCGGCGGTCAGGAGGAGACCGATCACCATGACGACTGCACCGAAGATCATCACACGTCGCGGGCCCACGCGATCAGCGACTCGGCCGCTGATGATTCCGATCGCGAAGTAGGCGAAGGTGGTGATCGAGAAGAACAGCGCCGTCGCCGATCGGCTGGTTCCGAACTCGTCAGCCATGGGTCCGAAGAACTCGCCGAAGCTGTAGGCGACCCCGAACACGGTGAACATGGCGAGGAACGCCGAGGCCACAACCACCCAGGAGCGTGCCGAGTCGACTCCGTGCGGTGCACCGAAGTCGGCACTGAGGGTCGTGTTGGTCGACATCTGGGTTGTCTCCGGGTGCTGGACCGCGCGAGCTGACGGTTGATTTCGTACTCGCTAGTACGCCATACTGAATCACCGACGCCCGTCGGTCAAGGAATTCTTTTACTCAAAGGTACGAAATGTCTGCCGGACGCCCTCGAGCACTCGATGTCGAGACTGCGATGCCTGTGATCCTTCGTCATTTCTGGCATGACGGTTATGGCGGAGCGACCATCGATCAGGTCGCTGCCGAGCTCGGCGTGACGAAACCGACCGTCTACCGAGCCCTCGGAGAGAAGGAGGCCGTGTTCGCTGCGGCCCTCGACACCTACCACCGGGCGTACATCGCTCCTGCCGAACAACACCTCGAGCAAGCGGCCACACTCCGCGACGCACTCATCGGATTCTTTGCGGTCTTCGTCGATCGGATCGTCGACGACGACCTCCCTGCAGGCTGCTTTCTCGGCGACAGCGCCATGACCGGCAGATTCACGACTGGTCCCATCGCTGCGACCATTGACCGGCTGCAAGGGCGACTGGGATCGCTCGTGCAGCAACGCGTCGAAGCGGCCATCGATGGTGGCGAGCTCGAACCAAGAACTTCGGTGGCAGCCGTCGTCCCGTTCGTACTCGGGCAGGTCTCAGCGCTCTCGGCAATCTCGCGGACCGGGCCGACCCGGACGCAGCTCGACTCTGTGGTCGGCTACATGCTCGCCGGGATCCCCTGGGCCAGCACGCGCTGATGCTCCGCCCCACATTTCACAGCACAGATTCACCGCAAGAGCACGCATATCACCGCTCGGCGGAGCGGTCGCCGAGCGCTCGCTATCGGCACTCACGTCGGCGCACGGGCGGGTGACTTTGAAGGACTTGGACGCATTCACCGCCCGATAACTGAGCGCAGAACGCTCTGACGTCGTCATGCCCAGGTCGACTCACGATTGGCACGTATTCGTTCGGGGATTGTTATCGGAGGTAGCTGACCTGATCAGCGGTGCCCGCAGTCAGTGCTCTTTCCTGCGCGGCAGTCACCCTTGCGTGCATCGCGAGCGACGCCGAACTGAAGTCGTTGAACGGAACCGCCGTGGCGTGCACGTGATGTGACGTGTTCGATCCTCGCACTGTCATCGCGTAGTCCTCCACGCCGACGGTCTGTCGGACACTCGGGGACATGAACCTGAACACCATCGCGATGCGCCGACCGTCGGTTCGGTTCGGTCCAGATCCGTGGAACATGTGGCCGTGATGGAGCGACATCTCGCCGGCCCGCAACTCGACGGGGACCTCGTCGTCGGGGTCGACGTCGACGACGACTTCTTGACCACGTGAGAGCAGGTTGTCCGATCCGAAGGTGTCGCGGTGTTCAATCTGGCCTGCGAGGTGGCTTCCGGGCACGAACCGCATCGCGCCGTTCTCTGTCGTCGCATCGGAGAGGGCGACCCAGGCACTCACGAGGTGGTCGGCTCCGTCGAGGCCCCAATAGGTGAGGTCTTGGTGCATCGTGAGCACCTTCGAGCTGTGTGGCTCCTTGATGATCAGCTCACTCATCCAGCAGAGGATGTCGGGACCGATGATCGACTCGACGGCGTCGAGGACCGCTTGGTCGTGGGCAAGTCGCGCTGCAGTCGAGCTGACGAGGTGGAAGTTGGCGCGGGCGTAGTCGGTGAAGGGGCGACGTAGCGACGTGTCGTCACGCCATTCGAGTTCGAGCGACTCGATGTTGGATCGCCAGCCGTTGACGGTCGGCTCGTCGGCGACTCGGATCGGGAACAAGAATCCGTCCTGTTTGAAGGAGTCGATCTGGTGCGCGGTGAGCGAGCCTGCCATGTCACGACGTCCCGTCAGGGCCGACGCGGGTTGTTGGATCCGGGTTGATGACCTCGCCGGTGTCGCCGGCTTCGGCTGATGCTCGGCGGCGGGCCTTCATTGCTTCGTGGGCTTCGAGGCTGCCGTCGTGGAACGTGCCGAACCATTTGTCGAGTGGCAGCAACAGCACGCCGTAGTTGACCTCGAAGTATCGGTGATGCAAGTTGTGGAAGAAGTCGCCGCCGTGGATGTTTCTCGAGTCGGTCAGCTTGAATCGGTCGAAACCCGAGTGTGACGGCGACGGCGACAACATCAGGTACACGAGACAGAACGTGGCGATGAACGGCGACCCGGGAATCACCACGAACACGAACGGCAGCGACAGATAGAGCACGTGCTCGAGCGGGTGCATCGAGATCCCCGACCACGGGCCGGTGTTGACGTTGCGATGGTGCAACGCGTGCGCCCACTTGTACACCGGGTCGACGTGGAGCAGACGATGGTTCACGTAGAAATGCACCGCCTCGATCCAAAAGACTGCGAACGTCATCGCCGCGATCAGCCACAAAGAGTTCAGTTGCGGGATCGATTCCGTCGCGTAGAGCCGGAACATGACCGCCTCGTACAGCGCCGCGATGCCGCCGCCGCTGACGAGCGTGAAGAACATGTTGTCGCGTGTCTGGTCGTCGAAGAGGAACGACTTCCGGTTCTTCGCGAGCCACCGCTGCTCGTACTTGAACTCAGTGCCCTGTGCGCGACGGATGTGCAGCCACCAGTGCTGCCCGCCGATCACCAGGACCATCAACACCACGTTGCGCAGCCAAAGAAGCGCGACGTCGTCGACGCTCAACGACGAGAAGCGGGTGAGACCGGGTGTGAACAAGTGGTACACCAGCGCGGCGATCGCAATCCACAGCGCCGACTGCGGCCACATGAACTTCGTGACGAGCCAGCGCAACATTCCGACGGGCCGCGGCGGCGACTGGAACAACGGCGGCACATCGAACGGCTCCGGGTCGTAGCCCTTCTTCCGCTGCAGCCGCGTCCGCTGTATCGACACAGCGTCAAGCTTCACAGACCAGCAACATGCACGCAAGCAGTTCATTCGATCCGAAATGGAGATCTCCGAGCCGCCCGCCGACCGATCACAAGCGCGATCGATTGAGAGGCCACCATCGAACGCTCTTCGTCACTCACACGAACCGGATTCACATAACTTCGACTGATCGATCGAAACAGGCGGTTGGCCGATCCCGAACTCAGCCCATCTGTCTCTGGCACGAGAGGGCCGGACGCCAGCGCCGAGTGCCGACGACCAACAGCAGTCGCACCCGCTCAATATCGCCGGCGCCCCATTGGCGACCGCGCAGCGAAAGATCGGCACATATGGGCGTCATCGCTCGACTGACGACGGAGCCCCATCAGCTTCGACTGATCGCGAGTTCGAGGGCCCTGGCTGGCGACTGCCATTCGAGGGCCGCTCGAGACCGAGCATTGATCGAGGTTTGTACTCGGCACACCTCGCCCAGCTCGAGGGTGTAGAAGTTTGTCGGCCCCGGCCACCACTGACGAAGTAGTCCGGTGGTGTTCTCGTTTGTTCCGCGCTGCCACAGACTCGACCGATCACAGACGAACACGTCAAGACCTGTCGCTGCGGCGAGGTTCTCGTGCCCAGCGATCTCTTTGCCTTGATCCCCGGACCGGACCGGACCCAGACCCGACCCGGCCCGGACTTCTTGCCCCGATGCCTCGGTACCCGTCGTCGGCGTCTTATGCGCAGACACGTCTGCAGCTTGGCGTCCACCAATCCCCGGTACACGGCTTCGTAGATCGTCTGAGGGCTTGCTCTCATCGTCGGATTGTCCGGATGATCCAGCTTCAAAGTGTTGGAAATCTGAGTCGGCGACCAGAACTTTTCCAAATGGTCTCGCGATCCGCAAGGTTCATCCGCTTGTCGGACCACACCGTTGGCTCCCGCGGACGCTTGCCGTTGGACTTGTTGATGATCCGTCTCACCGTTGGGCTTGACCTGCTCGCCGACCGACGCTCAGCGGCGGTGCGGATCACGACGACGGTGGCTGCTGACCGCGCCGCGATCAGCAGCGTCGGAGCACGAAGACGGTCGACATGCTGCCGAGGCCTTCGATGTGGGTGCCGTGTTCGGTGAACTCTGGCTCGGCGAGGCCGGACGAAATGACGTCGGTCAATGCGTCGGTGAACTCGGGGACTTCG
>CALCXK010000090.1 GCA_937905835.1 uncultured Ilumatobacter sp. | reverse complement strand
TCCGCCAGCCACGACCGTCGCTCCGACAACTACTGCAGCACCGGTCACGACCCCAACAGTCCCTGCAGTGATCGTTCCCCCAGCAACCCCGTAGCACCGCTCCATTTCGACGCTCGATGGAATCGATCGGGTGTCTCGCCTAGCGGCGCGACATACTGGCCGAGTGCCGCGCATTCTGGTAATCGACAGCTACGACAGCTTCGTCTACAACCTCGTCCAATACCTGGGTGAATTGGGCGCCGAGCCGATCGTCGTGCGCAACGACGAACTCACCGTCGACGAGGCAGTCGCGCTCGGTCCCGACGGCGTGCTGCTCTCACCGGGCCCCGGGCGGCCCGAAGACGGTGGCATTATCTGCGATGCCATTCCTGCGTTCGCGGCAACCGGCACGCCGGTATTCGGTGTGTGCCTCGGCCACCAGGCAATCGGTCACGTCTTCGGCGCATCAGTGGTTGGTGCGCCCGAACTCATGCACGGCAAGACCGCACCGATCGACCACGAAGGTGCCGGCGTCTTCGCCGGCCTCCCCTCACCGCTCACTGCAACGCGCTACCACTCGCTGACGCTCGATCCGGAGACGATTCCCAACATCCTGACGGTCACTGCACGCAGTACCGATGGCGTCGTGATGGGTGTGCGCCATCGCGTCCTCGACATCGAAGGTGTGCAGTTTCACCCCGAGTCGATTCTCACCGAGCACGGCCACGACCTCGTCAAAAATTTCCTGTCACGCTGCACAGACGCCTGACACGCAACGCCAAGAAGTGCGCTCTCGACGCGACAGTTTCGGGTTCTTGTTCTCGGGGTGCTCACTCATCCTCTATGCTCTAGTCCGATGGCACCTCCGAAGCGAAAAACTGGTGGCGGACGAGTCACGGAGCTAGGTACTCGCCCCCGCGGCCGTTCCGCACCTCGTTCGAATTCAGCGCACACCGACCATGAGGTCGCTGCGTCGGCGCGGTACACACCAAAAGCACAACGCCGTCAGTTGATCCCGCCCAACTGGATTCCAGTGATCATGCTCACACTGCTCATTGGTGGCGGCTTGCTGATCATGGCGCGCTACCTGATCTTCACCGACAGCAACTGGCCGACCCTCGCTGGATTGATCGCCATCCTTGGTGGGCTCTACACCGCCACAAAGTGGCAATAGCAGCCCACTGACTGACCGCCGATTCAACCCAGGTTTCGCCCTGTGTGAAACTTTTGTGATGGATGGCGGAATTGGTGTACTTGTCCACAGTTCTGTGGATAACTTTTTTGTCTGACGTTCGCTGCTCCGCCGGACACACTCAGTCGAAAAGCGGGGCCACTTCGGCCATATCTTCGAGGCAATGACGCGGCGGAGGCGGATCTTCATCAGGCGACATCGTCATTTTCAGCTCGACACCACAGATGTCGCAGCGGTACTTCCGGTTCACCTTTCGCATCTCACCCGTGGGCAAAGGCGCTGGTGGAAGCTGTGTCATCGAAGAGAGCATCGCGATGCCACTTTTCCACAGCACGAACCCGAAAAATATACCAAATCCCACCCAGATGACTGTCGAGAAGGCCGGCACGACATTGAGGGTACCGGCCTCGACAGCCCCACTCCGCTCGCGCCTCACGTTGTGCCCGCTGCGAGAAGTGGGCACGATTGGCCGCCATGAAGTGGCCGACATGGGAGCAGGCGGCAATTGCTGCGATCCTCAGCAGCCTTGTTGCTTTCATCCTCAGACGACGCAGGCCGGGTGATAAGCCTGCCGTGTTCACCGAGCAACTGACCGTCGAGTTCGCGTTGATCTCGGCGCTCTACGCCGTTTGGCGCGTCGCCCGGAAGTTGCCGCTCGCCCAGAACGACGGTGCAATCGAGCGAGCCCGGTCGATCGTCGACTTCCAAGAAGCGACGTTCATGCCGACCGAACTGTCGCTGCAACAGTTCATTTTGCGCCACGACTGGCTCGGTTGGCCAACCACGCTGTACTACGCGCTGATGCATGTCCCTGCGCTCATCGCCTTTCTCATCTGGCTGTTCGTGTTCCATCGCACCCACTTCGCGCACTGGCGGAACGGCCTCGTCGTTCTCACCGGGATGTGTCTTGTCATCCGGTTCTGGCGTGTCGCCCCGCCACGATTCCTCGCCGACCTGGGCTACCAAGATCTGTCGGAACGATTCGGACCATCGATCTACGGCCCTGTCGGTACCGGCGTCTCTGATCAGTTTGCTGCGATGCCTTCGATCCATGTCGGATGGGCTGCCGTGGTATCGCTCGGCATCTTTGCGGTGAGCACCAGTCGGTGGCGATGGTTCTTCCTGCTGCACCTGATCATCACGATCATCGTCGTGTCAGCCTCTGGCAATCACTGGTGGCTGGACGGCATCGTCGCCATCGGTCTGCTCGTGGTCGGCCTCTGGCTCGACACATTCGTTCGCTCACATCTCGCCAGGCGCAACGAACCCACCCAGACCGACAACGATCAGCGGCTGGCCCAGTCCGAACGTGACGTGTCGTCGATTTCCTGACTGGCGTCGGCCAACAGATCGAGCACGCGCTGCATGTCGGCAATGTCAGCGTCGTCGAGGTGAACAGCGAACAGCGCCTGCAGCGAGCGTCGATAGGTGACCGACATCTCGCGCCACAGTCGGCGTCCGGTCTTGGTCAACTCGATGTCGACAGCACGCTGATCGTTGGCATCGACATATCTGTGGCGCGCGATCCATCCTTCTTCCTCAAGCCGATCGAGGCGACGGCTGACAGTCGAGGGCGGCAGCCGCATGTCGGACGACACATCGAGCGGGCGAGCTCGCCCACCCAGTCGCTGGAGTGAAGCCAACACGTCGAACCAGCCGAGAGAGATGTCCCACTCGGCATGAAGCTCGTCGTCAATGTTCCGCTCGATCTCACCGACGAGCGCCTGCATGCCTCGCCAGACGCCAACGCGGACATTGTCGAGGCGTGCCACGCTCGATCAGCCCGTGGCGCGGATCGCAGCGGCAAACGCCGTGGTCGCCTCGATGATCTCGTCAGAGGTCACGATCAGCGGCGGCATCCAGCGGATGGTGCGCTTGCGGGTACCTGCAGTCATCAGGATCACTTTGCTCTCGGTGAGGCAATGCTCGACGATCGCTTTGGCGCGTTCGGCCGAGTCGAACTCACACGCAACCATCAAGCCGCGGCCCCGGACATGGAGTAGTGAATCATCAAGCTGTTGGAAGTCTCGGAGCGCGTCAGTCAGCTGCGTTCCGCGCTCCGACACGTTGTCGAGGAAGCCGGGCTCGGTCAGCACATCGAACGTCGCAAGGGCAGCCGCACAGCCGAGTGGCGTGCCATTGGACGAACCGCCGTGGCTCCCGGGGGTCCATTTGTCGTCATGGACGCGACGGGTCCCGAGTGCTGCGAACGGGAACCCGGACGCCATACCCTTCGACATGCAGATGATGTCTGGCTCGATGTCGTGCTCCTCGATGGCGAACATCTTGCCCGTGCGACCGAAACCGCTCTGCGTCTCGTCGGCGACAAACAAGATCCCGTCGGCTCGGCACCGCTGGGCGAGTCCTTCGATGAATGCCGCCGGGGTCGGGATGTACCCGCGCTCGCCGATGACGGGTTCGATCACGATTGCCGCGACTTCGTGCGCCGCCACCTGAGTCTGGAACAGCCGGTCGAGGCCCCGCAGCGCACGGCTGATCTCAGCTTCTTGATCGGACGCGTGCGGATCGGGGAACGGTGCGACGAACACGCCACTCGGGAAGGGTCCGTACCCTTCGCGGTCGATCGCCCGTGACGTCGACATCGCCATCGTCAACAGCGTGCGACCATGGAATGCCCCGTCGAACGTGATGATGTTACGGCGACCCGTGGCGTGCTTAGCGAGCTTCACCGCAGCCTCAAGGATCTCGTCACTCGAGTTGCTGAAGAAGAACGTGTCGATCGAGTCCGGCGTCATCTCGGCCAGTCGGGCAGCCACCGGCTCAAGAAGATCGTGGGTGTAAATGTTTGCCTGCGCGTGCACGAATCGCTGCGCCTGGTCCGCAATGGCCTGCACCACCTTCGGATGGCAGTGGCCCGTCGAGGCCGCAGCAATGCCCGCAGTGAAGTCCAGATATGCGTTGTCGTTCGCGTCGTAAACTCGACAACCGAGGCCGCGTACGACCTGGAGATTGGTGACCTTCAACCAGACATTCGAAAGATTCGAACCCTGTCCTGACACCATCGAGGAGGTCATAGGCCAGAGCCTACGGGAGCCCAGCAGGCCCCGCGTCCATGGCCTTCAGTCAGACAACGACATCACCCGGGTGAGCTACCGTTACGACATGAGCAACGCACCAGCAGGTTGGACCTTCACTGATAGCGAAGCAATGGACTGGCTGGTGCTTGGTGAAGGCGTCGCCATGAAGTCGCTCGGCGCCGCTGACGGCAGAATGATTGCCACCTTCAAGTTCGATGCCGGCTATGTCGGCGGGATTCATCATCACGAAGAACCCGAGTTCAGCTACATCCTCGAAGGCTCAATGGTCTCGCAAGGAGTCCAGATGGAAGTGGGCCACGCCTACGCCGTCGAAGCCGGCACGACACACGACGACTTCCGCACCGAAAACGGCTGCACCCTGGTGAGCGTCTTCAAGATCCCCGGCTGACCGGAACGTCCTTCGGGATGGCATCGGCAGGCACGTGCATGTGGAACCTCTGGCGCATCGCGTCGGCATCAACGCCCAACGCGCCCAAATAGGGACCGCAACTCGGCGCCGGTGCGGCACAACAGTCTCCATTTCGGGAGATGGGGCGTGGGCGCGGGACTGGGGCAGACTGGGACGATGGCGGCGAAGGATGCGCTGGGCAACCAGTTCAACAGGCAGTACAAAGACACCATCGAACTCGTGAAGTCGCGGGCGATCTGGCGTATCGGCGAGCGGATCAGCGAGGGCGAAGCGTTTCGTTGCAACTGCCCGAGGTGTGGCTTTGAGAGCTTGCATCAGCGGTTCGACATTCTTCGACATCGCCTGTTGTTCGGCAAGTCGATCCGTGAGGTCGAGGCGCCGCTACCGATGTTGCGCTGTCGACGGTGCGGCGAGCCGAGACATCTGCGTGACGTCGGCGAACTCGTGGTCCCAACGACCATCGCGCTGGCCGACGACATCCGAGCGCAGTCCAAAACGATCGCCAAGCAAACCCCGCCACCGAGTGTGCCAAGCAACGACCTGCTTGCAGCCATCACCCTGTTCAACGAAGAGGCGAGTGGCCCCGTCCGCATCATTGTGTTCGAAGATGTCGTGCACACGATCGGATCCGAGCACGACGAACTCCTCCGAGCGACCGGCAAGGCACTGTTCCTCACCGAGGACCAGATCTCAGGAGCACTCAGCCCACCGAGCTAGCCGTCACTCGAGGGTGGCGGCGTGGGCCACTGCGTCGTCGAAGCTGACCTGTTCGAGCAGCAACTTACGCATCGGCATCACCCAGCGCGGAGCATTCAGGCCAAAGGCCCCATGGAGCTTTCCGCGGCGTCCATAGAGCGCAAGTAGTTTGCCGTCGGCGACCGAACCGGCACCGATGACGACCTCATCATCTGGAGCCGATCGGCCAAGAAATTGGATGCGGTGGTCGAGCTGGTCGCTCCAGAAAAACGGAACGGGCGCATACGGCTCGGCGTTCTCACCAGCAGCAACGGCGAGGAGATTGCCGGCTGCGAGCGCACCCTGTTCAGCGGCGTTGGTCCAGTGTTCAACACGCATCTCCTCGTCGAACAATGGGTTCGGCCAGCGCGCCACGTCGCCAGCCGCATAGATGCCTGGGGCTGCGCGGAGCGTCTGGTCGCAGACGATGCCGTCGCGTAGTTCGAGGCCGCTGTCATCGAGCCACTGGGTTGCCGGGACGACGCCGATGCCAACGACCACCACGTCGGCCATAAGTTCTTCACCGTCGACGCGAATGCCTGCAGCAGTCAAGCCGTCGACCGTCACGCCACATCGAACATCGATGCCGCGAGCCCGGTGGATGTCGGCGACGACCGCGCCCATAACGGCACCGAGACCGCGGACCAGTGGGGCAGATCCACCTTCGAGAACGATCACCTCGTTGTCGAGCTGTCGGGCGATCGCTGCCACTTCGAGGCCAATAAAACCAGCGCCAATCACGACGACCCGCTTGCCGCCTTCGGAAATCTGCTGACGAACGCCGAGCGCATCGTCGAGTGTTCGCAACACGTGGACGTGTTGATAGCGGCCTTGCTCAGGCAGGCGACGCGGTGTGGCTCCTGTGGCGATGATCAGCCCGTCGAAGCCGAGCGAGTTGCCGTCGCTCAGGTCGATCTGCTGGTCGGCAGGACGAAGTCGTGAGGCAGCGACGCCGAACTTCCACTCGACGTCAAGATCGTCGAACGAGTCCGGCTGACGTAGTTGGATCCGGTCGGGCTCCCATTCGCCCGAGAGCAACTTCTTCGACAGCGGCGGTCGGTCATACGGTCGATGCAGCTCAGCCCCAACGACCGTCACCGACCCGACGAAGCCCTTTTGGCGCAGTGTTTCCGCAGCCCGCAGACCGGCCAGCGAAGCCCCGATGACAACAACACGTTCGAGCGATTCAATCACGGACCAAACATAGGCGCCAGAGGAAGTATCGCCCCGGCCCGAGCCGTG
>CALCXK010000089.1 GCA_937905835.1 uncultured Ilumatobacter sp. | reverse complement strand
TCCAACAATCGGCCAGGCGCCAACGCCACAAACGACGAACCGGCCGACGCGGGCGTGGCGGCCTCGCCGAAGAGCCAGAGGGCGAACTCAGCCTGGCCGGTCGAAGTGAGGTGTACTCCGTCGCTGAACCAGCGGGCTTGCGAACCTAGATCGCTAATTGCCGAGTTCCAGTCGAGGATTCTGAGGTTCGGCCATTGCCGTTCGGCTGCCGAAAGCACATCGTTGTGCCGCCGGTAGGTGAAACCGCTCGAGTTGGTCCGGATCTCGGCCAAGTTGACCCACGCGACCTGCTTGACGCCGCGGTTGGTCAGCGCCGTCATCATCGCAGCCACGTCATCGGCGAAGGTCGACGCGCTGTCGTTGTAGCCGAGCTCGACGATGACGAGGTCGAGCCCAAACGTAAGGTCTGTGGCGATGTCGACGCCGCTCGTTCCCGAACACGAGGATCGATTCGTGCATCGATTGGTCACCGCATCGATCGTCGGAGAGGTGAAGGACCCGTCGATAACCGAACGAAACTCCGAGGTGCTCGCGGACGCGATGCTGCTGCCCACGGAGTCGCCGATGAACCCGAACCGAGTGGGCGTGGAGATTTCACGGACGACCCGAACGGTGAAGCCAGGTGACGGCAGGTTGAGATCCCTTCGGAAGTCCCACGAGTTCATCCGCTTACTTCCGGACTTGCCGGTCAAGACGAGATCGTCGAACCAGATTCCGTCGTATCCCTGGTACTGGCTCGCCGCTGCACCGACCATTGACGCCGAGGTGAGTTGTCCGAGGCCGTACAGCGATTCGAGTGTGTCGGCGTCGATGACACGTGTCCAGCGGTGGTTCGGATTGCGCAGTGTGTCGTCGCCGATGTCGTTGACTGCCGGGAACGCTCCGCCGGCAGTTCGCGGGCCATTCGAAGCGGAGAACTCGGTCGAGACGAGTTGGCCGGCGTTCGGGTGGCCAGCGGGCCATCGCCGTACGACGTTGGCCGTCGTTGCCACAGCAGCATCGGTACGAGGATCCTCGCGGACCTCTGCGTCCCCGTTGACGGCGCCACGCCGTGCAGCACCGCCGTACACCTGACAGGCCGTTGTATCGCAGGTTGTGGCGTAGCGGGTCGACGTGCCGTCGTAGAAATAGCTGCGCCGTTGCTCGAGCCCGTACGAGCGGGCCGCGACTGCCTGAGCCCGCAGGACGTTGACGCCGGCGCCATTGCCGGCGTCGCCCCACGATGCCGACACCTCGCGAGGGATCACGCCGCGGACGTAGTTTTCAGCAAGCACGTCGTTGACGACGCGGTTCCCGAACGACGTACTTAGCACGTCGATCGAGCCGCGGTAGTGTGTGATCGACCGCTGAGGTGAACACAACCCGATGGCAAGTCTGGGGTCGAGGTCGGTGTCCTCGCCGTCGGCAATGGTGAAACTCACGGGGTTTCCGGTGGTTGTCACTGCGGTCCCGAGTAGTTCGAACGTCGACGATGTGTCGGCCGCGATAATCGTGCGTGCCTTCGCTGCGTCCTCGGGTCCCCACGTGCCGTCCTGCACGATGCCAACTGCGGTCTGCCAATCGATCAGATGGCCTCGGGTCTGGGGGCCGAAGTCGCCGTCGACGGCGATGCCTCCAGCCGCTGTCTGATACGTCCGCAGGAACTGCTGGATCTGTTCGACTGTCGAGCCCTGTGCCCCTGTGGCAATCACGGGCACTCCGTCAGGAACAGTGAGGTTCGATGCTCCGGGGCAGGCCCGGTCAATCGAGCCCCACACCTCGAACGTGCCGGGCGCGGTCTCTTGGGCATACATCGACGCTCGGGTCGTGCTGTTCCAGGTAATCGGCGAACCATACGAGACGACTCCGATGGTGCTCTGGCCGTCCAGGGCGGTCAGGCGCACGCGGACGCGTTCCGATGCTGGCACGGTTCCGGCCTCGGTGCCGCCGTAGTAGTGCTCGAGAATCTGGTTCCAGTTCCAGCCGTGGTCAACGGCGTAGCCGTACGCGCCCCATTGGCTCATGCCTCGGCCGTGACCGAAGCCGGTGCCGTCGATCACGATGGCGACAATGTCGTCGGTGGCGGCCTCGGTAGGCGCCGAAGGAAGCGCGACGACCCCGACCGCTGCGACCGCCGCAGCAACCATCCATCGACCCAAACTCAGTGCGTACATGTCATCAAATCGTAATGTTGTGCAACGTCCCAGCGACGTCAGCTCTCTGAGGTTTTCGGCACGTTGGCCGCCCGACTTGAATCGTCAGTTGCGACGGGGTACCGCTGCGACAGCCAGTGCGTCGACCATGTCGTTCATCCGGTCGCCACTGTGACCCTTGACCCACCGAAACGTGACGTCGCAGGCTTGCACGAGTTCGATCAGTGGCTTCCACAGATCGTCGTTCGCGACCGGTTGCTTCTTGGAGTTCTTCCAGCCGTTGCGTTCCCATTTGACCCACCACTTGTCATTGAAGCACTTGACCACGTAGGTCGAGTCGGAGACGATCTCGATCGGTACGGGTGCACCGTGATCGTCGGCCACCTTGGAGTAGGTCCGCAACGCATCGATAACGGCGTAGATCTCCATCCGCTGGTTCGTGGATGCTGCTTCACCGCCAGAGCCGTTCGGCTCACCGTCGGGCGCAACAGCCCAGCCCCAGCCGCCGGGCCCGGGGTTTCCCTGGCAGGCACCATCGGTGTAGATCTCGAGTCGACTCATCGTTGCCAACCTAGAGCCGTTCAGGGCTGATTCACGGCGATGGCACCCTCTCGCCAGCCACCAAACAGTTTCGGACAGTTGCGCAGACGTGATCGCTACCGAGCGGTAACCCTGCGACAATGGTCTCCGTATGATTTTCGACGGACATGTCCATCAACTCCCCGACATCGACCCCATTGAAACCGAGGAATGGCTCGACAGCCTCGATGCCGTCGTCGACATGCACGGCAAGAACCGCGCCCGATATTTGCTGTCTCGGCTCATGGAGCGGGCGAGTGCCAGCCAGGTGTCGTTTCCGGCCACCGTGTCGACGCCATACGTCAACACCATCCCGCGCTCCGAAGAGCCCTGGTTCCCGGGCGATGAGCACATCGAGCGTCGCATCCGAGCCTTCATCCGTTGGAACGCAGCAGCAATGGTCGTCAAGGCCAACAAGGCAGCCGACGGCATCGGCGGCCACCTTTCCACGTTCGCCAGTTCAGCTGCCCTCTACGAGATTGGCTTCAACCACTTCTTTCGCGGCAAGGACGACGGCAACCCAGGTGACCACGTGTACTTCCAGGGCCACGCTGCACCCGGGGTGTATGCCCGCGCCTTTCTCGAAGGCCGCCTGAGCGAAGACGATCTCGACCACTTCCGCCGCGAACTCGGACGCGGCGGTCGCGGCCTCAGCTCGTACCCGCACCCGCGTCTCATGCCGGACTTCTGGGAGTTCCCCACCGTGTCGATGGGCCTTGGCTCGCTGACGGCGCTCTATCAGGCCCGCTACAACCGCTACCTGCTCAACCGCCAGATCGACGACACGTCGGGCAGTCGCGTGTGGGCGTTCCTCGGTGATGGCGAGTGCGACGAACCCGAAACGCTCGGCGCCATCTCCCTTGCATCGCGTGAGCATCTCGACAACCTGGTGTTCGTCGTCAACTGCAACCTGCAGCGCCTCGACGGCCCGGTGCGCGGCAATGGCAAGGTCATCCAGGAGCTCGAGGCCACCTTCCGTGGCGCCGGCTGGAACGTCATCAAGGTCGTGTGGGGTTCCAAGTGGGACGACCTGCTCGCGCAAGACAAAGACGGTGTGCTGCTCAACAAGATGAACACCACCGTCGACGGCGAGTTTCAGCGATACGCAACCGAGCCTGGCGGCTATGCCCGCGATCACTTCTTTGGCCCTGACGACCGGCTGCGCCAGATGGTCTCGCACCTCACCGACGACGACATCCGCAACCTGCCGCGTGGTGGCCACGACTATCGCAAGCTGTACGCCGCCTACAAAGCTGCGTCGGACAACCTCGGCTCCGGCCGCCCCACTGTCATCCTGGCCAAAACCGTCAAGGGTTGGACGCTGGGCGAGGGCTTCGAGGGACGCAACTCGACGCACCAGATCAAGAAAATGACCAAGAAGCAGTTGCTGGACATGCGTGACCGTCTGCATCTCCAAGATCAGATCCCCGAGGAGCTCGTCGACGACAAGAACCCGCCGTACATCAAGCTCGGTGCCGACTCCATCGAGTACCAGTACATGATGGAGCGTCGGCGTGCCCTCGACGGTTTCGTGCCCGAGCGCACAACGCGTGTCCGCAAGCCGATGTCGCTGCCGGATCCTTCGGCCTTCGCAGAGATGTGGTCGGGTTCCAACGGCCAGGCAGTGTCGACCACCATGGGCTTCACTCGTCTGCTGCGCAGCTTGACGCGTGACGAGCACGTCGGCGAACGGATCGTCCCGATCATTCCCGACGAAGCCCGCACCTTCGGTATGGACTCGCTGTTCCGCGAGATCGGCATCTATGCCTCCCAGGGACAGCTCTACGAGCCGGTTGATCACGACCTGCTGCTCTCCTATGCCGAGTCGAAAAGTGGCCAGATCCTCGAAGAAGGCATCACCGAGGCTGGTGCCATGTCGAGTTTCATCGCGGCCGGTACCAGTTACGCGACCCGCGGCGTCCCGATGATCCCGTTTTACACGTTTTATTCAATGTTCGGCTTCCAGCGCGTCGGCGACCTCATCTGGCAGGCAGCTGACATGCGGACCCGCGGCTTCTTGATGGGTGGCACCGCCGGCCGAACCACCCTGATGGGCGAAGGCCTCCAGCATCAAGACGGACACAGCCTGGTGCTCGCTTCGACCGTGCCTGCCGTGCAGGCGTATGACCCCTCTTTTGCCTACGAGGTTGGTGCCATTGTCGACGCTGGCATCAAGCGGATGTATGGCGGCGGAACGCCCGACGAGACCGACGTCTTCTACTACATCACTCTCTACAACGAGAACTACGAGATGCCGGCCATGCCCGACACGCCCGGGCTCGCCGAGGCCATCGTCGAAGGCCTCTACAAGTGGGCTGACGCGCC
>CALCXK010000088.1 GCA_937905835.1 uncultured Ilumatobacter sp. | reverse complement strand
TGCCTCCATGGAGCGAAGAACGAATCTATAACCATCCCAGGCCCCGCACAACCTCGCCTTAAAGAACTTGTTCGACGAGATGGTGCGACTTCTTGCCCTTCCGGATCAGCAGGTACTTCCCGTGAAGGGGTTTGTGGTCGCTGAGCTGGGCTTTCTCATCCAACTGCACCCCGTTGACAGAGTACGACTTCTGGGCCAAGGTGCGACGGGCATCGCCGTTTGATGTCGCAAGATTCATCGCAACCAGGGCGCTCGGAGTTTCGGCAAGTTCCATCGCTGTCATTCGGCTAAATGGGATCTCCGCTGCCAATGCCTGCAGCGCTGCTTCTGACGCAGCCCCCAGATCCTCGGAGAACAGCAACTCGGCTGCCTCGGTTGCGGCCGCCGCCGCATCGGCACCGTGGATCAGCGTCACCATGTCGTCGGCAAGTGCCTGCTGCCCCAATCGGAGCTGCGGGGCCGCACCATGTGCCGCCGCAAGCTCCTTGATCTCGGCGACCGGGCGTAGCGAAAACGTCAGCAGCTGAGCCTCGACGTCAGCGTCGGCGATCTGCATCCAGTGCTGGCGGAGTTGGTACGGGCTCGTCTTGGCCGCATCGAGCCAGACTCGTGCGCCGGTGGTCTTGCCGAGCTTGGTCCCATCGGATCCAGTGAGTAGTGGCCAGGAGAACGCGTGCACGTGGTCGTGGCGCTTCCGACGGATCAAATCGACACCAGAGATGATGTTGCCCCACTGATCGGACCCACCGATCTGAATAGAACAGCCGAGGTTGTCGTGCAACCAGAGGTAATCGTTGGCCTGGAGCAACATGTAGCTGAACTCAGTGAACGAGATTCCGTGCTCGGAGTTAATTCGGACCTTGATGCTTTCCCGGGCGAGCATCTGGTTCACCGTCACGTGCTTACCGACATCACGGAGGAACTCGAGTACACCGATCTCGCGCGTCCAGTCACGATTATCGACCAGAACTCCCCGCTGTTCGTCCGTCAGGTCGACCACTCGACCGAGTTGTTCCTTAATCTTCGTCACGTTGTAGCTGAGCGTCTTCTCGTCGAGCAGGTTGCGTTCTTCGGAACGGCCCCCGGGATCGCCCACCATTCCTGTGGCCCCACCGGCAAGTGCGATGGCTCGGTGCCCCGCGTCTTGGAAGCGACGCAGCACGACCAGACCGATCAAGTTCCCCACATGGAGGCTGTCCGCCGTCGGATCGCAGCCGTAGTAGATCCCGACCGGCCCCTCGGCGACGGCTGCCCGAAGGAGTTCACGATCGGTGGAGTCGTGGATCAGGTTGCGAGCTTCGAGGTCAGCGATCAGGTCACCGTCGACCAGGCGTGGAGAAGACATATACCCTCAACGTTACTCTCGCGTGGTGCGCGACCCGTGGGACAAATCCGAACTGGCCCGACGGTTCAGCAAGACGTCGGCCTCCATGGAACCCCGACCGCTACCACTTCACGTAGTGGAGTGACGGGGAGAGGGTTGCTGACATCAGTCCATCATCGAGCGTCGAGATCGCTCTCGACGTTCGGGGTACCGGGCCGACCCCTGAGGCCCTCCCCACCATCGCCACTGCGGCTCAGCAGATTGGGCTCAGTCGCTCGCGGCCTCGAGCGCTTCTCGTGCCTCGTTGAGATTGCGGAACAGAATCTCCGACATCGAGCCGTCGTAAGCGTTCTCAGGATCGGCTCGCACCGCACTGTCAAGGGCGTATGCGTCGTCACCGACAAGGATGCGCCAACGTTCGGCGAGCACATCGGTCAGGATCACCGTTGTTGCAGCGGCGGCAGTCATCGGGGCGTTCTCCTGGAACATCTGGTCGGCCAGCGTCATCAGTTCCTTGTCGTCGTCGCTGAGCGTGCGGGCCCCGAAGTTCATCGAATTCTGGATGATCGACGTGCCGATGTGACCGGGCATGACGACCGAGACAAGCACGTGCGGCGCGTTGACCTGCATGTCGGTGATCAACGCCTCGGTGAAGCCCTTGACGGCGAACTTCGCTGCGGAGTAGGCGGTGTGCGGCCGGTCGGGGCCGATCGACGCCCAAAATCCGTTGACGCTGGACGTGTTGACGATATGTCCCTCGTCGGACTTGATGAGCGCATCGAGGAACGCCAAGACACCCCAACGGACTCCGTTGAAACAAATGTCGAAACAGCGGTCCCAGGCTTCTCGGCTGTCGGTCACCACGCTGCCGCCACCGCTGAGGCCGGCATTGTTGAACAACAAGTTGATGTGTTCGGTGTCGTGCGCTGTGAGGACCTCGTCACGGAAGACGTACATCGCCGCTTCGTCACTGACATCGCAGACATGTGTACTGATCCTGATGTCTGACGCCGGGGCCGCAGCGCGGGCGAGCGTCGCGGTTTCCTGCATGCGTTCCTCAGATAAGTCACACATGGATACGTGGGCGCCGGCCGCTGCAAGTTGCACGACGAGCTCGCGCCCCATCCCGGTTCCTCCACCAGTGACGACAGCGATCTTTCCAGCGAAGCTTTTCACACGACTCAAAGTAGTGCTGGTCGTCGTCTTGTCAGAAGGCGGAGGTCTCGGTTTTCGGTGCACCGGATGCCAACCAGTTTCACGTGCGGCAATTTGCCAAGCAGGTCGGGAGCGACCACCCGAGCGAATGCGGCACAGCCCCACCCGGGCTCAGTCAGCTCGAGCGAGGGACCGAATTTCGTTCTCGAGCATCGTGCGGTAGGAAATGACCTGCTCCTCACGAGCAGCCGGTCCAGCACCACCTCGGGACGTTCGCATCGTGACCCCAACTCCGGGCGCCACGAGCGCGGCAGCATCCTCTCC
>CALCXK010000087.1 GCA_937905835.1 uncultured Ilumatobacter sp. | reverse complement strand
GCGTCGAAGTGTTCGGGCGAATACCAACGGATTGTTCGACGCAAACGTGGGGTGGGGTGTGGTGGGGTGGTGTGGCGGTGTGGTGGTGGGGTGGTGTGGTGGTGTGGTGATCAGTGTCGAACGAGCCCGATTCCTACGTTGCCGTCGGGGAGGATCGAGGCGTCAAGAACGTCGATCGTGTCGGTCGAGTTAGGCATCGCGAGGTCGCAGGGAATGTCGAAGACCCAACCGATCGAGACGGCGACCCTCATCGAGAGAGTTGGGCGTCGTCAGACTCGCTCGATGAGGGTGCCGGTTCCGAGTCCGCCTCCGCAGCACATGGAAATGAGGCCGTACTTTCCGCCCGTGCGCTCCAGTTCGTAGATCGCCTTGGTCAGCAGGAATGCGCCGGTGCCGCCAAGCGGATGACCGAGTGCGATGGCGCCACCGTTGGGGTTGGTCTTGGCCAAGTCGGCGCCGGTCTCTTTTGCCCAGGCGAGCACGACAGAGGCAAAGGCTTCGTTGATCTCGAACACGTCGATATCGTCGATTGTCAGGCCGGTGCGGGCGAGGAGGCGACGTGTTGCATCGATCGGTCCGGTGAGCATCAGCTCGGGGTCAGTGCCGACGAGGCAGGTGTCGACAATGCGTGCCTTTGGTGTGAGTCCGAGTTCGGTGGCCTTCGCTTCAGTCATCATCAAGATGGCAGCGGCGCCGTCGGAGATCTGTGATGCGTTGCCGGCGGTGTGGACGCCGTCGGGGCGGCCGACCGGCTTGAGCGTGGCGAGCTTCTCCATCGATGTTTCGCGGAGGCCTTCGTCGCGGGCGACGGTGTGGGTCGTACCTGTCGGGTTGCCCTCTTCGTCGACGTCAGGGGCCTCGACAGTGATGTACTGCCCGGCAAAGCGGTCTTCTTCCCACGCCTGGATGGCACGCTGCTGCGATGCGAGGCCGAACGCGTCGGTGTCTTCGCGGGTGATGCTCCATTTGTCGGCGATGCGCTCGGCGCCTTCGAACTGTGAGGTCATCTCGTACTGGTCGAAGTACGGCGGCGGGATCGGGACGCCGAGGCCGAGCTTCTTCGAGCCGCTTGCGCCGATCGGCACGCGACTCATTGCCTCGACACCGCAGGCCATCGCGACGTCGACGACGCCGGATCCGACGAGCGATGCAGCAAGGCTGGTGGCCTGCTGGCTCGAACCGCACTGTGTGTCGACGGTGGTCGCTGCGGTGGTGAGCGGAAGGCCGGCACCGAGCCACGCGGTGCGGGTCAGGTTGAACGCCTGCTCACCGGCCTGGCTGACGACGCCGCCGACAACCTGCTCAACGAGGGCCGGGTCGATGCCGGTTCGTTCGATCAAGGCCTTTTGGACGAGTCCGAGGGTCTCGCCCGGATGCAGTGTGGATAGGCCACCGTTGCGTTTCCCGATGGGGGTGCGGACGGCATCGACGATCACGACAGAATTTCCAGAACGAGTCATGGCGCCATCGTAGAAAATCTGCACGTGTTGGCTGTAGCCCGGGTGCCATCGTCGCCCCGAGGCCAGACGTCGGTGTGGCGGCGATGTGGCATCGTTCTGGCGCTGCTGCAGGTGAAGGTCAGGTCAACTGACGCGGTGGAGTTCGGCGGCAAGGTGGTGTTGGATCGGCAGTCCGACAGCGGCCATGCGGCAGGTGTAGCGAAGCGTGTCACCGGTGAACTCGAAGGTGCGCTCGGTCTGCGTCACCGGCTTTGCTGATGAGGAACCGCTGATGGTCGTCGATCGGAGGTCGATCATGAACGTCGCGCTGCCGGGCATGTTCGGAGCGGCGAACCCTTCCAGGATTTCGGTGATGCCGGTCGGGTGAGCAAGGACGACTTCGGCGAGTCCGCGGTGAGGGAACCGCCAATAGCCGGATTCGGCGTGGAGCGGTCGGCCGTCGTCAACCGCTCGAGTGCGCTGTTGGTACGCCAGAAACGGTTTGCCGATGTGGCTGAACGTGATCGATTCGGAGTACTCGAACGACGCGATCGTTGGATACTCGCCTCGCCCGGTGCCCTCCCAGGTGCCAAGTAGCACAGCGGCATCGGCGAGGTCTGAGTGAAGCGAGGGATCGGGTGCGGGCGTGGATGACGCGGTGTCGGCCATGCCGAGATGGTACGCGTGCTTACGTCGAGCGGGTCGTGTTCGTGGTACAGATGGCAGCGATGAGCATGGAACTGAACTTGGTGTCGATGAACACCGCTGCGCTGTACGACCCGCTGAACGATGTGCCTGTGGGGTTCGACGGTGAGCGTCGCTATGTCCACGTGATCGGTAACACGGTCTTCGTCGACGACCGGCCGTCAGACGATGTAGGGGCCGAGAATTGGGGCCAGTACTTCATCGGCATCGTTGGTGGTGCGGGGTGGTGGGCTGTCGATGTTCCTGCCGAAGCTGGCGACCCGTCGTACGGCGCGGCGATGGATCTGTTCAAGTATTTTGGTGTCGCCTCGGAAGGCGAATGGCTGGCTGCGGGCCGCGCTGTACAGACTGCCGAGTGGGCGCGGACCCATCGCTTCTGTGGTCGCTGTGCGACAGCGACCGAGCCATCTCAGGGGGAGCGCGGGCTGAAGTGCCCGGCATGCGAACTGGTCGTCTACCCGCGTGTCGCCCCGGCGATGATCACGCTGATCACGCGTGGTGTCCCGGGCCCCGACCAGGAAGCGCTGTTGGCACGCGGCGTTCGCTTCCCGATGCCGATGTACTCGTGTCTCGCCGGCTTCGTTGAGCCGGGCGAGGACCTTGAAGGCGCAGTCATCCGCGAGGTGAAGGAAGAGGTCGGTGTTGACGTCGATGACGTCCGTTATGTCGGCAGCCAACCATGGCCGTTCCCGCACAGCCTGATGGTCGGCTTCCGTGTGAACTACACCGGCGGCGAGATTGTTTGCGAAGAGAGCGAGATCATGGACGCCAATTGGTACCGCAAGGACGACCTCCCCATGATTCCGCCGAACATCTCGATCGCCGGGCGAATCATCCAGCAGTGGATCGCCGAGTCATGACGCGATCGTGGGTTGTTCCTGATCAGGCACGACGTGATTGTTTAGATGTCGTCGAACAGAGTCGGACGGTCGCGCCGGATTTTGATTCGCTTACCCTGTGGCAACTGGACCTCGGGCAGTTTCTCGAACATCTCGAGCTGTTCCCAGGTGACGGCGACATCGCTGACGGTGCACCATCGCAGGCGGCCGCGTGAGCCTGGTCGGCGAATCTCGAGGACCTCGGCGCGCAGCGATCGCGCTGCGCCGTTGGGATCGCGCAGCTGAATGCTGCCGTCGTCCTCGATGCCCTCAACTTTGCCGATGATCCAGCGGCCCTTCCCGTGCTGTTGAAATCGGATCGGTTCGCCGAGACGCAGGCCCAAACGGGCGAGAGCGGCAGGCGAACGTTGCATCGTGGTCGGACGGGGCAGTGGATGACAGCGGCGACGGGTGGTCAGCCGCCTCTGACGGTGCGCTGCAACTTGCGCATGCCACCCAACCAGCGGTCGGGACGAGCAGCCTTCATCTGCATGTAGCCGGCGACTTCCGGATGCGGGAGGTAGCCGTCGCCGCGCTCGAGCCAGTCGGGGAGTAAGTAGCGAGCTGCCCAACGGTGTGCGTGGACGTTGACGTTCATAGCCAGCTCCCAGTCGTCTTCCGGGGTGGCGAGCACATCGCTCCCGTTGCCGACGCCGGCGTTGGCGCCATCGAGCGAGGCTGCCACCGCGTCGGCGCCACGGAGATCAGCGACTGCGACCCGGGCCCCGCGTGCGTTGAATTCGCGTGCGAGTGCCTCTCCAATACCCCGGCCAGCACCGGTGACGACGACATTTTTGCCCTGCAGATCCATGGCACGGCATCGTAGGCCCGACGCTGGCGGCGGCGGCGATCTGGTGTGAAAACGGCTGCTGCAGCCGGGTCCGCACTGCTTCGGTTGTGTGACAGATTTCTGAACTCGGAGCAGGTGCGCGCTCGGTGTCCAATCGCCGGGTACCGTGTTACTTAATGACTGATCAGCGCAACGCCAACGACGCAGTGATCAACGAGGCCATCGGTGTGATCGATGGCGCACTCTCCAGGATGATGCAGCGTGAGCTCGTCTCCAGTGGTGAGGTCGCCAACCTCCTGCTCGACGTCCGCACACTGTTGACCGCTGAGGCCGAAAAGCCGTCCGTGGTCATCGAGACGATTGAACCGGTCGCGAGCGAAACCGTCTGACGAGTCGGCCTCGTCGAGGCCCTACTTCTTCGCGAGCCTCGTAAAACGTGTGATTGCGTCGTCGAGGCATCGCTTGAGCAGCGCAGCATCATCGATCGCCGCCGAGTCGGTGTTCAAGCCCATGTCTAAGTTGCCGTGGTAGCTGAGCAGCGTCAAGTTGAACGCCACGCCGCTGAGCGGACCGACTGGGATGTTGTGCAGCAACTGGGCACCCGCCACGAATAACGGCATTGGTGCACCGCGCACATTCGAGGTGGCAAAGTCGACGGTCTGTGACTGCTGGCGAGCCATCCGGGTGAGCAGCGACGTGGGTAGTCCAGCCGCCACCGCTGCCATCGAGTCGAGGTTGGCACCGCCAGCGTTGCTGACCGCGGCGGTCGATGCCTGATCGATTGCACGGAACCGTTCGTCGAGCGACATTTCACCGGTCGGGACGAGCATTCGCACGAGCGAGAACGCGTTGGCTCCAGATGACTCGGTGCGAGTGCTGATCGCCATCGATGCGCGGAGCGCCTCGACAGGGCTGCCCTGTTCGACGTGATAGACGCTCGCCGCATCAGTTGCAATCGTCAAGAACGCCGTGTTCAGCGTGCCCCCGAGGCGCTGTGCTGCAGCTTTCGTAGCGCCAAACGGTGCCACCGAATGTTCGAGGGTGCGCCGCGTCGAGCGTTTCGTCCACAGCGGTGAACGAGCAGGGTCGGTGTCACCCAACTGGTTGACGATGCTGCGGAACGTCTTGGCCGCTGCGCTGCTGGCGTCGGGGATGTGCGACGGGTCGGCGAGCAGCTCCTTCACCTGCTTGAGGATGCCGAGCGGGAGCTGCATCGATCCGGCGAGAAGGTCGCGCACGGCGTCGGCAGCCTTGGTGTCGTTGGCCCGGAGATCTTCGGCGGCAGCCGCGATTTCGTCAGGTGTGAGCGGCTCCGGCTGGAGAGCATCGCGCTCAAAATCGAGAAACTCGAGCGACAATTTCACGCCGCTCTCGCCGTCGGCGATGGTGTGGTGGAGCTTCTGGATCAACGCCGCTCGGTTGCCCTTGATCCCTTCGACAACGGTGAACTGCCACAGCGGGCGAGTCCGGTCGAACGGGTCAGCACACAGCAACGTCGCAAGATCGAAGAGCTGGCGTTCGGTGCCGGGCTTGGGAAGCGCGACACGGCGGAGGTGCAGGTTGATGTCGAAATCAGAGTCCTCGACCCATTTCGGTGCGCTCACGTTGCCCGGTGCGGTTTGCACTCGTTGGCGCAGACGCGGCATGCGGTGGCTGGCACCGATCAAGCGTTCGCGGAGCAGGTCGAAGTCAGGCTTGCGGTCGAGGATCGTGACCGAGGCGAACGTCGACGAGAGATGCGGGTCTTTCTCTAGCCGCCACATCAGACCCTCGGCGTCGCTCATCTTGTTGTCGTACGCGATGTCGTTCATTGCCGGTGAGGGTACGCGAGCAAACACGGTGGTTGGCACGAGCGATGAGGTTCAGACCCCGGCTGAGAGCGCTCGGGGCTCATCGCGCTTCTGCTCGGAGGGAGCGTCAGGCGGGGAGGAGGCGTCGGGCAATACGGCGGCCGATGAGGCCAAGAATACGACCGACAACGAGGCCGCCCACGACGTCAGATGCGTGATGAATTCGCACGTAGGAGCGGCTCGTGCCGACGATGCCGGCCAGCGTGAACCACACAGCGCCCAGCCGTTTGCCGTCCCATGCGGTCAGCATCGTGGCGGCGAACGTGGCGGCACTGGAATGCCCAGACGGGAACGATGAGGTCAGCGGCTTGCGAACCTGTAACCGGTCGTCGCCATCGGTGGTGGGGCGAGCGCGCTTGAACAGCCGCTTGACGCCCTGGTTGACAATGAGGCTCTCGGCGCCGATCAGGACGGCAAGCACGATGACCTGGTCACGCCGGCCCTTGACGAGACCTCGGGTCACGCTGATCGCATGCCAAATGATGCTGAACTCACCGGCATGGCTGGCACCGGTGAAGACTTTGTCGGCGACCCGGTTGCCGCGGACATGCTCGAGGAGCTGGTCGACGCGTTGATCGAATGCGTCGACGCCGGGGCCGAACGCACCCTGGCCGGGGACGTCGTCGAGCGGTGAATCGGTCACCGATTCTGGCGCGTTGTCGATCGTCGCCATTAGGAGTTGAGGCTGACCGGTGTCGGGCGGAGCAATGCCTCGTAAGCGGCTCGGGCCTCGGTCTCAGCGAGGTCGGGGTCGCCGTTGAACTCAGGGCACCACTGTTGGAATGAGCACCAGTTGCAGAGGTTGCTCCGGTTGGGGCGGAAGTCGCCGGTGGTGCACGCACGTTCGACTGCCGCCCACACCGCCTTCGTTCGGGTCGTGATGAACTTGACCGATTGTGCGGACGGGGTAGTTTCGATTGTCTCGCCGGTTTTGAGGTACATCAGCCGGATCTTCGACGGAACGACGCCGAAGACCTGCTCGCAGAGGAACGCGTAGAAGTGGACACCGGCGAGACTTTTCTGTTCGTACCGGCCCGACGGGGCTCGGCCGGTTTTGTAGTCGGTGACGACCAGCCCGCCGTGCTCGTCGAGTTCGAGTCGGTCGATGATGCCGCGGAGCTGCAGGTTGCCGATGTCGGCGGTCATCCAGAGCTCGAGGCCGATCTCACGAATGGTGCTCGGGTCTTCCATGCCGAAGTACTTCTCGATCAGCGATTCACACTCGCGACGGAATGACGTGGCGCTCTCTTGGTTGAGCTGGAGGCCGACGTAATCGGGATGTGTGGAGTACTCGTCGAGCGCCGTAGCGAGGTCGATAGCGAGGGAATCTGGCGTGCGGTCTGGGGCCGGTCGAACGAACAGCAACTCCAGAGCCCGGTGTACGACGGTGCCTTTGGTGGTGGCGACGCCGGGTGGTTCGGGCAGCTTCTGAATGCTTGAGAACCGGAACTGCATCGGGCACGACGTGAACGACGAAACCCGCGACGGCGAGAGTGTCATCGGCACGGGGTAGGCCGGTTCGACCGCAACTTCTGACATGTCCCTCACCCTACAGATCGGCTGTCACAGCCGATCACTGTCAGCAGAGGGTGTCGCGGAGTAGGTCGGCGATGACGTCAGGTGTGATGAACGGCGTGAGGTGATTGCCGGTAGTCAGTTCGATGTAGGAGCCGTTCGGGAGGCGTTCGGCGACGCTTGCGGCGATTCCGGCAGGGGAGCGTTCCTCCTCAACCTTGCCCGACACGACGACGACCCGGGTCTCGACCTCGGGGAGCACGTCCCAGAAGCCATGCGTGCCACCGGTTTCGAAGGTACGGGCTTCGTGCTCGGGGGTGCAGCGCAGCCCGACCTGGTTCGAGCCTGCGTCGCCGGTCGGGGCGAACCCGTGCTCGACGTAGGCGCGAAGGATGTCGGCGTCGAAGAACTGCATTGGCGGCTTCGACGAGTAGCGCTCGATTGCCGCCTCGTAGGAGTCGAACGTCGCGCGGCGATTGCGGGCGGCGGCGATCATGGGCGTGGGCTCGCCCTTGGGGCCGACGTCGGGAGCGGGGAAGATGATTGGCTCGAACACGACGAGTGCCTCGAAGAGGCCGGGCTTGGCGTGGGCCGCCATCACGAGCGAGGCGCCTCCCATCGAGTGGCCGAATGCGACAAGACCGCCATCAGGCGCGATCGCTTCGGCTGCGGCGTGAGCGTCATCGCCATACTTGGACCAGTCGACCTGCCAGTTGTTGGTTAAGGCGGTCGTGCCGTGACCGCGGTGGTCGAGGCCAAAGGACGTGAAGTTGTCGCCGAGTCGGCGGGCGATCGGCTCGTAGCAATGTGCGTGGAAGCCGGTTGCGTGAGACCAGAGGAGTGTTCGGCCGGTGCCGCCGAACTCGTGAACCGCTACCTGAATACCGTCTGATGATTCGATCCACACGGCGCAATCATCGTCGGCCCAGACCGGCTGAGGCCAATCGTGGCCGCCGCTGGTAGGGCGAGGGTCAGCGTTCGTGCTTGCGCTTGCGAGCGTGCCGCCACCAAGCGAGGAACAGCCGGTCGAGCAGCACGCCGAGGCCGATCGACATGGCGATGGCGACCCATGTCCGACTGTTGAAGTCGAAGAACAGGAAGTTGATCGCGGTTCGCTCGCGGTTCTGCGCAATGAACACCGCAGTGATCACTGCGACAAAAATCGTCAGCACCAAGAAAAGTCCGGGCCCGTTCGGTTGTTCGTCGTGCTGGAGATCGTTGTCGCTCATCGACACAGCATGTCAGAGACAGATCTCGGACGGCGGCAAAGGCGTGAGGTAGGTGTGCCCTTACCTCACACCTTCGGCAAAGTGACTTACTTGAGGGCCTTGAGGAACATCGCCGTCTCGTCGGCGATGGTGGCGGGAACTTCGTAGCCGGTTTGATCGGTGACGATGTTCCAGTTGTCGCGCAGGCTCTCAGGCGTGAGCGAATCGGACGTGTAGCCCTGGCACTCGGCGATGAACACTTCGGCAACGCGGCCGCCGCCGACCGAGTACGTGCGGCCGGTCGACTCGCAGGACTCGTGACTCAGGTACGTGACGAGTGGCGAGACAAGTTCGGGCTGGAGTTTCTCGCCGAGCGCGCCGAGGAGATCTTCGGTCATGCGGGTGTAGGCAAGAGGCGCAATGGCGTTTGCCTTGATGTTGAACTTTGCACCTTCTACTGCGAGCACGTTGGTGAAGCCGACGAGGCCCATTTTGGCGGCGCCGTAGTTGGTCTGGCCAAAGTTGCCGAAGATGCCGGCAGCGGACGATGTGGACACAATGCGGCCGTACCCCTGCTCGCGCATCAGCTTCCAGGCTGGACCAGTGACGTTGAATGCACCGCGAAGGTGGACATCGAGGACCGGGTCGACCAGGTCGGGGGTCATGTTATGGAACGATTTGTCGCGAAGGATGCCGGCATTGTTGATGACAATGTCGACCTTGCCGTACGCGTCGATTGCCGACTTGACAATCGATTCGCCACCCTCAGGCGTGGCGACCGAGTCGGTGTTGGCGACGGCGTCGCCGCCGGCTGCGATGATTTCGTCGACGACCAGTTGCGCGGCACCCTTGTCGCTGCCCGAACCGTCGACCGAGCCGCCGAGGTCGTTCACCACGATGAGCGCACCACGCGCTGCCATCATCAGCGCGTGCTGCTTGCCAAGGCCGCCACCGGCGCCGGTGATAATCGCTACTCTGCCGTCGAATCCAAGATCAGTCATGGCAAATGACGTTACCCACTGGTCACCGAGGTCAAACAGCACTGCGTCGTAGTCCATCCACGTGAACGTGGCTGCTGTCGGTTGGACCAGTGTTCTGAGGCTACGCGACCGACCAGAGTTGCGTATCGGGTCAGGATCGTTTCGTTACTGTTGAACGAGATGCAGCGCATGAAAGCGCCTCCCCCTGCGCAACTACTTTGCGGCGAGGTCGAGCGCGCGCTGCTTGAGGGCGCGGTAGTCCAGTTTGCCGTTGTTGGCCCTCCCGACCGTGTCGATCTCGAAGACGATCTTTGGGGCCTTGTAGGCAGCAAGGTTGGCCTTGACGTGATCGCGAAGCTCCTGCGATTCGATGGTGGCGCCGGGGTGAGCCTCGACCAGCGCAGTGATCGACTCGCCCCACTTCTCGTCAGGCAGGCCGACTACTGCGGCATCGGCGACGGCGGGATGCCGCTTCAGGCACTCTTCGACTTCTTCGGGGTAGACCTTCTCGCCACCGGTGTTGATGCACTGGCTGCCGCGTCCGAGGAGGGCGACGGTGCCGTCGACCTCGACCGTGGCGTAGTCGCCGGGGATTGAGTAGCGCTCACCACCGATGATCACGAACGTCTGGGCCGACTTGGCTTCGTCCTTGTAATAACCGATCGGTGTGCGGCCTCGGAGGGCCACGCGGCCGCGCTCGCCCGAACCGGGAACGACGTCGTTGCCCTCATCGGTGATGACTCGCGTATTGGGTCCGAGTTCGAACTGAGCAGTCTGACGATTCGGGTCGCTCACCGAATCGGCGGTCGTCGTGTTCGTTGCCATGCCGATTGCCTCGCTCGATCCGAGCGCATCGACCATGATCAACCGATCGTTGTGACGGAGCAGACCATCCTTGGTTTCCTTCGACCACATGACTCCGGACGACACGATCACTCGGAGCGACGAGATATCCCAACGATTGGGCTCGGCATCGAGGGCCTTGAGGATTGGCTTGGCAAACGCATCGCCGACGATCGAAGACGAGTTGATGCCGTAGTGCTCGACGGTATCGAGGAACTCCTCAGCGCTGAAACTGCGGCCTACCGTGGTGGTGATGCTGCCGCCGACCATCAGATTGCTGAGTGCGTTGAACAGGC
>CALCXK010000086.1 GCA_937905835.1 uncultured Ilumatobacter sp. | reverse complement strand
AAGCCGCCGTCATCGAAGTCGGCCAAGCGCCGGCATGTCTCGGCTGCAGCGATGGGTGGCTGAGCGATCGTGGTTACAGGCGTCGTGGTGGCAATCTCGGGCGCATCCGTCGTTGCCAGCGCGACCGTCGCCGGTGGCGCGATGGCCGGTGGTGCGGTGACGGCAGCGGTCACGGACTTGGGCGGTGCGGTACTGCTGCAACTGGCGATGGCCAACGCAACGGCAGCGGTGCCAAGCACACGCTGCAATGAGCAGCGACGTCGGACAGAGCCGGGCGATTCGCGGAGCGATCTGTCGAAGTCGGGTGGCCTCATAGAAAGTCTTCGGTGCCGCAGCGGCGACGGGATGCCGGAATCAGTGTTGACGCCGAGGACCGTCGCGGCGATGTTGGATCTCCGGGCGCAGGTTCGATGTGGCGTACGTGGCGGAGTTGTCTGAAACCGTCTACCGCCGTCCGCCCGGTGAGACTGGTTTCATGACGAAGCCAGAGACGAACGCCGAGGTCTATGCCGAGCTGATTGCGTTGGTGCGAAGCTTGTCTGCGAAGGAGGCGTGAAGGTGAGGGCGTCAGTCTTGGTTGCTGTTGGCAATCAACTGACGGGCAATGACCTTGAGGCAGAGGGTCTCGTCGGCGCCTTCGAAGATGCTGAGCACGCGGGCATCGACGAACAGGCGGCTGATCTCGTACTCCTCGGCGTATCCCATGCCACCGTGGATCTGCATCGACTCGCGAGTGACCCACTCGGCTGCCCGACAGACGTACGCCTTGACCATCGATGCTTCCATTTGGCCTTGGCCCTTGGCCATCAGCGTTGCCACGGCGTAGCTGAACTGGCGGCCAGCCTGGGTGAGTACAGCGATGCGGCCGAGCTTGGCGCGGATCAACTGGTAGTCGATGATTGATTCGCCGAAGACCTTGCGGTTTTCGGCGTATTCGAGGCCCAACTCGTAGGCGGCCTGCATCACACCAACGGCGCGGGCGGCTGTTTGCAGGCGGCCGTTTTCGAATCCGGCCATCTGGTAGTAAAAGCCCTTGCCCAGACCCTCTTCCATGCCGACCTGGTTCTCGGCAGGCACCCACCAGTTTTCGAGAGCAATCTCGTACGAGTGCATGCCGCGGTAGCCGATCGTGTCGATTGGGCTGCCGGTCATCGTGCCGCCAGTCGGCTTGCCATCGATGTCCTGTGTGAAATCGAAGCCGTGAGCGTCACCGCGAGGCTTGGGGACGATGAACAGCGACAAGCCCTTGTGGGTCTTGGACCGATCGGGGTCGGTGCGGGCAAGCAGGGTGAGTGCGTCGGCGCGGGCGCCGAATGTGCACCACGTCTTGACGCCGTTGATGACCCAGCCAGCTTCGCCGTTCGGGCCGTCGGCGCGTGTGGCCATGACCTTGATGCCAGCGACGTCGGAGCCGTAGTCGGGCTCGGTGACAGCAACTGCAGGCATCACTTCGGCGGTTGCGAGGAGCGGCAGCCACTTCTGCTTCTGCTCTTCTGTGCCGCCCTTGACGAGCGCACGGGTGAGGATCTCCGGGCGGGTGATCAGCGAGCCGCCGATACCCAGGCTGGCCTTCGACAGGGCCTCGGTGGCTGCGACCATCGCGATGTATTCCTCGTCGCCACCTTCGGAGTAGCCGCCGTATTCGGACGGGACGCTGAGGCCAAAGGCGCCCAGCTCGGCCATCCCAGTGATGATTTCTTCGGGCACGTCGGCGTTGGTGCGATGGACGTGCTCGGCGTGTGGTGCAATGACGTTCTGAGCGAAGGCATCAAACGTGTCGGCGACCATCTCCATGTCGCTCGACAGATGGAGCGGTCCTGGTTGGTCGGCCAGCGACGCGAGGAACTCGGCCGCACGGAACTGCGTCATGAAGGCATGCGCGTTGCCAAGAGGGTCCCGTTCGACGCCCCAGTCGTCTTCGCGGCCCAGGACTTTGTTGGCCACGTCGTGCAACATGTCGGCGGTGTAGGCGCAGCAGATCTTTGCTTCGACCTCGCCTTTGTTGCCGTAGTCGATGAGCGATTTCGCGGTCGCAACGGCGGATGCTGCGTGGGCGATCTCGTAGGCGAGCACCTGATGAACGTCGGCGCCGCCCTCGAGTGCAGCGAGTCGTCGGACCGCCTTGCCGACCACGCGATCGGCGAGGTCGATGGCATCAGCGCACGCAGGCAGGTCAGGAGCAGCAATTCCCATGGGTGATGAGAATACCAATGGGCAACAGAGTCGTTCATAATCGTCCCACCGTGGCACTCTGTGACTCGTGTCAACCATCTGTGTGTACTGCGGGTCGAGTAGCGGAACTGACGGAGCGTTCGCTCTGATGGCCGAAGCGCTCGGAACAGCCATTGTCGAGGCGGGGCACCGCCTGGTCTACGGCGGCGGCAACGTCGGCCTGATGGGCATTGTTGCCGATGCCGTCATTGCTGGGGGAGGGGACGTGATCGGTGTCATCACCGAGCAATTGTTGGCGCTTGAAGTCGGGCACGACGGGCTCACCGAGTTGGAGGTGCTGCCGGACATGCACTCGCGCAAGGCGCGCATGGCCGAGCTCGCGGACGGCTTCGTGGTGCTTCCGGGCGGATTCGGAACGTATGAGGAAGCGTTCGAGGTGCTGACGTGGAATCAACTCGGCATCGTCAGTACGCCGGTCGTTTTCCTCGACGTCATGTTGAGCGACGATGAGCAGAGCTTCTACGATCCGTTGTTCGACTTCATCGACGGGGCGACGGCAGCGGGCTTCATGAAGCCGCAGCACGGTGGACTCGCGCAGCGGGCTGTGACGCCCGCCGAGGCGGTATCGATCGCAGCCGGCCCCGCCCCCGAATTCACTCGGAAATGGGTCGGCTGAGCTGCGCACCGCATGAAGTCAGAGCCAGCGAGGACGCCAGTATCGTGTCGGTCTGGCGAGAACCAGGCGCATTCGTCTCGATCAGGTTGATCGCTGCTGCATGCACGTCTGCAGGCTTTGCGTCTCGATCGGGCACCATTCGTCGGCACCAACAACGCCGCTCGATCGAGTGCGTGCAGGGCGGTCGTCCACAGCGGAGTGGGGAAGTCCACAGGCTGTCCACATGGTCAACCACATCAAAGTCACACGGTTTCCCGTCTTGTTGCTCACAGGCAATCTGGCGCACAGTAGAAGCCATGGCCAGCCCACTGCTCTCCAGAGACCGAATCGAGCGTGCTTCGCACATCCGTTGGCATCGCTCGACGTTGCGACAACTCGACCGGAGGTGGCTGGAACGCGCAGGGTGGCGCACAACGCTGGAGTTTCGTGAGAACCACATCCGATCGAACGGGGGCCGATTGCTCGGGACAGAGTCGATGTGGGTAGCCGAAGCAGAGTTCGAGGGCCGAGTGATCGCCGCGACCGAACGTTCCGAATCGCGTGCCTGGGCGCGACTGATGAGCATCGCGAGCGCCTGAGCAGGGACTTCGCGACATGGCAGCGGAAACGTGGATGTTTTGCACCCCATACAGTTGACATCGACATAGTTTCACTGCTGTAATTACGGCCTCAGCACCACGACATGTGGTGTCGAGGAGGCACTTTCGAAACCTTGAGCCACGACATCTGGTGCCTGAGGCGTCGGCAATGAAAACCGCAATGAAACGGCACCGAACGAGAAATTTGCCGTGGAACACGCGAGAATGAACGGTGGAATACGGCAAATCCAGATGATGACGATGACGATGACGAGATGGAGTAACAGGTGACACTGACCGACGGCAATGTTGGGACCCAGGTAGGTACAGATGACACCGATGCGTCACGCGCGCCGACGTTGATCGACGCTGCGAAGTCGGCTCCTGCCCCGCAGGTCGGCGCCACCCCTGGTGGCGGGATGCGCGTGATGAAGCGCAACGGTCAGCTCGAAGCGGTCGACCTGAACAAGATCGTTCACGCCGTAGCCCGAGCGTCCGAAGGGCTGCTCGGTGTCGATCCAATGCGTGTTGCCACTCGTACGATCTCGGCACTCGCCGACGGTGCGACCACAAACGAACTCGACAACCTGTCGATCCGTACCGCGGCAGGCCTGATTGTCGAAGAGCCCAACTACTCCAAGCTGGCCGCCCGCCTCCTCGCCACAGTGGTCGACAAAGAAGTCCGCAACCAGAACATCCCGTGGTTCTCCGAGTCGATCAAGGTCGCTCACGAGCAGGGCATTGTCTCCGACGAGGTGATGGCATTTGTCGAAGCCAACGCTCCCGAACTCAACGCAGCCATCAACTCTGACCGTGACCGGTTGTTCGAGTTCTTCGGCCTTCGCACGGTTTATGACCGGTACCTGCTCCGCCACCCCGAGCGCCGTGACGTCATTGAGACACCGCAGTACTTCATGCTTCGTGTTGCCTGCGGTCTCGTTGCTGGTAACGCCAAGAGCGGCGAACTGCTTGGTGGCGTCGACGAGGCGGTCAAGTTCTACGACCTGATGTCATCGCTGGCCTACTTGCCGTCGAGCCCGACGCTGTTCAACTCGGGCACCACACACAGCCAAATGTCGAGCTGCTACCTGCTCGACTCCCCCGAAGACAGCCTCGAAGGTATCTACAAGCGTTACACCGACATCGCCAAGCTCTCGAAGTTTGCTGGGGGTATCGGTGTCGCATGGCACCGGGTGCGTGCGAAGAACAGCCTCATCCAGGGTACCAATGGCCTGTCCAACGGCATCGTCCCGTGGCTCCGGACACTCGACTCGTCAGTCGCAGCGGTCAACCAGGGCGGCCGCCGTAAGGGTGCAGCCTGCGTCTATCTCGAGTCGTGGCATGCCGACGTCGAGGACTTCCTCGAACTGCGTGACAACACCGGCGACCACGCTCGCCGCACCCACAACCTGAACATCGCCAACTGGGTTCCCGACCTCTTCATGGAGCGCGTCGAAAAAGACTGGCAGTGGAGCCTTTTCGACCCGAAGAAGGTCCCGAGCCTGACCGACAAGTTTGGCGAAGACTTCGAGCGGGCCTATACCGCCGCCGAAGAAGCTGGCCTCTTCGAAAAGCAGGTCTCGGCCCGCACGCTCTACTCGAAGATGATGCGCACGCTGGCCCAAACCGGCAACGGTTGGATGACGTTCAAGGACGCTTCAAACGAGAAGTGCAACCAAACCGGTGCGCTCAACGACGATGGCTCGCCGCGTGTCGTGCACCTGTCCAACCTGTGCACCGAAATCCTCGAGGTCACCGACCAAGACAACACCGCAGTCTGCAACCTCGGTTCGCTCAACCTCGGCACCTTCGTCGGTACCGGCCCCGAGGGTGGCGACGAGTTCGACTTCGAGAGCCTCGGCCGTGTTGTCCGTCAAGTCATTCCGTTTCTCGACCGCGTCATCGACATCAATTACTACCCGACGCCGGAAGCTGAATACTCGAACAACAAGTGGCGCCCCGTTGGCCTCGGCATGATGGGCTTGCAAGACGTCTTCTTCAAGAAGGGCCTGCCGTTTGATTCGCCCGAGGCGAAGGAACTCAGCAAGCGGATCAGCGCGCATATCTACTTCCATGCACTGTGGGCGTCCACCGAACTGGCCGCTGAAAGCGGCCCTCACGAGTCGTTCGCCGGCACCCGCGCGGCGCAGGGCGACCTGCAGTTCGACCTCTGGGACCTCGGCGGTCGCAAGAGTGGCGTGCAGGTTATCCCGCCGGCCGAGCTCGACTGGCACACATTACGTGCCCGCATCACAGAGCACGGTCTGCGTAACAGCCTGCTCATCGCCATTGCTCCGACGGCGACTATTGCTTCGATCGCTGGCTGCTACGAGTGCATCGAGCCGCAGTTGTCCAACCTGTTCAAGCGCGAAACTCTGTCGGGCGAGTTCATGCAGATCAACCGCTATCTCGTTACCGAACTGCAGCGTCGCGGCCTGTGGGACGAGAAGATGATCAACGAGATCAAGCAGGCCGAGGGCTCGGTGCAAAACGTCGAGCGCATCCCCGTCGAACTGCGTGAGGTGTACCGCACGTCCTGGGAGATTCCGATGCGCCAGCTGATCGACATGGGCGCCGAGCGGGGTGCCTTCATCGATCAGAGCCAGTCACTCAATCTCTTCATGGAGACACCGACTATCGGCAAGCTTTCTTCGATGTACCTGCACGCCTGGAAGGCCGGTCTCAAGACCACCTATTACCTGCGCAGTCGTCCGGCCACGAAGATCAACAAGTCGACCACGTCCGCAGCAGAGACCACCACACCGCCGAACGGCGGCGGCGGCGCTCCCGTACCTGCACAGACAAAATCGTTCACCGATGAGGAAGCGCTTGCTTGCAGCCTCGAAAACCCCGAATCCTGCGAGGCATGCAACTGATGGCACTCATCGACCCAATCACATCTGGCGATTACGATACGTTCGTGACACCGAGCACACCAGCAGCGGCGCCGAGCGCTCGACAGCGCAACATTCTCGATCCGGGCTTTGACCTGACGCTCCGGCCGATGCGATATCCGCAGTTCTTTGACATGTACAAGGACTCGATCAAGAACACGTGGACCGTCGACGAGATCGACTTCTCTGACGACTTGGTCGACCTCGACCGCAAGTTGATGCCCGCTGAGAAGCACATGGTCAGCCGCCTGGTGGCGTTCTTCGCCACTGGCGACTCCATCGTGTCGAACAACCTGGTGCTCAACCTGTACAGCCACATCAACAGCCCCGAAGCGCGGATGTTCCTGTCGCGTCAGCTGTACGAAGAGGCGTTGCACGTCCAGTTCTACTTGACCCTTCTCGACAACTACATCCCCGACATGAAAGAACGCGAAGCTGCGTTTGCTGCTGTCGAGAACATCCCGTCGATCAAGGCCAAGGCTGACTTCTGCTTTAAGTGGATGGATCAGATCCAAGAGATCGACAGGATCGAGACACCGGAAGATCGCAAGCAGTTCCTTTTGAACTTGATCTGCTTCGCCACCTGCATCGAAGGCCTGTTCTTCTTCGCAGCGTTTGCGTACGTCTACTTCTTGCGTTCGAAGGGCTTACTCAACGGTCTTGCCGACGGCACCAACTGGGTGTTCCGTGACGAGTCGTGTCACATGAACTTCGCTCTCGAAGTCGTCAACACGGTCCGTGCCGAAGAGCCCGAGTTGTTCGACGCTCAGCTCGAGACCGATATCCGCGAGATGATCAGCGAAGCCGTCGAGTGCGAGTACCTGTTTGCTGCCGACGTCCTCGTCGAGGGTGTTCCGGGCATGAGCCTCGGCGACACCCGCGAGTACCTCCAGTACGTGGCCGACACCCGCCTCGCCCTGCTCGGCTATAGCGCCGAGTTTGGGTCGAAGAACCCGTTCAGCTTTATGGAACTGCAAGACGTGCAGGGCCTGTCGAACTTCTTCGAGCGCACCGTTTCGAGCTACCAAACCGGCATCGAAGGCGAAGTCGGGTTCGACGAAGAATTCTGAACGCTCGTTCACAGTGCCGCGTCTGGCTACGTTGCAGACATGAGTCAAACGCTGCCAGCTTCGGTGATCTTGCGTGACGTGTCGATGCGCGACGGGTTGCAAGACGAGGCTCCCGTTCCAACCGAAACGAAGTTAGCGCTCTTCGAAGCACTTGTCTCGGCGGGGGTGCGTGAACTCGAACTCACCAGCTTCGTCCGGCCTGACCGGGTACCTGCAATGGCTGATGCCGACGAACTTTGTGCAGCGACCACGGGTGCCGACGTGGTCCGTTGGGGCTTGGTCCTGAACCGGCGAGGTGCCGAACGAGCATTGGCTGCGGGGCTGACTCATTTGCAGTACGTCGTGTCGGTGAGTGACACGCACAGTCGGCACAACGCCGGAGCGTCGACCGACGACGCGATTGCTGCCTTCGAGGCGATTGCTGGGCCCATGATCGACCAAGGTGCGGTGATGGAGATGACTCTTTCGACAGCGTTTGGCTGCCCATACGAGCAGCGCATCGACCCGAACCGTGTTGTCGAAGTCGCACGGCGGGTTGTCGACGCCGGGGCATCGTCGATCGGTCTGGCCGACACCATCGGAGTTGCCATCCCGAGCGAAGTCGAAGCGCTGGTCGCTGCTGTTGCCAAGGCAGTCGAGGTGTCGATCGGGGCACACCTTCACGACACTCGCGGTTTGGCGCTTGCCAACGGGCTCGCCGCACTCAGGGCCGGAGCGAACCGCATTGATGCCGCAGTCGGTGGCCTCGGCGGCTGCCCGTTTGCTCCTGGCGCGAGCGGCAACGTCGCCATCGAAGATGTAGCGCATGCGCTCGGAGAGATGGGCGTCGACACTGGATGCTCGGTCATCGGATTGATCGACGCAGCAGTTCTTGCTTGCGCAGCGGTTGGCCGGCCAGTAGCGAGCCACGTCGGTGTCGCAGGCCCGCGCTTTTCCTGCTGATTCGAGCTGAAAGTCACCATCCGAATCGTTGTCCTCTGAGTACCGTTGACTCCATGAGTGCGGATTGGCTCACCACGAGCAATGTGGTCGTCGTTGCGGGTAAGGGTGGGGTTGGCTCATCGACGGTTGCTGCAGCGCACGCGCTTGCGGCGGCACGTCAAGGCGCCGACGTGCTGTTCATTGCTGTCGATGGCCGTCAGGGCATGGGAGCGCTGCTTGGCGGTCGCGAGATCACCGACCGTGCCCAAGTGCTCCAGCGCAACATTGCATCGAAAGGATCGGGCACTATTTCTGCCCGCACGATTCGTGCCGATCAGGCATTTGGGGACTACCTCGAACTGAAAGGCGTTGGCGGCATTCTTCGCCGTGCGGCCTCGGCTGCATCACTCCCAATGATCGCTGCAGCAACGCCCGGGCTCGAACACCTCCTTGTCCTTGGCAAGATCAAAGAACTCGAACTTGACCGGGTCGCTGATCTCATCATCGTCGATGCGCCGCCTGCTGGCCATGCGGCGCCGTTTCTGCGTTCGGCATCGGGCCTCTCCGATGTTGTGAAGTCGGGCCCGGTGCTCGATCAGGCCAGTGAGGTTTCTGCGATGCTCGCCGACCCAGCGCGTTGCACGGCACTCCTCGTTGCACTTGCGGAAGAGACGCCGATCACCGAAGCGATCGAACTCGCTGGCGAACTGGGCGACGAAATCGGGCTCAGGCTGCTGCCGCTCGTTGTCAACGCGTGCTGGCCCGATCGGGCCGGTCTGGCGAAGACGCCTGCGGTGGCTGCCCGATCACACAAACTCAAGCTGTCGGCCGAAGCAAAATCGGCGCTCGAATCAGCTGCTGCGTTTGGTCGCAGCCGGCTCGAGCAGCAGCGCCACCAGATCGAACGATTGCGCAGCGAACGGCCGGAGCCGGTGATCACACTTCCTCGATTGACCACACCCAGAATTGGCCCTGCCGAACTGTCGGTTCTGGCCGACGCTCTCGTCGAAGCGGACCCGTCATGACCTCGCTGTTGCATGCAATCACCGATGCCAAGCTCTTGCTCACCTGCGGGCCTGGGGGCGTGGGTAAAACCACCACCGCTGCAGCGCTGGGTGTTGCAGCAGCCCGTGCTGGGCGCAAAACCGTTGTCGTCACCGTCGATCCTGCCCGACGGCTGGCCGACGCGCTTGGCCTCAGCGACTTGGAGGCCACCGACGAACCACATCAGGTCGTGGGCGTCACGAATCGCACATCCAACGGGCAGCTCTGGGCGCTGATGCTCGATGCCGAGCAGACCTTCGACCGGCTCGTCCGCGATCAGTCGCCAACCAAGAAGCAAGCTGACGCAGTCCTCAACAACCCCGTCTACCAGGCAATATCCGGCTCGCTCTCGGGTGCTCAGGAATACATGGCCATCGAGCGGCTGCATCAACTGCACAGCAGCGGCGAGTGGGATCTGATCATCGTCGACACGCCGCCGTCGCGTCACGCCATCGACCTGCTCGAAGCTCCAGACCGTCTCGTCGGCTTCCTCGGACACCCGGTCTATCGTGCGCTCACCATCGGTCAGCGAGCTTTTTCCAGGGTGACCGATGCTGCAGCATCGATGTTTTTGTGGGCGGTCAAGCGCCTCGCTGGCCCGCAGATCGTTGAAGACACGGTGAACTTCTTCCGGTCGCTTGCCAACATCGAGGGCGGGCTGCGCAAGCGTGCCACAGAGGTGTCGGCATTGCTGCGCGACGACGACACATGTTTCGTGGTGGTGTCGAGTCCCCGTGCCGAAGCTGTGGGTGAAGCCAAGCATCTTGTCGAGGCGTTGCACGCCAAGAATTTCCCCTTTGGTGGCCTCGTGGTCAACCTGATCCATCCGCTTCCCGAAGCGCTGACTCCTGACGATGCTGCATTGCTCGCCGACCTCGATGACGGCCCGCTTGCCGAGCATGTTGCCTGGCACAACGAGCTCACCGCGTTGGCGACTGCCGAGCGAGCCGAGCTCGTCAGCCTCGAAGCGCTTGCGGGTGACGCACCGATCATCGAGCTACCACTGCTCGACCACGATATTCACGACGTTCCCGGCCTCATCGATCTGTCGGCTCGCCTCGTCTGACTTCGGCGGAGCCTCGAACGGCTTCGGCCTTTCCGACCAAAGTACAGTTCGAGCCATGCCGGAACTCGAACAACTGGTCGACGAAATGTTCGATCGCCCCGATGTCGAAGGGCACTCGCTGGCGTTGGTCATTCAGCAGGGCGGCTCGATCGTCGCGGAGCGTTACGGCACCCAGCCGGCCAATGACTTTCAGCCTGCAGTCGAGCTTGACGCCCACTCGACGCTTATTTCGTGGAGCATGGCGAAGTCGATCACTCATGCCGCTGTCGGCATTCTCGTCGCCGATGGGCGCATCGATATCGGCGCTCCGGCATCGGTTCCGGAATGGAAGGGAACCCCGAAGGAAGCAATCAGCATGCTCCAACTGCTTGAGATGCGATCCGGCTTACGCTTCGTCGAGGAGTACGTCGACGGTACCGTCTCGAACTGCATCGAGATGCTCTTTGGAGATGGTGGGCCAAGCCACGCCGCATACGCAGCCAGCCAGCCACTCGACCACGAGCCCGGCACTGTCTGGAACTACTCGTCGGGCACCACCAACATCATCGCTCGAATTATCGGCGACATCGTCAGCGGTGGCCCTGGCGGCGACCCTGGCAACCGAGCAACGGCAATGCGTTCGTTCCTATCGGAACGCCTCTTCAAGCCGACCGGCATGACGACCGCCGAGCCGAAGTTTGACGGTGCCGGTGATTTCGTCGGGTCATCGTACGTCTACGCGTCCGCACGGGACTTTGCCAGCTTCGGTGAGCTGTACCGTCACCGTGGGGTGACTGACCTCGGCAACGGTGCGCAGATCCTGCCGTCCGGTTGGGCCGCGCACGCTGCGGTGCAGGTCGCCACCGATGACGAGTCGGGCTTCGGTTACGGCCGGCACTGGTGGTCCTGGCCCGATGTTCCTGGCAGCTACTCGTGTCACGGGTATGAGGGACAGTTCATTGTCGTCGCACCCGGATCGGACGTGGTGCTTGTGCATTTGGGCAAAACCGACATCTCCGTTGCGCCTGCGTTGCGTGCCAGGCTCGGCGCACTGCTCCAGCAACTCAGCTGAGAGAGCACGCCCCATCCTGGATGGTCGGATGGTGCCCACGCAGGGCGCTGATGGGGTGAAAATGCTCGCCCGAACCCTCATGTATCAGATAGGAAGTACAGGTGACCGAGGATGAGGGATCGGAGGCGGCTGGCGCCTACGACAAAACGCATGAGATGCAGCGTGGGCCAATGCCGACCGGCGAGTTGCCAATACTGCCGCCGAAAATCCTCCAGAAGCCGCGTATCCGTCCGATTCGATTCGGAATCAAGATGGCGCTTTTCGCTCTGGTGCTGTGGTTTGTGTTGGGGTTGTTGCCCCAGTTCATCGAAGCCGCCACCGAACTCAGCAACCTCAATCCGTTCCTCCTCGGACTGGGCTTTGCGCTCGAAATCGTCGCGTTGTACTTCTATTCGCTGCTCACACGGGCTGCGCTCGGCGATGCTGCTGCACCGTTGTCGGGCATGCGCATGTTCCGTATCCAGTTATCGACCCGGGCGCTGACGAATGTCGTACCGGGCGGTAACGCCGCAGGCAGTGCACTTGGTTACCGGCTGTTGACCCTCTCGGGCATCAAGGGGCCCGACGCCGGGTTCGCATTGGCCACTGCAGGTATTGGTTCAGCCGTCGTACTGAACCTGGTGTTCTGGGTCGGCTTGATCGTGTCGGTGCCGCGGCGCGGCGTCAACCCGATCTACGGAAGTGCTGCCCTGATGGGCATCATCGTGATTGGCATCGCCGCATTCCTGGTGATTGGCATCATGGAGGGCCAAGGGCGATCAGAGCGTGTGATTCGCTGGGTGGCCCGGCGTCTCCGCATGGACGAGGACCGATTGGCCGAAGCGCTCCATCGCGTCGCCGAACGGCTCGAGGAACTGATCAGCGATCGCGCTCTGCTCAAGCGAGTCGTCATTCTCGCACTCCTCAACTGGCTCATCGACGCGGCAGCGCTGTGGGTGTTCCTGCGAGCATTCGGCGGCAGCCTGGACATTGACGCACTCATTGTTGCGTTCGGCCTCGCGAACCTGCTCGCCGCTGTGCCGATTACGCCGGGTGGCCTTGGCTACGTCGACTTGACCTATGTCGCCGTTCTGGTCGGCTTTGGCTTGACGCAAAACACCGCCACACTGGGCGTTGCGGCATACCGGTTCGCACAGTTCTTCTTCCCTATCTTCCTCGGTGCGATGGCCTATGCGTCGCTCAGGATCGGTCCATGGAAGATCGAGAAACGCGATCGTTTGGCGCGCCTGCGCGACCTGGCGTCGAGCGGCTCGACATCGCAGGAGTCGACGATTGACTTCGCGATGCGATTCGGCCGCAGGCTCACCGAGTTACAACTCGGTGAGCCGCTCGACGACGAGGAGCGTGTTCTCTCGGCAGACGGCGACGTGGCAGACGGCGACACGCTGGATGAAGTGACCAATGATGGCGGCGACATTGTCGAGGCGGCCGACTGACGGATACCGTCGCCATACATGACGACTCATGAACGCCCGTTTGGCAAGTATCTCGAAGACTTCACGCCCGGCGACATCTTGAAGCACTGGCCCGGTAAGACGATCACCGAATACGACGATCATCTATTTTGCATGATCACGATGAATCACCACCCGTTGCACACCAACGACTGGTTCGCGGCCGAATCGGTTCAGGGTCGCAACGTCGTGGTCGGCAACCTCGTGTACAGCCTGGTGCTTGGCATGAGCGTGCCTGACGTGAGCGGTGCCGCGATTGCAAATCTCGAGGTCGAGACACTCCAGCACAAGTACCCCACGTTCCACGGCGACACGATCCACGCCGAAACACGCGTCCTCGAAGTCAAGGAATCGAAGTCGAAGCCCGACCGCGGCATCGTCACCGTCGAGACCAAGGGCTTCAACCAGGACGGCAAAGAAGTCTGCTACTTCAAGCGCAAGGTCCTGATCTGGAAGAAGGCTGCTGCGCCCGAACGTAAGCGCCCATACGACGGCACCGATGTCTGGGCCGATTGAGCCCCAGGCAAACACCCGGGCGGGTCATGACCCAACCTGACCACGAAGTGACTCGAACCGAGCTGGCCGAATCGATCGAGGCCGAACTCGGCGTGGGCGTCGAAGTGGTCCCATATCGCACGGTCGGGGCATCGGGACCAGAGTGAAGAGTACGCAGATTGATGCCGGTGCTGTGCTGGCGTGGGGGCTGCCCCGCATGCGCGACCTGCCTTGGCGCAACGAGCGTGATCCGTGGCGCATCCTCGTCGCGGAGGTGATGCTGCAACAAACCCAGGCCGAACGAGTCATTCCGAAGTGGCTCGCCTTTCTTGATGCTTTTCCGACGCCGCGTGAGTGCGCCGCAGCACCGCTGGGCGACATCTTGCGGCTCTGGCAGGGGCTCGGCTACCCGCGGCGTGCCCGCAATCTGCAGGCCACCGCAGCGATCGTGGTCGAGCACCACAATGGGTTGCTTCCTGACAAACTTGAGGCGCTACTCGTCCTTCCTGGCATCGGCCCCTACACGGCGCGTGCTGTGTTGGCCTTTGGGTTCGAGCGGGATGTCGCTGTCGTCGACACGAATGTCGCACGAATTTTGGCGCGCACGGCAGGGGAGCGGCTGTCGGCCAAAGCCGCACAGTCGCGTGCCGATGCGGCTGTACCGCTGGGCGATGGGTGGGCGTGGAACCAGGTGATGATGGACCTCGGTGCCGGGCTCTGCAGACCGACCCCGATATGCATCGAGTGTCCGCTTGCTGCGAGCTGTTCGTGGAGGACAGCCGGACAGCCAGACCCGGATCCGGCCATTGGTTCGGCTGGGGTCAGCAGTAAGCAAGCCCGCTTCGAAGGGAGCACTCGCCAAGCCCGCGGGAAGGTACTGAAGGCGCTCAACGATGGTGCCCGACCTGCGGCTGACTTCGATCTGCTCGTTGTCAGCAGCCTGCTGGCCGACCGCCTCATCGAACAATTCGGCACGACCATTTCCCTCCCAACCTGACCCCACGCGCCCCACTTCCCAAAATCGAGACCATTTCTCCTCACCGGCGCGTCGAAACGATCTCCATTTCGGGGTAGAGGCAAGTCGCATCCAAAATGGCGACCACTTTCCCTCGCCACCGCGTTGGGATGGTCTCTATTTCGGGATGGTGGGGAGAGATGCGCAGGAACTGTCGTCTGACTCAATTATCGGTGAGTAGCGTGAGCGTCCTATCGTCAGAGGTGATGCGCCCCGCCAAAGACTTCTACCGTCCGCTCGCCGTCGGTGCCCCCGAGCCCCTTCGTGAGATTCCTTTCCCGCCGAGCAGGATGATTCACTTCTTCCCCGCCGCGAACGACAAGATGCGCTCGAAGGTGCCACAGATTGCACCAACGGTCGACATCTTGCTGGCCAATCTCGAAGACGGTGTTCCTGCAGACCAGAAGGAAGCCGCCCGCGCTGGGCTTGTCGAGGTGGCCCAGAGCCCGACATTCTGGACGGACTTCGGGGCCACACAGTTCTGGACACGGGTCAACAGCCTCGACTCGCCGTGGGGCCTCGACGACCTCACCGCAGCCGTGCTCGAAGCCGGTGAGTCGCTCGACGTGATCATGATCCCGAAGGTCGAAGGGCCCGAGGACATCCACTACGTCGACCGGTTACTCGCACAACTGGAAGCGAAAGCTGGCTTGAAGAAGCCGCTGCTGATCCACGCGATCCTCGAAACCGCGCGAGGCATGGCCAATGTCGAAGAGATCTGCGCCGCCTCGCCTCGGATGCAGGGACTCTCCCTTGGCCCGGCCGACCTTGCAGCAAACCGCCGCATGAAAACCACCCGCGTCGGCGGCGGCCACCCGGGCTACCTCGTCCGCACCGACCCTCCCATGGTGACACGAGACGACGGCACAGCCGAGACCGATATCAACGCCGACCGGATCACGTACCAGCAAGACCTATGGCACTACACGATTGCTCGCATGGTCGATGCCTGCGTGATGAACGGGATCCTCCCGTTCTACGGACCGTTTGGTGACATCAAGGACACCGTTGCCTGCGAAGACCAGTTCCGTAACGCCTACCTGCTTGGCTGCGTTGGTGCTTGGAGCCTGCATCCCGTCCAGATCGACGTCGCCAAGAAGGTGTTCAGCCCGGCCCCGGCCGATGTTGCGCACGCGCAGCGTGTGATCGAAGCCATGGGCGACGGAACCGGCGCACTGATGCTCGATGGCAAGATGGAAGACGACGCATCGGTGAAGCAGTGCCACGTCGTGGTCGAACTCGCCAAGGCGCTCTCGGCCAGCGACCCCGACCTTGCAGCCAGTTACGGCTTCTGAGCGAGATCACTCCAATGACTATTGACCTAATAGCCCAGCTTCGCCCTCGCCGCTCAGTGCTCTACATGCCCGCGGCTAACGAGCGAGCGCTCGAGAAGGCCAAGACGATCGCCGCCGATGCAATCATCTTCGACCTCGAAGACGCGGTGGCTCCCGACGCCAAGCCTGATGCCCGCGCCAATGCCGTTGCTGCGGTGCAGTCGGGTGAATACGGCAACCGCGAACTCACTATCCGTTGTAACGGCCTTGACACCGAGTGGGGCGCCGACGACATTGCTGCAGCGGGCGCCGCTTCCCCCTCAGCCGTCGTCATCCCGAAGGTCGACACTGTCGAGCAGGTCGAGGCCGTGTCGGCACAACTCGATGCCGCTGGCGCATCTGCCGACACGATGATCTGGGCGATGATCGAGACGCCGACGGCCATGTTCAACGTCCGTTCGATCGCTGCACATCCGCGTGTGGCCGTGCTCGTGATGGGGACCAACGACCTCGCCAAGGAACTGCGCTCACCAATCGTGGCCGGCCGCCATCCGCTCGTCGCGCATCTTGCCACCGCACTGCTTGCTGCCCGCGAGGCCGGCAAGGTCATCCTCGATGGCGTGTACAACGACGTGAAGAACCCTGACGGCTTCGCGGCGGAGTGTCAGCAGGGTATGGAGATGGGCTTCGATGGTAAGACGTTGATCCATCCAAGCCAGGTCGACCCAGCGAACGATATGTGGGCGCCGAGCGCCGACGAGGTCGAGCACGCCGAGCGGGTCATCGCGGCGTTCGACGAGGCAGTCGCCGCTGGTAAGGGCGTGGTCACGGTGGACGGTCGCATGATCGAAAACCTGCATGTCGACAACGCCCGCCGTGTACTTGCCACCGCGGCGGCGATCACAGATCTGCAGTAGACAAGGCCGCGTTCCCGCTGGCCCCGAACTCTGAAGCAACTTGTCAGGTGGGTTGGCTCGCGTCGTTGTACGGGCGGTCACCGCTGATGGTGACGCGGCGCAGCACTCGCTTGTGTGGGTAATAGTCGCTCGCTGCGTCAGAGTGTCAGGGCATCAAGAATCTGGTCGAAGGCCACGTCGGCGTACGTGAGCATCTCGTCGTCAGTGCGATCTTGGATGGGATGTGGCGTGAACACACGCGACGCAGCGGGAAAGCCGAGCGCCGTCGACTGCGCCACGGCAGCATCGACAAACTGATCGGAGGCGATGAACATCGACGGGATGCCACGCAGTTCGAGATCGTTGATGTCGTGCACACTGCACGACGTGCAACTGCCTCAATCGGCCAAGGCTTCGATGACCACCTGGCATTCGGTGGCGATCTTGTGGCGAAGGTCGACAGGTGCTGGCTTGGCGAAAGTCGGCTTCATGTAGCGGTTGACGTTGGCGCCGATGCCGATCAGCCGTTCCTCGATCCGGTCGAGGAAGATGTCGCCACGCGGCTTGGAGATGTCGAGCAGGCCGACGGTCATGCCTGCGAGCGACGCGGGGCGTGCCAGGCGCTCGCGTGCAACAAGCGTCCGTTCGCTCGTGGGATCAAGGATCGTGCTCATCAGCAATGTTTAGTACAGGACGGGGCGGGTGACGGGCTTGGAGCCCTTGTCGCCGTTGACCCATCCGCCGATGATCTGGCTGAACAGGCCGGCGCCGCCGCCGGCGTAGGTGAGCATCAGGCCGCCAGGCCGGAATTTCGGCAGCGACTCGGCGGATGCAAACGCTTCGGGCACGCCCTCGGCGATTCCGTCGGCGCCACGCACCAGCTCGGCGCCCGACCGATTGAGGTGGCTGCTGATCTCGGCCACGATGCGCTCGCGGTCCCAACCCGCGTCGGCGAACACGCGGGCGTGCTCGGGCCCCATCACGACGATGGCGTCGAACATCATGATCAACTTGGGATGGTTGACCCCTTGGAGCTTGACTGCGAACGACTTGGCGAGCGACTCGGGTTCACGAGACAGCTGGTCGACCATGCAGTGCGGCCCCTCGCCGGCGAAAACGGTGAGGCCGTCGACACCGTCGGCCAAGCCGTGCTCGCCGGCGAGCCGGCCGTACGGCGAAGTGTCGTCGGCTTCGGCGAAGCAGAACGAAATTTTGGCCGGGCTGCCGTGCGCGGCCCGGTCGACTTCGCCGGGGCGGCCGCCACCGAAGTTGCGGATCACCAGCTGCAGCGCACGGCCAATGGTGAGGTTGGCGCGGTTGCCCTGACCGAGCGCATTGCCGCCGGAGTTCATCCCGATCGCACGTGTGCCCGGACCACTGCACACGATGACCGGCCCGACCGGCATTGTGGTGGCGAGCAGGCCGTGCATGTTGAAGTCGTCGGTGCAGGCGGCTTCGACGGCGGTCAGGACCCACGGCAGATACTCCGGCTTGCAACCTGCCATCACCGCAGCGATTGCCACCTTCTCGACGGTGATGTCGACGAGGTCGGGGGGCACCGTTGCCACGATGTCTGACGGTGTTCGGCCGGTGCCACCGAGCATGGCCATCACTCGTTCTTCGGTCGGCGGGATCACGGGGAGGCCATCGGTCCAACCGCGGTTGAACATCATCTCCATAGGGTCTTCCGCCGCCGCGACCTCCACTCGTCGGGCCGCGAGGACCGAACCTCCGAAGCGCACTCGTAATACGTCGACGAGGTCGGGGTTGACGCTCATCGAGCCGCATCCGGGACGCATGGCGGGCAGATCGGGCGCGAGCGAGCCGACTCCGGTGAACGATTCCCACGCGGCGCGCGACCAACCGATGGTCCGGCTGACCTCGACGCCGTTCTCGACCTTGATCAACGTCGGGACCGTCTCGATCTCGTGATGCCAGCTCACGGTCAGAGACGTGTCGTCGATTGCAGCGGGTGACTCGGGGAAGCCCGGTTCGTCCTGGGTGTACACGGTGAGGCGCACGTTGTCAGCGAGTTGTGCAAGCGCCGGGACGACTGTCTGACAGGTTTCACATTCCTGCTTGACCACGACAACGAAGCCGTCAGGAAGTGTGGGGGCGTCGACAGAGTTTTTAACTGGAATGGTCATGAGAGAAACTCCAAGATCCGGTGGTTGATGGCGTCGGGTGCTTCGAGGTGCAAGAAGTGGCCGACGTCGGGGACTATTTCGATCTTGACGTGATCGTCGACCATCGGACGAGCCGACTCAGCGACTTCCACACCGATGCACCCGTCGTTCGCTCCGTGGAGATACAGCATGGGCTGCGGGGGCACGGCCTGTGTGGCGGCTTGCATGTTGTGGAGCGCCGGGTCTCGGTAGCCGTCGCCGAGCGCAGCGCGGTAGTAGCCGAGTGCCGCGGCGAGGTGCTCGGGCTCGCGCATGGCATCTTTGACGGCGGGCAGATCGGCGGTGGCGTCGTATCCCGGCGACCAGTCGCGCCAGATCATGTCGATGAAGGCGAAGTCGTCGGCAGGGACGACCATGTCGGCCAGACCGTGTTGGAAGAAGAACATGTACCAACTCTTCTTCAACTGTTCCGTGTTCGTGACGAACGCCATGCTCATCGATGCTCCAGGCGGGACGGCCATGGCAACGACGCGGCTCCAGCGATCGGGTGCCGATGACGCTGCGCCGTAGGCGATCGGCGCTCCCCAGTCGTGGCCGATGATGACGGCGCGCGGGTCGCCACCGAAGTGTTCGTGGAGCGCGTTCAGATCGGCCGAAGATGCACCAGTTTGGTAGGCGCCGTCCGTTGCGAGGCTGCTTGGTGCGTAGCCGCGAAGGAACGGTGCCACGACGCGGAAACCGGCGTCGTCGAGGACTGGCATGAGGTGGCGCCACGAATGCGCCGAGTCGGGGAAGCCGTGCGCGCAGACAACGAGCGGACGTGCGTGATCGTCGATCGACGGTGACGTGAGGCAGGCCAACTCGACGGTGCCGAGTGAGACAGAGGTGAGCGGTTCTGGCATGCTGCCGAACGTAGCGGAGGCTGCTGTTACGAACGTCACCCCGCGGCGTTTTTGGTGCAAGCGCACGAACCTCTATCATTTTTCAATCGGGGATACGTTGAAATTGCGTACCGCGCCATCTGGGGACGGCGACGGGTTTGATGTGACGTTCTATGGCGTCCGTGGTTCAACGCCGTGCCACAGCCCGAAACTCGTCAAGTACGGCGGCAACACGTCATGTGTGTCGCTCAACATCGACGGAGTCGATCCGGTGCTGTTCGACCTCGGAACGGGGCTTCGCTACTTCGGACAGTCGCTCGCCCCCCAGGTGGCGCTCCGAGCGACCGTCTTACTCAGCCATCTTCATTGGGACCATATTCAGGGCTTGCCATTCTTCACGCCACTGCTGCAAGACGGCTCACACCTCACGATTTACGGTCCGGTTCAAGAGGGTGACCTGACACTGCATGCGGCGTTCGCCGACACGATCAAACCGCCGATCTTCCCCGTGCATCTCGAGATGCTGCCGGGCTTGATCGATTTCATCGAATGTTGGCAGAACGAGTTCTCGATTGGCACCGACGCAGTGCCCGTCGAGGTCGTGGCTCGCTCGATTCCGCATGTTGGGAACACGCTTGGCTACCGGGTGACTGCTTGCGGCGCATCGGTGGCGTATCTCAGTGATCATCAGATGCCAGTTGACGGATCGCTCGGGATCAGCGACGGTGCCCTCGAACTCTGTCGCGGTGCTGACTTGATTATCCATGACGCGCAATACACCCCGAGTGAGTTCGCCCGGAAGTCCACGTGGGGTCACTGCACGATCGAGTACGCGGTCTGGGTCGCTGCTCATGCCGGGGCAAAACAACTCGCCCTCTTCCATCACGACCCGACGCACGACGACGCGATGCTCGACATGCTGACCGCTGATGCCCAGCGGTGCGGCCGTGAGATGGGCGTCGAGGTCTTCGCGGCACGCGAAGGACAGACCATCCGCGTTGGCGGTTGATGTGATCGGCACGATCGCCTCGATCGTCCTGGGTATCGTCTTGCTTGTTGCCGGCGGTTCGAAGATTGCAGCAGGCCCAGACTGGCCTGTCCAAGCTGCTGGCCTCGGTGCGCCGCGCTGGGTTATTCCGTTTGTTCCGTGGGTCGAGATCGTTGTCGGGGCGGCCCTCGTCGTGCAGATTGCGAGAAGGCCGTCGGCGCTGGTTGCGCTCGGCCTTCTGCTCGTGTTCACTGCGCTGCTCGCGGTTCGGCTCCGTGAAGGCAATCGTCCGCCGTGTGCATGTTTCGGGGCGTGGTCGGTGAAGCCGCTCGGCCCTGGTCACCTCGCTCGAAACTTCGTGCTGATCGCTGTGGCCGGACTCGCACTGATCTAGGGCCGTCCTGATCCCGACGGTCCTGATCTCGGCCGGCGTGAACTAGATGGTGGCGAGCAGGAAGGCGAGCGTGCGCGCTTCGTCACGCCAAGCGTCGTACCTGCCGGTGGGGCCGCCATGGCCCGCACCCATCTCGATTCGGAAGACGATCGGGGCGTTGCCCGTTGCGACCTCGCGGAGACGTGCCACCCACTTGGCGGGCTCGTGGACACTCACTCGCGGGTCGTTCAACCCGGCGGTGGCGAACACGGCCGGGTAGTCGGCCGGAACAGTGTTGTCGTAGGGGGAGTAGGCGGCCATGACCGATGCGAACGGTTCGGTGCGGGGGTCGCCCCACTCCTCCCATTCGGTCACGGTGAGGGGCAGCGTCGGGTCGCTCATTGTTGACACGATGTCGACGAACGGGACCTCAGCAACGACGCTTGCGTAGAGGTCCGGCCGCTGTGTCATGCACGCCCCAACCAGCAGGCCACCGGCTGAGCCGCCCCGGATCGCCAGCCGATCAGGAGCTGTGATCTTTGCTTCGACCAGATGCTCGCTGCATGCAATCATGTCGTCGAACGTGTGCTGCTTGTTGAGTAGTTTGCCATCGAGGTACCACTGACGGCCGAGCTCGCCGCCACCACGAGGATGAGCCAGGGCGAAGACCATGCCTCGATCGAGGAGCGAGATGCGTGCGATGGAAAACCATGGCGCCATCGACGCTTCGTATGAGCCGTAGCCGTAGAGGACAGTCGGAGCCGTGCCGTCGAGCGGTGTGTCGACGTGATGCACAATGTCGAGCGGCACGAGTACCTGATTGTCGCCGCCACTGGGCGCCCACAGGCGTCGCGTGACGTACCGCTCGAGATCGACGTTGGGAGTCGGAAGTTGACGAAGCAGCACGCGTTCGCCGGTTGCCACATATTCCTCGAACAGTGACGGCGGCATGACCATCGAGGTGGTGACGAACCGGATCGTGTCCGAGTCCCATTCCGGGTTTGCGCTGAGGTCGACGTCGTGCGGTGCAACACCGAGTTCGACGGTCCGTTCAGGGAGTGCGTCGTCACGGAAGAGAATGCGCAGCCGAGGCTGGGCTTCGGCCCATTCGTGTACGACGATGTGCCCGGCGAATGCTTCGACGCCGCTGATCCGCAGGCCGGGGATGTGCGCGATCAACTCGGACCACGCGTCGGCCGAGGTCCAGTCGGAGTCGAGCGGCGCTGTGAGAACACGAAAGTCGACAGCGGCGTCATTGGTCGTCATGACGAACCGGTCGCCCCAGTGGTCGACCTGGTACTCGATGTCATCACGACGCGGCCGGACGACGGTAAACGGGGTCGAGAGGTCTGACGGAGCGAGGCGAACCTCGGCACTCGTCTTGCTCGCTGAGTGGATGATGATCCATTCGTTTGAACGGGTCTCACCGATCGCGACGAAGAATCGTTCGTCGAGTTCTTCGAAGATCAACTTGTCGGCATCGGCCGTGAGGTCGCCGACGCTGTGGCGCCAGACCTGGAACGGTCGTTCTTGGTCGTCCGGGCGGACGTAGAAGAGCCATGCCCCATCGGTCGACCACGCGGTGCCGGCATTCGATACCCCGTCGATGCGTTCCTCGCTGTCGAAGAAGGTTCCGTCGTCGGCGAAGGTTCGGATCCGCAACCGGTAGCGCTCATCGCCCGCTGTGTCGATCGACCAGGCGAACGACCTGTGGTCGTGGGATGCGTCGAGTGCGCCGAGATCGAAGTAGTCGTGACCAGCAGATTCAATGTTCTCGTCGAACAGGACGACCTCGGTCGCGGTGGCGATTGTCGGCCCACGATGGTGGACCGGATAGCTCAGGCCCTCTTCGGTTCGGGTCACGTACCACCAGTCGCCGTTGCGTACCGGCGTCGACATGTCGGACTCCTGTACTCGCGACTTGATTTCGGAGTACAGCGTCTCGATCGTCTCAGTGTGCTGGTCGAAGTAGGCGTCGCTGTAGGTGTTCTCGGCGGCGAGATAGTCGAGAAACTCTTGGTCATCGACATCGAGCATCCAGGCGAACGGGTCCTCGACGGGCCCCGTGGGTCGATCCCAAACGTGGGGCCGTCGGGGTGCAACGGGGACGCCTGTGGGAGTGTCGATGTAACGAGTTTTCCTGGAATTGTTTACGTTCACGATCGAGCCAATGTAGGGCCGCAGCACTACCGTTCGGTCACGTCATGCGAGTTTGGATCGATCAAGACCTCTGTACCGGCGATGGTCTCTGCGTCGACCACTGCCCTGACGTCTTCGTTCAGCTTGAAGACGGGATCGCCTACGTTGTCCAAGACGGTGCGCCGCTCAACGACCCCGGTGGTTCCGGCAGTCTGGCCTGGGTCAGCAATCGCAACGTCTCCAACGCCGTTCACGCTGCCGAGGCGTGCCCCGGCGAGTGCATCTTCATTGAGATCGACGTCCCCGTCGCCGAGTTTGCTGCCGACGGCACCGCGGCCTGAGTCGGCCCGTCATCTACATCGTCGCCGAAGGGCGGTGGTCGTCACTGCAGATGGCAATCTCGGATGGGCATGCCCGAGCCAGCGTACGTTTCGAGCACTGCGCTGTTGGTGAGGGCGCAATGGTTAACCTGGCGGCTGTACCCCCAATTGCATGCGGTTTTGATTTCCGAGGAGGCCCGACAACATGACTTCCTTTGATCTCGATCTCAGCAAGTACGGCCTCGGGTGGGGCGTCGAGCACACCTTCACCCCCGAGAAGGGCATCAACCGGGGCGTCGTCGAACAGATCGCCTGGTGGAAGGGCGAGCCTGAGTGGATGACGAAGATGCGCATCCGTTCACTCCGCTTGTTCGACAAGAAGCCGATGCCTGAATGGTTCGCAGCCAACATGCCCGACATCGATTTCGACGACGTGTACTACTACCGGCGTCCCCTGGGCGAGCTGATTTCCGAGCGGGACGAACCCCCTGAAAAAATGGCGCGCACAGACGAAAAGCTTGGCATCCCCGGGGTCGATTCGAAGTACCTCGCAGGCGCCAACGCCCAGTACGAGTCCGACGTCGTCGACCGCAAAAACCGTGACGACCTGGAAGAGCAGGGGGTCCTGTTCTGCGACATGGACACTGCCGTGCGCGAGTACCCGCACCTGGTCAAGGAGTACTTTGGCACGATCGTCCCGCCCGGCGACAACAAGTTCGCCGCACTCAACACTTCGGTCTGGTCGGGTGGTTCGTTCATCTATGTCCCGCCAGGAGTTGAAGTCGATCTGCCGCTGCAGGCCTCGTTCCGGATCGACTCCGACAGTGCAGGCCAGTTCGAACGCACCCTGATCATCGCTGACGAAGGCTCCAAGGTGCACTACATCGAGGGCTGCTCTGCTCCGGTGTACACCCGGGACTCGCTGCACTCAGCGGTGGTCGAGATCGTCGTGAAGCCGAACGCTTGCGTCACCTACACAACCATCCAGAACTGGTCGTCGAACGTCTACAACGTCGGCACGGAGCGGGCGCGAGTCGAAGCCGGCGGTCACATGAAATGGATCGATGGCAACATTGGCTCCAAGCTCACCATGAAGTACCCGTCTGTCTACCTGGTCGGCGATGGCGCCACCGGTGAAGTGCTGTCGGTTGCCTGCGCAGGCAAGGGCCAGCACCAGGATGCCGGCGCCAAAATGGTGCATGCCGCCCCGAATACGACGTCCAGGATTATCTCGAAGTCGATCAGTAAGGACGGTGGTATGACCACGTACCGCGGCTTCGTGCGGGTCGACGAAGGTGCGGTCGGTGCGAAAAGCCACGTCGAATGTGACGCCCTCATCCTCGACGAGCACTCGGTGTCCAAGACATTCCCGAACATGGAGATCGGCGAATGTGACGCTCAGATCGGTCAGACGGCGACGGTCTCGAGGATCGCCGACGAGCAACTGTTTTACCTCGTCTCCCGCGGCCTTTCCGAGGAGCAGGCAATGGGCCTGATCGTCAACGGCTTCATCGAACCGGTCACCAAAATGCTTCCGATGGAGTACGCGGTCGAATGGAGTCGCCTTATCGAACTTCACATGGAGGGTTCGGTCGGCTGACCTGCTTTGCGCTTGCAACGCTCTCGGGTCCTGTCACCGGGAATTGATCGGGCTGCGACAGCTCGTTCCTCGCTGACGGTCCCTCTTCAATCCCCGGCGCCACCTGTTCGCTCTCGCCGCCTCCGAATGCTGGGCTCTGAATGCGCAAACGCTCTAGCCTTGCCGTATGCCGATGCGGACCGAATGCAAGAACTTCGAGAGTCGGTCATATCCGAACGGTGACACGGTCAGGAAGTGCAACATCGGCCTCGCTCCTGACGCTCCATGGCGGTGCCCGGAGAACTGTTCTGGCTACGAGCGACGCCTCATCGACGCCGCATGGACGCACGGCACGCTCATCGTGCCGCCGACGCCGCCAGAACCCAAAAGCCTCGACGACGGATCGGCTGCAGCAGTGCTTGATGCCGCGGAAGGCATCCTCAACTCGATCGGCGCTGACGTGCGCGCCGAAGTGGATGCCGAGCGAGCGGCGGCTCAGCACCGGCCGGGAATCTTTCGGCGTCTTTTCCGCAAAAAGCGCTGATCAAACTGGTCGCGGGCCAGTCGATCTTTTCTCTCTGCAACGCTCCCCCCAGCAACGTCGAAACAAACGCACTTCGTTACGGTCGCGACATGCTTTGGCGAGAATCTGACGGACGACTCGAACGTGACGTCGAGTTCAGCGACTTTTCCGAGGCGTTTGCGTTCATGACTCGGGTGGCGCTGCTTGCTGAAGCGCAAAATCATCATCCTGAGTGGTCGAACGTGTACAACCGGGTCAGCATTGCGCTGACGAGCCATGACGCAGGGAACACCGTCACAGACAGGGATCGTCGGCTCGCGGCCGACATCGATGACCTCCTCAGTTGAGGTCAAAGCTGGCGAGGCTGCCAGCACCGGTCGGTTCCCGGGTTGGTGGGTCGTTGCTGGCTGCTTCATCGTGCTCATGGTCAACTCTGGGTTCGCGTTCTACGGCCTGGCCGTCTACCTCAATGCGTTCAGTAACGAGCGGGGCTGGTCGCTCGGATCTATCTCGTTCGGGGTGACCGTATTCTTCGTCGTTGGTGGTGTCGCCGGCCTGTGGGTCGCTCGGCTCATCGCTGCGTACGACGCGCGTTACGTGATTATGGGCGGCGGTGTGATTGCAGGTGGAGCGTTGGCTCTGCTCGGTCAAGTCCAGACCCAATGGCAACTGTTTCTCGTGTACGCCGTTTTCGCACTCGGGTATGCGGGCGCTGGCTTGGTGTCGACGACCACCATCGTCACGCGCTGGTTCCATCAGAGGCGGGCCGTCGCGCTGTCGGTCGCATCGACCGGCCTGTCGGCTGGCGGCATCATCATCACGCCGTTCGTGAAGCGTTTTATCGACGAAGACGGCCTTGCAGCAACGACGCCGTGGCTCGGTTTGCTGTTCGTCATCGGCGTCGTTCCGATCACTTGGTTCCTCGTCAAACCCGATCCGATTGCTGCCGGATGGTCACCTGACGGGGCTCGACGCACGGTCGGCCAGGCCATCGATGCGCTCCCCGGGATGCCGTTCGAAGAAGCCGTGCAGACCCGGTTTTACAAAGCCATCACCATTGGTTATGTTCTTGCGCTCGGGTCGCAGGTGGGTGGTATCCAACAGTTGGTGAAGCTCGTCGAAGGCCGAACCGATCCTTCCACTGCCAGGTTTGCGCTGACGGCCCTTGCCGCCACGTCAGTGATCGCCCGTCTGATCGGTGGCCGTGCGGCGCAGGTAATCGAGATGGCGAAGCTCACCGTCGTGCTCGCCGCAGTGCAATGTGTGGCGCTCGTTGCACTTGCGTTCGCCACGTCGACGCCGCTCATCTTTGTGTCAATCATCCTGTTCGGTTTGACGATTGGCAACCTGTTGATGCTGCAGCCGCTGCTGCTCGCCGAACGCTTCGGAGTCGCCGACTATCCGAAGATCTACAGCCGGTCCCAGTTCATTGCGATTGTTGGCGTGGCCGGTGGGCCGCTGCTCCTCGGCTGGCTGTACGACGTGTCTGGTTCGTATCGGCTGCCGTACAGCGTTGCAGGTGCGCTCTGTATGGTTGGCGTGCTGGTCCTCGCTGCTGCTGGCCCAGCTACCGTTGCTGCAGATGAGTGAAGCACCGCACCGCAACGTCATCCGGGTAATCGACGCCGGGCGGGAACTCGGCATCGACGTGCTGCCGCGGCACTTCCCTCAGGGCGCGAAGACGGCGCAAGATGCTGCTGATGCAATCGGTGTTGATGTCGGTCAGATCGTGAAGAGTTTGATCTTTGGGGTGGCGTCAGATGCCGACGAACTCGAGCTGGTTCTGGCTTACGTCAGCGGTAGGAACCAACTCAACGAGAAGTTGTTGGCGGCCGCTGCCGGTGCAGAAAAGTGCAAGCGAGTCGATGCCGATGCCGTTCGAACGAGCACTGGCTACCCGATTGGCGGCGTGCCTCCCTTTGGTCACACAACTCAACTGCGCGTGTTCATCGACCCCGACCTCCTCCAGTACGACGAGGTGTGGGCTGCTGCTGGAACCTGGAATGACGTCTTCGCTATCGAGCCGAACGAGCTTGTTCGAGCGAGTGGCGGAAAAGTCACCGACCTCCGCAAATAGTTACGCATGGGGTCAGGCCCCTTTCGCAACTCTGTCGAAGCGGCCATTGAGTACAGCGTGTCGCAGCGCCGCGAACGCGGGGTCGTCGGCGAGGCGCACCCGGCCTCGACGAGCAGTGGCCCGAACCGAACCGGCGCTGCCCAATCCGTAGTGGGCAGCGAGATCATCTGATCCGAGTATTCGGAGCTCGACGGCCAGTGTGATCGCGAGTACCCGAGCGGTGTTGTCGTGGTTGCGGAGTCGGAGTTTCTTAACCTCGACTCCACAGATCGCAGCGACGAGTTCATCCATCGCGCCCAACTGGCCGAGGGCTGCGGAACCGCCCAGCCGCTCAGCCTGCTCGTCGGTCGGCTGGCTGGCGAGCACGTACTGCGCGTAGTCGGATCGGTTCTGGAATTGACCGTCCAGTTCGCTGGTCGTCAGCCATTTTGGAGTGGGAGCCTCGGTGGCATAGTGCCGGAAACTCGACCATCGGTATCGCGCCAACAAATGGTTCGGCACGATGTCGAGTGGATTTCGATGGATGTATCGCCCGGTGAGGTGACGCGCCGCTGGACCGTCGACCAGACGCGAAGTGAAGCGCCCCTCGAACATTGGCCCGGTCCGGTCGTGATGATGGTTGTACGACCCGACGTAGACCGACTGGATGTTCTTCATGGCGGCGGACAAGCCACCTTCTGGACAATGCATGAGCTGATGGAAGTGGTTGTTCATCAATGCGTACGCGTGAATCTCGATGCCGTGCGTTGCCACAGCTTCGGCCATCAGCGTCTCGAAGTATGCGAAGTCGGCGTCGCAACTGAAGATGTCCTGGCGGTCGGCTCCACGGTTGATGACGTGGTACCAAGCGCCGTGCAGGTCGGGTCGATGAGGGCGAGGCATGCCTCAATGTTGCCGATCGGGTGTCACAGAGTTGCGAAAGGGGCCTGACCCCACGTGCGTTTATTCGGTGGAGGTGATGCCGCCGCCGGTGTCGATCGCCTGCAAAAACGTGTTCCAGCTCAGCACGGCGCACTTGATGCGGACCGGGAATTTCATGACGCCTTGCAGCGCTTCGAGATCGCCGAGATCGATGGCCTCGTCGCCCTCGTCGCCCTCGATGCCCATCAGCGCCTTGAAACGGCGGGCTAGGGCACGGTTCTCGGTGACTGTTTTGCCTTTCATCGACTGGCTCATCATTGATGCCGACGACTGCGAAATCGAGCAGCCCTGGCCGCCGATCTTGATGTCGTCGATGATGGCGTCGTCGCCTTCACCGGATATCGAAAGGTAGACGGTGATCTCGTCGCCACACAAGGGGTTGTGCCCCTCGGCCTTGATTGCCGGTGGATCGAGCTCGCCGCGGTTACGCGGTGTGCGATAGTGATCGAGAATGATCTCGCGGTAGAGATCTTCGAGTCCTGGCATGATGGTTTCTCCCGGGAGCAGATCGGCTCAGAGGCCGAAGATGTCGGTTGCGTTGTCGAGGCCGTCGGCGAGGGCGTCGATGTCGGCGGTGTCGTTGTAGAGATAGATGCTGGCGCGAGTTGTTGCGTTGACGCCAAGGGTCTTCATCAGCGGTTTGGCGCAGTGGTGGCCGGCCCGCACGCACACGTTGCGTTCGTCGAGAATTTGGCTGATGTCGTGCGGGTGAATGTTGCGGAATGCGAAGCTGAAGATGCCGCCGCGCTCCTCGACGTTGTCAGGCCCATAGATTTTGATGTCGTCACCGAAGCGACTCTTGAGCGTGTCGAGGGTGTAGCGGGTGAGTTCCATCTCGTGCTGGCGGATGTTCGCCATGCCGATCTCTTCGAGGTAGTCGACTGCTGCAGCGAGGCCGACGGCTTCGATGATCGGCGGCGTGCCGGCCTCGAACTTCATTGGCACTGGTGCGGTGGTGAATCCGTCGAACGTGACTGTGTCGATCATGTTGCCGCCGCCGAGGAACGGTGGCATGGCATCGAGGATTTCCATGCGACCCCACAGCATGCCCATCCCGGACGGTCCACACATCTTGTGGCTCGAGAACACAACGAGGTCGGCGCCCCAGCTTTGGACGTCGGTGACGTTGTGTGGGACGAACTGGCAGGCGTCGACAATCGACAGCGCACCAGCGGCCTTGGCCCGCTCGCAGAGCATTGCGATCGGTGTGATCGTGCCGAGCACGTTGCTCATGGCGGTGAAGGAAAAGACCTTGGCCCCGTCGAGCAGATTGTCGAGATTGGTGAGGTCGAGTTGGCCGTCGGCGGTCAGCGGCACCCAGCGGATTTGGATTTTGCGTTCTTGAACGAGCATCTGCCACGGAACGATGTTGGCGTGATGCTCCATTTCGGTGAGTACAACAATGTCGCCCTCGCCAAGATTGGCCCGGCCCCATGCTTGGGCGATCAGGTTGATTGACTCGGTGGCGTTTTTGGTGAACACGACCTCGTCGACCGACGGTGCGTTGATGAGTCGGGCGACGGCGACTCGGCCCTTTTCGTAGCCGTCGGTTGCCTCGGCAGCGAGCCGGTACGAGCTGCGGTTGATCGGTGCGTACGTGTGCTCTTGAAAGTGCGACATCGCGTCGATGACGCGCTGGGGTTTCTGCGAGGTGTTTCCCGAGTCGAGGTAGACGAGTGGCTTACCGTCGATTTGGCGCGACAGGATCGGGAAGTCTTTGCGGATGGCGGTCTGGTCGAGTGCCATCGGGTCAGACCCCAACGCTCACGGTGCGGAAGGTGTCGTCGCGGTCTTTTTCGAGGTGTGCTGCCAGCTCCATTCCGCCGCTGGCGACGATGCGACCGTCGACCAGGATGTGGATGTAGTCGGGCGTGATTTGGTCGATGAGACGCTGATATTGGGTGAGCAGAATGACGCCCATGTCGGGCTGGTCGATCTGCACCTCACGGATGCCTTGGGCGACGATGCGCAGTGCGTCGTTGTCGAGGCCAGAGTCGGTCTCGTCGAGGATCGCGATCTCGGGTTGAAGGATGGCCATCTGCATGATCTCGTTGCATTTCTTCTCGCCGCCAGTAAATCCTTCGTTGAGGTAGCGGTCGACGAACGAGGAGTCCATGCCGAGGCGTTTGATCCAGTCCATCGTCGCGAGGCGAAGTTCGACCACGGAGACGGCGACGCCCTTGCGAGCCGACAGTGCCTGGTGGAGGAACTGGATGACCGAGACGCCGGGAATCTTTTGGGGGTGCTGGAAAGCGAGGAACATGCCGGCCTTGGCCCGTTCGTCGGTCGGCCAGTCGGTGACGTCGTCACCCATGAGGTGGACGGAGCCGCTGACGACTTCGTATTGGTTGGAACCCATCAGCGTGCTGGCGAGGGTCGACTTGCCGGAGCCGTTTGGCGCCATGATGGCGTGCACCTCGCCGGCGTTGACCGTGAGGTTGAGGCCCTTCAAGATTTCACTGGTCGGGTTCTTCGCGGGCTGCACGTGCAGGTCCTCGACTCGAAACAGGGGAGAGGTCACGGTTCGATGCTATGAGCCTGGCCGAATTACTCCTACCGCGGTAGGAGTAATTCGGCCAGGCGTTCAGAGAGTTGCGAAAGGGGCCTGACCCCGTGCGTAACTATCTGGCGCGTTCGATGTGGCGGGCCACGAGGTTTTCGAGGGCTTCCTGTCGGCCGCTGACTGGCTGCGGGTCGAAGCTGTCGTCGCCGATTACCTCGTCGTGCAGTTGCTGCAGCGTGACCGCGGCGGGGTGAGAGCCGTCGAGAATTCGCTGCTCGGCATCCCAGCCGGCGTAGCGGGCGGTGCGTCGACGATCGATTTCGCCGTCTTCGAGGATCGACGCTGCGGCGAGCAGCGAGCGGGCCATGGTGTCCATGGCGCCGATGTGGCCGTGGAACAGGTCGTCGCGTTCGATCGACATGCGGCGGAGCTTTGTGTCGAACATCAGCCCGCCGGTGGTGAATCCACCGCCGCGCAGGATCTCGAGCATGCCCAAGGTCATTTGTTCGACGGACTTGGGGAAGAGGTCGAGGTCCCAGCCGAGGCGATCGTCGCCGGCGTTGGCGTCGATCGAACCGAAGATCCCCGAGTGGACGGCGGTCGCAACTTCGTGGTGGAAGTCGTGGCCGGAAAGCGTGGCGTGGTTGACCTCGATGTTGACTTTGATCTCGTTGTCGAGGCCGTAGCGCTGCAGGAAGCCGTAGACCGTTGCGACGTCGTAGTCGTACTGGTGCTTGGTGGGCTCCATTGGCTTCGGCTCGATCAGGAGGGCACCTTCGAAGCCGATGGCGTGCTTGTGTTCGACGACCATGTTGAGGAACCGGCCGAGCTGGTCGAGTTCACGCGACATGTCGGTGTTGAGCAGTGTCTCGTAGCCTTCGCGGCCGCCCCACAGGACGTAGTTGGCGCCTCCGAGCCGGTGCGTCGCGTTCATGCAGTGCGCTACTTGCGCGGCGGCGTAGGCGAACAGGTCGGGGTCGGGGTTGGTTGCGGCGCCGGCCATGAAGCGGGGGTGAGAGAAGGCGTTGGTCGTCCCCCACAGCAGTTTGATGCCGGTGCGATCCATGTGGCCGGCGGCCTCGTCGACCATCTCGTCGAAGTGGCCGCAGGTTTCACGGAACGACGACCCGGCAGGCGCAATGTCGATGTCGTGGAAGGAGAAGAACGGTGCACCGAGTTTCTCGATGAACTCGAATGCGGCGGCCATTTTGAGCTTGGCTGCATCCAGTGGATCGATGGTGGTGTTGCCTGTTCGTGACGCTGGGTTCCAGGGGCGGTCAAGGGTGCCATGCCCGAAGATGTCGGAGCCGTCCCAGGCGAAGGAGTGCCAGTAGCAGACTCCGAAGCGCAAGTGTTCGGCCATGGTTTTGCCCATGATTATTCGGCCGGCGTCGTACCAGCGGAATGCCAGGGGGTTGTCTGACTCGGGACCTTCGTAAGCGATGGCGTCGATGTTGCCGAAGAACGGCTCGGGTGAAGAGGTCATGTCGAGTGTGCTGTTTCTGGTCGAAGGGGCTGGAGGTGGGTCAGGGTGATGACGATTGTGCGGTGAAAGATTTTATTTGTAATAGATTACAACAAATGGGGGTATCGAAATCGACGGGCACGCAGTCGGGCACCAAGTCGAGTACGCAGGGCGTGCGGTCTGAGACGGTTCGGCGTTCGAATCTCAGCGCGATCCTCGGGATGCTCCGGACAGCGGCCTCGGTGACTCGTTCTGAGCTGGTTGAGGCAACTGGGCTGACGAGGAGTGCCGTTGGTTCGCTCATTGGCGAGTTGGTCGAACACGGCCTGGTGACGGAGATTGGCGCCCAGCACGATGGCCATCGCGGCCGTCCGTCGGCGATGGCGGAACTCGACGGTGCGGGTCTTGCAGCATTGTCGTTTGAGATCGGCGTCGATGGCGTGGCAGCAGCGGTCGTCAACTTGCGTGGCGAAGTGATCGATGATGCTCGAGCAAGCCGGACACGCGGCCCGGTGCCGGTGGAGGCGAAAGTTGACGATCTGGTCACGCTCGCGAACCTGCTCGGCTATGTAGATGGCGCGGTCGGAGATCGGCGCATCGTGGGTATCGGCGTCGCGGTGGCGGGCACGGTGACGTCGGATGGCCAGACCGTGGTCATGGCCCCCAACCTGCAGTGGAGCGACGTGCAGCTGGCTGACTTGGTGAGCGCTCGATTCGGTGATGGCGTCGCGGTGACGATTGGTAACGACGCTGATGTCGGTGCGCTCGCTGAACATCGTTTCGGTGCTGGCGACGGTGCCAGCGACATGATTTTTGTCGGCGGCGAAATCGGCATCGGTGGTGGGATCATCGTGGACGGTCAACGTGTCCACGGCCGGTCGGGATTTGCTGGTGAGGTCGGGCACATGCCCGTCAATCCCAGCGGTGATGTGTGTGGCTGTGGTTCGATCGGCTGCTGGGAGACCGAAGTGGGGGAGCGGGCGCTTTTACGGCGCGCTGGGCTCGATGAAGACGGTGGCAACGCAGCCGTCCAGCGGCTACTCCTCGCAGCCCAGCAAGGTGATGCGATGGTGCTCGACGCGTTCGCCGAGCATGGCGGCTGGATGGCGATCGGCCTGGCGTGCTTGATCAACGTCTTTGACCCGGAGATCGTTGTCATGGGCGGCATGTTCAACGACGTGTGGCATCACGTCGAAGACGTCGTCACGAGCGATCTTGCTCGTACGTCGTTCGGCGGTCGGGCGCGGCCGGGTGTGGTTGTTGCCGGGAGGCTTGGAAACTCAGCACGCTTGATCGGTGCTGCCGAGCTGGCATTTCAGCCGCTGCTCGACAACCCTGTCAGCGCCTGAGCCCAGTACCGGGCGGCCTTGGGCCGGGCCCGCCTGCCAGAGCAACCGGTGCGTCGCGTGTCGTTGTCGGCGGACGCTCGTTGTAACGGGTCACCAGCCTCGTTCGATCCATTCGTCGAGGTGTGGTCGTTCGGCCCCGATCGTTGTGTTGTTGCCGTGGCCGGGCAGCACGATCGTGTTGTCGTCGAATGTGAAGAGTCGGTCGGTGATCGACTCGATGATGGTGCCAAAGTTGCCGATGTCGGATTTTGTGTTGCCCGGGCCGCCGGGGAAGAGGGTGTCGCCGGTGAAGAGCAGGGGGGTGTTCTCCAACGCAAACGAGATCGAACCTGGTGTGTGCCCTGGGTTGTGGATCGCGTGCAACCGGAGTCTGCCGACCTCGATGATCTCGGTGTCGTCGAGAAACACGTCGTAGCCGACGTCGGCAAGCATGGGGGCGTCGAGTTTGGTGACGGCGACTTCGTAGCCGGCTTCGCGCATGGCCGGGATGGCTTGGATGTGGTCCCAGTGGCCGTGCGTTTCGAGTACCCGTTTTACACCTAGTGCGTCGCAGAGTTCGAGGAGGCGTTCGTGTTCGTTGGCAGCGTCGAGCAGAACCCCCTCTCCGGTGGCCTTGCAGCGGACGACGAACACGTTGTTCTCGTAGGGGCCGACCACGACCTTGTGCACCTCGGTGTCGGCGTCTGACCAGTGCAGTGTCTTGCTCATCGCATCATTCTGCCAGCCCATCCGATCGTGTTGCAGAGTCACCCACTTCTGAACACTCGCCCCAGCACGGCTTGCGGCCGCGTTCAGGCCGGTACTGTGCACGGTGTGGCACGTCGCACGAAGATCATCGCAACTATCGGGCCGGCATCGGCGGACGAGGCGACGCTCATCGCGATGATGCGGGCAGGCATGAATGTCGCCCGCATTGCGCTGGCGCACACGCCGCTTGACGAGGCGCTCGAACGCCATCAGCGCATTCGTGATGTCGCTGACCGGCTCGGCCTCAATATTGGCACGATGATCGACCTTCCCGGATCGAAGGTGCGCACCGGTCGGTTCCCGTTCGAGGGGGTCGAACTCTCGATTGACGACATGGTCACCTTGGTTTCAGGTACCGGTGAGAGCACCGCCGAGCAGATCTCGATCGACTACGCCCATCTGGTCGACGACTGCCATGTGGGCGACGAGATCTTGGTCGGCGGTTCGGTCGTCCTCACTGTGCATAAGGTGCAGGGCCAGAGCGTCACGGCCAAAGTCACTTCGAGCGGCCCCCTCAGCGGCCGCGCTGGCGTACATATCCCGTTCGGCACGACGGTGTACAGGCCGGTGACGAGCTTCGACCGGGAAGCTCTTGACAAGTTTGTCGAGGTCGGCGTCGACATGGTCGCGATCTCGGTCAACTCTGGGCGTGATCTTCGTGAGCTTGCTCTCGAACCGCACCCTCGTGGCCCGATGGTCATTGCCAAGATCGAGACCATGGCGGCGGTCGAGAATCTGTCGAGCATTATTGAGGATGCTGCCGGGATCATGGTGGAGCGTGGTGGCCTCGGCCTTGAGGCGAACCTCGAAGATCTGCCGCACATTCAGAAGAGTGTCATTAGTGAGTGCATTGCGGGTGGCCTGCCGGTGATCACTGCAGCCCAGATGCTCGACTCGATGGTCAAGGCGCAGGCGCCCACCCGCGCCGAGGTGACCGATATTGCGAACGCGGTGTTCGACGGGACGTCAGCCGTCATGCTGTCGGCTGAAACGGCGATCGGAGAGCACCCGGTACTTGTCGTGGAAACGATGGCGCGTATTGCCGAACGGTCCGACGATCAGTTTAATCATCAGGCGTGGGCCGAGCGTGTTGCCGCACTCCGCATGGCTGGTCACGAGCACAGCGATGCAGCGATCACTGACGCGATGACGATCGCCGCCGCACGTGCGTCCGAAGAACTCAGCGTCCGCGCACTGTTGTGTATCTCGGCGAGCGGTTTCACTGTTCGGTCGATGGCGAGGTTCCGGCCAAGCGCGCAGATCCTCGGGTTCAGCGGTCAGATGAGGACAGTCCGTCAGCTCGCATCGAGTTGGGGTGTCACACCGATCTATTTCGAGGGCGGCACGGCTGATTACGAAGAGCGTGTCCGGCTCGCTGTCAATCAGGCGCGTCGAGAGGGCCATGTGGCCACAGGCGACTTGATTGGTGTGGTCGCCGGCATTGCTTCGGTGGCGCGGGCGACCGACACGTTTCGCATGATGCGCGTTCCGTAGGGAGTAGCTGGCTTAGCTCGACACGACGTCGAAGCCGAGCCCGAGGGCCACGCCGATTTGTGGCGGGTCGAATGTGACGAACCGGCGTGGCTCAGGAAGCCGTTCTGTTGCCGCCAGGTGTATCGCGTCGGTGAGCCGGACCGGTTGTGTGCGAGCGAGGGCAGCGGCGCGGTCGAGGCATCGTTGATCGACTGGTACGACGTGGAGGTGGTCCCAGATGCGCCGGACGGCGTCTTCGAGGTCGAGGCGGACGAAGCGGTTGTCGGACAATCTGTCGATCGCGGGGAGTGCCTCGGTGAGGGCCATGGCCGACGCTGCCCACACCGGGTCGCTCGCCAGTGCCGCTTCGGTGACGAGGCGCTGCGGTCCGTCGATGGCGAGGGCAAGTACGGCGCTGGTGTCGAGGACGACGGTCATGTCAGCCCCGCAACTCGCGCAGCACTTGATCGATGCGTGAGCCGGCGTGCACCTGGACCGGGTCGGGTGCACGCCACTGACCGGTGCGGCGTGGTGGCACGACGGCACCGGCCCCGATTAAGCGATCGAGGTCGGGGGCATCGGCATCGAGTGGGCCGAGCTGCGCGACGGGTCGCCCGCCTGTCGTGACGACCGTTCGTTGCCCTGACTCGGCGCGGCGAACGGCGTCGGCGAGGCCGGAGCGCAGTTCTCTGATGCCGAGGCTGAGGGCGCCGCCGTTTTCGTTTGCTGCGTGCATTGCGGTATCTGTGTCCACATGAGTACACAAGCAGATTTGCGGAGCCAGCGCAACCGCGCCATGATCTCGTCCATGAACTTCGCATTCACTGAAGAGCAAGAAGAACTCCGCAAGACCGTGCGCGCCTTTCTCGAAGCCAAGAGCTCCGAAGAAGCCGTGCGCGAGCAGATGGAGACCGACAACGGTTTTGACGATGCCGTCTGGGCCCAGATGGGTGAGCAGATGGGGCTCCAAGGCCTCGCAATCCCCGAAGAATTTGGTGGCTCTGGCTACGGCTACGTCGAGCTCGGCATCGTGCTCGAAGAGATGGGCCGCAGCCTGCTGTGCGCACCGTTCTTCTCGACCGTGGTGCTGGCTGCCAACGCGCTGATCCTCTCTGGTGACGATGCTGCCAAGCAGGCGCATCTTCCGGGCATCGCTGCGGGCACCACGAAGGCCACGGTTGCCTTCACCGAGCCGAATGGCAAGTGGGACGAATCGGGTATCGAAGCAACCGCTGATGCCGATGGCAAGATCACTGGTACTAAGAGCTTCGTGCTCGATGGCAACACCGCTGACTTGATCATTGTCGCAGCCAAGACTGCAGCGGGCACGAGCTTGTTCGCTGTCGCCGGTGATGCTGCTGGCCTCACCAAGACGGCGCTGTCCACGATGGATCAGACTCGCAAGCAGGCCAAGCTTGATCTCGATGGTGTGCAGGGCACGCTCATTGGCACCGATGGCGGCGGCTGGGCGATCCTGCAGGGCATGCTCGATCTCGCAGCTGTCGGCCTCGCCGCCGAGCAGGTTGGCGGAGCGCAGATGGTGCTCGACATGGCGGTCGAGTACGCCAAGGTCCGCGTGCAGTTCGGTCGCCCGATCGGTTCGTTCCAGGCCATCAAGCACAAGTGTGCCGACATGCTTCTCGAAGTCGAGTCGGCGAAGTCCGCTGCCTACTACGGCATGTGGTGTGCTGCGGAGATGAACGACGAGCTGGCCTCGACCGCTTCGCTCGCCAAGGCCTACTGCTCGGAGGCGTACTTCCACGCCGCAGCCGAGAACATCCAGATCCACGGTGGTATCGGCTTCACCTGGGAGCACCCGGCGCACCTGTACTTCAAGCGTGCCAAGAGCTCCGAGCTGCTGTTCGGTGACCCGACGTACCATCGCGAGCAGCTCGCTCAGCGCATCGGTATCTGAGCAGTCCAGCGCCGCACGGCGCTGACCTGAACCTGACCGCCCGGCTTACTCCTGAGTCGGGCGGTTGCGCGTCTGGGGTCGGCGGGTACTTTGTGGCTTGGGCGGCTGCTGTGTTCGACCCATGGCGTAGGATTTTTCGTATGCCTGCCATCACGGTCGTGTTTGCTCTTGTGTCGGCGCTCTTGGTGTTCATGATCGCTGCGGGGTCGGTCGGGCGTGAGGCCCATCGGCTCGATGCTGTGGCGCCGCGGGCGGTGTACCTGCCCGACGAGGCGGTCGACTTCGTGTGCGACCGGCTGCCGGAAGAGAGTCAGGCTCGGCTCACGCCTGCAGAAGTCGAACAGCTCCTACGTTTTCATATGCAGTGGCTCCACGCGCAGGGGCTGCAGCCCGACAAAGTCGTCGATCGGAAACAGGGCATCGATGACACGGTGGTGGTCACTGAAGACACGCTCACGGCGTACCTGCTTGGCGAGTCTGATCGAAACAACCTTGACCTGCTCGATGACGTCGATGCCGTCCACGTCGTTGAAGCGCACCTCGCCTACTTCGAGGCGATTGGCGCTGTTGGTCCGCAGGCCCCGCTCGACGACGTGATCTAGCTCCACTGCCTCAGCGGAGCTCGTTGTGGATTGCTCGGAGGGTCTGCGAAATTTTTTGAAACCGACGAGACACGACCTCGTCCGGTGTGCTCAACTGGGGTCACCAGAGAGAGGAGGTGGTCCAGATAATGCCAGACAGTTATTACGGGATCCTGGAGGTGGTTGGCCGCTAGGTCGACAGGCTGGATCGCCTGGCGAATTTTCGCCAACCCCGCTGTACGTCATTGCCGCAGTTGATCCCGGCGGTGTGTTGAACTCTTGAGTTCGGCTCATGATGTCGTGCAGTCCCAAACAGTTGTGTGCAACGCCCGAGCGCCACCCGGTGCTCGGGCGTTGCCGCGTCTACTTCCAGATAGCTTCAGCAGTGATGGATCATCACCCGAAGTTCGAAGAGAGCCG
>CALCXK010000085.1 GCA_937905835.1 uncultured Ilumatobacter sp. | reverse complement strand
CCGTGCGGGTTGGGTGATCACCCAACCCCTGCATCACAAAGCGGGGGAACTCCAGTGTGAGCACGATCGTTTTGCCGGAGCCCGCAAAACCACTGACAAGGTGATCTTCTCGGACATCGTCGACGATGTCGGAAATGGCGCGCTCTTGGGTCGCATCAACTGATTGATCGGCACCATCCACTTCATGGCCCACCCCCTCTGTGAAGAGCGCATAGCAGGGCTCTCGTACTGACATACCTGACATCTGGATCCAAGTCAGCACCGTGAGAGCGATGAATCTGACATCGAGTACCGATCCGCGATCCTCGACTAGCCAGACGGGCAACGATGGTGGTGACAACGCGGACATCATCGACGCCATCAGACATTCATCGTTTGAACAGCTGATGGCTGCAGCGGGGAAGTGGTGTCCTCATGCTCTTGGCGACGTCGTCACGGTGTTGCTGACCGACAGCCCAGATACGGCAGCTGTCCGGCGGCAGGCTGCAAGGATTGCAAAGGTCCAGCTCAGAGAGCCGGATATTTACTTTCGTCGCGAAACAGGGGCGCTAGGTGCCAGACCCATGTCTCCCGGTGGTGCTCAAAAGCCGACGCACATGGGAGGGGTCGATGGGGAAACTTTTGCCAGAACTCGATGCCAACTACAAAGCCAGAACCGGCGGAGGGCTCCCCGATCACTGGCCCAAGACGCCGCACGCCTTGTCGAGCTGGCTCACACGGTCAGCTGTGACGCTCGCACGCCAGGGCGTTCAGCATGAACAGCTACCACGGACGCCAGGGGGACGACCCCACCGACTGACCTGGATTGAATGACGCAACATGACGCTGATGACGCTGATCTCTCGTACTTGCGTGTTTGAAGAAGAGACAAGAAGGCAGCAAGCCGAACAGGAAAACACAACAAGAAGGAGAACAGCGTCATCAGCGTCACGAGCGTCACGCCGTGGATCCCTCACAATGAGGCGGGCGCCCGAAAAACTGAGTTCCGAGCACCGCCGGGAGAACGAAAACCGAACCGCCGACCCAATCGGCACACATAAGCCGCTCCCCCACAACCCGCCCAGACCGACCCATATCGCCCCTGCTCAACGCTTAAGAACCGATTCGAACCAGCCCCTTCATCCGCTTGAGGTGGCTGTGGTCCACGAGCCCTATGACTACAGGCGTACCCCGACGCCTGGGTGTACAATGAGTAGCAACATCCAGAGCGGTCGAGGGGCGTGGCCCTACGACACCGCCGCAACCTGCTGAGGCAAGGTGCGAACGCCACGTTCGATGGAGTTACTGATGGCAACACCAAAGATCCGCTCGCGCCAGTGCGGGCTGTACCTGCCCGGCCACCAAGTCCACATGATCCAAGGACTCCGGTACAGCGACCCGGACCACCCCCGGATCCCCGGTCGCCTCATCGATGTCGCCGACGACGGCATCCTCGTGGTCGAGTTCGACGACGAGATACGGCGGTATTGGCATCACGACCCGCAGGCCTTCGCCTTGGCGGCAAGCCGCAACGACAACGACGTCGAGTTGCAGGCTCGCTGGAGCATGCTCGGCACGCCCACGAAGAAGGGTTACCACCCGATCTACATCGCTGACCCCGACGACCACCGGGAATGCCCTGACACGCCACCGACGGGCACGGCGCTGGAGTTGCTTGAATCGGCCGGAGGGTTCCTCATTTCTGCATCGGACCTGGCAGAGCAGCTGTCAGACTGAAACCGCTCGTCGGGCGGGGCGCGCACCGCCGCTACCCAGACGGTCCGCCCACTCAGCGGACATTGGCAGCCTTCCGCTGGCCATGCGGCTCTGGCGCGTGTCACTCCTGGTCAAGACATAATGCTCGTCCTGAGGAGACCGACCATTGGCGGTGCCGGGCAGCCCAATATCCGTAACCTATCCGTGTGACTTCGCAGACCGAAGAATTCGTCCGAAACGCGATGCGGCCTGCGCTCCGACGCAACTTTCAATCGATTGCGTTGCGCGTGATCGCCGAGGGTGGCGGCTCGGTCGAGATCGATCGAATCCGACAGGCGATTCAGGCACGCCACCCCGAGACATCATGGGACCGCCGCTATCCGCTGGCTGTATTGGAGAACAATGGCATCGTCGAGACCACCAAGACGACAGCACGCTTTTCCGAACACCTGACATCGGAACAAATCGCCTCGCTGCTCGCTGCACTCGACGAACGTTCAGTCCGTACTGTCGGTCTCAGGGTCGAGGACGCGGCTTGGCGGCCTGACCAGTCCGAGTGGCGACTGTTGCGCGACGAGGTGGTAAAACGCGACGGCAACCGGTGCGCTGTTCCGGGCTGCGACGACCAAGATGATCTTCACCTGGATCACATTTGGCGCGGGTCGTTGCTCGCCGCTGCCGGATGGTCGCCATCGGCAATTAACGACCCAATCAACCTGCAATTGTTGTGCCCCTCGCATCACGCCAGCAAGACGACGCAAGAGGCGCAACTCTTGAAGGCCACCAATGATCTGCTGTCCGCTGACGAATAGCCCCGAACCTGCTCGACCTGTCCAGCCTCGATAAAGAGGACTGTTGGATTCGCTCCGTGCTTGACGCATTACGGTCGGGAATATGGCATCAGTTTCACGGCAGAAAAGACTGATCGATTTCCTTGCTCACCACAACAACCAACGCGCCCGCAGCCAGACGATCGTGAAAGCGTTGGCACCTCGATGGATGACAGACGAACAGGCCTACGCCACCATCGAGCATGCATGTGCAGACCCGGACTGCAATGTCACCCACGGCCCAGGCGGAACGGTGACGTATTGGGGAACCGAGATTGGATCGCAGGTTGCGATCTACTCGTCGGTCGAACGCATCGTCAAAGATTTTTTGGGTCCCCGCGACATGCGACTGCGGAATATTCATCCGGTCCAGCCGCGTGCTGGCCGAGGTACAGGCGCGGGCGCCTGGACGCGTCCTGACCTTGTGTTCTTTGCCGATCCAGCAAGGCGGCCCAGTGTTCACGACTCGCGGCGAACACACGCAGTAGAGATCGAACAACGCAACGGATTCGATGTTCGCTCCGTATATCAGGCCTACGAACAAGGTCGTGGAGCTAACTACACCTGGGTATTCGCCCACGCCGAACATCTCGATGACCGAGTGTCACTCGCAGCGAAAGAACTCGGTGTCGGCGTGGTCATCTTCACAAACCCCAGCGCCTACGGGTCATACAGCGTTGAGGACAAAGCGACCTTTCGGCCAGTCAAACAGCCTGAACGAAACCTCTTTCTTGATCGTTGCGGCGTTCCCGACTATTTCTCTGCTTGACGACCGTCCCCCGGTGGGCGGCACCCGCTATCGGCAAGTTTCATTCCTGACTCCAAGGTCGATCCATGACGAACACCTGCGTCCGATCCGGCACCGATGGAGCGACGAGTCCCGGCCTTGCCGGGACATCGATGTTGCTCGGCGGATTTGCGCTATTTGCACTTGCGTGGGGTCCGTCGATCTGTCGATCGTACGAAGCTCGCTCAATACCCGGGTCGAATTGGATTCCGGCATCACCCTCTGGCGCCCGACAAGAACAACTCGACTGCCTCGCGTCGGAATTCCTCGGTGTACTTCGATGGTCGACCCATCCTGGCCTCCTTCCCTGAGACATTCTCTCAGGAATCGGTGCCTCAAGAAATGGGGGAACTCCAGAACGCGACGATGATCGGCTCTACGTCCCCTAGATCTCACTCTGGGCCTGAATGCGAAATACCTGCGAAAGCGCGGCGATCACCAGTTCCTGCGTTCTCGCCAGTACAGACCGCCAACCATTGACAGAAGCAGCACTGCAAGGATCGGGCCGTTCAGGAACGACATTTCGCCGAAATAATCGGGATCGATGTTCATGCCGTAAAACCCGACGACCAGGGTCGGCCAAAGCAACATGTTGGCGACTCCGGCCATGCGGTTTCCTGCCTTCACTTGGTCTCGATCAAGTATCGAGATGTACGTGTCTTGCAAAACGTCGACCTCTTGCAGCCCGTATCGGGCTCGGGCGAGAGCGTGCCGCAGACGCAGCAGCACATCCAGTACATAGAGCTCGAGTTCTCGTGGGAAGAGTTCGCCATCGTGAGAGGGCGAGCGGAGGTCAAGTTGATCGTCGCTGATCTGTTCACAGATCTCGATCAAGGGGGGAACCGTCACGCCGACGTCGTTGAAGAGACGGCGGAGGGTGCTGAGTCGGTTGCGGAAGTTTGCGTGGTCATCGATGGCTGAGTCGGATCTCATGAGCAGCTCTTCGATAGAGGAGATGTCGCGTTGAGCCTCGTCGAGCTGCTCGTGCACGTCGGTGACTAACGCATCAAGGATGTGCCACAAGATCTGACCGCTGCTCCACTCCTCGTCGACCGATCTGGCAACCAAGTGCCCGAAGTTGGGGAGACCGAAGCTGTCAGGCATGTCCGGCGGTTGGTGGAGCACGGTGATGACCCGCTCGTGATCAGCGATGACGCGAAGACCGATGACCTCAAGCTCGAAGGGCACGTCGTCTTCTGCCGGAAACGCCAGCTCACCGAAGAGGTACCCGTCGTGTTCAACGAGAAATGAAAAGATTCGGTCCCTGAAGTACCGAACCCGCATGGCATTCGTTAACGCTTGAGGATGAATCGATTTACCGAACACAGCTTCAAGCTGGTCCGGCTCAGGATCGACGAGATGAATCCAAGACACCGAGAACTCCTTCTGTAAATTGCTGATTCCGACGATAGTTCAGTGGGGCGCTCCGCCGAAACGAACGCTTGGTCGCACGGTTAGTTGTCCCA
>CALCXK010000084.1 GCA_937905835.1 uncultured Ilumatobacter sp. | reverse complement strand
CAGGCTGTCCACTTTTGACCCGAGGGGAATCGGACATTGCGCTCACGTCTTTACAGTTTGTAAAGTGCTGGCATGGCTCATGATGCTCCGCCGCTCACACCGATGTCGATGAGCATGCTGCTCGGGCGGATTGGCCACGAATGGGAGACGCGCAAGCGGATTTTTGATCTGCCGACGGCGCGTTTCTGGAGGCCCGACCCCGACGTCGATCTGTCGTTCGAGTTTCTCGGCCGACCAGCGGCAACGCCGGTTGGCCCTGCTGCAGGACCGCATAGCCAGATGGCTCAGAACATCGTGTTGTCGTGGCTCGGCGGTTCACGCCTCTTTGAGTTGAAGACTGTTCAGGTGCTTGACGAACTCGAGATCGAACGGCCCTGCATCGACATGCAGACCGTTGGTTACAACATCGAGTGGAGCCAAGAATTGTTGGTCGCTCAAAGTGTGGAGGAGTACACCAAGGCGTGGATGATCATCGAGATTCTCCGCAACTGGGAACCGCTCCGTGAATACGTTGGGCATCCAGAGACGGGCGACGCAGGCCCGCTCGTGTTCGACATGTCGGTCGGTTACGACCTCGCTGGGATCCAAACGCCGAAGGTCGCCGGGTTTATCGACGCAATGCGCGATGCGTCAGCCGAAATCGAACGGCTCCGCCCCGAGATTGCCGCCGATCCCAGCGGCGTGTTCGCACAGTTTGTCGACCTCGAATTCTCTCCGACGATTTCTGACACGGTCACTCTGTCGACCTTCCACGGCTGCCCGCCAGATGAGATCGAGCAAATCACGAAGCACCTCATCGATGCTCACGACCTCGACGTGATCGTCAAGCTGAACCCGACGCTGCTCGGCCCGGACCGCGTCGCCGAGATCGTGCACGCCGAACTCGGATACACCGAAGTCAAGCTCGTGCCGAAGGCATTTGAAGAGGACCTGCAACTCGAACGGGCGATCTCGTTGATCGGCGAACTCAATACGTACGCGAAGGATCGCAATCACCGGTTCGGCATCAAGTTGACCAACACGCTCGTCGTGGACAACCACAAACAGTGGATGCCCGACCAGACGATGTACCTGTCGGGTCCGCCGTTGCACGTGCTGGCCACAGCGGTACTCGACATGTTGGCAGATGCGCTGCCCGGCCAACTGATGATTCCAGGCCACGATGGCGACATCATGGTCAGCTTCTCTGCTGGTATCGACAAGGAGAATTTGGCCGACGCTGTCGCCATGGGGGTTCGTCCGGCAAGCGTGTGCTCGGACCTGCTGAAGCCCGGCGGCTACGGGCGTCTCGCTCCGATGCTCAAGGCGCTGACGGGCGCGGTGGTGAAGAGCGGTGCCACGGACCTCAACGGGTTCCGCAGCGCGGCGCTCGCCGCGGCACGCGAGGCCGGTCACCGCGACACGGCGGCTGAGCACCTTGTCGATGTGCTCGGTGCGTCGAAGGGTAAATACGAGTTGGCCGGCAATGAGAAACTCCCGCGAGAAGTCGAGCACGACCTCGAGATGTGGGGCTGTGTGGCATGCAACTTCTGCGTCACGGTGTGCCCGAACGATGCGTTCTTCAAGTTGCCGACGCCGAAGGCCGAGGCTGATCCGGACGGAATTTTTGCTGGTATCGAAGGTCGCCAGCAGTACCTCGTGTTCAGCGAACTGTGTAATGAGTGCGGCAACTGCCTGACGTTCTGCCCTGAGACCGGCGACCCGGCTGTGATCAAGCCGCGCCTATATCTTGAGGAAGAGCGCTTCGAAGCGGCCGAGGGGCCACGATTTCTGCTCGGTTCCGACGGAGCGGTCACCGCGTCGGCGGGCGGCGGCGCCGACGAGCATTTGCCGACCCTCGTCGCCCTCCTCAACGCAGCCGAAGGATTGCCGCTCCGACTCGACTGAGTTGTGGTGTATGGGGAAGTTCACTATGCCGTTGACGTTTTGTTAATGTACACGAAACGCAAGGCCGGTTCACTGGGGGACGATTGAACACCAAGCACGATGAGCGCGCCTCAAGCAGCGCTCAAGACGAACCAAAATCGAGTGGGCGTTCCACAGCTTCGCTGTTGGCGCCGCTCGTTGGCCTTGCTGTTCCTGCGGGCGCCGTGGTTGTTGCGCTGTCCCTCGGCGCCGTGATGTTGCTTGCGCTTGGAGCCAACCCGATCAGCGGTTACGCGGCCTTGATCGACGGCGCGTTCGGCGGGTGGGATGAACTCGCTGATACGTCAATCAAGGCAATGCCACTGCTGCTCGTCGGCGTCGGTATTTGTATTGCGTTCCGGGCGGGCGTCATCAACATCGGTGGCGAAGGTCAGATCATCGCCGGGGCCATCGCGTCGACGGTGGTTGCGCTGGTCCTGCCTGACGTGTCGAGAGTCTTGCTCGTTCCGCTGGTGCTCGTTGGTGGGGCAATCGGTGGCGGCATCTGGGGTGCGATTCCGGGAGCGCTCAAGGCCTATGCCGGCGTGAACGAGATCCTCTCCACGATTATGATGAACCTCGTCGCAGCGCAGTTTCTCAGTTTTCTGTTGCAAGACCTGCTGACCGACAAGGCGTCGGGCGCGATCAAGATCCAGCAGACCGAACGTCTGACCGAAAACGCTGACCTCCCACTGCTCCCCGGTGGAACCCGCCTGCATCTCGGTGTGCTGATCGCAATTTTGATCGCGGTGCTCGGCTACGTCTTGTTGTTCCGTTCGGCGCTTGGCGTCCGCCTTCGTGCGGTCGGCCACAACGCTCACGCCTCGCGTTACGCAGGCATGCCGGTCAAGAAGAGCATCGTTCAGGCCCTTGCGTTTTCGGGCGCGTGTGCCGGTGTGGCGGGTGCGGTACTGGTGTTTGGCTCCGAGTCGCACCGTCTCATTGCTGATGGCGGCGCATCGGGCTTTACGCAGAGTGCTGGCTTCAACGGCATTGTCGCAGCGTTGTTCGGCGGCCTCTCGCCGCTTGCAGTGATCCCGGCGGCGTTCTTCTTCGGCGGCATGCTCACCGGTGGCATTGCACTCCAGCAGGAATTGCAGGTTCCGGCGGCCCTGATCGTGGCGCTCAACGGCATTGTCGTGTTGTTCGTTGTTGCCAGCCTCAAGCTGAAAACTCGCCTCCGTGCGTGGGCCGAAGCGGTGGGCAGTGAAGGTTCCGACGGCACCGCATCGCCGCCACCTGAACCCGTACCTGGAACTGCCGTGTCGGCAGCAGCGTCGGAGTCATCTGATGGGTGATTTCTTCTCGGTCTCGGTGCTCGTCGCCACGCTTGCCTCGGGCATTCGCTTGGCCACACCGTTCCTGCTCGCTGGCCTTGGCGAAACGATTGGTCAACGCAGCGGTGTACTCAACCTTGGTGTCGAAGGCGTCATGTTGCTCGGTGCATTCTCGGCGTATTACGTCACCCTCGAAACCGGCAGCGCCGTCTACGGAATCATCGGTGCGATCGTCGTTGGTCTTCTCATGGGCCTGGCCTATGCCTTCATCACGCTGATGATGCACGCTGAGCAGGGCATCAGCGGCATCGGCGTGTATCTGTTCGGCCTTGGGTTCACCGACCTGTTGTTTCAAAAAAACGTCGGTACTCCGAAGCCGATTCGTGGCTTGGGCGAGGTCAGCATTCCGCTGCTCAGTGACATCCCGAAGATCGGCGAAATTTTCTTCCAGCACAGCTTGCCGGTGTACTTCGCGTTCGCTCTCGTGCCGCTCGTCTGGTTCATGATCAACAAGACCACGTTCGGTCTAAATATCCGTGCTGTCGGCGAAACGCCGGAGGCCGCAGACACACTCGGGGTGAGCGTCAACATGACTCGCCTCGCCACCATGTTGATCGGGAGCACCATGGCGTCGCTGGCAGGCGCAGCGCTCGCGCTCGAGGTTGGGATCTTCCAGCAGAATCTCACATCGGGTCAGGGCTTCATTGCCATCGCACTCGTCTACTTCGGTGCATGGCGTTCGTACGGCGTGATGTTCGGCGCGCTGCTCTTCGGTATCGTGCAGGCCACCGTGCTGCAATTGAAGACGCTGGGAATCGTCGAAGGAGCCAACTCCAGCTTGATGGCTATGGCGCCCGCCGTCCTGACCATCGTCGTGCTCGTGATCGTGAGTCGCCGGGTGGCCGCACCTGGCGCACTCACCCGACCGTTCAACCGTTCGGCATGACGGTCAGATCGCTCGCGCAGTACCACCAGTTTCCTTACAACAACAACAACAAGAACAAGGGGAGCATTATGAAAGCAACATCAACCAGAGTCATCGCATCAGCGGTGGCTGCACTCGCGCTCGTCGCCGCAAGCTGTGGCGGAAGCGATGACACAGCCGACGCGCCCGCCACCGACGCGCCGGCCGCGACTATTGCTGCAGCGGACGAGCCTGCTGCCGAGCCTGCAGCCGAGCCTGCCGAACCGAT
>CALCXK010000083.1 GCA_937905835.1 uncultured Ilumatobacter sp. | reverse complement strand
GCTGACGTCACCGGCGCAACAGCTGTCAATGAGCTCGGCACCTGGAACAGCCATCAGCGCGAAGGGCCAGTGGCCAGATGAATGTCGGGCGTGGATTGCGCCCTGCCCGGTTGCCTCCCGATACGCACTGGCCGAGGCAACAACGGGCCACAACCGTGGGACAGATCCTGAAGCTTCGTGTGCCATCCGTCAGGTCGCCCCAAGGCAGCCAGAATCGAGACGGAGTCCTACTCTGCAGCCATGACGCCGGAAGAGTTCCGTCAGCACGGCCACGACATGGTCGATTGGATCGCCGAGTTCCTCGAACACGGTGTGGCCGAGCAGCGCGTCCTTCCGGCGACCAAGCCTGGTGATATTCGGGCGCAGTTGCCCGAGCATCCGCCCACCGAGCCCGAATCGTTCGACGCTGTGATGGCCGACCTCGAGCAAATCATCGTGCCGGGACTGACCCAGTGGCAGCACCCCGACTTCTTCGCATGGTTCCCGTCGAACATCACGTATCCGTCGATTCTCGGCGAACTGATGTCGGCCGGGCTCGGCATCAACGTGATGGCGTGGGCCACGTCACCGGCGGCAACCGAACTCGAGACGCTGATGCTCGACTGGATGCATGAGCTGCTCGGGCTCCCTGACCGCTTCCGATCCACCAGCGAATGTGGCGGCGGAGCGATTCAGGGCACGGCGAGCGAATCGACGCTGGTCGCCATGCTCGCCGCCCGCTGGCGGGCCACCGCTGGTGCAGTGAACGCCACCGGCGACACCACACACCTCGTCGGATACTGCACCGCACAGGCGCATTCGAGTATCGAGAAGGGATTCCGCATCGCCGGTATTGGTACCGACCGCGTGCGTTGCGTGCCGACCGATGACGAGTTCGCCATGCGGCCCGATGCATTTGCCGACTTGGTGGCTGCCGACCTCGCGGCTGGGCTCACACCGTTCTTCGTCGTCACCTCGCACGGCACGACCTCCTCGATGGCGTTCGATCCGACACCTGCGATCGCTGAAATCGCGCAGCGGCACAACATCTGGCTACACGTCGACGCTGCGATGTCTGGAATCGCCGCGCTCGCTCCCGAGTATCGCTGGGTCAATGGCGGCCTTGATTTGGCTGACTCGTACACCACCAATCCGCACAAGTGGATGGGGATCAACTTCGACTGCAACTTGTTCTGGACCGCCGACCGTTCGGCCTTGATCGGCGCGCTCAGCATCCTGCCGCCATATCTCGCATCCGAAGCCGCACAGTCCAGCAGCGCGATCGATTACCGCGACTGGGGCGTACCACTCGGACGACGGTTCCGTGCGCTCAAACTGTGGTTTGCGTTGCGGACCGAAGGTGTGGCCCCGATCCAGACCATGCTTCGAGAGCATGTTGCGCTCACGCAGGAACTCGCCGGTTGGGTCGCAGCCCATCAGCGACTCGACATCGTCGCACCGCACCCGCTCAACCTGCTGTGCGTTGCGCACACCGACGGTGACGAAGCAACCGACGCCCTGATCAGCAAAGCGAACGCTTCGGGCATCGGGCTGTTCACCCGGACGGTGCTCGATGGGCGATCCGTCCTGCGCATCTCGATCGGAGCGCGGGCCACCACGCGCCACCACGTGATCGGCATGTGGAAGCAGCTCGCCGCCCTCGCCGATTTGCAGAGCTGACTTGATGCGCACCGCCAACAGTTGGGCCGCCGTTGTACTGGTCGGCCTCGGCGCCGTTGTCGCCCAATCCTTCGGGCGCTTCACGTACAGCGTCCTGCTGCCAGCGATTCGCAACGACCTCGATCACTCCAATACAGTCGCTGGCCTACTCGGCACCACCAACGTGCTCGCGTATCTGGTCGGCACCTTCGTCGTCGCCTCACTCACCACTCGCTTCCCGCTCCTGGCGGTATTGCGGAGCGGGTTCGCGTTCTCGCTCGCCGGAATCGCGCTGGCTGCCGTGGCACCGAACGTGTTTGTCTTGGGTATCGCACTCTTCTCGATGGGGTTCGGTGGCGCCCTGATCTGGGTGCCGTCGCCTGCTATCGCTGCGGCCGCCGTCGGCCCACATCGGCGCGGCCTCGCCGTTGGTGCAATCGGTGGCGGCGTGGGCATCGGCATCGTGGTCACAGGCCAACTGGCACGCGTCGCGCGCAACCGCTCGGGCGACTCCGCCTGGCGTGACGTCTACCGGATTGACCTCGCGCTCGGCATCGTGATCGTCATTGCAATCGTCCTCCTCTTGCGCCACAGCCAGAACGCACCCAGCCGCCAGCGCGTCGGTGGCGCTGGCTTCGGCATTCTGCGTCAGATGCCCGGCTGGATCCCGATCACTGGCGCCTACGTCACCTACGGGTTCAGCTACCTAATCGCCATCTCGTTCCTCACGTCGCGGTTGGAAGACGATGCCGGCTTTAGCGAGGGCCTTGCCTCAACGATGTTCACCCTTGTCGGAATCGGTGCAATCGTCGGCGGTGTGCTGATGGGCGTGGTCGCTGGCCGATTTGGCGAACGACGAACGCTTGTCACCGGATACGTGGTGTTCGCAATCGCACTCGCCGGGGTCCTCACCGGAGTAGTCGGTGTGGTTGCAGCGAGTTCAGTCGTGATCGGCCTGATGTTCGGCGGGCTGCCGTCGGTCATCATTGGTTACGTCGTACAGAATACGAGTCCCGAAGCGTTCGGCCCGAGCTTCGCTGCGGCAACGTTTGCGTTCGGCCTCGCGCAGGTCACGTCGCCGCAACTCGGCGGCTTGATTGCCGACATCACCGGCGGGTTCACGCTCGTGTTCGTCGCCGCTATTGGCTTTGCCCTCGCTGGCGCCGCAACGTCCAGCCGGCTACCCACCTGACGCCCTACGACCGGAACCGCGGATGGGGTCAGGCCCCTTTCGCAACTCTGTGCCGGTGAGGACAACCGGTCAGGGCTCTGCGACAATCGGTGTATGACCCGACCCGTAGCACTTCTCACCATGGCCACCGGTTACGTCGGTCCAGCGCTCGCTCGCACGATGGCCGACCGCGGTTTCGATCTCGTTCTGCAGGGCGCCGACGAAGGTGGCCGAATGGGCGCCACTGAGACGCCGTTCTCCGAACTCGTCCCCGACCTCGAAGCCCGCGGTGCTGCGGTCGAGACCGTCAACGACGTCGACCTGACCACGGCGGCCGGCAACCAGGCAGCGGTACAGGCCGCCCTCGATCGGTTCGGCCGACTCGACTCTGCATGTCTCGTGACCGGTGTAATCATCACCGGCAAGTTCCTCGACATGACGACCGAGCAGTGGGAGAAAATCAAGCTGGCCAACCTCGACATGGTCTTCCACGGGCTCCAAGCCGTACTGGCGCCGATGCAGACCGCCGGTCAGGGCCAAGTCGTCGTGTTCACATCGTCGACAGGTGCTCGTCCCGACCCAATCACGTCGATCTACGGCGGCACTCGGGCCGGAGCGAATGGCATCGTCCGAGCGGTCGGTCTCGAGATGGCCCGCGACGGGATCCAAGTCAACGCTGTAGGCACGAACTTCATGGACTTTCCCGGGTTCATCAAAGCAACCGGGGCCGACGATCCCGAGCGACGCGCCAAGATCGAGGCGCAAACGCCGCTGCGACGCCTCGGCACAACCGAGGAATTGGCGCACGTGACCGCTCCCCTCCTCGACGGAAAGAACCGCTTTCAGACCGGTCAGTTCTTCGACTTCTCCGGCGGTTGGGGCGCCTGACCGCGAGATAGTTGCGAAAGGGGCCTGACCCCATACGCAACTATGTGGGCAGGGTGATCAGGTCAAAGAGCATTCGCCCAGTGGCGCCCCAGATCGTCTCGTCATCGAGTTCGAAGAAGTGCAACGGGCGGTCAAGCGGCAAGTTGCCCCAACGCTCCAGACGATAGGTCGACGGCTTGGTGAGTTCGCTGATCGGCGTCCACATAACGCGATCGGCTTCCATGGTCTGCGGCGTGAGACGCGGCCGTTCGCCGGCATCGAGTCGCGCCACGATGGGCACGATGTAGCTCTTCGAGACGACGGTATTCAGGTGTTCGAGTTCGCCGACGATGGTCGACAGGGCGGGGTCGAGTCCGACCTCTTCCTGTGCCTCGCGGACGGCAGCCTCGATCGCCGTCTCACCTGGGTCGACACGACCACCCGGGAAACTGATCTCACCTTTGTGGTTGCGCATCTCCATCGAGCGTCGCGTCAGCAACACCTCGGCGCCGTCGGGCCCGTCGGCGAGCACGCAGAGGACAGCCGAGAGCTTGGCGTCGGGAAAGGTCGGCAGCATCGGCCCAGACCGTTCCGGTACCCGAGCAACCAATTCATCAACCGACCATGACGAGCCAAGCTCCCAGGGTGTGGCGAAGTGTTCAGTAAATGCAGGAGGGCGGGGAACGCGATGGCGTTGCGCGCCGCCTGCGCGCATGTCGGTCATGGGACCATTCAGTCGGACGGCTTCCAGCCCTGCGCGACCAGTTCGGCGAGCACACGCGGGAGGCCCGCAGTCTTCATATTCGCCAGCACACGGCCAGGCTGCTGTTCGCCGTCTTCGAACTCTTCCCACGCTGCGATGATCTTGGCGAGATCAGGAGCAGGCAGTTGAAAACTCATACCACCATGATACGAGCCGACCGGATTGCCAGCACCCCCGCTGCCCGTATCACTCGTTGTCAGCTTCCTTGCGCTTCTTGTTCATCCGTTTCACCGCATTGACCCCACTGCCCACGGCCCGACCAGCCTTCTTGCCAAGCTCTTCGCTCTGCGGACGCGCCGACCCCTCGTGCCGGGCTTCCTTGCGCTTCCTGTTCATCCGCTTGGCGGCGTTGACCCCATCACCCACAACCCGACCAGCCTTCTTGCCAAGCTCTTCGCTCTGCGGGCGCGCCAACCGCTCCTGCCGGGCGCGCTTGACCTGCTGCTTGTTCTTCTTGCTGATCGCCTTCTCGGCAAAGTCAGAGTTCAACCAGATAAAGAACATCACGAACGCAATACCGCAGAGCAACAAGCGCCCCGTACTGTCCACGTCAAACACCGGCTGGAACGCTGCAGCGACCAGTAGCAGGATCACCACGACATCGAGCCAGCGGTGCACCGTTCGACTCACCAACGGAAACGCTGAAGCCGGCCCCCTGGCAATCGCCGCGTTCATCACCACAACCGCGCCCATCACAGCAGGGACCACCGGCTCCGGCACCTGAAACGCCGCGCCAATCAAAACGATGCCGATGAGGTACTCAACGACCTGGTGCATCCAAAACGGACGCTGTGCACCCTCAATCGCCGGCATAGCGAGAGAGTACCGAAAGAAGAGAGCGAAGGCAGGGGCGGGCACATCAAAGACGAAGGCAGCAGCCGGTAAAAAGTGTGTAGGCCGCGACGACGTGCCCCCAGGGCGTTCAACAACCCAGAGTGAAGACCCGGACGCACGTCGAGCCAGCGAGGCCACGAGCGGGGCGAAAACGAGCGCAGCCCCGGAATCGCTCAATGCGATTCCGGGGCTGGACTGATAATCGGAGCGACGAAGTCGATCCACCCTGACGGAGTCAGGGGCCGGCACGACCGATTTGGGTCAGAGTCGTGCCGGGAGGATCACATCATGCCGCCCATGCCGCCCATGCCGCCCATGCCGCCGTCGCCACCGGCGTCGGGTGCGTCAGCGACGAGCACTTCAGTGGTGAGGAGCAGTGCTGCAATCGAGGCTGCGTTCTGCAGACCCGCACGGGTGACCTTGGCCGGGTCGATGATGCCAGCCTTGATGAGGTCCATCATCTCGCCGGTTGCAGCGTTCATGCCGATGGCGCCCTTGGCTGCTTCGACTTCGCGAACGACGACGGAACCTTCGAGGCCGGCGTTGTTGGCGATGTTACGGCCGGGCGCAAGCAGTGCTTCCCAGACGGTCTTGGCACCGGTGGCCTCGTCGCCTTCCAGCGACTCGACAACCTTCAGCACTGCGGTGCGTGCCCGGATGAGGGCGGTGCCGCCACCGGCGACCACACCTTCTTCGATGGCTGCGCGAACCGAAGACACGGCATCTTCGATGCGGTGCTTCTTTTCCTTGAGCTCCACCTCGGTTGCGGCGCCGACCTTGATCAGTGCCACACCGCCAGCCAGCTTCGCGAGACGCTCCTGGAGCTTCTCACGATCCCAGTCGGAGTCGGTGTTCTCGATCTCTGCCTTGATCTGGTTGACGCGACCTTCAATGTCGGAGCTCTCGCCGCCGCCATCAACGATGGTCGTGTTGTCCTTGGTGATCACGACGCGCTTGGCCGTACCGAGCAGGTCGAGCGTGACGTTCTCCAGCTTGAGACCGACTTCTTCGCTGATGACCTGACCGCCGGTGAGAACCGCCATGTCCTGCAGCATCGCCTTACGACGATCGCCGAATCCAGGAGCCTTGACGGCTGCTGCGTTGAACGTGCCACGGATCTTGTTGACCACGAGGGTGGCCAGCGCTTCGCCTTCGATGTCCTCGGCGATGATGACGAGCGGCTTGCCGGTCTGCATCACTGCTTCGAGGGTCGGCAGCATGGCCTGGACCGTGCTGATCTTGGCGCTGTTGAGCAGGACGTAGACGTCTTCGAGGACGACTTCCTGGCGCTCGGTGTCGGTGACGAAGTACGGCGAGAGGTAACCCTTGTCGAACTGCATACCTTCGGTGAAGTCGAGTTCGGTGCCGAATGTGTTCGACTCCTCGACCGTGACCACGCCGTCCTTACCAACCTTGTCGATGGCGTCGGCGATGACCTGACCAATGCTGGCGTCAGCGGCGGAGATGGTGGCGACCGACGCGATGTCCTTCTTGTCGTCGACGTCCTTCGCCTGATCGGCGATCGACTGCACGGCGGCCGCGACTGCGGCCTCGATGCCACGCTTGAGCGACATCGGGTTGGCACCTGCTGCGACGTTGCGCATGCCAGCCGAGATCATGGCCTGGGCGAGCACGGTAGCCGTGGTGGTGCCGTCACCGGCGATGTCGTCGGTCTTGGTGGCGACTTCCTTCACGAGTTGCGCGCCCATGTTCTCGAACGGATCGTCGAGCTCGATTTCCTTGGCGATCGACACACCGTCGTTAGTGATGGTCGGTGCGCCGAACTTCTTGTCGAGTACGACGTTGCGGCCCTTTGGGCCGAGCGTCACCTTGACGGCATCAGCGAGCTTGTTGACACCGGCTTCGAGTGCGCGGCGCGCCTCATCGTCGAATTTCAGAATCTTTGCCATGTTGCTATTTCTCTTTCAGATCTTGGGATGGTTGCAGCGGTTGGGTTGCTCAGCCGACAATGGCGAGCACATCACGGCTGTTGAGGACGAGCAGGTCTTCTCCACCCGAGGCGACCTCGGTGCCGCCGTACTTGCTGTACAGGACGGTGTCGCCAACGCTGATGCCGACTGCGATGAGCTCACCGGTGTTGTCTGAGCGCTTGCCGGGGCCGACGGCGAGGACTTCGCCCTGCTGCGGCTTCTCTTTGGCGGTGTCGGGGATGACCAGACCGGAAGCGGTCTGAGTCTCGGGCTCTGCGGGGCGGACGACGATGCGGTCGTCCAGCGGCTTCAGGTTCATATGTGTTGCCTCCATTGGCACGTCACTGTTGTGTGTCTGATGAATCGGTTGGGTCAAGTACGAATTGGCACTCTCCTCTACCGAGTGCCAATGATAAGTGTCGCGCGGGCCAAATAGCAACCGACAGGGCCGACTGCTCACCAGAAGTTCTTCAGCTGTTCAGTTCAACGTGGCCTTGCGGAGCAGCGTGAGCGTCTCGGCGAGCGGCAGGCCGATGACGTTGGTGACGCTGCCGGCGATCTTCTCGACGAATGCCGCTGCTGCCCCCTGAATGCCGTATGCCCCTGCTTTGTCCATCGCCTCGCCGGTCTCCAGGTACCAGTGGATCGCTGCGTCTTCAAGATCGGCGAACGTGACCTCGGTGGTGACGACGATCGTGCTTGAGCGGCGTACACCAGCAATCGGCACCGACACGGTGACGCCCGTGTGGACGAGGTGGGTGCGCCCGGACAACATGCGCAACATCCGGTACGCGTCGTCTGCGTCGAGCGGTTTCTCGAAGATCTCGCCATTGACGTCGACGGTGGTGTCGGCTGCCAGCACGATCTCGGACGGATTGGCGAGCAGTGAGATACAGCATGCATCCGCCTTCTCAATAGCGAGCCGGCGCACATAGTTGGCCGGAGCCTCGTCGAGCAATGGGGTCTCGTCGATATCGGCGCGCCGCACCGCGAAACGCAAACCGGCGCCAGTCAGTAGCTCACGCCTCCGAGGCGAACCTGACGCCAAAACCAGGGGTGCAGTGAGATCGAGCACGCTCAGCCACCCGAGAGGGCCATGACGTGGCCGTCGTCAGGTACCGACACGTCGCTGTCGAGCCCGGCGCGCATTTCGTGGTCGAGCCACCCCGCTGGCAGGGCAACCTTGATCGGGCCGTTGGTGTGGCCGCGCTTGATGCGCTCGCCGCCTTCGACGATCTCTGCGGCCGGATCGAGCAGCCCCATGATGTCATCGAGCTCCGCGAGCGACGCGCACAGAGCGAACCGGCGCCGCACTTCGGACCCAACCGGGTACCCGCTCATGTACCAGCCCGAATGCTTGCGGAAGTCACGCATGGCATGGTCTTCGCCCATGTGCTCGGCGAGTAGACGGCCGTGCAGGGCCATCACTTCGGTCACTTCGCCAAGCGTTCGACTCGGACGAACTGTACGGCCCGACAGCGCCTCGACGAGATCACCGAACAGCCAGGGGCGCCCGAGGCACCCGCGCCCGATCACGACACCGTCGCATCCGGTTGCGTTCATCATCTTCACTGCATCAGAGGCTTCCCAGATGTCCCCGTTCCCAAGCACTGGGATCGACCCGACGGCTTCCTTAAGTTCGCCAATTGCTTCCCACCGGGCCTCACCCGAGTAGTGCTGCTGGACTGTGCGAGCGTGCAGGGCGATCGCAGCAGCGCCTTCTTCGGCACAGATCTGACCGGTTCGTTTGTGCATCAGCCAGTCGTCAAAGAGGCCCATACGGAATTTCGTGGTGACCGGAATGCCATACGGCTCGGCGCTCTTCACCGCAGCGCGAACGATTGCACGCAGCAGCTCGGGCTTGGCGGGAACTGCTGCGCCTCCGCCTTGCCGCGTGACTTTTGCTGCCGGGCAACCAAAGTTGATGTCGATGTGATCGACTCGGCCGGCGTCACACAGAATGTGGACGGCCCTCCCCATGATTTCCGGGTCGGATCCGTACAACTGCTGGCTGCGCGGTTGCTCGTCAGGCCCAAAGCTGATCATCCGGTCGGTTTTGGCGTTCTTGTGCACCACCGGTGTCGCCATCGCCATCTCGTTGACATAAACGAGGCCCGGTGCATACCGTCGGCAGAGCTCGCGGAACGGTGCGTTGGTCACGCCAGCCATCGGGGCAAGCACCACGGGAGCCGACAGCTCGTGATCACCGATCTTGAACGTCATACACGCAACGGTACCGGCTGCGTTTTGTCACACCGAGGTCACACCGCGCTGTGACAAAATCAACCTGACAACTTCAGGGCAGGTTGGCGATGGCCTGTTCGAGGAGATCCGCTTCGACGTCGATCGCAAGCCAGAGCGGCTGGTTCTTTTCGTTGATCTCGTCTGGCGACGTCGTGGCGATCACGAGATTGCCGGCAGCAGCCGCTTCGACCAGCACCTGGCCCTGCGCTGGCAGCACGAACGACACACCAAAGGTGCAGTCGACCGGCTTGGTGATCACCACGGCCAGCAGGAAAAGGTGGGTTGCCTCGTCGGACACATGCTCGGCCGCAAGCGGCATCGCGACCGCCTCGGTTCGGATGTCGCCGATACCTTCGACCGCGTGTACCCGAGCGAGGTCGGCGATGGCGGGGTGGCCAGCAGCATCAATGACCGCTGTGGGCCATTGGTTGCCGTCGACGTCGAGCATCGCGCCGATATCGATCACCTGGAACACCGGGGCATCCGGCTGTTGGGGCGACTCAGGCATTCAGGAAGGGCAAGCGAAGGTTCGGGGTAGCGCCGACATCGAGCGATGTCGGCCCGTCGGAACGGAGTCGATGCCAGCCGGCGGCCGCGATCATGGCGGCGTTATCCGTGCACATGGCCCGGCTCGGCAGAAAGCCCTGAATGCCATCCTTGACGCATCCGTCGAGCACTTCCTCACGAAGCAGCGAATTCGCGGCGACACCTCCACCGAGCACGATGCTGGTCGCGCCAACTTCCTTCGCAGCAGCCCGGGCCTTCGTCACCAGCACGTCGACGACCGCCGCTTGGAACGACGCCGCGACATCGGCCGAGCTGACGTCAGGGTGTTTGCGGACGTAGTTCATCACTGAGGTCTTCAACCCGGAGAACGAGAAGTTGTAACTGCCATCGAGTAACGCCCGCGGGAACCTGATCGCCTCAGGGTCACCGAGCAGAGCAGCGTCGTCAATCGCCGGGCCACCCGGATAGCCGAGGTCGAGGAACCGCGCGACCTTGTCGAAGGCTTCGCCAGCCGCATCGTCGATGGTCTGACCGAGAAGCCGATAGCAACCGTGGTCTTGCATCTCGACGAGCATCGTATGGCCACCCGAGACGAGCAGGACGACAAGCGGAAACTCAAGCGTCGGGTCTTCGAGCGAGGCCGCGTACAGGTGCGCCTCCATGTGGTTCACACCGATGAACGGCACGTCGTACACGAGTGCGAGCGACTTTGCAGCCGACACACCGACGAGCAGCGCTCCGACCAGGCCAGGGCCGACGGTGCACGCAAGAGCATCGATCCGCGACTCTTCGACACCGGCTTCGACGATCGAGCGGGCGATTACCGGGTTGAGTACGTCGAGGTGGGCGCGGGACGCGACTTCTGGGACAACGCCACCGAACTCGGCATGGATCTCAACTTGCGTTGCAACGACACTCGAGACGACGTCGTAGCCACCCATGACCAGTGCTGCAGCAGTCTCGTCGCAGCTCGTCTCGATGCCGAGCACGAGGGTCGACTCGTCGAACTCGGGGTGCGCGATCGGCTCAGACATGGGCGGCCTCTCGAATCTGATCAAGCCGAGCGCGGTAGTCGTCGCTCTGTATTTCGTGACACCACATCACGATGGCGTCTTCGACGTTGTCGTAGTACTTCTGACGGACGCCCGCACCGTCGAAACCGAACTCGCTGTACAACTCCTGTGCCCCTGCGCTGGTCGCCCGCACCTCGAGTGTCCAGCCGACACAACCATGTTTGATCGCAGTCTCGGCGAGGTGCAGCATCAGCGCCCGAGCAACGCCTTGGCGCCGGGCGATCGGTGCGACGGCAACGTTGGTGACGTGAGCCTCGTCGACAGCGAACCACAGGCCGGCGTAGCCGACGATCGCTCCGTCACGACGAGCCACGACGTAATAGCGGTCACCCCTGCCGACCTGTTCGATCTCGGTAGCGAACACGTTCTGCGACCAGCCGACTGGGTAGGCGGCCGCTTCGATCTCCATGATGCCCTTGCGGATGTCGCGCTGACGCATGGGAGCGATCGACAGTTCTTTGCCATCGATCGGCTCACGTTGGAGTAGCCGCTCGATCACGCTCATGTCCGCGCCGCCCGAGTCGCCCAGTTGATGCTCGCATCGGGTGCACGCAGGTAGACCGCCTCGATCTCGCGTGGTTGCACCCACTCTTCGCGCAGCGCACGGGCATGCGCCAACTGCACCAGTTGTCCGGCGGACGGGTGGGCGTCGCCACCCATCTCGCAGTGGAAACCCTCGAGGATCTCCTCGCGGTATCGAACGGCTCCGTCGCCGACCACAAGGACGTCTTGGCTGCGTGCCATCAGATCGGCAACGAGGTCTTCGACGGGGCCAACGGTCGGTTTCGCCACCTGTTGAATTCCACCTGGCACCTGGCGGTACATCGCGTAGAACACTTCGCCCTTGCGAGCGTCGATGACCGGGACGACCACGCGGTCGGTGTGGCGGCAAGGGAACGCCAGCAGGTCGAGCGACGAGATGCCGATCATCGGCACGGACAGCGCCTGAGCGATCGCCTTCGCAGCGGACAACCCGACGCGCATGCCGGTGAATAACCCTGGCCCGACGTCGACCGCGACCACGCTGATCTCGGCGAGAGCGATCCCAGCCTGCTTGCAGACGAAGTCGATTGCCGGCACCAGCGTCTCGGCATGACGGCGTCCCTTGGTGACTTCAAACAGACCGATCACGCCCTCGTGGCCGCCAATCGACACACTGACCCGTTCGGTGGCCGTTTCGATACCCAGGATCAACATGCAAAGCGCTCCAGGCTCGTCTTCAATCGATCCCAGCGGTGAGCCCACGACGCCCCGGTGCCGGCAATCTCGATGAGCCGGGCCCGGTCGAGCGCCAGCTCGTCGGCCTCGTCGTCGGGATCCTGGTCAAGCATCACCGTGAGGTGGTCACCGAACGTACCCGCAACGACGTCGCCCCACTCGACGAGAACGACGCCGCCAAACTCGGCGAGTTCGTCCAGGGCGAGGTCGGCCACTTCGGCGGTCCGGTCAAGCCGGTAAACATCGGCGTGGTGCATCGAACGAATGCCCCGCTCAGGGTGTGGCAGGTCGTAGCTGTGGACGAGCGTGAAGGTCGGCGACGTGATCGGTTCGTCAATCTCGAACGCTGTGCCGAAGCCCTGCGCGAATGCAGTCTTACCCGCCCCCATTTCACCGGCGAGTACGACGATGTCACCAGCACGAACCAGCCCGGCGATCACCCCTGCAATGGCGTGGGTGTCGGCAATCGAGGCCGCTCGGAGGTGCAACATCAGCCGTCGATACTACGGCGGGGGAACCGCGGCACGCGCTCCGAAATGCCACACACCATCTCGTATCCGATGGTGTCGAGTCGGTCAGCCCAGTCTTCGGCACGAATCGTCTGGACCCCGTCGGGCCCGTCTTGGGAACCGAGTAGGACGACGTCGTCACCAATCCGGACCTCGTCGTCACCACAGTCCACCATAATCTGATCCATCGTGACTTGTCCGACGATCGCACGGCGGCGCCCACCAATGAGGACCTCGCCGCCGTTGGTCGACAGTCGGCGCGGCACGCCGTCGGCGTAACCGATCGGCACCGTCGCCACGTTGCTGTCGCGTTCAAACTTGTAGATACGACCGTAGGAGATCCGACTTCCAGCCCGCGCCATCTTCACGTACGAAACGCGAGCGCGCAGCGAGAGCGCTGGGCGGAGTTCGGCCGACAAGTCGTCGACCCCGTGGCCAGGCGAGATCCCATACATCGCGATGCCAACGCGGACCATCGAGCGATGCGTGGCAGGGTGTGCGAGCGCTCCGGCAGAGTTGGCGAGGTGGACGAGTGGAACCGCGCCGACAAGTTCGACGATGCTTGCCAACGCCCCGTCGAACCGCTTGACCTGACGGGCCGTGAACTCATCTTCAGGATCGTCTGCGACTGCGAGATGGCTATACACACCCGCGAGTCGAATTGCTGGGGCCCGTTTGACAATCGATGCAGCGAGTGCGCTTGCGGCGTGCGGGTGGGCGCCAACCCGTTGCATGCCGGTGTCGATCTTCATATGAACCGGCAAGTCCGTCGGGCCTGCATCCACAAGTGCGTCCAGGAACGGCCGCGTGTAGACGGTCGGTGTCAAGCGATGCTCGACGATTTGGCTCGCACTCTCCGGTGGCTGCTCGCTGAGAATAAGAATTGGTCCGTCGATGCCGGCACGACGGAGCGTGACCCCCTCGCTGACCAGCGCAACACACAAGCCCTCCGCTCCGCCAGACAGTGCAGCTCGGGCAATGTCAACAGCACCGTGGCCATACCCATCTGCCTTGACCACAGCCCAAACGGCGGCCGGAGCAACGACCGTACGGAGGTACTCGAGATTGTGCTGGATCGCGTCGAGATCGATCTCGGCCCAGGCCCAGCGCGTGTCATTCCGCGTGTCATTCATGGCACCACTCACCGTAGGCCAGTCAGCACCCCGGGAAGCATCTCGACGAGATCTCCGGCCAAGAGCCCCGCCGGAGCACACCTGCTCGCTGCATCCGCGTGGACCCATGCCGCAGCAGCTGCCGCGTGCAGCCCCGACAGGCCTGCAGCGAGCCCAACGGCAACAAGCCCGGTCAATACATCGCCGCTCCCCGCCGTGGCGAGGCGTTCGTCGCCACGATCGACCAAGAGAACCTCACCGTCCGCAGCGGCAATCACCGTGGTCGGCCCCTTCAGGAGGACAGTGCATCTTGCAGCGGCGGCAAGCAAACGGGCCGAGGCCACTCGATCGTTTCCGGGCAGCGCTCCAGTCAACGTTCGGAACTCACCGTCGTGCGGAGTTAACACGGTTGGCGCAGTCCGGCTACTGAGCACCGTACTCGGCGTCCGATCATGGCTGGTCAAAGCGAAGAGCGCATCGCCATCGAGCACGATGGGAACCGAAGCCGCACCGATGGTCTCGAGTACCGCTGCCAGCGTCTGCTCGGCACGTCCGAGACCGGGGCCAATCGCAAGGGCGCCGAACCGATCGATGTCGGCGAGCACGTCAGCGGTCCACCCCACAGGCGGAACCTCGTGCTGGACGATCTCAGATCGGATCTCAATCGACCGGCCGGGGACCGACAGCTTGACCAAGCCAGCTCCCCCACGAGCAGCAGCCTCGGCACACAACCGTGCTGCTCCAATCATTCCTTCGCTGCCACCGACCACACGGACAGCGCCACGCCATTTGTGGGCATCGACCGAACGCCGGGGCCACCATGCAGCAACGTCAGCGGCAACGAGAAGATGTTGGTCGGCAACAGGGAGTTCGAGCCCAATGTCAGCAACCTCGATACGCCCGGCCAACAAGGCCCCGTCACCGAAGAGCAGGCCTTGCTTGAGTGCCTGGAACGTGACGGTGCGATCAGCTCGAAGCACGCTTCCCGAGGCCACGCCCGTGAGGGCATCAATACCACTCGGTACGTCGACCGCGAGTACCGGCGTTGCGCCGAAATCAGGCGCAGGCCACTCGCCGCGAAAGCCCGTGCCGTAGGCCGCGTCGATGATGAGCCCAGCTGTCGGCAAGGTGTCTGGTAGCGCGCCGGCGTCGAATATCTTTACCTGCACACCGCGCCGCCGAAGCACTGCCGCGGCCACGCGGCCGTCTGCACCGTTGTGACCTTTGCCAACGATAACGACAACCACACGGCCGTAGCTCCCGCCCAACATGTCGAGCGCGACGCGGGCGACAGCCCGACCTGCCCGACCGATGAGTTCGTCGATGAGTTCGGGTGCTGCGGCGTCGGCTGCTGCCATCTGGCTGGGCGTCAGCACCGGGAGCATGGTTGCAACCTATGCGGTGAGCGATTCGCGCAGCTCGCGCTTCAAGAACTTGCCGTTGGCGTTGCGCGGCAGCGGCTCACCGAGGAACCACATGCGCTCGGGGATCTTAAACTTGGCGAGTGTCGGCGCAAGGAACTCGCGGAGGCCGGCCTCGTCGAGTGACGCACCAGGTGCGAGGACGATAGCGACACCGACGAGCTCGCCGAGGCGATCATCGGGCACGCCGAACACGGCTGCCTCGGCAACAGCCTCGTGCCGGTAGATCGCTGTCTCCACTTCGGAGCAGTAGATATTCTCACCACCGCGGAGCACCATGTCCTTGGCCCGGTCGACGATAAACACGTAGCCGTCTTCGTCGATCGTGGCGATGTCACCCGTACGGAACCAGCCATCTTGAATCGCTTCGGCAGTGGATTCTTCGCGGTTCAAATATCCCTTGATCACCACGGTGCCGCGCACGCAGAGTTCACCGACACCGCTCTTCGGAACGTCATTGCCCGCCTCGTCGATCAGCTTGCCGTCGAGTGTCGGCACGATGCGGCCGCACGAGGCCGGCTTGGACACATAGAGCACACCGGAGTTAGCGGTGACGATGCCATGCGTCTCGGTGAGGCCGTAGCCCGTGCTCGGAGCAGTGCCCGGTTGCGACTTGTCAATCTTCTCGACGAGGTCTGGTTGCAACGGTGCACCACCACCGCCGAGCCCGGCAAGGGTGGAGGTATCGCGGGTTTGCCAGTCGGGGTGCATGAGCATCTCGCGGCTCATCGTTGGCACGCCGGAGAAGTTGGTGACGCCCTCGCGCTCGATCAGTTCGAGCGCCCGCGCAGCATCCCACTTGTAGGTCAGGACGATCTTCGAGCCCGAGATCGTTGCCGGGTGCAGCAAGCAGTTGTTCGCCGTGACATGGAACAGTGGCGTCGGCGCCATGAACACGTTCTGCTTTTCAGGATCAGCAGGCGCCGGGGGTTCGCTGCCAGCTGCGGCCGCAGCCTTCACGCCGGCCAGCCCAGCGACACCGGCCATGAAAGCGAGGTTGAGCAGGTTGTGGACCGACCCGCGGTGGGTGAGCTGCGCTCCCTTGGGAGCGCCTGTCGTGCCGGAGGTGTAGAAGATGCACGCATCGTCGTCCGGATCGATATCCGCCTCGGGCAGCGTCGCTGGCGCGGTCGACGGATCAACGACGTCTTCCCACCGCGATGTGCCCTCGGGCAGCTCGACGTTGCCGTCAGCCGGCGCCCGCACAGCGATCACGTGGAGCGGATTCGTTTCGCGGAGCTCATCGAGCACAGATGCGACTCGCTCTATTCGTTCACTGTCGGCAATCAACACTTTGGGATTCGAATCGGCCAGGCCGTACTTCATCTCGTCCGAAGTCCACCAGGCATTCATGCCGACGCACGCTGCGCCGAGGGAAATGATCGCCCAATAGCTGAAGACCCACTCGGGATAGTTGCGCATCGCCACAGCCACGCGGTCGCCGCTCCCGACACCGTGCTCTTCGCGCAGGTGGTGGGCCAGCGACTTGATGATCGCATCAGACTCGGCGTACGTGAACCGCTCGTCCTCAAACACGACGTAGTCACGGTCGGCGTAGCCGCCAGCGAGCTCCCACACGAATCGCATCGACGGTGGCGCTGACTCGAAGATCCGCATCGGGACCCCTCGGACCTCGATCTCTTTCATCGCGAACTGCGCACCCGGGGCTGTCAGTTCTTCCCACGCTTCTTGAAACTCCATGAGCATGCGCAGATCATCGCAGTCACCCGGACCCAGTCACGAATCCAACGGGTTGGTGGGCAGCGCAGGAGGTGAGCGGCGCAGGAGGCAATCTCCGTCCCCCGAGCGTGAGCGAGTCAGGCCGCAGGCCTGAGACTTGTGTGCACCGACGCAGGAGGTGAGCGGCGCAGCCGCAAAGGAGCGACGAAGGAGCTCCTCACACAACTACTCACACACAACGTAGGCCGCGGCCACCAGGTTGCTGTGGGTGAGGCTGAGGTGCCAAGTTGTTACGCCTGCTTCGGCAGATAGTTCGGCGGCGCGGCCGGTGAATGCCAGGCTCGGCACGCCCGATTCTGCTCGCTCGACCCACACCTCATGAAATCCGAAGGCCCCGAGGCCCAGACCCAACGCCTTCATGACAGCTTCGCGTGCAGCGAACCGTGCGGCCAGAGACGGAACCGGATCGACCTGTGGTTCGACGTAGGCCAATTCACTCGGAGTGAAGAGCCGCAACCGCATCGATGGGGTCCGCTGCAGCGAAGTTCGGAAACGCTCGATGTCGACGACGTCAATCCCGATGCCGATCATCGCGTCAGGAGCGCCAGTGGTTGGCGGCGTCCGAGATCGGACCGACAAGGAGTTCTTGCACCGACAACTTAGCGAGCAACGAGTCGTCGAAGCTGCCCTCAGTTTCGGTGACCCAGTCAACGAGGCGGTCATAGCGGCGGTCGTACCCCTGAAGCACGCCGCGTATTGCATCGACAGGGAGAAATCCATGGAACGCCACATGGAGCAGTGTGATTCCGACAGCCTCGCCGGACTTCACTTCGGGAACGAAGATGACGGTACGACCGTCGCTCCGCCCCTGGGCAACCAGTACTTCGCGTTCGGAAGCAATCCGGTGCTTCGTGCCGCGCAACTGGGCGTTTCCGACCACGCGACTCTCCAACTCCAGTGCGATGCCACCTCGATCGATCACCGAGATCGAATCACCGTCGACGGCGTATCGAGTGAACCCGCGAACTTCCGCGATCGCCGGGTCAAGATCAGCGAGGATTTTGAGCGTCCGATAGCTGAGAACGTCGCGACCTGCTCCGGCGTTGAGGACAGCTTGCACAAGCGGACGACCGATGATGCCTTCGTCGCTGCGCGAGATGCCGACAGTGACAGTCTTGGCCTGGTGCTTGATCGTGTCGACGGGCCGAGTCAATTCGTCGATGGCCCGACTGAGTGCGGCAACAAGGTCATCAATGAGTGCAACCGGCGTGCCGACCTTGCCGGTCTGTCGCTGATACTGCTCGACCGGACGGTCAGCCAGAACATCATCGAAAATCCGGGACAGCGTCACCGCAGTCGACGCTTCGAGATGACCGTCATACAGACCTGAGCGCAACCCATCGTGGAACGCTGCAGCGGAGTTCGGCATGGCGGCGGCGACGAGTTTGAGTACTTCGTCGCCGGATAGATCACGACCGGCGAGATGCTCAACGACCTCACGGGCCTCGCGCAGCGGCAGCGCCGAGGCATCGATGGCAAGCGCCGCCTCGTACCCGAAGAGGTGCCCGACCATTGCCGACAGGATGAATCCGAGCGCCGGGTCGACCGGCGGCACGTTGATCGTGGCGTCGGCGTTGTAGCGGGTTTCGCCGTCATTGGCCACGACAATCGGCGTCGCCTTATGCGCCTTGAAGATCGCTACTTCCTTGGCAACATCATCGGCGGTCGAGCCGATCAGGCCGGCTGCGCACACGAGGATCAACGGCTCAGAGGAGAGGTCGATGTGCTTCTTGTCTTCAGTCGAGTCGCACGCCATCGACTTGTAGCAGAGCTCGCTGAGCTTGATTCGGACCTCTTCGGCCGCGACCTTGTTCGGACCGTTGCCGACGACTGCCCAGTACCGCTTTGACGGAGCGAGTTGGGCGGCTTCAGCGATCGCAGGACGGCGCTCGAGCACCTCGCGCATTGCATCAGGAAGTTCGCGGAGTGCCGTGAGTAGCTGATGCCGGCGCTTCGGCTCGCCCAAAGAGGCGGCTTCGGCGATAGCGCATGACAGCACGGCGCCGGCCGCAACCTGAGCGTAAAAGGCCTTGGTCGACGCCACCGACATTTCGACGTCGCGTCCATCTGAGGTGTACAGCACACCGTCGGCCTTGTCGGTGAGGTCAGACCCACGCCGGTTGACAATGCCGATCACCATGGCGCCGCGGCCCCGAAGGAGGTCGACGGTGCGATTCGTATCGGTGGTGGTGCCTGACTGGCTGACTGCGATCGCCAGCGTGTCGCTCATATCAAGCCGCATGTGGAAGCCGGACAGCTCGGTTGCGGTGATCGCATCGATGTCGAGCGCTGAGCCCGTGAGCTCGTCGAGGATTGCTGCGGTGCTTTGGCCGGCGACCGCTGCGGTGCCTTGGCCGATCACGCGGATGCGGGTGATCGTGCCGTCGGCGAGACGTTCGCGGATCACCGCGGGAAGCGCTCGCTCACCTACGACGGCGCGCAGCGCGTCGCTTTCACCCGTGATCTTGCCGCGCAGTGTCTTGGCGAAGCTGTTGGGCGACTCGGTGATTTCCTTGAGCAGGAAGTGGGGTGCATCGCCGCGGTCTATGTCGCGCGAGGTCACTTCCGCGTGAGCGATATCATCGTCGCTGAGCGGCAAGTCGCCACCGTCGTACGAAAGTCGCGTGATTCCGTCGAGGTCGCCGGCCGCAGCGCCATCGAGCATCACGATCTCGCCGCCCTGCTCACCGTCCATCCGGACATACCGCTGGGTTTCCTCAACTACCCCGTACGGCTCGCTCGCCACGATGAAGCAGTCGTCACCGAGACCGATGTACAGACCTTGGCCGCTGCCGCGCAATGCGAGGAAGAGCGTCGACGGCGCACTGGCCGTCGCCACGCCGATCGCGATGGAGCCTTCGAATGCGGCCACTGTTCGACGGAACGATTCGACCGGTGCAACGCCTTCGGCGAGATGCCGCGACATCAGCATCGGGATCACCTTGGCATCGGTGGTGATCGGCGTGGCGATGCGGAGGCTGTGCTGAGCGCGCAAGTCCACGTGATTGTCGACGTCGCCATTGAGCGCAGCGACGACGTAAGGAGCGGTTGTGCCGCCGGGCAACTCCTGCTCAACCGAGTTGACCGGATGAGCGTTCGGCTCGGAGATGATGCCGACGCTGGCCCAGCGGGTGTGGCCGAGCAGAGCGACGCGAGCATGAGGGGACTGGAGGGCCCGGCGCAGCAGGGCATCACTTGCGAGGTCGGCCCGAAGCGCAGCGGTGTTGTCACCAAGCTCCCCAATCTCGGCAGCTGCCTTATAGACGAACGACAGCGAGTTGGCCGACGCCTCGACGGAATTCGACTGAAACAATGGGTCGGTGCCGCGCTCAGCGAGCAGCGTCGCCAGCGCCCCGGCTTCAATGTCGTGGCCCCAGACGAAGAGGTGCACGCCAGCCGAATCGCGGCCGCGAACTTCGAGTCGATCGATCGACGAGAACGCCTGCTGGACAACCAGGTAACCGGAGAGCGACGAGGTCGATGCTGCCGGGCCGGCAAGCGCCGTCACTTCGCGGACAGTCCGCAGACGATCATTGGCGATCGTCCACACCGAATCCTTCAAGGTGATCAGATCGGCGCTGGCCCGCTCAAGTGCGTCAGCGTCGAGCCCAGCATCGTTGGTGTCGAGGCTCGACTCGATCTCGGCTGCGAAGGCCATGAGCTGATCGGTCCGGCTTGTAATCGACGCCACGAGGTCGATCTGGCCTGCGAGTGCAAGAACGCCCGGGAGGCCCTGGAGCATCGAGTCGACCGCACCAGCCTCACCCGCAACTGCCAGTGCGTCTGGACGGGCGGCGAGCGCTGCGTCCAGGCCGCCCAGGATTTGATCCACCGTCGGCGTCTCTCGAGTGGGTGGACGACTCACGATGCCGATGATGCCGCACATACGTCAGCCAGGGTACCGACCGAGACACGCCAGCCGGGCACACCGTGCCTCGTCACACTGTGCCCGGTTAGGCAAAACGTAACTGGGCAACCGCAGCCAATTGATCGGCGGCAGTCTGAGCACGTTCGGCCGTCGCTGCTTCGACCATCACACGGATCAGCGGCTCGGTGCCGCTTGCCCGCACGAGGACTCGACCGGTTGCGCCGAGTTCAGCCTCGACAACAGATATCTCGTCAGCGAGAAGAACCGCCACGTCGGGAACCTGTTCGCCCACCCTGACGTTGACGAGCACCTGCGGGAGAGAAGTCATGGATTGGGAGGCGATCGCTTCGAGTGTGGTTCCCGTCCGCTTGACGATGTCAATCAATGCCACCGCGGTGAGTAGCCCGTCGCCGGTCGTGGCATGGTCGGCGAAGATGACGTGTCCACTCTGCTCACCACCAAGCGAGTAGCCGCCCGCTCCGAGTGCTTCGAGAACATAGCGGTCGCCGACGCCGGTCTCGACGACGTGGATGCCGGCGGCTTCCATCGCAAGACGGAAACCCAGATTTGTCATCACCGTGACGACAACAGTGTTGCTAGCGAGTTGACCGCGTGCTCGCAGATCGGCCGCGCAGATGGCGATGATGTGGTCGCCGTCGACGACACTGCCCGTGTGATCAACGGCAATCAGCCGGTCAGCATCACCGTCAAGGGCGACGCCCATGTGGGCACCGTGTTCAACGACTGCCGCCGCAACGAACTCTGGGTGCGTCGCACCACAGCCAGCATTGATATTGCGGCCGTCAGGCTCGTTCGCGATCACGATCACCTCGGCGCCTGATGCTCTCAGGACGTCAGGCGCAACAGTAGTCCCGGCTCCGTTGGCCGTGTCGAGCACGACCTTCATGCCACTGAGGTCACGCCCGCCCAGCATGTCGAGCACGTGCTTGACGTAGTGCGTCGTGTCGTGATGAACACCGATTCGACCGATTGAGTTGCTGGGATCGCCCAGCACGTCGAGCGCGGTTTCGATCTGTGCTTCGACATCGTCGGGAAGCTTCGTGCCGCCAGGTGCAAACAGCTTGATGCCGTTGTCCCCGAATGGATTGTGGGAGGCCGAGATGACAGCCCCCATCACCCCGAGCCGTTGCGCTTCGAATGCAACGAGTGGCGTGGTTGCGGTGACCATGTCGATGACGTCGACACCCTCCGCAGCGAACCCGGCCGCAAGAGCGGCACGGAACATCGGGGTGGACTCGCGGGTGTCACCCCCGATCACCACAATGTCGCGAGGTGCTCCGCCTGTCGAATCTGGGTCATCTGAACCTGCCCCCAGACGCGAAAGAACCTGGGCCGCAGCGCGGCCCAGGTTCAATGCGAAATCTGCGGTGAGTTCAGTATTGGCGGCGCCGCGGACGCCATCGGTACCAAATTTCATCGCCAGGCTGCGATCAGCGCTTGGTGAACTGAGGTGCCTTACGAGCCTTCTTGAGGCCATACTTCTTGGACTCCTTCTTACGGGAGTCACGAGTCAGCAGGCCAGCCGACTTCAGCGTGCCGCGGCTCTCGGGATCGAGTTCAAGCAGCGAACGAGCGATGGCCATGCGCAGTGCGCCGGCTTGGCCGCTAATGCCGCCACCATGGATACTCGCCGACACGTCGTACGACTCAGTGGTCTCGGTGACTGTGAGGGCCTCCGTGACGACCATCCGCGAGGCGGCGGTCGGGAAGTACACGTCAAGTGCCTTGCCGTTGATCAGAAACTGGCCGGTGCCGGGCCGAAGCTGGGCACGGGCGACGGCGCGCTTGCGGCGGCCGGTGGTTTGGGTCAGGGGTATTGTTGCCATTGTTCTGTGTCCTCTTCTCAGCGACGCTTCGCGCCAGCGATTTCGAATGTCGTGGGCGACTGCGACCCATGCGGATGGTTGGGACCTGCATACACCTTGAGCTTCGTGAGCTGCTGGCGGCCGAGCGGGCCCTTGGGGAGCATGCCGCGAATCGACCGACGGACAGCGTCGGCGGGCTTGCGTGCATGAAAGTGAGCAAACGACTCGCTCTTGATACCGCCCGGGTAACCCGAGTGGGTATAGATCATCTGACGGTTTGCCTTGTCCGAGGTCATGATGACCTTGTCGGCATTGATGATGATGACGTGGTCGCCCGTGTCGATGTGCTGGGCGAAGATCGGCTTGTGCTTACCGCGCAGGAGGCGGGCAACTTCGGTGGCCATGCGTCCGAGGACCATGTTTTCCGCGTCGACGACATGCCAGTCGCGGGTGATTTCGCTTGCTTTCGGTGTGTATGTGGCCATGGCCGTTTGCTCGTCTCGATTCGAAGTGGATCCGACTGCAGATGCAGCATCCGAGGACAGGCCGCTTCAGCGACCTGGTCCACGGAACCGCGCAATGATACGGCGCTCGTGCGACTGAGCCAACGTGCGCACGTCACACACGTACAGGTGCGGCAAGGACGTCATCGATCCATGCCAGCACCCGATCGGCCATCGCTCCGGACGAGTACTCGTTGTCGACCCGCTGTCGACATGCAGCACGGTCGATTTCGCCGACTCGGGCGACCGCCGCGATGAGCGCATCGATGTCGTCAGCAGGAACCACGAAACCGGTGACACCGTCGTCGACAATCTCGGCCGGGCCGCCACGGCCGTACGCAATCACCGGAACGCCGACCGCCATTGCCTCGATCGCAACGTTGCCGAATGCCTCGACCCACTTGGGTGTCATCACCAATGCCGCACAAGCACCCAACTGCGCTTGCAAGTCGTCGGTCGGCAGGAACCCCTGATACTCAAGAATTGCCTGCGGGTTATCGGCCTGGACCCGTTGCCAGTACACCTCGTCTTGGAGTATCCCCCACACCAGGACCCGATGGCCGGTCCGAGCCGACAGCTCAGCAACATCTTCCAGGCCCTTCTCGGGCGAAATTCGACCGACGAAGCCCAGTGGAGCGTCGGCTGGCACGGTCAACTGAACGTCATACCGCTCAGCGACGATGCCATTGCCGACGACCCGGAAAATGCTCGGGTCCGGAAATGTCGCAGCCTGCGCTGCACTGTGGACTGCCAGGCGACCCGGACGCAGCCGCTCGACCTCGGTGATCACCTGATCCATCGCATCGCTGAGCGAACCCATCGATACCAGGTGCAGCACCGGGACATGGAGGAACTGCGTCAGGTGGTATGGCAACCAGTCGTAAGCGAGATTGATGATCACATCGGTCTCGTGTTGGAGACTTCCGATGTGCGACCACATCGCTGCGAGCACCGAGCCTGCCGGTAACTCTGTCGAGGCCTCACGGCAGAGGCCCTGGGCACTGACCTGTAGCGCACCATCGATCTGGTGGACTCGCTCGCCAACGTGGAGCGAGTCCGCCGGCGCCACCACTTCAACATGGTGACCCCGCAAACCGAGACCGTATACAAGGTTGTGCAATGTCAGTTCGACGCCGCCACCGATACCTGAGCCGAGCGCACCGACCGGTGTCGAGGCGATGAGGACACGCAAACCATCCATGTGGTGGTCAACGGCCCTGAGGTCCGCCATATTCCGCCGGCGATCAAAAGAGAAGCGGGCTGACGCCGAGTTCGAACGATTCGGACCGCCTCTCAGGTTCAGGCGTCCCAGCGGGGGCCGAGGAAGCCAACAGCATGGAAGGTGAGGCCGTGCGGTGGTGCCACCTGGCCGGCGGCATTGCGGTTGCGCTCGGCGAGAACCACGGGCATGGAGTCGGCAGCGAGTCGGCCGAAGCCGACGTCCACGAGCGTCCCGACGATGCTGCGTACCATCTGATGACAGAACGACGTGGCGGAGACCTCGAAGCGCAGAAGCCGCGAGGGCTCGATGTCGCCCCATGATTCACGCGTCCAGTGCGCTGCCAGCACGGTGCGCCGCATCGACGGCTCGTCGTACCCCGGCCCTGGCTTCGGCTTGCGGCAAAACGACGAGAAGTCGTGATCGCCCAGGAGATCGAGCGCACCCTGGTTCATCGCATCGATGTCGAGGGGCGGCCCGAGATGCCAGGCATGGCGGGCCAGCAGCGGGTTCGGGGAACGATCGTTCCAGATGTCGTAGCGATACGTGCGCGACGTCGCCGAGAACCGAGCGGAGAAATCAGACTTGGCCCACTCGGGCTCACGTACCGACACTTCGGGCCGGAGTAGCGCGTTGATGCTGGCTGTCAACCGGTCCAGATTGGTGTCGGCGGGAATCAGCCCGTTGACGACCTGACCCCAGCCGTGCACGCCGGCATCAGTGCGACCCGAGCCGACCAGCTCGAGGGAGTCCCTGGACACCCGTGTGATCCGGGCGATCGCCTCGGCAAGCACACCCATGATGGTTCTCACACCATCGCTTCGGGCGAACCCGCGAAAATCAGTGCCGTCGTACGCGACGAGGAGCCGGACGTTGCGCAGCTCTCGCTCCGACACACCCGACTCCATCATGCCCGTAGGCCTTCGTGCATCCGAATTCGTGCGAACTCAGACGAGTTCGATGCGGGCCATCTCGGCGTTATCGCCGTGACGCGTTCCCATCTTCAGGATACGGGTGTAGCCACCCGGGCGCTCCATGTAACGGGGTGCCACGTCGTGGACCAGCTTGTAGGTCATTTCGCGGTCGCCGAGGAAGGCCTGGATCTGACGGATCCGGTGGACCTGCATGGGGCCCTCTTCCTGAGCCTTCTTGGCCTTGGTGATCAGCTTCTCCGCGATTGGGCGGAGATGCTTGGCCTTAGCTTCGGAGGTGGTGATGGCCTCGGCAGCGAACAGTGACGCTGCGAGGTTGGCCATCATGAGGCGCTGGTGAGCTGCAGAGCTGCCGAAGCGACGTGAGCGGCGAGGTGTGGGCATGATTCAGATTCCGTTTCTTGCGTTCCGGCTGGATGACCGTCAGCCGCGAAGCTGAAGGCCGCGCTCGTCGAGCTTTGCCTTCACTTCGTCGAGGCTCTTTTGGCCGAAGTTGGTGATGTTGAGCAGGTCGTCTTCGGTCTTGGTGAGCAGTTCGCCCACTGTGTTGACCTGCGCCCGCTTGAGGCAGTTGTTCGGACGCTCGGACAGATCGAGGTCTTCGATCGGCAGGTCGAGGTCGGGCGACGAAACGGTGGTGTCAACAATTTCGCCGAGCTCAAGGCCCTGCGGTTCGTCGCTCATCGAGGCGACCAATTCGCTCAGAGCCTGCAGCGTAGCGCCAGCGGAGGCGAGCGCTTCGGCCGGGCTGATCGAACCATCGGTGTCGATTTCCATGACAAGGCGGTCGTAGTTGGTGGCCTGCTCGACACGAGTCGGCTCAACCGTGAAGGACACACGACGCACCGGGCTGAAGATCGCGTCGATCGCAATGACGCCGATCGTGCGGTGCTCTTCTTCGCGGTTCGACGATATGTAGCCACGGCCCTGCTCGACCGTGAGGTCGATGGCCAGGCGGCCCTTGGTGTTGAGGGTGGCGATGTGGAGGTCCTTATTGAGGACTTCGACGTCAGCCGGGCATGCGATGTCGCCAGCCGTGACCACGGCGGCGCCTCGAACATCGAGACGCAGGTTGACAGCTTCTTCGGACAGGCAGGTGACGACGACATCCTTCAAGTTCAAGATGATGTCGGTGATGTCTTCAGCGACGCCACCGATCGTGTCGAACTCGTGCAGTGCTTCGTCGAAGCGAACCGACACGATGGCGGCGCCTGGGATCGACGAGAGGAGGGTACGACGGAGCGAGTTCCCGAGCGTGTGGCCGAAGCCGGGCTCAAGCGGGCCGACAGCAAACCGCTGACGGTTGTTCGACTCTTCGCCGAGGGCTTCAATAGATGGACGCTGCATGACGAGCATGGGTTTCGGGGCCTTTCAACTGCAGTATTCGAGAGATGAAAAAAATGTCCGGAGACGACGTGTCGGGGAAACCGGACGCAAATTGACTACTTGGAGTAGAGCTCGACGATGAGGGACTCGCGGACGGGTACGTCGATGTGCTCGCGCTCTGGGAGCGTGCGCACGGTGACCTGCTTGCCGCCTTCGCCGGCTTCGAGCCAGCCGACGAGGTTGCGGTCGAGTGTGTCACGGTTGTGCTGCACGACGATCATCTTCTCGGCCTTGGCCGACAGCGAGATGACCTGGCCTCGCTTGACGCGGAAGCTCGCGATGTCGACACGCTTGCCGTCGACGAGAATCAGGCCGTGGTTGACGAACTGGCGGGCCTGCGGGCGGGTCGAACCCCAGCCAGCGCGGTACACGATGTTGTCGAGACGACGCTCGAGGAGTTGCAACAGGATTTCACCTGTCGGGCCCTGGAGCTTGTTGGCCTCTTCGTAGGTCTTCTTAAACTGACGCTCGAGCACACCATAGATGTACTTGGCTTTCTGCTTCTCCTGCATCTGGGCGAGGTACTCAGAAGAGTTGCCACGACGACGCGTGCGGCCATGCTGGCCGGGTGGGAACGGACGACGCTCAAGAGCGGTCCGACCCTTTTCGTTTTCGAAGATGTTGACGGCGAGGCGGCGCGAGATGCGCACCTTGGGTCCGGTGTAACGAGCCATGATTCGATCGCTTCTTTTCTAGCTCAGGCTCGCCGACGCTTGGTCATGCGGCAGCCATTGTGAGGAACGGGGGTGACATCCTTGATCGAGATGACCTCGATACCGGTGTTCTGGATGGAACGCACGGCGGTATCGCGGCCAGATCCGGGGCCCTTCACCTGGATCTCGGCGCGGCGCAGGCCGTGCTCTTGAGCGGCGCGGGCGGCCTTCTCGGCGGCCAGTTGGGCAGCGAAGGGGGTGCTCTTGCGGCTGCCCTTGAAACCCACAGCACCAGACGACGCCCATGAAATGACATTGCCTTGCAGGTCGGTGATCGAGACGATCGTGTTGTTAAACGTCGACTTGATGTGGATCACACCCGTACTGACATTTTTGCGGTCGCGCTTACGGGGGCGACGAGCTGCGGTTTGCTTAGCCATTACTTGCGCACTGCCTTCTTCTTGTTTGCAACCGTGCGCTTCGGACCCTTGCGGGTGCGAGCGTTGGTGTGCGTGCGCTGCCCACGGACGGGCAGGCCTTTGCGGTGACGGATGCCTTGCAGACAGCCGATCTCGATCTTGCGCTTGATATCACCTTGGACATCACGACGCAGGTCGCCCTCGATCTTGAGGTTCTGATCGATGTACGAACGAATCTGGTTGACCTCGTCCTCGGTCAAGTTCGACACCTTGGTGTTGGGGTCGAGTTCGAGTGCTGCGCACATGGTCTGCGACGTGGGCAGACCAATGCCAAAGATGTAGGTGAGCGAGATTTCCAGCCGCTTTTCACGGGGGATGTCGACGCCAGCAATACGTGCCATTGTTCTTCTAACCGTGCTTCCTGTTCAGCCTTGACGCTGTTTGTGACGAGGGTTGGTGCAGATCACCATGATGCGGCGATGGCGACGAATCACCTTACAGTTGTCGCACATCGGCTTAACGCTGGGTCGTACTTTCATGGGTTCTCTCTACTTGTACCTGTACGTAATACGGCCTCGGGTGAGGTCGTAGGGGGTGAGTTCCACCTGCACTTTGTCGCCAGGGAGAATCCGGATGTAGTGCATCCGCATTTTTCCGGAGATGTGAGCCAATACTTCGTGGTCATTTTCGAGCTTGACCTTGAACATGGCGTTCGGAAGTGACTCGAGGATCACACCCTCGAGCACGATCGCATCTTCCTTTGGCTTTGGCAGGGGCTTCTCCTCACCTGTGTGGATCCGGGCGATTGATTTTCGGTGTTTCACGTCGAGCGTGCGCACAGGCATGCTCGCGCGGCCTGCGGGCAGACCGGCGTGCCATGCTAGCGGCGCATTTCGCGAACCCAAGCGCGAAATCCGCGTACTTCCTTGTGACCTGTGATATCAGCCGGGTCCGGCGTTTGCGTGACGATTTTGGCTGCGATTCGCACCAAAATCGTCACGCTGACGGGATTTCGGTCAAGATTGCGGTTCAGCCGAGCGGGGTGAAGATGGTGCCGCGCAGCAGGCCCGTGACGGCATCGATGGCTCGGCGATGTTGCTCTGGCGACATTCCGACGGTCTCGGTGAGCCCGACCAACACCGTGCGAACGAACTCGACCATGGCCGGTTTCGCGCTCGGCTCGATCTCGCCGGTCGAGATGCCGACATCGACGATGTCAACGAAGAACTGCTCTCGCGCTTCGGCATAGCGAGCAAGCCGCTCGGCCACCGCCGGGTGGCGGCGGGTGTCCGTGCGAACCGCACCGACAAAGCCCGCCAACGATGGATCTTCGACACCCATGCGATGCGACGCCTCGAGCACCGCCGTCAGCTTGCCAAGGAAGCTGTCAGAGCTCCCAACGGCATCTTGGAAGCGCGTATAGATCGTGCGCTGCATATCGCGATCGACTTCGAGGTACAGGTCAAGCTTCGACTCGACGTAGTGGTACAGCGCTCCGGTCGTGATGCCCGCGGCCGTGGCAACGTCCTTGTTCGTGACGGCGCCGTAGCCGCGCTCGGCGAACAACCGGCGAGCGGCATCGAGAATAGCCCGCTTCGTGTCGGCCGAGTCGGTTGCCGGCGGACGACCACGTCGCCGACCGGACGGCGGCGTCAGATCAGCCTCGATTGCGCCCCCATCCGTCACATCTCCAGTATGAACGACAGCAGACGTCTTCGACGGCTCGGAAGAACGCCCACTCAACTGGCCTGACTCATCAAAATCGGCCCGAGCCAACGATCAACGACGTCCCGAGCGCTGCGCGGTGTCAGGTGGGTGCCGTCAGGGCGCCAGTCGAGGTCTTCGGTCACTCCGGCCGCGTCCGCCCACCCGGCCAGGTCGACAACCACCACCTCGGGCCCAAGTTCTTCGGCCACCAGATCAAGCGCCACATGGAGGGCTTCCCACCGGTCGGCAGTGAACACGACATCGTCCGCCACGAATCCAGATGAGCGCGGCGGTGCAATAATCGCGACGCGACCGACACCCAGATCGAGGAGGTCGAGCGCCGCACGGCGATAGCTCGATGCGAGCCGCTCCACGTACCGAGCGTCAGTCGGCTCCAGGGGCCCTTCTGAAGCAGCCCACTGCCGATCAGCGACGTCGACCACCGTGACCATCAGCGCCACCACGTCTGGCTGGATCCTCGCAACCATTAACGGAAGGTCAACATCGAACATTTCGGCGCTGCGAGTCCCAAGCAATGTGTCGTCCCAGCTCGTCACTTCCCCGGCCCGCAGCAACCCGCAACCCTGGCACCACAGCAGATCGGAAGTGGCGTACTCACGATGATCGAGTGCCCACTCGGCCAACGCTTGGCCCACGTAGAACGCCGTCGAATCGCCGACCGTCAACAACCGAACTGGCCGCGACAACGGCGGACCAAGCGGGACGTCGAGAACGAACGATTCGGCTGCCACCTCCGGAGCCACGTCATGAGCCGGGCCCCCAATGTCGCCCGTATTGGCAATGGCGTTCGGGTCGATCGCAACCTGCGACTCGGAATCAGCGACCTCGGCCGTCGACCCGGCGGACTGCGCCAGGAGCACGGGGGCCAACGGCTCCAGAGGGGAGTCGACCGGCTCAGCAGATGCCCGAGCAATGACGGCCGCATTGGCTTCGAGAAAGCCCGGCGAGAACGGGAGAACGGCGACCGTGAGAACGGCAACGAGCATGGCGCCAACAGCTCCACGAATCGTGGTGCGCGTCGGCCAGGGCGCCGACCGGATCGGGCGTTCGATGAACACGAACGACGCCGTCGCGATGGCCAACGTTGCCGACAGCACAAGGACGAAGCGCCATGGCTCGGTCAAGGACCATCCTTGCTGGCGGAACCAGACGAACACCGGCCAGTGGAACAGGTAGATGCCGTAGCTGATCCGGCCGAGTTGGACCAGTGGCCGAATCGATAGCGCTCGGCGCACCGGGCCTGCGACCTGCAAGGTCCACAGCATGACAGCTGAAACCGCAGCGAGCGGAGCGAACAACCCGACATATGCCGGCCCGGACCCCGTCGGAAGAACGACAGCCAGCGTGGCGAGAACGCCCGCGACGGGAATGCCGACTAGACCCGCCCACGCGGGTACTACCCAACGCTGCAGCACTCCGGCCAATGCGGCACCTGCCAGGAGTTCACCGGCGCGCATCGGCGTCGCCCAGTATGTCGCGTCGTCGCTCAGCAGCACCGCGGCAATCGGGGTCACAACCGCGGCTGCAAGAAACACCACCGGAAGGGCCAGCGACCATCGCGCGACGCGTCGCGCAAGGAGCGCGACAGTAAGCGGCCACAGGAGGTAGAACTGCTCTTCAATCGCGAGTGACCAATAGTGCTCGAGGGGCGAGACGAAGACCGCCGAACCAGCGAACGCATCGGTGTAACTCGTGTCCCCGCCGATCTTCACCCAGTTAAAGACATGGGTCGTTGCGCCAAGCAACTCCCACCGCAACCCGGGAACTTGGCCGAACTGTCCCGTCAGCCGGGCGATGCTCACCAACGCAAGACACGCCATACTCGCCGGCAACAGTCGCTTCGACCGTTGCGCGATGAACGAACCGAGGGCGATGGCCCCCGTCCGCTTGTGCTCGTCGATCAGGAGTGTGGTGATCAAGAACCCGGAAAGCGTGAAGAAGATCGAGACACCGAAGTAGCCGCCGCCCATCCAACCAAAGCCAGCATGGAAGCACAGCACCATCGCCACAGCGACAGCCCGAAGCCCGTCGAGGGCCGGCTGGTAACCAAGCGACGCCGAACGCGAAGGCAGAGCCCGTTTCCCCATATCCCGGCATTGTGCCACCCTGGTACCGACACCGGGAAAATGTCAGTCAGGGCGGGGTGAGCAGCCGCCGGCGTGATGGCGACACCATGGCGTCTCTCCTGGAATTCGATGTCGATTCGCCGCGACCAACGCATAGGCCCGATCAAGGAGCCATGGTGCGCCAGGAACCTTCCAAAGCAGAACGGGCCACCGGGCCCCGCGGCCGACGGCGAGGGCCAGGGCGATCGCGCGGGCACCGCCGACCTTGATGCCACCTTCAGCAACGGTCCACGCTGCAGCGTCACCCTCAGCCTGGGTCACCCCGGTGACGTCGTGTTGGCCCGTTGCCTGTGACGCGACAATTTCGAGCCGGTCGTGTTTGTCGAGGCGACGCATCCAGCGAGCGCTACGGGTACAAAAGCCTCAATACCCATCGAAGACGAGCGTGGCACGCTGCGGCCGTCGATCAGGAAGTTGCCCGAAGTCAGTAGAGCTCACACCAACAGTGTGCCAACTGCAGACTAAATACGGTTGGCTTCGACGGCCTTCACCATTCGGGCGAAGACTGCGTCGGGGTGACCGACGCCGTTGATGACGACAAGCCGGTTTTGGTCGCCGTAGTGCTTCACCAACGGGAAGGTCTGCTCTTCGTACAGGTCGAGGCGACGGTTCACCGACTCTTCGGTGTCGTCGTCGCGCTGCAACACGTCGCCACCACACACGTCGCAGATCCACGGACTCGGGTCGTTGCCGGTGGCGGTGTAGTTGGTTCCACAATCGCGGCACACACGGCGCGACGAGATTCGCTCGAGCACGATCTCGCGCGGCACGTTGAGGTCGAGGACCACATCGATCGGGCGCTGCTGTTCGTCGGCGATCTGGTCGAGTTCCAGCGCCTGTTCGTGGGTGCGTGGGAAACCGTCGAGGATGTAGCCACGAGCGCTCGCATCGGCTGCGTTGAGCCGTTCACGGACGATACCAATCATGATCTCGTCACCGACCAGACCGCCGGCATCCATCACTTCTTTGGCCATCAGGCCGAGTTCGGTCTCTTCACGCACCGCAGCACGCAGCACGTCGCCGGTGGAAATGTGCGGAACGACGAAGTGGCGCGACAAGCGAACACATTGTGTTCCCTTTCCGGCTCCCTGTCGGCCGAGAATGATGAGGCGAGCGCCTGGGATCATCAGGCGGCTCCTACTTCAAGAAGCCCTCGTAGTTGCGCAGCGTGAGCTGGCTGTCGATCTGGCGCATCAGTTCGAGCGCCACACCGACGGCGATCAGCACGCTCGTACCAGCGAACCCAAAGGAGTTCACGTCGGCCGCGATCAGCAAGATGTAGGGCAGGATCGCAATGATCGCCACGAAGACGGCGCCCGGAAGCGTAATGCGGTTGACAGCCTTGCCGAGATACTTCTCGGTCTGCATGCCGGGCCGAATGCCCGGGATGAAGCCGCCCTGCTTACGCAACTGGTCGGCCTGACGAATCGGGTCGAACGCAATCGAGTTGTAAAAGTAGGCGAAGGCGATGATCATCAGCGCAAGAATCGTGATGTACACCACGTTCTGCGGGTTGACGATGTACTGGTCGACGAATCGTTGGACGGTACCGCGCCAGCCTTCGCCGCCACTGCCACCGAGGACGTTCGACCCGATGACCGGCAGGAGCAGAATGGAACTGGCGAAGATAATCGGGATCACGCCAGACTGGTTGACCTTCAGCGGGATATACGTGTTCTGGCCACCCATCATCCGGCGACCGACAACACGTTTCGCAAACTGCACAGGGATCCGCCGCTGGCCGAGCTCGACGAATACCACCGCCACGATGATGCCGAGCGTCAAGGCCACCATCGCCACAAACCAGAAGACCTTGTTGAGCTGGAGGATGCCCCAGAAACCGCCGGGCAGTGAGGCGACAACGGACGCGAAAATCAGCATCGAAATACCGTTGCCAATGCCGCGCTGCGAGATCATCTCGCCCATCCACATCAGCACGGCAGTGCCTGCGACAAGGGTCGGAATGATCAGGTAGCCACGGGGCCAGACGCCATCAGGAAGCAATGGCACGGTGGGCGCAGCGCTGGCGGCGGAGAAGAAGGCTGTGCCCCGACCCGTACCGAAGATGAAGACAAGACCAGTCGACTGGAGCGTGGCGAGGGCGATCGTGACGTAGCGGGTGTACTGCGTGATCTTGCGCTGTCCGACGGCACCGTCTTGCTGCAGCTCTTCGAGCTTAGGAATGACGACCCCGAGCACCTGCATGATGATGGAGGCAGTGATGTAGGGCAAGATGCCAAGGGCGAAGATCGAGAAGGACTCGAAGGCGCCACCGGAGAACAAGTTCAGGAAGCCGAGGGCGCCCTGTTCGCTCGACTGTGCTCGCAGCTGCTCGATGGCGATGCCATCGACGCCGGGGACTCGAATGGCGACGCCGAGTCGATACACGATCACCATCAGGATGACGAATATGACCTTATTGCGAAGGTCCGAGATCTTGAAGATATTCAGGAGATTTGAAATCAAAGGAAACAGCTCCCGGTCGGGGTGACGGTCGAGACAAGCGTCAGGACGCCTGGCGATTCACGCGTCCGCTGACCGTACCAGCATGAGCAGAAGCTCGACATGGCATGCCAGGGACGACGAACAGATGAGTTAGCGGTTGGCGAACTGGTTGCCCTGCACTGCGGGACGACCGGCCTTGCCCTCTTCCTTGAAGGGAAGCGTGACAAGCGTGACCGAACCGCCAGCCGCCTCGATGGCAGCTATGGCCGACGCAGAGGCGCCGTGGGCGTGCACGTTGACCTTGGTGGTGATCTCACCACGAGCAAGGATCTTCGCGAAGTCACCTTTGGTGAGCAGGCCACTCTCGACGAGCGTGTCGAGGTCGATGTCGGCACCGACCTTTGCAGCCAAGTCGTTGAGAGCGTGCAGATTGATCGCCTGGTACGCAACACGGAACGGGTTGTTGAACCCGCTGAGTTTCGGCACACGCTGTTTGAGGGGGGTCTGGCCACCCTCAAAGCCGCGAGCAACGGTGTTCCGAGCGCGCTGGCCCTTGGAGCCACGGCCGGCAGTCTTGCCGCCCTTACCGCCGGTACCACGCGCCTTGCGCTTGGCGCTCTTGTTCGACCCGGGTGCGGGTGCGAGGTCATGAACCTTCATGTTCAGCTCTCTTCCGTGACGTTTTCAGTGACGACGATGAGGTGCGGAACTCGGGCAATCATGCCGCGAATCTCCGGACGATCAGGAAGCGTGTTGGTGTTGCCGATCTTGCCGAGCCCGAGGGCCCGCAATGTTCCGCGGTGCTTGGGCTTGGTCCCGATGGCCGACTTGACCTGCTTCACATGAATCTCACTCATGATGTAGCTCCCGCTTCAACCGGGGCCGCTGTCGTCTCTGGGGAGGAGTCAACCGCAGGCTTTTTGTTGCGTTCGTTATAAGCGTTGAGCAAACCCTTGGGGATGCACTCTTCTGGGGTGAGGCCACGGCGGGCCGCAATCTCGTCGGGACGCTGGAGGGACTTGAGGCCCTGAATCGTCGCTCGAGCAACGTTGATGTGGTTGGCCGAGCCAAGCGACTTCGACAACACGTCGTGCACGCCCGCCTCTTCGAGGATGACCCGAGCAGCACCGCCGGCAATCACGCCGGTACCGGTGGCTGCCGGCTTCATCATCACTCGTGCACCGCCGGTCTGGCCGAGCACAGGGTGGATGATGGTCGAGCCGGCCATCGGGACCTCGAAGAGGTTCCGACGAGCTTCCTCGGTGCCCTTCTGAATCGCCAACGGCACTTCCTTGGCCTTGCCGTAGCCCAGACCGACCTTGCCGTTACCGTCTCCAATCACCACGAGTGCGGTGAAGGAGAAACGACGGCCACCTTTGACGACCTTGGCGACGCGGTTGATAGTGATGACGCGTGACTCACGCAGACCATCGGGGTCCTCGCGGCGGTTGTCGCCACGATCATCACGGTTGTTGTTTCCAAAGGCCATCAGAACTCCAGTCCTGCTTCACGTGCGGCGGATGCGACGGCTGCAATGCGGCCATGGTAGGCAAAGCCACCACGGTCGAAGACGACCTTTTCAATACCGGCGGCCTTGGCCCGCTCAGCGATCAGCCCGCCAATTTTGGTGGCGGCGTCGACGCTCGAACCCGTGCCTGCGGAGCGCAGCTCAGCTTCGTTTGTCGAAGCAGATGCAATCGTGGTGCCAGCGTCGTCGTCGATGAGCTGCACCGAGAGGTGCTTATTCGAGCGAAACACTGCGAGACGGGGGCGTGCTGCTGTGCCGTGGATCTTTTTGCGTACACGGCGGTGGCGGCGGATACGGCCGTTGCGGCGGGCTTGTGCGATTTTCGTCATAACTACTTCTTTCCTGCCTTGCCGGCCTTGCGGACGACGCGCTCGCCGAGGTACCGGACACCCTTGCCCTTGTACGGCTCAGGTTTGCGGAGGCTGCGAATGTTGGCGGCCACCTGGCCGACCATTTCCTTGTCGATGCCGGACACGATGACCTGTGTCTGCGCCGGGAGCTCGAACGAAATCCCGTCGGGCGCTTTGACGTCGATGGTATGGCTGAAACCGAGGCTCAGACGGATGTCCTTGCCCTGTGCTTCGGCTCGGTAACCAACGCCCACGATCTGAAGTTCCTTCTTGAACCCCTCGGTGACGCCGACGACCATGTTGTTGACGAGGCTGCGGACCAAGCCGTGCAACGCCTTGCTCTCGTGCTCGTCGTTCGGGCGCACGCACGTCAGCGTGTCGCCTTCGACGTCGATGGTGATGCCGCCTGGGATTTCACGCTCAAGCGTGCCCTTCGGACCCTTCACCATGATGTGGCTACCGCTGATATTGACATCAACGCCTGCGGGCACCGTGATCGGTGCTTGTCCAATTCGTGACATGAGTAGTTCCTTACCAGACGTAACAGAGGACTTCGCCGCCGACCTTGCGCTTGCGCGCTTCCCGGTCGGTCATGAGTCCCTTACTGGTGGACAGGACAGCGACACCCAGGCCACCGAGCACACGAGGCACATCGGTGGAACTGCGGTAGACCCGCAGCCCGGGGGTCGAAATTCGGCGGAGGCCCATGATCGTTCGATCACGGTCTTCGCTGTATTTCATAATGATGGTGAGCGTTTCACCGACGCCACGAGGCGACGGAGCCGTCTCAAAGCCCGAAATGTAGCCCTCCTTCTGGAGGACCGCAGCGAGTGCGACCTTCTGCTTTGACGATGGCATAGGAACCTCGTCGTGCTTGGCCGTGTTCGCGTTACGAACTCGGGTCAGCATGTCTGCGATGGGATCTGTCAACATTTTCTAACTCCTCACCAGCTCGACTTCGTCATGCCCGGAATCTCACCGGCGTGTGCGAGCTCTCGCAGACACACGCGGCAAAGACCGAACTTGCGATAAACGGAACGGGCACGACCGCAGCGTTTGCAGCGGGTATAGGCGCGAACCTTAAACTTTGGCTTCGCGTTTGCCTTATTGATCAGTGATTTTTTGGCCATGGTTCAGCTCACTTGCTCTTCTGGCCGCCGAAAGCGGGGCCCTTGCGACGCTTCTTGCGTGGCTCATTGTCTGCGTCAGCGCCCTTCTTGAAGGGGAAGCCGTAAGCGTCGAGGAGGGCCTTGCCTGCTTCGTTGCTTTTGGCGGTCGTGACGATGGTGATGTCCATGCCGCGGGGATGATCAGCCTTGTCGGGATCGATCTCGACGAACATCGTCTGCTCCGACAGGCCGAACGTGTAGTTGCCGTTGCCGTCCCAGCTATGTGCCGGCAGTCCGCGGAAGTCACGAATACGGGGGATGGCAACCGAGATCAGACGATCCAGGAATTCCCACATCCGGTCACCGCGCAGGGTGACCTTCGTGCCAATGGCCTGGCCTTCACGCAACTTGAAGTTTGCGATCGACTTACTGGCTTTCGTGATGATCGGCTTCTGACCGGCGATGACCGTGAGGTCAGCGACAGCAGCTTCAATCAGCGACGGCTGTCCGGCTGCACGCCCGACACCCATGTTGATCACGATCTTCTCGAACTTCGGCACTTCCATGACATTCTTGATGCCCAGCGCGATCTTGAGCTCAGCAGCTATCTCGTCGTTGTAGCGCGCCTTCAGGCGGGGCAATGTTGCCGCTTCAGTCAGTACGTCAACCATCAGACTTCGTCTCCACTCGGACGAGCGATACGCACCTTGGTGCCATCGTCTTTCACCTTGTAACCGAGACGGACGGTCTTGCCGCCGTGGACGAGCATCACGTTGGATACGTCGAACGGCATGTCCTTCTCGATGATGCCGCCCTGCTCGTTAGCGCGAGACGGCTTGCTGTGCTTGGCCGCCGTGTTCACGCCATGCACGATGACCTTGTTGGCCTTCGGGAAGACCTTGTCGATCTCGCCCTGCTTGCCCTTGTCTTTGCCGGTGATGACTTGAACGGTGTCACCCTTGCGGAGCTTCATCACAACACCTCCGGTGCGAGTGAGACGATGCGCATGAACTTGCGGTCACGCAACTCGCGGCCCACTGGGCCAAAGATGCGAGTGCCGCGAGGCGTCATGTCATCCTTGATGAGAACGGCGGCGTTCTCATCGAAACGGATGTAGCTGCCGTCGGGACGGCGCTTTCCCTTCTTGGTGCGGACGACGACGCACTTCACGACCTCGCCCTTCTTCACGCCGGCACCAGGCATCGCGTCCTTGACCGTTGCGACAAAGATGTCGCCGATCGAGGCGTAGCGACGGCGGGTACCACCGAGCACCTTGATACAAAGCACTTCTTTCGCTCCGCTGTTATCTGCAACTCGCAGACGGCTTTCTTGCTGAATCACTTGGCACGCTCCAACACATCGATAACGCGCCAGCGCTTCTTCTTGCTCAGCGCACGGGTCTCCATCACGCGGACCTTGTCACCAATGTTGGTGTCGTTGGTCTCATCGTGGGCGTACAACTTGGTGGTCTGGATGATCATCTTGTTGTACTTCGCGTGGGGAACACGGGAGACAACGGCCACAACGGCGGTCTTGTCCATCTTGTTCGACACAACGGTGCCTTCACGCACCTTGCGAGCGGTGCGCTCGACTATCTGTTCTGTGGTTTCTTCAGCCATGCTCAGTTCCCTGCCTCGGCCGCTTCGATTTCTTTCGAGCGGATCAGCGTGTTGATGCGGGCGGCCTGCTTGCGAACCTTGCCGATTTCGGCAGTGTTCTCGAGCTGGCCAGTCGCGTTGCGGAAGCGCAGGTTGAGCGCTTCCTGCTTGGTGGCCCGCAACTCGTCGATGAGTTCACCCATCGAGAGTTCAGCGAGTTCGTTCTTCTTCGCCACTAGATCTGCTCCTCACGGGTGATGATGCGGCACTTGATCGGAAGCTTCTGGATCGCCTTGTTGAGGGCGAGCTTCGCGGCCGCTTCGTCGGGATACGAAAGTTCGAACATGGTCCGGCCAGGCTTCACGACTGCGACCCAAAATTCGGGGTTGCCCTTGCCAGAACCCATACGGGTCTCGGCCGGCTTCTTCGTGACGGGTTTGTCCGGGAAGATGTTGATCCAGACCTTGCCACCGCGCTTGATGGCACGGGTCATGGCGATACGGGACGCTTCGATCTGACGAGCCGAGATCCAACCAGGCTCAAGCGCCTGAATTCCGTACTCACCGAAGTGGAGGCCAGAGCCGCCCTTCGTATTTCCCTTGGTGCGACCGCGGTGGTGCTTGCGGTGCGCGACTTTACGGGGCATCAACATTGGTCAAGCTCCCTTTCAGTCCGAGCCGCGGAGCCGCGGCGCTTCGTTCGTTTCGCCCAGCGCGGTGCGCTTGGCGATTGCTTCTTCTTCGTCGAGCAATTTCTCGAGTTCTGGGTCAGCTTCCTTCACCAACGGCTGCGCCTCGGTGGCGGCAGCTGCTGATTCGGCGAAAACGGCCTTGGGGCCACCGGAGGACACGACCTTGCGGGGTGCCGCAGCCGGGCCGGAGGTCTCGCCGACAGCCATCGCAGCTTCGCGCTGGATTTTGTCGTCGTTGATCTTCTTATACGGGAGAATGTCGCCCTTGTAAATCCACACCTTGACGCCAACACGGCCCGAGGTGGTCTTTGCTTCGCGCAACCCATAGTCGATGTCAGCGCGCAGGGTGTGCAACGGCACACGGCCTTCGCGATACCACTCGGTACGACTCATCTCGGCGCCGCCGAGGCGACCTGAGCACTGGACCCGGATACCGAGGGCGCCAGCACGCTGTGCGTTCTGCACGGCTCGCTTCATGGCGCGACGGAAGGCGATGCGATTGACCAGTTGGTCAGCCACGCCCTGGGCGATCAGCGCAGCATCAAGTTCAGGATTCTTGATCTCGACGATGTTGAGCTGGATCTTGCCGTTACCAGTGATCTTGGTGATCATCTGACGGAGCTCGTCAGCCTGTGCGCCACGGCGACCAATGACGATGCCCGGGCGTGCAGTGTGCACATCGACGCGGAGCTTGTCACGAGTGCGCTCGATTTCGATGCGGCTAATCGCAGCCGACTCGAGAAGCGTCATGATTTCCTGACGGATGGTCCAGTCTTCCGTGAGGTACTGCTTGTAGTCACGCTCACTGAACCAACGCGACTTCCAGTCGGTGGTGATTCCAAGACGGAACCCGTACGGATTGATCTTCTGACCCATCAGTTCTCCTCCGGCTTGTCAGCGGCCGTGTCGCTTGCAATGTCTGCTTCGTTTGTTGAATCCGGCATCGATGAGCCAGCTTCGTCGGGCATCTCGCTACCGTCGGGAGCGCTTGAGCCCTCCGATGGGTCGGCGGCGATGACATCGCTGTCGACGTCGGCCTCGACGGCTGCGTTGTCGGCATCGACGCTCGTGTCAGCTGCCTGCTCCTTGGAACGCGCAACACGGTCACGACGGTTGGTGGCGGCGGGGCGGCCGCTGCCGGCACCCTGACGCTCGGCACGTGCCTGGACGATTGCGATCCGAGCGTCGCTCATGCGAGCAACGATGATCGTGACGTGGCAGGTGCGCTTCAGGATGCGACTTGCACGGCCACGGGCACGGGGCTTGAAACGCTTGAGCGTCGGGCCCTCGTCAGCAAAGCAGGCAATGACGAACAGTTCGTCAGCATCTTGGTTGTCGTTGTTGACCGCGTTGGCAACTGCCGAGGCAAGCAGCTTGCGAACCGGAATCGCCGTGTGGCGCTCGGTCAGCTGCAGGACCTGGTCGGCCGACTTGACGTCGAGACCGCGAACCAGGTCGAGCACTGCACGGACCTTGGAGGCCGAGGTGCGGACGTACTTGGCGGTGGCCTTCGTACCGGACCGTTCGCCAGCTACGTACGACTTCTCGTTGAGCTTGGGGCCGGTCATTAGCGACGTGCTCCTCGTTCTTGACCCGCGTGGAACTTGAAGGTGCGGGTGGGGCTGAACTCACCAAGTTTGTGGCCGACCATCGACTCGGTCACGTAGACCGGGACGTGCTTGCGACCGTCGTGGACGGCAAGCGTGTGGCCGACCATGTCGGGGATGATGGTCGAGCGACGGCTCCAGGTCTTGATGACCTTACGCTCGCCGGCTTCGTTCTGGGCATCAATCTTCTTGAGGAGATGCTCGTCAACGAAGGGGCCCTTTTTCAGACTGCGTGTCATGTGTCTCTATCTCTTTCTCAGCCAGCGCGTTAGCGACGGCCACGTCCCGAACGACGGCGGCGGATAAGGAGGTCCTGACTCGGCTTCTTCTTGTTGCGAGTTCGGCTCTCAGGCTTGCCCCATGGGGACACTGGTGGGCGACCACCGGAGGTGCGGCCTTCGCCACCACCGAGGGGGTGGTCGACCGGGTTCATCGCAACACCGCGGGTCTGGGGCTTCACGCCCTTCCAACGATTGCGACCGGCCTTACCGATCTTGATCAGCTCATGCTCGGAGTTGCCGACTTCGCCGACAGTTGCACGGCAGTCGATCAGCACGCGGCGCATCTCGGTGGACGGCATACGCAAAGTTGCGTAATCGCCATCTTTTGCAACAAGTTGCACGGAGATACCGGCTGAACGGCCGATCTTGCCACCCTGGCCGGGGCGCAGTTCGACGTTGTGAATGGTGGTACCAACCGGGATAAACCGGAGTGGCATGGCGTTGCCAGGCTTGATGTCCGAGCCCTGGCCGGAGACCACATGGTCGCCGACGCCGAGGCCACGGGGAGCCAAAATGTATGCCTTCTGACCGTCTGAGTAATGCAGGAGAGCAATACGACACGTGCGGTTGGGGTCGTACTCGATAGCGGCGACCTTGGCAGTCACACCATCTTTGACTCGCTTGAAGTCAACGATGCGGTACTGCTGCTTGTGGCCACCACCGCGGTGACGGCTGGTTTTACGGCCGTAGCTGTTACGACCACCGGTGCGGCTCTTCGGAGCGAGCAGCGTTTTTTCAGGCGTCGTCTTTGTGACGTCGCTGAAGTCGGAGCTCGTTTGGAATCGACGGCCGGGAGATGTGGGCTTGCGTGAACGAATAGCCATAATGCGCTCAGTTCTCGAACAGCGGGATTTCGCCCGCTGCCAGGGTAACGATGGCCCGCTTTTGGCTGGGCTTCTGACCGACGCGGTTGGTACCACGGGTGCGCTTACGCTTGCCCTGTCGGTTGAGGGTGTTGACCTTGCTGACCTCGACGCCCCAAATGCTCTCGATCGCATCACGGATCTCGGGCTTGGAGGCCGACTTGGCCACTTCGAAGGTGTACACGCCGGTCTCGATGAGGGCGTAGCTCTTCTCGGAAACGATCGGAGCAATGATGATGTCGCGGGGATCCTTCATGTCAGGACTCCTCTTCCTTCTTCAGCTGCGAAGCCGGGCGGGTAAAGCCAGCGGTCGTTGCGGCCTCTTCGGTGGCGAACCACACTTCGGCGACTGTCCGGTTGTAGAAGGACGTGTCGGGGAGGTGGTAGAGCATCGAGCTGGCGTTGCCCTTAATGGGGAAACCCTCGGGCATTTCGTCGCCCTCGATCGGAGCGTGCGAGCCTTCGCCGTGCGGCAAGGCGTCGACTGCGGGCTGTGTGGCCTTCGGCTTGGCGGCGGGCTTGTCAGCCTTCGGCGCTGGCGCCTGGGCGTCACTTGCAGGAACGACGTCCTTGCTAAAGACAAGCCAGTCGTTACACAACACGTCGTACGTGTTGAGCTCCCCGGGGCTAATGACGTGCACGTGCGGCAGGTTGCGGAAGCTCAAGGCAGCATTGGCATCATCACGGCCAACGACCACGAGCACCGTGCCCGAAATGTCGAGAGCGGCGAGCAGCGCCTTCGCGTCTTTCGTCTTCGGAGCGTCGATGCCGTAGGTGTCGACGACGATGATCTTGCCTTCGGAGGCCCGGTCGGACAATGCCGAGCGGAGGGCCGCCTTAATCATCTTCTTCGGTGTCTTCTGGCTGTAGCTGCGGGGCTTGGGAGCCAACGCAACGCCACCACCGGCGAACTGCGGAGCGCGGATTGAGCCCTGACGGGCGTTACCGGTGCCCTTCTGAGCGTAGGGCTTGCGACCGCCACCACGCACTTCGGCGCGAGTCTTGGCGCTCTGCGTGCCAGCACGACGTGCGGCCAGCTGAGCGGTGACGACCTGGTGCATGAGGGGCACATTCGGCTCGAGGCCGAAGATGGCGTCATCGAGGTCGACCGAGCCGGCGTCTTTGCCGGAAGCGTTCTTGAGAGTCAGTGATGCCATGTCAGGAAGCCTTTCCAGCGAGCTTGACGGCGTTGCGGACGATGACCACGCCACCGGCGGGGCCGGGGACGGAGCCCTTGATGAGCAGAATGTTGCGCTCGGTGTCGCTCAGGACGACTTCGAGGTTCTGCGTCGTGACCTGCTCATGGCCCATGTGGCCGGCCATGCGCATGCCCTTGAAGACACGAGCCGGGAAGGCACACTGGCCGATGGCGCCAGGCTTACGGTGGTTCTTGTGAGCGCCGTGCGAGGCAGGCGCGCCCTTGAAGTTGTGACGCTTCATGACACCGGCGAAGCCCTTACCACGGCTGGTACCGGTCACATCGACCTTGGTTCCAGCGGCGATCTCACCGACAGTGATTTCTTGGCCGACTTCGAAGCCGTCGACAGAATCGAGGCGCAGCTCAACGAGCCGCTTGCCCGGCTCGACGCCGGCTTTCTCGAAGTGTCCAGCCTGCGGCTTATTCAGCTTGTTGGCCTTCTTCTGTCCGTAGGTCACCTGCAAAGCGGTGTACCCATCACGTTCATTGGTCTTGATCTGCACGATGCGCATGGGTTCAACACGAAGCATCGTGACGGGGACGACTTTGTCGTCCACCCACGTTTGCGTCATGCCGACCTTTTCGCCGACGATCGCTTGTTGTGCCATTTCCGGCAGCCTTTCCGTTGTCCAAGCCATCCGGCGATATACCGGGGGCTCTCCACGCAAATGCTCCGGGCCTGCACGCACCAATGTCGGTGCACTCAGACGCTCGGAGCACGATTTTTGAGGTTGCCGTGCGGTTCCGTTCCCAACGTCGGGGAGGGCCTACACGAACATCGTTGTCGTTCTTGTCGATCACAGGACGTATCCCGATCACGGCCTTGCAATGCTAGGGGGACCGCCACACGAACCCAACTCGCGTGTTCATGCGGTTTTCCCCAGATGCGCGTGACTCGCGACACTTCCTGGCGTGCTCATGGCGCGTTGTCGGCCTCCTTTCCCCAATCGCGTCAACTCGGGATGAGAAACTGCGGAATCCGCACGGAATCTTCCCGAGATCTCAACATACGTCCAGCCCAGCGAGGCGATCTCAGGATCCTGCGTTGATGAGCTGGTCGACCGGGGCGAAATCGTCAGTGAGGATGGTTGCGCCGTTGATGAAGGCGGCGAAGTCGTCGACCACTTCGCCGGGATCGCCAGCAGCGACGCGCAGCGCATCGAGGGCGGCCGTGTCGATCGACGTGTCACTGGCGACGATCACCGAGTTGCCACGGCGTCCAGCGGCAATCGCTTCACCACGGATCACGACGACGTGGTCGAACACACGGGCAATCGTGGCAGCCTCAGCAGCCAGAAACCGCTGCTCGCCGCCATCGATGATGTTCGCGGCGTACATGCCACCCGGACGGAGCACACGTTTGACATTTCGAATGAACTCTTCGGTGGCAAGGTGGAACGGGACCGAGCGGCTGCCGAACGCATCTCCGATCACGACGTCGGCGCTGTCGTCGGCAACTTGGTCGAGCTTGAGCCGGGCATCACCGACGACGATCTCAATTGGTTCGGGCTCATTGCGGTTGAGCCCCATCTGTTTCTCGACGACATTGATCAGGTCACCGTCGATCTCAAAGACGATCTGGTTCGTGCCGGGAGCGCTCTCTCGCAGGTACCGCGGAATCGTCAACGCTCCCCCGCCGAGATACAAGATGTCGTCGGCGGCGGGGGCCAATTCGATGGCATCGACCAGCCGACGGACGTACCAAAACGCGAGAACGGACGGATCATCGACGTCGATGTAGCTGTGGCGAAGGTCGTCGAGCACCAGGACCGTACGAGTCGGATCATCGGGCTCGACGAGCACCGAGAGACAGTAGTAGCTCGTCTGTGTTTCGCACGGCGACTCGATGGCGACGGTGCCAAAGATCGCCATCACGGCAAGCCCGGTGATGCCCATCAGTTCGGTCGCCTGCCTCTGCGGCGATGCAGTGTCGGATCCAGCGAAGAACGCCATGGCCACGCCGCTGGCCAGGAGCAACACGCCGGTCGTGACGATCAGTGTCGACACCGCTGCAGTAGCAACCAGCACAAAGCCGGTGAAGAAGGTGCCGAAGATCGCTCCGGCCGTACTCCATGCGGACAGTTGGCCGACGGTCGCTCCGGTCTGGTCGAGATTTCGCAACTGGAGCTTGATGACCGCCGGGGGCACTGCACTGAGCACCATCGCCGACGGCAGGAAACCGAAGGCGGCAAGGATCAAAATCAGCGGCCCACCGCCACCGGAGCTGCCGCTGCCGATCACACGCACGATAGGAATCGTGGTGATGGCGAGTGCGCCGCCAAGCATCACGAGCACAGGAAGCAACCGCCGCGGGTCAACGCGATCAGCGAAATACCCTCCCGCCCAGGCACCGACTGCGATACCAGCGAGGATGGTGCCGATGATGCCGGTGTAGGTGTCGAGGCTGACACCCACATACGGCGCAAGCAGTCGACTCGCAAGAATTTCGAGCACGAGCACCGCGGCCGACGTGCCCGCCACCAGCAGAATGGCGAGCCATCCAGGCAACGGACGTGTCGTCGGCGATCGGCTGCCGTCAGCTGCTTGCTTCGGGGGAGTCGTCACGGCAGAAAGGGTAGGCCGACAGGCCAGCGAACAGATTGTCTTCGACCGAGATTCGCGACGTGCGGGTACGCCCGCCATGATGTTGGAATGGCCACCAACACGCATGTGGCGATCACGGCCCGAGGCGAGCGAAACGGGTTGGTCCAGGCCGAGGCTCTGGCGCTCACCGGTGGGACGCCGGACGCCGATGGCGTTGCCGTCTGTGAACGAATCGACCGAATCGACCGCGCGGCCTACGTGCACCGCGGCGTCCGCATCATCTTGCGAGCGCGCACCATCGACGAACTCTGTGAGGCCATAGCTGGGAGCGCAATCGCATCGGATCGGTTCCGCATCGATGTCCATGATCCGGCGCGACGGTCGCCGCTCGGCCGGATCGAGTTGGCCATCACGCTCGCCAACGCGCTCGAAGGGTTCCCCGACCTCCGCGACCCGCTGCACCACTTTCTGGTCATTATCGGCGAGGACAACCTGCTGTTCGGAGAGATCGAAGCCGAGAGCACCGCGTCGTATCGGTTGCACGACAGCAAGCCGTGGACGACGTCGTCATCACTCGACGGACGGTTCGCACGAGCGCTCATCAACCTGGTGCCGGATGCAACGTCGATTCTCGACCCCTGTTGCGGGGCCGGCTCGATCGTCGTCGAAGCTGCGTCGCTCGGTATCGACGCATTCGGCGTCGACTGGAAACCTGCACTGGCCGGGATGACGCACGAGAACCTCGCCCACTTCGACTATCCGGGCACTGTCGTTCAGGCCGACTCACGCACCCACGTCCAGCACGCGGACGCTGTCGTGACCGATCTTCCCTACGGCCATGCGATCGACGCCGACGAAGGCGTCATCCGCGCCATTCTCGAACAATGCGCCGGCCTCGCTCCGCGTGCTGTGTTTGTCGCTCCGGCCGACATCACGACCTGGCTGACCGACACCGGGTTTACCGATGTGCAGGTACACACCGTGATGAAGCGGCGCGGCTTCACCCGCTGGGTCCACGTCGCCAAGAGCACCCTGATTGGATCGCCGGTCATGGACGCTCGCTGATCCTTCGGCACGGTCGTGTCTCGGTGATCAAGCATCACCCTGCCCTCGGGATGACGGTAAACAAGCGGCGAGCCAGTCGGCTGCGGGAGAGCCGCTGGTCGTCGAGCGTGTTCAACGGTGGATGGTGGCACTGGCCCCGAAGGGTCAGTTGCCGGGGCGACTGGTCAACTCGACAGTGACCTCGACCCGTTCGCCTTCACGGATCAGCGTGACCGTGACGCTGTCGCCAGCTTCTTTGTCACGGATCGCAGCAATCACTCCGGTCGAACCATCTGTGGCGGCACCGTCGACAGCGACGATGAGGTCGCCAACGAGCACACCAGCACCTTCGGCCGGTGTCGCCGGTTCGACAGCACTGACGATGACGCCTTGGCCACCATCGCGTCGATCTTCGAGGCCGACACCGAAGTAGGCTTCGTTCCGTTCGGCACCATCGGCCTGTGCCCGCAGCGCTTCGATGATCGGCAGCACCTCGGTGACCGAGATCGCGAAACCGACGTTGGTCGCCGACGTTGTGGCGGTGTCACGGGCAACGGCGGTATTAATGCCAATGACCTCGCCCGCAGCATTGACAAGCGGACCGCCAGAATTACCGGATGAGATCGCAGCATCCGTCTGGATCAGCCCGTCGAGGAAAACGTCGTCCTGCGAGATCGTTCGATCAAGAGCTGACACGATGCCCAAGGTCACCGATGGTGCGCCATCGAGCCCAAGTGCGAAACCGATGGCAAGGGCTTCGTCGCCGAGGCGCACGCTTCCGGGATCCGCAAACGTTGCCGCTTCGAACCCTTCACCGCTCATTCGCAACAGTGCGAGGTCGTTGCCTCGATCCGACGCCAGCAGGCTCACCGGTCGCGGTTCGGTCTCACCGGCGAGACGGACTCTGATTTCCGTGGCCCCTTCGACGACATGTGCGTTGGTGAGAATCTCACCCTGGGAGGAGATGATCACACCGGTGCCCAGTGAGGTACCACCGCCAACGTCGGCGCTGATCGTGACCACGGTCGGGCCAACGAACTCGGCGACTTCGCCGACGTTGACGCGGGCTTCGATGACGTCCCGTGGCTCGGCAATCCGAACTGTTTCGTCGCTGCCTCGCGACGGAGGCTTGTCGAGCCATGCCGAGATCTGACTACCCAGGAGCGCACCGGTCATCCCCGCTACCCAGACCACGACGCCAACGATGCCAACGAAAATGAAGCGCCGACGCGGGCGATGCCCGCGAGTCGGTGGCGCGGGAGGCAAGGGCGTTGTGCCCTGCTTGGGTGGCGGGAGGAACATCGGTGGCTGGCTGGCCATGGCGTCTGTCTATCGGGCCGAAACGGGTCGCACTGGATCAAGCCGCCAGTTCACACCAGTTTCACAACTCGAAGTCGTGCCACATGCGCAGCGAAAACGACGGCGGCGGCGCACCTCCATCCCGGAAGTGCGCCGCCGTCGAGCGATCAGTCAGACCATCACTCGGAGGGAGCAATTAGCCGTTCTGGATTTTGATTTCAATGTCGACGCCAGCTGGCAACTCGATGCGCTGCAGACTGTCGATCGTCTTGGCGTTCGGATCGACGATGTCGATGAGACGCTTGTGGACCCGGATCTCGAAGTGTTCGCGAGAGTCTTTGTCGACGTGCGGCCCCTTGATCACCGTGTAGCGATGCTTGTCGGTGGGCAACGGAATCGGACCACGAACAGTGGCGTCGGTGCGGGTGACTGTCTCGACGATCTTCTTCGTCGACTGGTCGATGATCTCGTGGTCAAATGCCTTGAGACGGATGCGGATGCTCTGCGCCATGATCAATCAGCTCACTTCAGGATCTTGGTGACGCGGCCAGCACCAACAGTGCGGCCACCTTCACGAAT
>CALCXK010000082.1 GCA_937905835.1 uncultured Ilumatobacter sp. | reverse complement strand
CACTGCTGCGTTGACGATCGGGTGGTGGTCATTGCGCCACCTCGCCCGGGAACTCGATGATGACGGCCTCGACTGCGAACATCTCGCCGTCCCGGAACGCCTGCTCCGGGTCGGACTCCGGGTCGCAGCAGACATCTCTAAAGCCCTCGGCGGGCACGCGTTCATCCAGAACCTGCGGCGCGGTCACTACGAACTCGAAGTCGAAGCGCGCCCTCCGATCGACCAACGCAACAGTGCCAGGCGCCCTGGCGATCAAGCGTTGATCCACACCGGCCGCGTCATGCGATCAGAATGTGCGCGACCTTGACATGCCCTTCCCGGAACCCGGCTTCGCAATACACGAGGTAGAAACGCCAAAGGCGCTGGAATCGTTCGTCGAGCCCCAGTGCGGCAACGTCGTCGATCCGGCCGTCGAAGCGTTCACGCCACCGCCGAAGTGTCTCGGCGTAGTCGGGCGTGAAATCCTCAACGTCTATGACATGCAACTTCGTTGCCCGATCCAACGACTGCTCGATCGCGGCAACGGACGGCAGGAACCCGTTGGGGAACACGAAACGACGAATGAAGTCTTTAGTGTTCCTCGCCCGCTCCCAACGGTCGTCAGGAAGACAGATCGCCTGGATCGCTACAGCGCCACCGGGAACGAGGCACCGCTCGATCGTGGCGAAATAGGCGTCGTAGTCGCGCCAGTCAACGGCTTCGATCATCTCGATTGCGACGATCCGGTCAAACTGCCCTGACAGGTCACGCCAGTCGGCGTCGAGCAAGGTGACCTGATCGGACATCCCGGCGTCGTCGACACGTTGCTTGGCCTCGCGCAACTGCTCCGATGAGATGGTTGTCGTCATGACATCGCAGCCGATTGTGTCGGCGGCGCGGATCGCCATACCACCCCAGCCGGTGCCGATCTCCAGTAGCTGATGCTCGCTCGTGACACCGAGCTTGTCGAGCAAGACGTCGTACTTGTGGAGACTGCCCTCAGCGAGGGTGGAATCGGCGGACGCGAAGATCGCCGAGGAATAGGTCATCGTCTCGTCGAGAAACAGCTCAAAGAATGAGTTACCGATGTCGTAATGGGCTGCGATGTCTTCCCGGTTCCGGGAGCGGCTGACCCGCGGCAGCATCTTGCGAACCGGGTCGGCGAACCAACCAGTTGCCCGCTGTAGGCGGTTGCGGGCGACGTCGAACTTTGCAATGTTACGAATGAGCACACGAACAACGGTCAACGGATCGTCCGATGTCCACCATCCCTCGATGAAACCGCGACCGAGCCCCACCGACCCCTCGGTGAGGACGGCCGAGTAGGCGCGTGCATCATGAACGACGAGCGTCGCTTCGAGCGATGGGTTCGACACACCGTACGTCGACTCAGTTTCCGGGCGGTCAGGGATCCGGTCGTGAACCGTCAGGCGTTCGCGGAACAATCTGCGGAGCAGCGCATGGACCGCTCTCGTCGACATCGACGCGGTGCCGGGCCGGCCACTGAAACGATTTCGAGCCAGCGGCCGGACGATCGTGGCAAGAAGTCGGTCCGCCCGAATACCTGGTGGATGATTGCTCACGGATTCCGCCTCCTCTTCAAAGGGTGGGTGACGATCGGGACACGCAGCCACCACAGGCGCAGCGCTTGTATGTGGATTCCCAGCGAGACGCGATGTGTGGGAGCGAGTTCCGTGAAGAGTGCACGCCGCAGGGTGGCTCGTGTCGCGGCCTGCCGCTCGACGTCGAGGTGAGTGCTCAGGATCGGTTCGTCGGCAGCATGCGCTACAACATCGATCGAAAGATCAACGGTTCGGTCGTCGTCGCGCAACGTGATGCAATAATCGTACTCCTCGTCGAGAAACGGCGAGACATGCAACGTTTTACGAACACGTGCCGTGAACGAACCGGGCTCGGCCCCACAGCCCGTGCGGGTCAGCGCAACCGGGTAGTGCACCCGTTCCTTCCACGGCGTGTTGGACACCTCGAGCACCGCCCCAACCGGCGTACGCGGATCAGCATCCCAGACGACGTAGACCGTGATCGGATTGAACATCCAGCCCCATCGACGAACCTGGGTAAGCATCCGCACCGCACCGATGGGTCGGTGACCGAGCACCTCGGTCAGCTCGTCTCGGACACCGCTGCCCAACGAGCCCGCCGAACCATTGCCATAGTCGCGTTGGCGGAACATGGCCGGAGCGGGACGGCGACATGACCAGAGCGGATGTTTGCCGCATAACTCCTCGGGTGCGTCGGGGTCGAGCCAGACATAACTCACGCGGTAACGGAACTCGTGGCGGCGCGGCGAGCGACGCCGGTGGAACACTTCACCGCGGCAAATTGCGGGTCCCCCCGGGGTCACGAGCGCTCCTCGGGCCACGTGACACCGAGTCGTTCGCAGACCCGCAGCCCCGACGCAATGCCGTCCTCGTGGAATCCGTACCCCCACCATGCTCCACAGAAATGAATGCCATCGATCCCGTCAATCTCGTCGAATCGTTGCTGGGCATCGATCGCCGCCCGGTCGAAAACGGGATGCGCGTACTCGAACGAAGCAAGCACCGAGTCGGCATCGATCACGTCGTCGCTGTTGAGGCTCACGAGGTAGCGCCGATCTCCGGGGAGGTGTTGGAGCCTCGTCATGTCGTAGGTCAGCGTCGTCGCTGTCTGGGTGCCGGACCGCCGGTCGTAGTTCCATGACGCCCACGCCCGGCGGTGCGGAGAGAGCAAGGATGTATCCGTGTGCAACGTGGCCCGGTTCGGCTGGTACCGCACCGCGCCGAGGACCTTTTGCTCGACTGGCGACGGTCGTTCGATCATCTCCAGCGCCTGGTCGCTGTGAACAGCGAGCACGACGCTGTCGAACCGTGTGCGACCGTTTGCCGTGACGACGACTACGCCGCCGCTGTCGGGGCGTTCGACGCTTCGGACCGGCTCGCCGAGACGGATCTCTCCGGAAAAGCGGTCGGCGATCGCGTCGACGTAGACGCGGCTGCCGCCCGGGATTGTGCGCCATTGGGGCCGGTCGCCGATGCTGAGCAGACCGTGCTGATCAAGGAACGAGAAGAGACTGCGGGCAGGAAAGCCACCGAACGTCGCCGGGTCGGCGGACCACACCGAGGCACCCATCGGAATCATGTGGAGTTCAATAAAATCTCTTCCGTAGCGATGCGCGATAAGAAAGTCCTCGAGCGTCGTGATGTCGTCGCCGGAGGCGAGGAATGCCCTGGCGTCTCGATGAAACCGACGGATCTCACGCAACATCTTCCACATCGCTGGTCGGATGAGATTTCGTCGATCGGCGAAGACGGTATTCGGACTGGTCGCACAATACGTAAACCCGTGGGTCGGTGATTGAGTGTCGCGATCGGTGACCCCGAAACTCATTTCGGTGTCGACGGTCGCGACACCCAACTCCTCGAGCAACTGCACAAGGTTGGGGTAGTTGCGATCGTTGTGCACGATGAACCCGGTGTCGATCTGAAGCGGACCGGCCGCCGGATCAACGACATCAACCGTGTTGGCATGACCGCCGAGCCGGGTATCGGCTTCGAAGAGCACGACATCATGGTGCGACCCAAGTACGTGGGCACAAGTCAGGCCGGCAATTCCCGATCCGACAACGGCGATCCGGTGACGTCGATTGAACAGCATTCGATCAGTCGACATCGGCGCCGGTTTGCTGAACGCACCAGTTCCACAGTTCTTCCCGGCGTTCGGGCGTGTCCGAGCGCCGGGTGTTGGGCAGTTTGTGAATCGGCCGGCGGCGACGGTCGAGCCAGAAATCGCCGGTGGATTCGATCGGGTCAGCAGCGGCACCCAACCACACGATCGTGTCGGCACCCTGCTCGACGGACCGGAGCAACGGCCCGACGATCTTTCGGAAAGTGGGAAGCGATGCCCTGACGCCGGGCGTGTCGGCCCAACCCGGATGCATCGCTTGGAACACGGTCTTGCCAGGATCGGTACGCTTCGCCCACATCTCGTTGAGGGTGACTTGGGCACGCTTGGCGCGTGCATACTGCTCGCTGCCTTTGTAGTCGGACGGGCCCATCTGGAGTTCGTCAACCGCCAGCCCTGTCGAATACATGCCGCCCGACGACACGGTGACCACCCGCCCAGGTGCAGCTCGGCGGAGTGGATCAAGGAGCAGGCTGGTGAGAAGGAAGGGGCCAAGCACCTGACTGGCGACCGTCGCCTCGATGCCGTCGGAGTTAGTGCTCCGCTCGGCGCTGAGCGCACCTGCATTGTGGACCAACACGTCGACACGTTCGTGACGCGAGGTGATGCTGTCCGCCAGCGCGCGAACCTGGTCGAGATTGCCCATATCGCCCGTCGCGACATCGACAGAGCCTGAGCCCGTCGCCGCAGCGATCTCATCACGTGCCCGCTCAGCCGTGTCCGCATTACGACCAGTAACGATGACCGTGGCGCCGAGCTGAGCGAAACGTTGTGCTGCGTGTTTCCCGAGCCCTGACGTGGCGCCGGTGACAACGACAGTGCGCCCGCTCATGTCAAACGAATCGAGCGTGTCCCATTTCTCGACCCGGGATCGGACGTGATAGCCGATGCTCGTGAAGCTGGAGATGATTGGTCCCTCGATTATCTTGTCGACGATGTCGTCGGCTTTCATGCGGGCTGGCCGTCGAGCACGCGAAGAAGGCCGGTGTTGGCGCGTTTCCCGATTCGGTCGAAGACCGGACGAAGCGCGAGGTCGAAGAGACGCAACGGGCCGTTGAGGTCGAGCTTGGCGTCGTAGGTCACCACGGTTGACCCACTGTCTTCGGACACCTCGATCTGATCAATCGATGTAAACATCCGGCTCTTCGCCTCGACAATCGCCTTTCTCGGTGAGTCGCAGTAGATGGTGATGTACCGCAGCGTCAAACCACCCCGGGGCGTGTCGACGACCACGTCGAATGAAGCTCCTGGACCGCCGCCGTCGCCGTCGACCTGCGTCACTGCTTGAACACCGGGGTCCCAGTGCTCGAAATTCCGCAGATCGGTCATATATGCGAATGCGTCCGCTGGAGCGAGCGCCGTTCGAATCGATGTGCTGTAACGTGCCACTGGCATCTCCTCTGGGTAGGCGAGCGGAGCGATCTCGCGACCGGCCTGCAAGATGTAATTCTAAACGAAGCGTGCCGATGCATGCACATGGCGCCAAGTCGGCAGGCCCCCAGCAGATCCTGGATTTCCGTGGAGCGAATGCCTTGACTCTTGCGGTGATCTCGGTGACGAATCAAGACCTCGCGTCGGTCGTGCCGCCGAGAATGTTCAGGCAACCATGACATGCTCAGGCGTCGGCGAACTCGCCCGAAGCGGGCGGTCAGCACGCTGCGTTGTCTGAGAGTGCCTGCTTGTAAGCGGAGATCGCGCGGAGGCGCGCGTGGCCATGATCGACGACAGGCCACGGGTACGTGTCTCCAAGCGTGACTCCGGCGGCTGCAAGATCCAGTGGGCCAGCCGCAGCCGGCTCGTGGATAATCGATGACGGAACTTGTTGCAATTGCGGGAGCCACCGCCGGATGTAATCGCCCTTCGGGTCGAACTTTCGTGATTGCACAGTTGGGTTGAACACCCGGAAGTACGGAGCCGCGTCGGGGCCGGTGCCAGCGACCCATTGCCAGTTCCCGGCGTTCTGCGCGACATCGGCGTCGACGAGATGGTGGCGGAAGAAGCGCTCACCGCGCCGCCAGTCGATCAGTAGGTCTTTGACGAGGAAGCTGGCGCAGATCATGCGCACTCGGTTGTGCATCCAGCCGGTCTCAACAAGTTGGCGCATTCCCGCGTCGACGATCGGGTACCCGGTCGTACCGGTGCACCAGTGGTCGAATCCCTCGGGATCGTCAAGCCAAGCGATCCTGTCGTACTGCTGGCGGAGCGCTGCGTTCGGCAGATCGGGTCGTAGGGCGAGCGTGTGGGTCCACCAGTCGCGCCATGCGATCTGGCGCGTGAACGCCGCGCGTCCCGGCGTGGTGGTGCCGACGATGTCGACAACTGTGCGGGCTGCGAGCGTACCGAACTTCAGATCTGCCGACAGCGCAGAGGTTCCCTCGATGGCGGGGAGGTCGCGAGTCTGCGGATATCTGTCGACGTCTTCGAGCCAAGTGTTGAGACGCCGCCAGGCGGCCTGCTCACCCGGTTCCTGTCTGACCGGTCCACTCGGCAGCGGGATCGGCTCGCCGGACATCGTGACCGGCCGACCGTTACCGCCTGCGGGCCACGGGCTCAGCGGTCGCGCGCTCCATTTGGAGTAGAACGGCGCAAAGACCTGCGAGAGGGTCCCGCTCTTCGTGAGGACGGCGCCCGGCTCGTGGACGGTGTGGCCGTGGAACGAGTGAACCGGGACCGTTGCCGAGCGTTCAACGGCTCGGTCACGTGCTGCGGAGAACGGAGTGGTATCGACATTAAAGTACAACGCTGAGGCGTTGCAGTCGATGAGTGCGCGAGGAACCGCTGTCGATGCGGGCCCGGTGCGGACAACGATGCCTCCGCCAAGTGAGCGGAGCTCGTCATGCAGCGAGTGGAGGTGGGCCAGCAACTGATCTCGACGAATCGAACCAGCAGCGGTCATCAACCCGGGCTCGATGACGAAAATCGCAACGACTTCGTCGTGTGCCGCGGTCGCAGCAGCCCAGGCAGGGTTGTCGTCGAGTCGAAGGTCACGTCGAAACCAGACGAGGCCAGGTCTGTTTTGGGGGTGGTTCACGCAGTAGCCACTGAATGCAAAACGCCGAACCGGCGCCGGTTCGGCGTCATGTTGGTGAAGCGTATCGCACGGTGACGTACGCCGGAAGGGCGCCTCCCGAACGAAACCGAAGTGACCCATGTCGCCGAAGCCGAACTTCGACAGTTCATCAAGTCGTTTCCATAAACGCGACGCAACCCGCACGCCGGCCCGCACGCCGGGCGACCAATCGAGTTCTCAGGGCGAAAGGTTCACTCGCCGTTCACCATGACCCGATCAAGTGCAGCACTACCGTCGTGGTCGATGAACGAACCAACTCGCATCGGCATTAATGGCTTCGGTCGCATCGGCCGACTGGCCGTACGCGGGCTCTTCGGTCGGCGCGACCTGCAACTCGTCCACGTCAACGAACCGCACGCCGATGCTGCCACCGCAGCACACCTTCTGGAGTTCGACACGGTCCACGGGCGCTACGCCGGCGACGTTGATTCTGACGGTGACTCGATGACCGTCGACGGCCAAGCGGTCAGCTACTCGGCCCATGACACGCCCGGCGCCGTCCCGTGGGCAGAACACGGCGTCGATATTGTCTTGGAGTGCAGCGGCCACTTCAAAACAACCGAATCGCTCCAGCCCTATCTCGATGGTGGAGTCAGAAAGGTCGTCGTCGCGGCACCGGTCAAGTCAGCTGGCGTCCTGAACATCGTCATGGGGTGCAACGACCACCTGTATGACCCAGCGAACAACCACATCATTACCGCAGCGTCGTGCACCACGAACTGCCTTGCGCCGGTGGTCAAGGTGCTGCACGAACAGATCGGCATCGAGCGCGGTGCATTGACCACCATCCACGACGTGACCAACACGCAGGTGATTGTGGATGCGCCACACAAAGATCTGCGCCGCGCCCGCTCGGCACTCAACTCGCTGATCCCAACGTCGACCGGTTCAGCAACAGCAATCTCGATGATTTATCCCGAGCTTGCCGGGAAGCTGAACGGCAGCGCTGTGCGCGTTCCACTGCTCAACGCGTCGCTGACCGACGCTGTGTTCACGATGTCACGCGACGTCACCGTCGAAGAAGTGAATGGGCTCTTCCTCGAGGCTTCCCAGGGCGAACTCGCTGGCATCCTCGGCTTCGAGCATCGACCGCTTGTGTCGGCCGACTACACGAACGACACCCGGTCGGGAATCGTCGACGGACCCTCGACCATGGTCATCGACGGCTGCATGCTCAAAGTGCTCGTCTGGTACGACAACGAATATGGCTACGCCTTCCGGATGGCCGACCTGGCCACCAAAATCGCTGCATCACTCTGATCGACCACCACACATCTACCACCACTGACATGAACCTTCGTAACTACGCACTCGTCACCGGGGCGTACTGGGCATTCACGATTACTGACGGCGCCCTGCGGATGCTGGTGCTGCTCTACTTCAACGGCCTCGGCTACTCACCGGTCGCACTGGCGTTCCTCTTCCTCGCATACGAGTTCATGGGCGTTGTCACCAACCTGCTTGGCGGCTGGGTGGGAACACGGACAGGCCTTGGCCTCACGCTCCGGGCTGGCCTGGCGCTCCAGGTCGTGGCGCTGATCGCCCTGACGTTCCAGCAGGTGTCATGGGCCGAATGGGTATCGGTCGTGTTCGTGATGGCCGTGCAGTCGGTATCGGGTATCGCGAAAGACCTCACGAAGATGAGTTCGAAGAGTGCCGTGAAGTTCGTGGCCGGATCCGAAGACGGTGCACTGTTCAGGCTTGTCGCGATTCTGACCGGATCAAAGAACGCACTGAAGGGCGTCGGGTTCTTCATCGGTGCTGCGTTGCTCGCATCGATCGGTTTCGATGCAGCACTCTGGGTGCTCGCCGCCCTCGTCGCTGTCGCGCTGACAGCCGTGATGTTGATGCTCAACGAAGACATCGGGAAGTCGAAACGCAAAGCACCGTTGCGTTCGATCCTCACCAAGTCGGCCGGCGTCAACCGCTTGGCCGCAGCCCGGGTGTTCCTCTTTGCGTCCCGCGACATTTGGTTCGTCGTGGCGCTTCCCGTGTTCCTTGAGACCGAACTCGACTGGTCGTTCTACGGGATCGGCGGATTCCTCGCTGCCTGGATCATCGGATACGGCGCCGTGCAGTCGATTACACCCCGCATTCTTCGCTCGAGCGTGAGCGATGTCCAGGCTGCTCGAACCTGGTCGTTCGCGCTCGGTGTCGTTGCTGCCGCGATCGCCGGGTTGGTTGCCGCTGAGATCGCCGTGACCGCTGCAATCGTGGTCGGCCTCGTCGTGTTCGGCATCTTCTTTGCTGTCAACTCGTCGCTGCACTCGTACCTCATCCTGGCGTATGCCGACGACGACGCCGTTGCCACCGACGTGGGCTTCTACTACTCGGCCAACGCCGTCGGACGACTCGTCGGCACCTTACTGTCGGGCCTGCTCTATCTGTGGGGCGGCCTGCCGGTCGCACTGTGGGGCGCCACCGGATTCGTCGCCATCACCTGGCTCTTGACCCTGCGCCTGCCCGACCTCGACAACAGCCCGTCTCAGGCAATCACCGCCACGGTTTCCTGATCTCCTCCCAACCTCGGGCCCGATCCAGTGAGAGAGATGCCCGCCCAGGCGCAAGAGACGGGCCCAGAGGAGGGGTAAGAGATGCTGAGATGGCCGCTGTTTCGGGCGGGAAAAGGGTTGGGATGATGGACCAAGCAATGAGCGCACCGATCAACTGTGCAGCGATGAAGCCTGGTGCCGAGGACGGAGAGATCCCCGCAAACGTGTCGCTCAGGGTTCGCGCTACCGACACCATCGGGTTAGCGAAGCTCGTCGATGACGTGAAGAAGTAGGCCCCGCCGATCCACACGCCGACCGCTACTGCGACCACATGGGGCTTGCCCAGCCGTGCCGCTCCATGAATGACGAGGAGCAAGCCAATCGTCGCGATGACTTCCGACAGCAGTTCGGCTGCGGTGTTGCGATCCTTCTGCGACAGGAAGATGGCGCCACGCCCCGTCTGTTGGGAAAACATCAGGTTGGCAAGCACCGCGCCGAGGCAACCACCAAACAACTGTGCTCCGACGTAACCCGCAGCTTCGGTGTTGTTCATGCGCCCGAGCAGGCGTTCGACGGCCGTGACAGCCGGGTTGAAATGTGCGCCTGAGACAGTTGCGAACATGACGATCAGGCCGATGAGTGCGCCCGCAGTCGCCGCTGAGTTCTCAAGGAGCTGCAACCCGACATCGGTGGGTGACAGCGTCTCAGCCATGATTCCCGACCCGATCACGGCAATCAGCAGAAACGCGCTCCCGATGCCTTCCGCGAGAAGTCGAGTCGTCAGTGGGGGAGGAGCGGTACTCATGAGCGAGCCGCACCGTACTCGATTACATCGACACCTATCAATATGACGTCGGTTGAACACCACATCGCGTCGACGCGCATCCTTTTTCTTCGTTTTCTGGCCCAGTCTCCCGAAATGGAGACCATTACTGCGCGCCGGTGAGCCATGACAGTCTCAGTTTTGGGTGGCGGGTTGGGTGGCGGGTTGGG
>CALCXK010000081.1 GCA_937905835.1 uncultured Ilumatobacter sp. | reverse complement strand
GCTCCGGCGAAGAAGAAGGCGGTTGCCAAGAAGGCTCCGGCGAAGAAGAAGGCGGTTGCCAAGAAGGCTCCGGCGAAGAAGAAGGCGGCAGCCAAGAAGAAGTGATCACCTGATCACATCGTGAGTTCGTGAACGGGAGGCCCTCCGGGGTCTCCCGTTTCGCGTCGTGGTCAGAGCGAAGTGATCAGCTTGAACACTTCGGCCGCGTTGACGCCGAACGGGGTTCCGAGGCCCTCGGCTCGTGCTCGGATTCGCTCGTCGAAGACGTCGAGCTCGTTGCCGTCGACTGCCTTCATCGTCGACTCGAATTGGCTTTCATGGGTATGGAGCGCATCGAGCTTTGCATCGATGTGAGCGCTGATGTCTTCGCCGTGATCCGGCTCGTCGGCTTCCCACAGCAGCAAAGCGTCAGGCCGGTGGTGGGCGATGCCGTGCTCTCGGTAGAAGTGCGGGTCACGGGCGGCAACGATCCCCTCGCACGCCAAGAGACCTGCGTGGCGATGGTCAGGGTGCAACCGATACCGCTTCCACGGATCGTGCCCGAGCACGACCTGCGGCTGGAGTTCGCGGATCACCTTGGCGACGTCGCCCCGCTCGCGCAGGCTGCTGTCGAGTTCGCCGTCGATGTATTCGAGGAAGCGCACCTCACCGGTGACCGCAGCGACCCCACGAGCAAGCCGTGCAGCGGCGTCGCGCTGTTCGATCTGGCGCCGGGCCGCGAGGGCAACGGTGTCGGCACTGGCATCCCATGTGCCCTTGGATCCGTCGGTGCAGACGAGGTGGTGAATCACGCAACCGTCAGCGGCCCACTTCGCCAGGGTCCCGCCACAGCCGAACTCGACGTCGTCGGGATGCGCCCCGATAGCCAGCGCCGACCTCGGAGTGGGGTAGTTGAGTGACGGTTCGTCACTCAGACGGATCGATGGTTGGCCTGGTTCGTTCGCAGCCATGTGGGCAGCACCTCGCGGATGAGTGGGTGGGTGAGATCGTCGGGCGTGTCGATGTCGAGCGCCAGGTCAGGGTCAGGGCGAACCTCGACGGAGATGCCAACCAACTGCGCTGCGGCGAGGTGGCGTTCGAACGACCCGGCGCCGTATGCCGCCTGGACCGTGTCGGTCAGCGGGAACGACATGACGTTCGTCCCGTCGCGACGGTCGTCGGGGACGAGGGTGATCGTGTTGCGTCGGGCGACGGTCGTGAGCGACGCTGGCCGTGGAAGGTCAGCGTGGGCGATGACGACCTGGTCGTATCCGGCGTCAGCCACCGCCGCGACACCGTCGTCGATGGCCCCGTTGAGGCCGAGACCCGGTCCCCAGATGACTGCGTGGCCGAGCTCACGTGCCCATTCGGCAACATCGTTGTTATCGCAAGCGACGTAGACGTCGATGTCACCGAACGCCCCGACGACACTGTTGGCGGTCCATCGGGCCAGCCGTTCACGCTGTTGTTCGTCAACCGCACCAGCCAACCTTCCCTTGGCGGCATCGAATCGTTTGACGGGAACCAGGGCTGCCACTCGCACTGGGGGTAACCCTACGTCCGTGGCTCAAGTCCGCCGTGCTCGGACACGGCGCGTTGGGCGAACGGCCAATAGCCTCACCGGCATGTCACTCGAGACCAGCGCGTCGAACGGCAACACGACCGAATCGAGTGCAGACCGCACGGCTACGTCGACGGTCGTCGGTGTCACCGGCCAGCAGTGGAGGGCGAGCGTGTCGGCCTGGGGCTCGGTCACCCCGTGGGCCCAGCCTGACGGTGGTTCCGAACGAATCGACTGGCACATTGCAGCCGACGACCGGTGGCATACGCCGGCGACCGAGGCTGCCGTTCGTCAGGTCCGGCTCGCCGGAGCGCCTGTCACCGAAACTCGTGTCCGGATCCCCGATGGCGATGCCGTGCAGCGGGTCTGGTCAGTGGCCGACCGCGGCGGGTTGACGATCATCGAGATCGAAAATGACTCTCCGTTGCCGTTCGCTGTCGCTTTCTCCGGTTTGCCTGTGCTCACCGAGCGCCCACCCGCCGACATGCCGTTGCAGGGAATCAAACTCCCGGCCGGTGCGATCACACTGCCGATTGCACATCGCACGTCGATTCGTGTGGCGATCGCGCACGGGCCGATCCCCGATGCCGTCAACCGCCACGCCGCCAACCTGCGTGCGTTGCCCGATGCCGCTGTGGTGAGCCGTGGATGGGTCACGTTGGCCGAGCGGGCAAGCCGGCTTGGCCTTCCCGACGACGGGCTCGTGGATGCCGTGGTGGCGGCACGCTGCGACTTGATGCTCACCGGTCCGATCGACGTGGCGCAGGACCCGATCGGGTTCGTTCTCGATGTGAATGAACTGGTGCGCTGCGGCGAAGCGGCCGAACCGTGGATGTATGAAATTGCCGAGCCGCTCGAATTGGTTGCTCGGTCCGGTGATGCGTTCGTGCCGGCTGCGATCGCCGCGGCACACCACATTGCTGTCACAGCTGGCGATCGGCGCGCGACGCGTGACATTGCTCGGCTCGCCAAGCGCGTTGGCGACGGCGCCCGGCCTGACGTCGGCCCGTTCTCAGAAATCGTCCGGGGTTCGTCTGTTGGCCGTTTTGTCCACGAAGTGGAGCGACGGCTGGCCGACGGAAGCAATTTGCTTCCAGCCGGCATTCCAACGCGCTGGCTCGGAGCGAACTTTGAACTCCACGGCGTCCCGACATCGGCGTCATCAACGGTGTCGTTCGCTGTTCGCTGGCATGGAGAGCGGCCTGCCGTTCTGTGGGAACAGACCGGCGAGACGCAACTGCTGAGTGCTTCGGCTGTCGACGCCGACTGGTCGTCGAACGAGCAGACCGGCGAGTCGCTGTGGGCAGCACCGGCGCGGCCGACAGCCCCACGCAGCCTGTCTCTGACCGCGGAGAGCGACTCGACCTCACAAAATTCGACAAGCTTCACCTGAGCCTGCGTCTTCTTCTTTGGGTGTTTCCGTCGGGGACCCGACTGCTCATCGGCCCGCTCACCGTCTCGGCGCTGACTGGACGGTGAGTGCCGAGGACTCGAGCCTGGCATGATGAAATCGCTATGGCGACGAAGTACCGCAGCTCGAAGAAACGGGCACCGACTCGAGCGATCGAGAAAGAGATGTGGGCTCGCGGGCATCAGACTGTCGTCGGTATCGACGAGGTCGGCCGTGGAGCGTGGGCCGGGCCCTTGATGGTCGGTGCAGCGATTTTGCCGCGAGACACTCGTGTCAACGGCGTCCGTGATTCCAAGCTGCTGTCCGAACGCGAGCGGGAGGCACTGTTCGACAAAATCGCCGGCTGGTGTGTGTCATGGGCTGTTGGTGGAGCAAGCCAGGACGAGTGCGATCACCTCGGGATGTCCGCCGCTCAAAAGCTGGCCACCCGACGGGCCATCGATGCGTTGAGCATCGTGCCCGACGTCGCGGTGACCGACGGCAAGTGGGACTTTGTGTCGCCGTCAGTGGCGAATGTCGAGATGGTCGTCAAGGCCGACCTCTGTTGCCTGAGTGTCGCCGCGGCGAGCATTCTCGCGAAGGTTGTTCGCGACCGGCAGATGCGGGCGATGTCCGAGTCGTACCCACATTGGTCGTTCGATACGAACAAGGGGTACCCCTGCCCTGTTCACAAAGCAGCGATCCAGGGCTACGGGCCGTCGGCGATCCACCGCCGCAGCTGGGTGTTCATGGATAATTACAACCCGTGGACGGCGGTCAAGCGCACGCCTCCCGCTGGGCAGACGTCGCTGTTCTGATCAGGTGGGTTCCCAGAATGTGACCAGCGGCGACGAATCGGTCCCTGTCTGCCAGGCTGAGGTGAGGCCTCGAAGCCACTGTCGTTCGGCTTCGGAGCGCACCGATGCAACTCGCCGTGACGATCGGATCGCCGAGCATTTGCTGAACAGCGGCCAGACTGGGTGATGTGAGCGACGTCGACTATCTCCGCAGAATCCTCAACGCCCGGGTCTACGACGTGGCGATCGAGACGCCACTCGACCCTGCCCCGGGGCTGTCGCGCCGGTTGGGTAACACAGTTTTCTACAAACGCGAAGACCTGCAGGAGGTCTTCTCGTTCAAGATTCGGGGCGCCTACAACAAAATGGCTCACCTTGACGAGAATGACCGGGCGCGCGGCGTGATTGCCTGCTCGTCGGGCAATCACGCGCAAGGTGTTGCGCTCGCGGCCAACCACCTCGGCTGTGAGGCCGTGATCGTGATGCCCGCGACGGCCCCATCGCTCAAGGTTGATGCCGTGCGCCAGCGCGGAGCTGAGGTCGTGTTACACGGCGAGAGTTACGACGAGGCGTACCGGCACGCACTCCAACTGCAAGCAGAACGTGGTCTCACGCTGGTGCACCCGTTCGACGACCCCGACGTGATCGCTGGCCAGGGAACGATCGGCATGGAGATTCTCCGCCAGCACGGTGACCCGATCGACGCAATTTTCGTGGCGATCGGGGGCGGTGGCCTGATTGGCGGGGTTGCGGCGTACGTGAAGCAGGTTCGCCCGAACATCAAGATCATCGGGGTGCAGCATGGCGAGTCGACGGCCATGGCCGACTCGTTGCGCGCTGGCCACATCGTCACGCTCAGTGAGGTGGGACTGTTCTCTGATGGCACTGCAGTGAAACAGGTCGGTAAGGAGACGTTCCGGCTGGCCCAGGAGTACGTCGACGACGTGATCATTGTCGACACTGACGAAACATGCGCTGCGATCAAAGACGTCTTCACCGACACCCGGTCGCTTCTCGAGCCAGCGGGAGCGCTCGCGATTGCCGGCATGAAGAAGTACGTTCAGCAGACCGGCGCAGTCGATCAGACCTTCGTCGCCATTGCGTGCGGTGCCAACATGAACTTCACCCGTTTGCGATTTGTAGCAGAGCGCGCCGACTACGGCGAGCAGCGCGAGGCGATCTTCGCGGTCACGATCCCCGAACAACCTGGGAGCTTCCTTCGGTTCTGCGAAGTCATCGGTGAGCGCGACGTCACCGAGTTCAACTACCGCATCAGCGATTCTGCGGAAGCGCATGTCTTTGTCGGCATCGCTGCGTCGTCGCGCGGTGAGGCGATCGAGTTGGCCGATGCGTTCGACGAGGCTGGCTTCGACGCCATCGACCTGACCGCCGACGAGCTCGCGAAGGCTCACGTTCGTCACCTGGTGGGCGGCAAGTCGGCGCATGCGTCCGACGAGGTGCTCTATCGGTTCGAGTTTCCTGAGCGGCCGGGTGCGCTGCTGCGCTTCCTCACCTCGATGAACCCGGCGTGGAATATTTCGCTGTTCCACTATCGCAACCATGGGGCCGACCTGGCGCGTGTCCTGGTGGGCATGCAGGTCCCGACGAGCGATGCCGAGGCATTTCAGGAATTCCTGCATGTCGTCGGCTATCGCTTCTGGAACGAGTCTGAGAACCCTGCCTACAAGCTGTTCCTCGGCTCCTGACGCTCGGGGGTGGGTGACCAGATGTCACACCGAGCAGACCTCGGTGGGACAACGTCGACGATCAGATTGAGTCGATGGCCTGTTCGAGATCAGCGACGAGGTCGGCTTTGTCTTCGATGCCGACGGACAGGCGGACCAGGTTGTCGGGAACTTCGAGCGGTGAGCCGACGGCAGACATGTGGGTCATCGCAGCGGGGTGCTCGATCAATGACTCGACAGCACCGAGGGACTCGGCCAACGTGAAGACCGACGTCGAATCGGCAACTCGCATCGCTGCTTCGCGACCAGCCCGGACCTGGAACGACACCATGCCGCCGAAGTCCTTCATCTGCTTGGCAGCCGCGGCATGGCCGGGATGATCGGGCAACTGCGGGTAGAGCACCTTTTCAATTGCCGGGTGATCGACGAGCAGGTCGACGATTGCGCGAGCGTTCTCGCAATGGCGATCCATCCGGACCGCAAGGGTCTTGACGCCGCGTAGCAGCATGTAGCTGTCGAACGGCGCCGGCACGGCGCCTGCAGCGTTCTGCGTGAAGGCGAGCTTCTCGGCGAGCTCGTCGTTGCTGGTGGCGATGAAACCACCGACGACGTCGCTGTGACCGCCCAGATACTTCGTGGCAGAGTGCACGACGAGGTCGGCGCCGAGGTTGATCGGCTGTTGAAGGTACGGGGTGGCGAACGTGTTGTCGACCACAACGATTGCGTCGCGCTCGTGGGCGATCGATGCGATGGCCTCGATGTCGAAGCACGTGAGCAGCGGGTTGGTCGGGGTTTCCAACCAGATCATCCCGGTGTCGTCTGGCCAGTTGGCGCGTAGCGCGTCGAGGTCGGTGAGGTCGACTGCAGTCCACGGGTAGCCCATGGGACCCCAGACCTTGGCGATCAGGCGGAAGGTGCCGCCGTAGGCGTCGTTGCCGAGCAGGATGCGCTTGCCGCTGCCTTTCGGGGCGACGGTGAGAAGTCGCAGAATGTTGTCTTCGGCGGCGAGACCGCTGGCGAAGGAGAGGCCGTGTCGGGCCTCTTCGAGCGAGGCAATCTGTGTTTCGAGTGCGGAACGTGTCGGGTTGCCCGACCGCGAGTACTCGAAGCCCTTGTGGTTCCCGACGCCGTCTTGGGCGAACGTGGTCGACAGCGAGATTGGCACGACGACTGCGCCAGTGGTCGGGTCAGGCTCCTGGCCGGCATGGATTGCCCGGGTAGAGAATCCGAAGGACATGTCGACCTGCTTGGTGTTGTCCGGGTGGGTGGCTGGGGTGTTGTCCGGGTGGGTGGCTGGGGTGTTGTCCGGGTGGGGCCGATCAGTCACGATTTTTTGCGTCCTCTGCGATGGCGGTGAAGTAGGAGAGCAGGTCGGTGCGAGTGAGCACACTGAGCGGCTGGCCCCCTGACAGCACGAGGAGTGCCGGGGCGGTTTCGAGCATTTCGACAGCGAGCTCGACCTTTTGGCCAACTCCGATCGTGGGGAGCTTGGCGCCCATCACCTTTTCGACCGAGGTGCTCATGGCGCCCGGGTTGCGGTGAATGACGTCCATCAGTTCGAGTTCGTCAACCGCACCGGCTACTTCGGCGTTCGCGAACGGCGGCGTGTTCTTACAGACGGGCAGCTGGCTGACGCCGTTGCGGCGCATGATCTCGATGGCCTCGCTGACTGGAGCCGACGGGTTGACGTAGAGCAAGTTTTCGATCGACGCGTTGCGAGTGTCGAGTACGGCGCCGACGCACTGATCGCACTCCTTGAGAAACCCGAAGTTCATCATCCAGTTTTCGTTGAACACCGTCGAGAGATAGCCGCGACCGGAGTCTGGGTTGAAGACGACGACGACAGCATCGTCGTCTGCTTCCTTCGCGACCTTCAAGGCTGCTGCCACGGCAGTGCCGCCCGAGCCGCCGATGAGGATGCCTTCGGTTTCGCTGACGTAGCGGGCGGTGAGGAAGCTCTCTTCGTCACTGATCGGGATGACTTCGTCCCACAGGTCGCCGTCGTAGGCGGCCGGAAAGAAGTCTTCGCCGACGCCTTCGACGAGATACGGGCGACCCGAGCCGCCGGAGAACACCGACTTTTCGGGGTCGGCCGCGATGATCTTGATGTCGGGATTCATTGACTTGAGGTAGCGGCCGGCGCCGGTGAGCGAACCGCAGGTGCCAGCACCAGCGATGAAGTGCGTGATGCGGCCCTTGGTCTGCTCCCAGATTTCGGGGCCGGTGGTCTTCGTGTGGGCCGCCGGGTTGTGCGGGTTGGCGTACTGGTTCGGGCGAAACGCGCCGCGCTCCTGGGTGAGCCGCTCGGCCACGGAGTAGTAGCTGTTCGGATCTTCCGGTGCAACGGCGACGTCACAGACGACGACTTCGGCGCCGTAGGCACGCAGCAGGTCGACCTTCTCCTTGCCAGCCTTGTTCGTCATGACGAAGACACACTTGTAGCCCCGCTGGGCAGCGACGATGGCAAGTCCGACACCGGTGTTTCCCGAGGTGGGCTCGACGATGGTGCCGCCGGGCTGAAGTTCGCCGCTTGCTTCGGCAGCGAGAATCATCTCGAGTGCCGGTCGATCTTTCGAGGAACCGCCGGGGTTCGTGACCTCATGTTTCATCGCCAGCGTGCAGCGGATGCCATGTTCTTCGCTGACACGCTTCATGCGCACCATCGGCGTCTTGCCGATCAGGTCGAGAATCGATTCGGCGATGTCCATGCCGTCGGCGTCCCAGGCGGGAAGCGATGTATCAGTCATAATGCGAACAATACAAGGTGAGTTGCGATCCCGGCAGGGCTGAGGTCAGGGAACAACAAGAGGAAGTGCCAGGAGAGGGCGAGTTGTTTAGCTTCCGAGGACGCGACCAACGAACCGCCCGACCGTGCCCGGCTGAGGTGCGTCGCTGCCTTCGGGGAGGAGATGGGGAGCATTGTTGGCAAGGAATGCCACGACTTCGCGAGCAGACGGGTTGACAAGGGCCCTGTCGCCGATGACGACGGTCGGTACGACTTCGTTGCCGTTCGCGTGAGATCGCACGATTGCGGCATCAGCGTTGCTCTCCCAGATGTTGTGCTCGACGCGTTCGATGCCGAGCTTGTCGAGGCCATGCTGCAGACTCGAACAGAACCCGCAGCCGGGACGCCAGTAGAGATCGATCTGTTGCGCTGTAGTCGTCGTGTCCATGATTGAAACCGTACCGAGTTGGTCAGGGCAACTCGGCAGACAACGACCATGAGTTTCGGGCCTGTTCAGCCGGTGGCTGTTCGCAGTCGACGTTCGAAAGAGGCGCGTTCAGTGATTGTTGAGCAAACCGCAATCGTTCGATCGAAGCCGGCAGCACTGTTGAGGATGAGCCGGTGCGTCGTGAGGTCTCTCGTTGTCGATTGGCACAGCGACGACGAATGGTGTGCGGAGCACCCGACTTTGCTGGAGGTGACGGCCGGAGTCAGCTGCTGGCAGACTGGCGGCATGAGCAGCACGGCGACCAGCGCAACACCCGACACGTCCGTCTACCTCGATCGGCTCGCCAAGGTGCGGGTGTCGATGGTCGAACAGAATGTCGACACCGTCATGGTGTCGGTCGGCCACGACCTGCCGTACTTGTCGGGTTACAGCGCCATGCCGCTCGAGCGGTTGACGATGCTCGTCGTGCCGCGCGACGGCGTCGCCACGATGGTGATTCCTGGGCTTGAAGCAGCCCGTGTCGAACCGCAGCCGGGTGTGTTCGAGTTGCTGCCGTGGGGCGAAACCGAAGACCCGACCGCCATCGTCGGCAAGCTGGCCGCCGGTTCGAAGCGCATCGCGGTCGGTGACCAAATGTGGGCCCGTTTCCTCGTCGAGTTACTGCCGCACCTTCCTGGGGCCGAGTACACGCGTGCGGTTGACGTCGTGGGCCACCTCCGCATGAGTAAAGATCAGGCCGAGCTCGACGCGCTTGCCGCTGCCGGTGCTGCCGTCGACAAGATTGCCGGCGAACTCCAACGCGGCGAGATCCCACTCGTCGGCCGAACCGAAGCCGAAGTGTCGGCGCACCTCGGACGCCGCATCATCGAAGAAGGTGCACAGAAGGTCAACTTCGCGATTGTCGCCGCCGGTGAGAACGCATCGAGCCCGCATCACCACCCGGGCGACCGAGTGATCAAAAAAAATGAGATCGTGTTGACCGATTTTGGCGGCACGATGAACGGTTACTGCTCCGACACCACCCGCTGCGTCTTCACGGGCGAAATTGCGCCCGACGTCGCCGAGGCATACGAGGTGCTGTTCGCAGCCCAGGCGGCAGGAGTCGCTGCAGCAACGGTCGGTACGCCGTGCCAAGACGTCGACCGGGCATGCCGGAAGGTCATCGATGACGCCGGTTATGGGGAGTACTTCATTCACCGCACTGGGCACGGCATCGGCCTCGAAGCCCATGAGGATCCATATATCGTCGAAGGCAACGCGCTGCCGCTCGCACACGGCCACGCGTTCAGCGTCGAGCCGGGGATCTACATCCCGGGCAAGTGGGGCATGCGGCTCGAAGATATCGCTGCGGCGACCAACGATGGTCCGGTCTCGTTCAACAACTCCGACCACCACCTCATCTCCGTCGACGCGTAGGCGGGTAGCGGTCTGGTCACCCGGTGCCTGAAACGGTGTGACCGTCAGCTGGTTGCGAAGGCGGTGTCGTTTGGCGTTGCGGAGAAGCCCGTCAGTTCGATCAACAGGTCGCTGCCGTCGAACAATGCGAGCGCGCCCGACTCGAGGGCGCAGTAGCGCTTGGTGCCGCCGGTGACCGGAATGTCGACACAGAGGGCTGGCTCCCCGGCCTGGGTGATCTCGGAGGCGACTGGGTCTCCAATGCGACGGTCAGCATCAACGCGAAGCCGGGCGGCCATCGCCTTGGCGTAGAACTCGCTGGTCAGCAGCACGTCGCTGGTGCGGGCCTCGTTGATCGCGCCTTCGCAGGTGCCCTGCGACAGATCGCAGGTGATCATTGATCCGCCCTCGTAGATGTAGCGAACCATGTTGATGGTGATCGAACGCTTGCCTGGGGCCTGGACGACCTGCGCCGTCGACGCCAAGTCGCCGAGCCGCGTGAGGACGGTGTAGTCGGCGGTGAACAGCTCGGGTGACACGCAGTCGAGCCGTTCGAGGACGCTGTCGGTCTCGACGCGACCGGTGGTCTCGGCGACCGCACAACCACCGAGCGTGGGCCGTTCGGCAGCGAAGCAAGCACTGAGTAGCACTGCGCACGCAACAAGGGCGGCGACCGAACGTGACGTGACGTGACGGGAGCGGCGGGGGGAGGCCATGGCGGCGCCAGCGTACGCCGTTACCCTGGCGAATCGTGATCCGTCTTGACGCCGCAACGGTGCTCTTGCAGTGGGCGACCGGCGGAATGCTGTTCTGCTGGTTCACCACCCGCCGCCGGGTGATCGGCGTCGGCTACGGCTGGCTCTTGCGTGGCACCTACCTCTGTTTTGCCGGCGGCGCACTCGCTGCGGGATCGGCCTCGGGCTTCGACCTGGTACGCGACATTTCCTCGGCGCTCGTAGCCCTCGCCTGCCTCGTTGCGCTGGTCGTGTCGATCGTCCGCAAGGGTGCCGGCGTCAGTGGCGAGGATGCCGAGTTCGACCGACGAACTGAGCGCGTGGCGGCAATGACCGGCATCGACCGTGACGTCGGCGTATCAGTCGTTCGAACCGGATCCGAGTTCAACCCGACCCTCGACCTCCTTCCGGTCGCCATCGGTTTCGTTGGCTTGATTGCTGCGGCCGTCGACGCCACCGATGGTGCATCGTTCGGCACGCTGACGGTTGCACTACTTCGCACGCTGATCGGTGCAGCGTTCATTGGGGCGATCGGCGATGGCATGCTCCTTGGGCACTGGTATCTCGTCCAACCCGGCCTGCCGCGCAAGCTGCTGAATGAGATGGTCACTGCGCTCATCTGGCTGTGGCCGCTCGAGGTCGGAGCGCTGCTGCTGCCGACCGGCATGATCAGCGTCTGGCTTGGCACGGTCGACGACGGCTGGGGCGGTCTACTCGGCTGGATGTGGGGAATGTGCGCGATCTCGACGATCATCCTCGTGCTCATCACTCGGGCAGCATTGAAAGAACGCTATTACTCCGCAGTGATGGCTGCGACCGGCCTGCTGTACCTGGCGATTCTCACTGCCTTCGGTACCGACATCGTTGCCCGCGCCGTTCTCGATCAGACCTGACGTTCAGCTCGCCGTTCTGCTGGACGGTAAGGCCGTCACCACGTCGCCATTCGTGAATGCACCTGGCCGCACGACCGTTGCATACCACCGGCTGCTTCCAGGGTTGATGTTGTGGTCGACGAGGCCACTCTGGAACCTCCTGTGCGCCGGCGAACGGGGCTCGCGTGTCTGTCTGGTCAGGTCATTGGATGGTGCAGGTCGAGACACGCCTTCAAGTCGCCGTCGAGGCCGTTCATCTCGGCGCGCATCCACCCCACGTAGTCGGACGGCAGATCTGCGATCGGTGTGTTCTTGTGTTTTCCGAATGGCATATTCATCTCAGAGAGCGCGCGTTCTGCGAGGGCGAGCAGACCGTCGATTCCGTCGGTGCCCTGGTCGGCCATGTACTTCGTGAGAGCAACACACATTTCGGTGTCGGCCATGGCCCGATGCTCTTGCGTTCCGCCCAGGCTGAGGTGGGTACATAGAGATTCAAGCCGGTAGTTATCGAAATCGGCAAAGACGTGTCGGGCCAACCGAAGGGTGCACAGGGGTTCACTGCTCGCGCAAAACGGAGCAAAATGCGGGTAGTCGAAAGGCGCGTTGTGCGCGATGACCAGTGTGTTGCCCTTTGCGAATGGATCACTGTGGACTGACCGCATGAACTGATCAAGCGTCGGTGATGTGGCGACCATGTCGTCGGTGATTCCGTTGACGGCCGAAGCTCCGGGTTCGATGGGTATTCCCGGGTTGACCAGCGAGCCGGCTCTTGCAATCTCGTTCAGGTCGCGGTCGACCTGAATCCATGCGACCTCAACTGGCCGGGCACCTGGACCAAGACCGGTGGTTTCGATGTCGACAACGATGATCTGATCGAAATCGACAGCCAGCATGTGGCGAACGTTAGATGGTTGCTGTCCCGTGACGCGCGGACGTGCTCGCCGGGGTAGACGAAATGGGTGACATATTCGCGCTGGTTCTGACGCTCAAGCAGGAGTTGCCGCTGCCGAGCGGATGGCCTGACATCGATCTGGGAGGCCGAGCGGGCATCATATGAGCGTGACGTTACGACACGGATCACTTTGGTTCTCCCTGATACTTGTCGCTGGGGCGTGTGCGTCACCCGCCATCGAGTCGGGCAGCGCACCGCGGCCAACTGCGGCTGCGCCATCGAGCACGGTCGCTACTGTGACGTCGTCGTCGACAACGCCCGAGTTTGTTCCGAATGAACCATCGACAACGTTGGGAACGCCGACCACGATCACGTCGGTTACCGCGCTGACTGACTGGGAAGCAGTCGACCGGTACCTCGAGATCACACTGATTCGCGGCGGTTCGAGCGCTGCGTCGATCGCTGTGATGCGCGACGGTGAGCTCGAACATGCTGAAGCGTTTGGTGAACGTGTGCCCGGAGACCCTGCCGAAGCAGAAGACCGTTTCCGAGTGGCGAGCATCAGTAAGACGATTGCGGCGATCACCACACTGCAGTTGGTCGAGGCTGGGACGCTCGACCTCGATGCCCCGATCGGGTCGCTGCTGGCAAGCGACCTGGGTGTGGGTACGCCGGCAGCAGGAGTCTCGGCGCTCACGATCAGGCAACTCCTCACTCACCGGTCCGGGTTCGCCAAGTACGAAGACCTGTTCTTCCGCAACGAGGTTGGATCGTGCCGCGAGGCCGCCGTGGTCGGACTGACACGAAGCCTGCAGGGCACGCCGGGTGGGCGATTCCAGTACAGCAATATGAACTTCTGTCTGCTCGGGATTGCCATCGAAGCCCTGACGGGCGAGCGCTACGAGAGCGTGGTTCGGCGTGAAGTGCTCGACCCGCTCGGGATCGATGGGATGCGGATGGCCGAAACCTTTGACGTCGGCGTCGGCGATGTCGAACACCGATCCGAAGCAGGCCGCAACTACATGGAAGTGCTCGGCGCTGCTGGCGCATGGATTGCTACACCGACTGACCTCGTTGCCATCCTCGACTCGATCGACCTGGCCACGCCCGGCACGAAACTGCTCGACGCAGCGACGTTGGTCGAGATGCAGACGATCACGGTCGACCCGCCAGAGTCTGTTGACCGGCAAAACCCGACCGGACCGGTAACAACGACCACGATCCCTCCAGACCCGACCAGTGGGTACGGCATGGGCCTGATGATCTTCGATGCCGAGGACGATGTTGCGCTGAGCTTCGGGCACACCGGAACGCTCGAGAGCGCGCATGCGATGTTCACTCGACGTTCTGATGGGTTCACCTGGGCCGTGACCGTCAGCGGCAACTATCCAGTCTCGACCCGCGACCTCGCCAAAATTGTTGACAACGCGCTCGTGCTTGGCGGATTCACCGATGGCTCGTATGTCGTTGTCCCAGAGCGGCTTGACGAAGGCTGAGGCGGTGTCGCGAATGAACAGCGGTCATTCGAGGCTGCCGGGTTCATCTCCGGTCAGAAGATCACGCGCGCCGCTCGAAGCGCTGAGGCATCGAGCCCAAGTTCGGTGACGATCTCGTCAGAGTGCTGACCGAAGGACGGTGCATGGTCGCCGATGTGCTGCGGAGTCGCCGACATCTGAGCTGCCGGGCGGGGTTCACGGACCATGCCGGCAATCGGGTGCTCTCGCTCGACGAAGACGTTGTTGTTGATGACCTGAGGATCGTCGTG
>CALCXK010000080.1 GCA_937905835.1 uncultured Ilumatobacter sp. | reverse complement strand
GCACCCGCCTGACCCGCTGGCCTCGCCCCAGTCTTCTTGCCCAGTCAAGTTGTGCAGTCACTACGGTCGTTGGTGATGACAGACCGCACGCACCTGATCGCCCTCGATCTCGACGGAACGTTGCTCGGCAACAACGGCACGCTGTCCGAACGCAACGCCGCTGCCATCCACGCCGTCCACGCGGCCGGTCACCACGTCGTCATAGCGACTGGCCGACCCATCAACCTCGTCGCCGAGCTCGCCGACCAGCTCGGCGACTCGATTGCCTACGTCGTCGGCACCAACGGTTCCACGATCGGCACATTCCCCAATGGCGACCTCGTGCAGCTCATCGGATTCGACTTCGCCACAGCCGTCGAGGCAGTCAGTCGGCTGCGTGACGGGCTGCCCGGAATCGGATTCGCCATTGCGACCGACAGCGGAATGGCGCACCAGCCCGGTTTCGCCGAGCGCATGCCAGCCGTCGTCGACCAGGCCCCGGTGCCTGACATCCTTGCCGTCGGTGGTTCTGAGGTCTACAAACTTTTCGCATTCCACAACGACCTGTCAGTTACCCAACTCCTGCAGCGCGCCCCGCAATACCTGCCCGCTGGGCTCGCCGCCAATCACATGGGCGCTGATGCGATCGACATCGGGCCGGACACCATCGACAAGTGCGCCGGGCTCCGCTGGGTGTGCGAACAGCTCGGCGTCGAGGCGGCGGACGTCATTGCGTTCGGTGACGAGTGGAATGACATCACCATGCTTGAGTGGGCCGGCCGGGGCGTCGCCATGGCAAACGCCGATAGCCGAGTGCAACGCGCTGGCAACGAAGTCACCGCCAGCAACATCAACGACGGCGTCGCAGTCGTGCTCGAAGCACTCCTCGCCTAATTTTCAGGACGCGGCTTGCGCGTGGATCCACTCGTCGAGCACGGGACTCGACTCGAAGCTGCTGATCAGCGCGTAGCGGGGTGCATCGCCAGGATGGACGACGGCGTGCCACAGGCGTTGGGTGTCGACGATGAACCGTGAGCCCTTATGGAGCGGCACGCGGACCTCAGTCGACGCATCAGGCAGACCGTTCTCGTCGTTGTCCATCAAGATCATGTAACTGTCCGGGTTGTCGGTGAACTCGACCCACGACCGCACGACCCAGCCTTCGTTGTCCGGATTGAAGCGGTTGTTATCGTCACGGTGCAGGTTGCGGATTGCGCCCTCACGGTCTTGTGGTGCAAGCTTGATCGCACGCACGCGACCGAAGTTGGCGCCCACACCTTCGACGTAGTTCTTGATGCTCGGAGCAACCGCTGCGTTCGATGTCCACACGGCATCTTTGTCGGTCTTGCCCTTGTCCCAAAAACCACGGCAGTCGAGCTCGCCGTCGGCCGTGGCGAGCGGTGCGAAATTCGTGTCGCCGCCCGACTTCCAATCCATGTACTCGAGTGCGAGGTACTCAGATTCAGGGCAATCGAAGTCAGCGTCCTTCAGGACGACGACGCCGGTCTCAGCAAGAACATCAAGACGTGTGTGCGGGGTGTTGAGCGAAATCTTCACGCTCCAGTGCTCCGAATTCGGCCAAAAGCTCATGACTGCATCTTACGAAGCTTGCCGACCCGGATACCGGGCATCGGTCACCCGAACTGAGATCCGAACTGAGACCCGAACTCAGACGGTCGTCGTGGGCAGGTTGGAAACGACAATGATGCCGACCGGAATCTCGAGCGTGGCCCCAGCGGATACGTTGTCTGGATTCTCGATGTTGTTCAAGTCGATCAGCGACTGCATTGTGACGTCGAATGAATTCGCGATCTTGGCGAGCGTGTCGCCGCTCTTAATCACGTAAAATTTCCGAACGCCCTCAGGAAGCGTGGTGCCCGGAATCGTCGTGGTGGACGTCGTTGTACGGATCGGCGGGAGCGGTTCATCCGATGCCTGGTCGGTCGTGCCACATCCACCCCCAACGAGCGCAATGACCACCGGCAGGCTGACCAGCGCCACCGACGATCGGCGCGAACGTCTTCGAGTTCGCCAGTCGCTTCCCGTCATTCCGACATGATACGTGCCACACGCCACCCTGGCCCGAAATCTCTGCCAGCAGAGCCCACCGCGTATCCTCACCATTGTGAGTGATGCTGCCGCGATGTCCGACCAGACGGTGCCTTTCCCGGGGGCCGAAGCACCATCGCGCCAGTACGACATCGATGCCAACGGTATTCGCATCGCCATCCACGAGTGGGGTGATGCCGACGCTCCCCCGTTGCTCGCCGTACACGGCGGCTTCGACTTCGCCCGCACCTACGACCTCTTCGCACCACGCCTAGCTGAAGGTGGCTGGCGCGTCGTGTCATGGGACCAGCGCGGCCACGGCGACTCCGAACACGCCGAGCTGTACTCGTGGGACGCTGATATGCGCGATGCCCTTGCCGTGTTTGACCACGTCGGTGGCGGCGAACCACTCCCTGTCGTCGGCCACTCCAAAGGTGGCGCTCTGATGACCCAACTCGCCGATGCCCAACCGTTCCGCTTCACCGGCCTCGTCAACATGGACGGCATCCCATACAAGCGCAACATCCCCGACATCGCCGAACACGAGCGCAGCAAGATGATGGCCAACGACATCGCCAGCTGGCTCGACCACCGCCGCCGCACGTCCGACCTGCAGCGCAAGCCGGGCACCATCGAGGAACTCGCCCAACGCCGCGGCCGCATGAACCCGCGCCTCGAGGTCGAATGGCTCCGCCGGCTCGTCACCACTGGCGGCTTCGAATCAGACGACGGCTGGCGTTGGAAGATCGACTCGTCGATGCGCTTTGGCGGCTTCGGCCCGTGGCGCCCGGAATGGACACTCATGCGTTTGCCCGGTCTACCCATGCCGTTCCTCGGGATCCTCGGCGCCGAGATGGAAGAGATGGGGTGGGGTACGCCACCCAAGAAAGTGCTGCCCTACATGCCATTGCAGGGCCGCTGCGAAGTGCTGGAGGGCGTCGGCCATTTTGTCCACGTCGAACAACCACAACTCGTCGCCGACTTGGTGCTCGACTTCTTCGGAGGCCTCAAGTGAGCGTCACGACCGTTCGCCACAACAAGGTCGACCTTGCCCTCCACCACCTGCGCGATGCCATCGACGAGACCGCACGCCCGCTCCTGCTGCTGCACGGCCTCGGCGAGCACACCCCAGCCGAAGCTCCCCAGTGGGTCGCACCGTGGCAAGGCGCAATCATCGGCCTTGACTTCACAGGGCACGGCAACTCAACCATCCCGAGCGGTGGCGGCTACACCGCCGAACTCCTCCTCGGTGATGCCGACGCGGCCCTCGCAGCACTCGTCGAGCAGAGTCCCGACGGGACGATCACCGTGTTCGGCCGCGGGCTCGGCGCTTACATTGGCCTCCAGCTCGCCGGAGCACGCGCCTCGCAGGTCCATGGCGCCATCATGCTCGACGGACCCGGCCTCGCCGGCGGCCCGACCGGCCCGACATCGCAGAGCTTCTTCTCGCTCCCGCCGTCGAGCACCACCCCGGACCCGTACGCACTCGTCGAATTGGGCCGCGACCTGCGCCCGCCGGACTACGTCCGCTCGTTCGTCCACCTCGCCATCGCCGGGTCCGAGCTCGATGAACCGGTCGCAGTGTGCAGCGTCTTCCGACCTGAGTGGTTGGCTGCTGTCGCTGACGAACGAGGTGTGATGGACGTCTCGCTCGCCGAAGCTCTCGAAGCCTTCGCCTAAGCACTCCACTCTCGACTTCTGACTGGACTGTCCACTTTTGACCCGAGGGGAATCGGACA
>CALCXK010000079.1 GCA_937905835.1 uncultured Ilumatobacter sp. | reverse complement strand
TCGACGACCCGTTCTTCGACGACCCAATCGATCCGACGGCCGCCAGCTACAAGGGCGCCCAGAGCTTCATCGACCAAAACTATCCGACGGCGCCGTGGCGCACCCGACTTGGCTCCTGGTCATACACGGGCTTTGGAGCGGTGGAGATCGGAGCGGGAGGCGTCGACATCACCGCGGCTGAGGCGGTCGAAGTGTGCACTGCAATCGCTGACTATCTGCGCCCGCTCGACCCCGCTGGGACCATCATTATTTGGACGTACGAACACCTCGACGACGGCTCGTTCGGACCTGAGTCCGAGGTGCTGACGGGCAGCGTCGCTGGCGGCTGCTGACCCGAGGGCCAGTGCGCCGTCAGGCGGGTGCAGAACAGACCAGCCGAGTTCGGCGGCTGTTGGCATTCGGTAGCGCGTCCGGCCAGCCGCATCGATTCTCGATGGGCACGCTTGCCGATCATCAGCTTCGATCCAATCGGGATCGCCTGATCGGCGTAGGCCCCGTCTTGATCGGCTTGCACGATGAAGTGTTTGATTGCCTCAGCGAAATTGTCGTGTTCGAGCCGTTCGGCCTGGCCGAGAAAGAGTGCTACGAAGCCAGCGAACTGGTTTCCGGCACGCGGATGCTGCTGCGCCGATGCCATCGCGTCGACTTGGCCGGCTGCGATACGACTGTCGCCGAACACGTCAGCGATCTCGGGGTGCTGGTTGAACAGCCGTGATGGCTGCAATCTCCAGATCCGCCTCGTCGCTCTTCCGTTTCGCAGCCGCCAACGCAGTGTCGAGATCGGCGATATTGGCATCGGCCAACTCTTCGATCCGTGCTGCGAACATGTGACTGATTGTATTGTCATATGGCGAACATATTTTCCCACCGGTTTCCTGTGAAAGAACGCCTCAGCGAACGGGTCATGAGGCATCGCTGATCAGGCGCGACGCGGGCGCATCGATCCGGTCAACGATCCGCCCGCACGGCACGCCGCGCCCTTCTCAGCCCAGCAACGAGGCGTCTCTGGATGACATCTCAGGCCACAGAAAACTCGAAGAAATCTTTGAACATTTGGCGCCAATCGCCTCCTCGTAGCGCGCCGTACCGGCCTGATCCCTTCACGCTTTCCAGTTCTGTGCGTCGTCGGCCGCTGTAGTGAGACCAGATGTTCTTGACCGGGTGCCCGAGGTCAATCGTTCACGTCACGGTCAAGCCTGCGACCAACAGTGGTGACAGTCCAAGGAGGACCGAGCCAATGCCTGGCGAGCGAAACGGTCGCTGTGGGACGTCATCGTCTCAGGAGCGCAAGATCTAGAGTCACCGGCATGAACACTCGTACGCAACTCTTGGCGAATCGCCGATCGGCCTGGCGGAGCCACTGAGCGTCTTGCCGATTGTTGGTGCGATCGTCCTGTGGGTCGTTGCCGACCGAGCTGCATCGGGATCACTCGGGCCGAATCGCTGGGCTGGCCTACGAACCCGAGCCACGTTGGCGTCACCTGAGGCCTGGGTCGCAGGGAACCGTGCCGCTCGACCAGGGATACAAACGGCCGCCGCCATTCTTGGTGTCACCGGTGTCGCAGTCGGAGTGCTCTCGCGGACAACAGACCTGCTGCCGTTGATCCTGCTCGTCGGTCTCGCCCTGAGTTTCGGAGCGATCATCCGTGCCTGCATTCGTGGCAATCGCGCCGCGCGGAACGTGAATACAGACGTACCACTGAACGACGACTAGCGACAGCCTGCCGCTCGCATCGGCCAACCCGTTCAGAGCGAGATCGACACCGGGACAGCCGCTGCGACAGCCACCGGGACAGTCACCGCATCGGACGCTTGTTTAGCGTGGTAGCTGCTGCGGGTCAGCGGGCTGGCCTCGACGTGGCCAATACCGAACGATTCGCCGATCTGCTTCCACCGATCGAACTCGGCGGGGTCGGCGTAGCGGGCGATCGGCAAATGGTTCGACGTCGGGCGCAGATATTGACCAATCGTGACGATGTCGACACCCAGGTTCGCAATGTCAGCGAGCAAGCCAACGATCTCGTCATCGGTCTCACCGAGGCCTGCCATGAACCCGGTTTTGGTGATCAAGCCAGCCTGCTTCGCTCGAGCAAGGACGCTCAGCGAACGGGCATAGCCTGCTGACGGCCGAACGGCACGCTGCAGACGGGCGACGGTCTCGACGTTGTGATTCATCACGTCGGGTCGCGACGCAAACAGCAACTCAAGCGACGCTTCGTCGCCCTTTGCATCGGAGATCAACGTCTCGATGTTCGCAGACGGGCGACGACACCGAATCGCTTCGACACACGCCGCAACGTGGGCCATGCCACCGTCGGCCAGATCGTCGCGGGCAACCATCGTGAGCACCGCATGATCGAGTGCCATCCGGTCGATCGCCTCAGCAACACGTGCGGGCTCATCGTCGGCGGGCAGCATCGGCTTGCGCGTGTCGACCAGGCAGAAGCCGCAGGCACGGGTGCACCGCTCCCCCAACACCATAAAGGTCGCCGTGCCATCGGACCAGCAGTCAGACAGGTTCGGGCAGCCGGCGTCTTCGCACACGGTGACAAGGTCAAGCGAACGAACCGTCTTCTTCAGCTCCAGCACCTCGGGGCCGAGATTGACCTTCGGGCGCAACCAGTCAGGCTTACGCGTCTCAATCGACAGCCCTGCCGCAACGTCGACACCGGCAGCTTCGAGGCGGCCAGCGGCGCGTGCCGACACGAGTTTCACCTGCTCACCGGGGCCCTCACCACGGGAGAACGCTGCGAGGTCACGTCCATCGGCGGGGTGCTTCCAGGCGACATCTTGACGTTCGGCTACACCGCGACCCTCGGCATCGGCAGCCCAGCGATCAGCAGCAAGGCGGGCAACGACGTCAACGACATCGGCCATCGACACGTCGACGCCCTCTTCGGCCAGCGAGGTGACCGGCTTGTCGCCAATCCCGCAGGGCACGATGTGGTCGCGCATGTAGGTGAGGTCGGTCGTGACGTTGAGGGCGAAACCGTGCATGGTCCGCCCCTTCTTCAACCGCACACCGATCGCACAGATCTTACGTTCGCGCGCTGTACCTGCATCGAGCCACACACCCGCATAGCCATTGAGTCGGCTCGCGTTCGGCACGCCGAGTTCGATCAAGACGTCGATGATCAGACCTTCGACACCACAGACGTGCCCGGTTGCCCCGAGCACGTTGTTGACGTTCAGGATCGGGTAACCGACGAGCTGGCCCGGGCCGTGATACGTGATGTCACCACCGCGCTTGGCAGCGATCAGTTCAGCTCCGACAGCAGCCGGTTCGCACTTCAAGTTGGTCGTGAGGTCGGTTGTCCGACCGTAGGTGAAGACGTGTGGGTGCTCCAGGAGTAAGAGGTGTTGATCGATGCCGTGTTCGAAAAGCGACGTCTGTACCGCGAGCGCCTCGCGGTAGGGCACGCTGCCCAACCACCGGACTCGCAGCGGAGCAGTTTCAGTTGGGGTCTGACCCCAACTGAAACGGTCGTCTCTCACAATTCGGTCGACCAGTCCTTGGTTTCAAGGATCTCCTTGACCCGCTTCAAGAACCCGGCAGCGTAGGCGCCGTCGAATGCCCGATGATCCCAGCTCATTGCCAGGTTGCCGACCGGGTGGATAGCAATCGCTTCGCCGCCGTCAGGGCCTGTGGTGACCACAGGCTTACGGACGATTGCATCTGTCGAAATGATGCCAACCTGTGGCTGGTTAATGATCGGCATCGTGAGCACCGAACCCGCCGAGCCGTTATTCGACAGCGTGAACGTGCCGCCCGAGATTTCGTCCGGGCTGAGCTTGCGTTCGCGGGCACGATTGGCGAGATCATAGATCTCGGTGGCGATCGCACCGAGGCGCTTCGTCGCCGCATCACGGACAACCGGAGCGAGGAGACCCTCGTACTCCAGGTCGACGGCGATGCCGAGGTCGATGTAGTTGTGGACGATCAACTCGTTGTCACCGACGCTCGCGTTGAGTTGCGGAAACTCTCGGAGGCCGTCGATGACTGCCCGTGAGATGAACGGCAGGTACGTGAGGCTGAAGCCGTGCTGTGCCTTCCAGTCGGCCTTGACCGGATTGCGAGCGATGTCAACGTTGGCGAAGTCGACTTCGACGACGCTGAACGCATGCGGGCTGACCGCTTTGCTCATGACCATGTGATCGCCGGTGAGTTGACGGATCTTGGAGAGCCGGATCGACGTATCGCGGGCGCCTCCTGCGGCTGCGGGAGACGATGATGACGCGGGTACCGACGCGGCTGGCGATGCGGGTACCGATGCGGGTGGCGGAACAGCCTTGCTGCCGCCGGCATCGATGTGATCGAGCACGTCATCGCGGGTGATTCGGCCGCCGGGGCCGGTACCGGCGATCGAATCCGGATCGAGGCTGTTCTCATTGACAAGGCGGCGCACAACTGGCGAGAGCAAGCGGTTGTCGCCGGCCTTTGCCGTGGTCGACTCAGC
>CALCXK010000078.1 GCA_937905835.1 uncultured Ilumatobacter sp. | reverse complement strand
CCGAACAGTGCAGCTTAAGAATCTTCGCCCCGGCGTCGATCGCCGCGTCGAAGTCGGCAACAGGATCCGCGTCGTCAGGGTGCACAGTGCAACCCGGCAACACGGTGACAGGGTGGTCGGCGACTGCGGCGCTGGCTTCGAGCATGGTTTCGTTGAGCGCCCTGGCCATCCCTGCCTTGTGCGCGTACGGCAGGTTCCAGATGGTGTCGATCCCATCGGCGTGGTGGCGATCGAGCACTGTCCGATGGTCCATTGGATACGAGAAGTCGTTCACGCCGTGTTCGGCGAAGAACCGCCGGATCGCTGCCGCCAAACGGTCAGGAAGCAGATGTGTGTGGGAGTCGACGATCATCACCACAGTTGACCAGATGCCTGCTGTGGTGAAAGCGTTGGACAGACGATACTGGCGGGCCTCATTCGGATGCGAAGAACCGGCGAAGTTGTTGGTCGAAGGCAGTAGCGAAATCGTCGTACAGGGGTCGCAGCTCGAGCGCCGACCAGTCATTCCGAAGCAGGCGGTTGGGGAGCTGCGGCTCGGTGCGGAGGAATCGCACCACGGCAGCCGAAATGGTGAACGTCGTGGGCAGCAGTCGATCGTCTTGTTGGTCGACTTCAGCACGATGGGCCGTGAGTAGGTGGATGAGCTGCTGGGAGCGAGCGTCGATGGCGGCGAGTGGCCACAGTCGATCAACGAGGTCGGCGGTGTCATCGACCTCAATGGGGCCTCGCGTGATGATCACCTCGTCAGGGCGTCGAGGGTTGTCGACGTTTGCCGGTCGAAGCCAAATGTCAGGTCGGAGTTCGGCAAACCGCGAGCCGATCATCGCCTGACGAAATGCGCGTCGCTCGGCCATGGTGCGACGATCCCCTGATGCAATCGCAGTGATCCAATCGCCATTCCACTCGCGTGTGATGGCGTGACGCCCCTCATCTTGCTCGCGCTGCCGTTCGAGTAGTCGCCCAGCGAGCGCGTAGTGGCCCTCAGCGACCGTCAACTCACCATTGGCAACCATCCGCGAGAGTGAGGTCCGGGCGGTTCCAGGGCGGATGTCGAAGAGCTCAGCGAGCCGGACGAGGGCCCGAACCGGCAGGACCGGTGGGTGCGATCCGAGGAGGGCCGAGAGGATGACCGAACGAGCAGAAAACGGCTCGATCTCGAGGCCCTCAATATTACGACTTGTGTTCATGGTGAACTAGAAGTGTATCATGTAGCCATGTCAACGATCACACCGACGCTGGTGCCGTCAGGTGCACAACTGCCCGACGTTTTACCGACGGACAGGTTGAACGAGCGCGGTATGGCGACACGAGCGCTGCGTGACCAACTCCGCAAGATCAACAACATCGGCAACGTGTTCACTGTGCTCGGAGCCCTCGCGCAAACGATCGGCGTCGTTGCTGTTGCTGGCTACCTCAACACGTGGTGGGCGTATGTACTGGCCTTTCTGCTGCTCGGCGGCGGTCACGCCCGGCTCAACATCCTCGGCCACGAAGCCGCCCATCGGGTGCTGTTCTCCAACCGTCGTGCCAACGATCTTGTCGGCCGATGGCTGCTGTCATACCCGAGCTACCAGGCGATGCTCGCCTACCGCCGCTCACACTTCGCCCATCACCGCGACGAGATGGGCCCCGAAGAACCTGACCTCTCGTTGTATTCGGGCTACCCGATTCCGCCAGACTCGTGGCGGCGCAAGCTGCGGCGTGATGCCACGGGCATCAGCGCCTATAAAAACTTTCGCGGCCTCTTGCGTGCCGTTCGCAAGGGCGCCCTTGAAGCCCAACAGATCTTGATCGTGCAGGTGGTGCTGCTCGGTGCGTCGATCGCCGTGATGCGACCACTCATGTATGTGGTGTGGATCCTCTCTTGGTCGACTCTGTGGCGCGTCTCGAACCGGGCACGATCGATTGCTGAGCATGGCGGCATGATCCAATCAGCCGACCGTCGCTTGACGACGCATGTCGTTCGGCAGAGCCTGATCGCACGCATGTGGATGGTGCCGTACAACACCGGCTGGCACCTCGCCCACCACGTCGACATGGGTGTCCCGTGGCGCAACCTTCCGAAGCTCCATGCCGAACTCGTCGCATCAGGCTGGGTCACCGAAGCAATCGAATACCCGAACTATCGGGCGTTCTGGAAAGCAGCCACGTCAGCGACGGTCAAGCAGCCCGACGTCGAAGGCGCGGGCCAAGGCCGATCAAGCATGCTGAACTTCGACGACTGATCTACTGCTGCGCCAGACCGCGCTGTGAAATCAGCCTGCTGGAGACGGCTCACCGCTGTCGTCTGGTGCGGATCGGTTGCCTGGCGATGAGAGCCGACGTTGTCGTTCCATCAGGCTGCACCAGTCCCAGTCGGCGCCGCCGAGCGCGTGCACGTCGGCAAGGAACTGAGCGACGAGGGCCGTCACGGGCAGCGACACATTCATGGCGCTTGCTTCGTCAAGAACGAGCCCGACGTCTTTACGCATCAGGGTGGTCGAGAACCCGAAGTCGTATTCACCAGCGATCATCTGCGCAGCCCGGTTCTCCATTTCCCATGACGTTGATGAGCCCTGGGTCATCACGTGTACGACTTTTTCGGGGTCGAGCCCGGCGTTGATTGCGAAGTCCAGCCCCTCGGCGAGCGCTTGAGCAACGCCAACGACACAAATCTGGTTGGTCATCTTGGTGATCTGGCCAGCTCCCGAAGGCCCCATGTGGGTGACCCGCCCGGCGTACGCAGCCATGGTCGGCTCGGCACGAACAAACGCGTCCTCATCGCCACCGACCATGACGGTGAGCGAACCGTTGCGAGCACCATCGACCCCGCCCGAGACCGGCGCATCCAGGAAATGAGCTCCGCGGCTGCTGAGTTCATCAGCGAACCGGCGTGCTCCCGTTGCCGAAATGGTTGAGTGGTCGAGCCAGATTGTGCCCGTGCCAATATGAGCCAGCGCTTCGTCGACGACAACTTGCATCTGTTTGTCGGCGGGCAGTGACGAGATAATGACATCGGCCTGGCCCACTGCGTCGGCAACCGACTCGGCGGCTTCGCCGGCATGCTCGTCAGCCCAAGCAGTCGAAGCTGCATTCGCGATATCGAACACTTTGACCTCGTGGCCATGTTCGAGATGGGCGAGGTGCCCGGCGATTGGCCAACCCATCCGCCCGAGCCCGATGACTGCGACCCTCATGCCGGCATCCCCGGCTTGCCCTGATCTTCGAGTGTGAATCCGCCAGCGAGGCGAGCATTGATCCGCCCTCCGGTGGCCATGGCCAAGATCAACACCATCTCGTCGGGCCGGGGGCCATCAGACACGCCCATCTCAATGGCGTCGTAGTGGCTGCCCACGTATGACCAATCGAGGTGCGTCAGTGGAACATCGAGCCGAGCGCCCATTGGGCCGACTTTCTTTGTCGAAGGAACGATCGACGTACCTCGGCCAATGGCGGCGCGCATCCCGCCCCCACCGGGAATGTGCCACATTGCGCCGTGTTCGATCTCGCCGGCGCCTCCGACGATGGCTCCTTTGCCGTAACTCTCAATGCCAGCAGGGTCGCCTCCGAGGTGGGTGATGAGCTGGTTCCCCAACTCTTCGCCGAGTGCGCGCAGCTCATCGGAGGCAGGCGAGAGATCATCGACGTAGTGCCCAACGTATGGGTTGCCGACGACCGCGGCGATCGCGCCCTTGAAGAGTGGGGTCGAAGGGACGGGGCCGTGATCGGAACGAACTTCTTCGATCAGACTCACGATCTTGCGAACAGGGAAGAGCATGCAAGGCCTTTCAGCATTGAGGATTTGATACTGCGCGATCCGAACCCTAGTTGTGCCGCGTCGTGTACGAGATTCGGCGATGAGTGGCGCCTGCGATTGCAGCGTTATTCGCGTCGGGCCTGTCTGACTGTGAGCAGCATTCGTTCCAATGGGCCGAGCGCTCACCGGCTACATTTAGGGCCGTAATAGAGTACGACTGCAGCTCGCAAAGCCGTGAGCGATACCCGGGGAGGGGCATGACGACATGGTGACCAGGAGACTGAGAAGTGCCGTCCGGCGCTCTGTCCTGTTCGTCGTCGCGCTGGTGTTTGTCGCTGTCGGCTGGGAGATCTACAAGGCTCTGGGGCCCGAGGCCGGAGGCGACATCTTCGGGTGGAGGCTCATTCCCAAGACCAACGACCGTGTGATGCCGCACACCTGGGAGATGTTCGCGGAGTTGACGCGTCCGGCGATTGGCCAGCAAGGCCAGCTTGTATGGCACGTGCTGCTCGGGTACTCCTGGTACACGTTCCAGATGTCGATCGCCGGTTTGATTGTCGGTACCGCGATCGGCGTGCTGCTCGCGGTGTTGATGGCGCGCTTCCGAATCGTTGAGCGAGGCCTGCTTCCGTATGTTGTCGTGTCGCAGACGATCCCACTGATTGCTTTGGCCCCGCAGGTCACGGCGATTCGGGGCAGCCTTGACTGGCCTCAATGGACATCTGCGGTAGTACTCGCAGCCTTCCTCTCGTTCTTCCCGGTCACGGTGTCGACGTTGCGCGGTTTACAAGCCGCCCCAGCAGCCTCGCTGGAGCTGATGTCGAGCTATGCCGCAGGGTGGTGGACGACGTTGCGAAAGCTGCGATTCCCGACAGCGATTCCCTATATGGTTCCTGGCCTGAAGCTCGCTGGAACCGCAGCGGTGATCGGCGTGATCGTCACCGAGATCACCCTCGGTGGGCTGCGCGGCATTGGGTATGCAACGATCGACTACAGCCAGAAGGTCACGTCACAGCCGGCGTCGGTGTACGCAGCAGTGTTTGCTGCGGCGGCACTCGGCCTCGTGATGTTTGCCTTGGTCGTCGGTTGTGAAACGTACGTAATGCGGAATCGTCCGCAGGAGGAGCGAGGGTGACAGACCAATCGGCAGTCAGTGTTCGGGGCGTCTCGATGGTGTTCAACGCCGAAACGTCAGGACAAGTCGACGCGTTACGTGACGTCGACGTCACCGTTGACCCGGGCGAATTCGTGTCGCTGATCGGGCCTTCGGGCTGCGGGAAGTCGACCTTGCTTCGCCTGATTGCCAACCTGATTGAGCCAACGTCGGGACTCGTCGAGGTCAACGGCAAGTCTGCGAAGCAGGCATGTGCTGACCAGGACTATGGCATGGCGTTCCAACAGTCAGGGCTGTTCGATTGGCGGTCCGTTGCCAAGAACATCGAGCTGCCACTCGAACTCAAAGGGTGGGACAAAGCCAAGCGAGCAGCTCGCTCACAAGAGATGCTCGACCTGGTCAAGCTGTCTGACCGCGGAGCGCACATGCCGTGGCAGCTGTCGGGCGGTCAGCAACAGCGGATCGCCATCGCCCGCGCCTTGGCGTCGCACCCGCCGCTCTTGTTGATGGACGAACCATTTGGTGCGCTTGACGAGATGACCCGTGAACACATGCAGGCCGAGCTGCTGCAGATTTGCGAGGTCACCAACACCACGGTGGTTTTCGTCACGCACTCGATTCCCGAGGCGGTTTACCTCTCCGATCGTGTGGTAGTCATGTCGGCGGGCCCGGGTCGGATCACCGACGTGATCGACGTTGGCCTCGGCAAGAACCGTGACGAAGGAACCCGCGAGAACGATTCGTTCTACAAGAAGATCACCGAAGTCCGAGAAGCACTGCGCGGCGCCGAGTTGGGAGATGGCGCTCGGGGGATCGAAGACCGGTGAGTACCGCGATGCGCCGGTTCGTCCGAGCGATCTGGCCGCCACTCGCCTTCGGTGTCGGCTTCCTCGCGATCTGGGAGTTCGTCGTTCGAGCTTTCGACATCCAACCGTTCGTGTTGCCAGCGCCGACCGCTATCTGGTCGGCCTTTACCGTGCGGTTCAACGAGGTCTTCGACCAGACGCTGGTGACCGGCACGAACGCATTGGTGGGGTTGCTCATCGGCACCTTCGTGGGCGTCCTGATGAGCTTGATCACCGTTCGTTTTAGGCTGCTCGAGGAACTTATTACGCCGTTGGCGGTCGCGCTGAACGCGGTCCCGATCGTGGTCATCGTGCCGGTGCTGAACAACATGTTGTTCGGCACGACGAGCCAGGTGCCGCGTCGCTTGATGGTGGCACTCATCGTCTTCTTCGTCGTCTTCGTCAATGTCAGCAAAGGCCTCCGCCAGGTGTCAGCAACCCACCTCGAGCTGATGCGCTCGTACGCTGCATCCCCGTCAGCAATCTTGCTGAAAGTTCGCGTTCCGAATGCTCTTGGCTATCTCTTTACAGCTTTGCGGATCGCCGCTCCCCTTGCCGTGATCACGGCCTTCGTTGCCGAGTACTTCGGCGGTGTCCAGAACGGTCTTGCGACTGGCGTGCGGAGCAGCCTCAACGGCAGTAAAGATGTCACCTGGGCGTATGTGATCGGAGCGTCGGTGTTGGGTCTAATGTTCTACATGATCTCGGTCGGGCTCGAACGCGCCCAACGGGGTAAGCAATCGGCGGATCAATTCATATGAACAACAGACAACGACTGAGGGAAGCCTCGGGGGAGAGAACCATGACCAACAGAAAGCAAACATTGAGAGCAATTGCTGTCGGTGCGACAGTGCTGGGGCTTGTTGCCGCGGCCTGCGGCAGCGACGATGCAGGAGGTTCGGGCGACGCCGCTGCATGCGAAACGGTCGACTCGGTCAGCTTGCAGCTGCAGTGGTTCACCCAGGCACAGTTCGCTGGCTACTACGCAGCAGCCGACAAGGGCTTCTACGCAGCCCAATGCCTTGACGTTGAAATCAAGGAAGGGGCCGTCGAGATCGTGCCGCAGGCTGAACTTGCGACCGGCAACGTCGACTTCGCGATTGCGTGGGTTCCCAAGGCACTCCAGACTCGTGAGGCAGGCGCTGACATCGTCAACATCTCGCAGGTGTTCGCGCGGTCCGGCACACTGCAGGTCAGCTTTGCTGACTCGGGTATCACCTCGCCGGCCGACTTTGCTGGCAAAACGATCGGCAACTGGGGCTACGGCAACGAGTACGAAGTGTTCGCTGCGATCGGCGCCGAAGGTCTCGACCCGGCGAGCGATGTCACCCTTGTTGGCCAGCAGTTCGACATGGTCGCACTACTCGAAGGCGAGATCGATGCCGCCGAGGCAATGACGTACAACGAGTACGCCCAGGTCCTCGAGGCCATCAACCCTGCAACCGGTGAGCTGTACACTGCCGATGACTTCAACGTCATCAGCTACGAAGAAGTCGGCGTTGGCATGCTCCAGGACGCGGTCTGGGCCGACGCTGGGCGCCTGGCCAATGATGCCGAGTACAAGGATCAGGCCACTCGATTTGTTGCAGCGTCCCTGCAGGGATGGGCCTACTGCCGTGACAACGTGGCCGAGTGCGCCACGATCGTCACCACAGCGGGTTCCACCCTTGGCGAGAGTCATCAGCAGTGGATGATGAACGAAGTCAACAAGCTCATCTGGCCGGCTCCCGACGGTGTCGGCCTCATGAACAGTGCTGACTGGGACCGCACCGTGTCGATCAGCCAGAGCACACCGAACCTCGAAGGCGCAACGGTTCTCACCGCACCGCCGAGCGATGGTGCGTTCACCACCGAGATCACCAAGGCCGCATGGGCACTCGTCGGCGACGGCGCAGATCTCTTCGGTAACGACTACAAATCCGAGACCGTTGTCCTCAAGGAGGGCGGTAACTAAGACCCGAGTCGGAATGGAGGCAGGGATCGTCAGCGAGTTGCTGATGATCCCTGCCTCTGCTCTCTCTGGGCGACCAGGTGACCGGTCGACTCAGCGTTACGGCTCGACGATGGGGAAGCCGGTTTCGAAGGTATCGAGGTTGCCGAAGATCGTGACCAGGGCGGATGGATCGCCGTCGAGTTCGACCTTGCCTGCGGTGACCGCGTCGATGAAGGTCATGGCTCCACCGGTGATCTGAACGAAGTCGCTCTTGGTCAGTGTGACCGTGACTGCGGCATCGTCAGCATGACGACCTTGCACGTAGTGGATTGCCTGGTTCTCGAGCGCGAGCACCCATGACGCTGCACCGTCGTCGAGGTCGGTGAACTGCCAGTTGGAGATCACTCGTTCACCGGCGACCTCTTCGGCCTTGAGCCGAATGGCGAGGGCGTCGAAGATCATGTCGATCGTCAGTGCCACCGCCATGCCGGGCCGAGCCGGCGCAGGTCGCGCTGGAGGTGGGCCGTCACGGAGTTCCATTGCGCCAGTCAGGTACGCATTGCGCCACGTGGCCGACTCAGCCTGATAGCCCAGCTGTTCCAACGCATCGGCCTGCAGCTCGCGGCCAGCGGTATTGGTGGGATCGGCGAACACGAGGTGGTTCACCACTTCGGCCACCCAGCGATAGTCGCCCTGGTCGAACGCCGCCTGGGCGTGCACCAGGAGGGCGTCGGCCCCGCCTGCGAGTTCGACGTAGCGGCGGCCAGCCTCAGTGGGCTGGTGATTCCACAGTCGGGCAGGGTTGCCGTCGTACCACCCGAGGTAGCGCTGGTACACGGCCTTGACGTTGTGGATGAGCGCGCCGTAGTAGCCGCGCGTGTGGATCTGATCGGTGAACGCACTCGGCAGCGCAAGTTCGTCGGCGATCTCGGTCGGGGTGAGACCCTTGTTCGCTAGGCGCATCGTTTGGTCGTGCATCCAGCGGTACAGATCGCGCTGCTGGCGCAGGAACTCTGCGACGTCGTTGGTTCCCCAGCGCGGCCAATGGTGGCTGGCGAACATGAGCGCTGTGTCGGCGCCGAACAGTTCGAGTGCCTCGTTGATGTACTTCGACCAACCGAGCGAGTCACGCGCCTGCGCACCGCGGAGGGGTAAGAGGTTGTGCATGTTGTGCGAGCAGTTCTCGGCCATGCACAGCCATCCCATCGGCTTGCCATCGGGGCCGGCTTCGCCTTTGTCGGGGAAGAAGAAGTTCATCTCGGCGGGCGCTTCGGCTTCGGGCGTCAGCTGGAAGATGATCCGGATGCCGTCGACGACGAGTTCCTGACCGGTCTCCATGATGGAGATCGTCGGCGGAATGAGCCCGATTGTGCCCGTCGGCGTGGCCTTGCCCAGCCCGCAGTCGACGTGCTGCAGCGGCCCAGCCGGCAGCGTCATACCGAACTGGTAGGACGCACGGCGGCCCATCGCTGGGCCCGCGATGACGTTCTCGAAGACGGCCTCGCGCATGAACTGGTCAGGGGCAATGATTTGCACCTCGCCGGCATCGACGGCGGCCTCGTCAACCACGCCGCGCACACCACCGAAGTGGTCGAGGTGGCTATGGGTGTAGATCACCGCCGTAACGGGTCGCTCGCCGAGTTCGGCGTTGGCCAGGTCGAGGCAGGCCCGAGCACATGCTTCGCTGGTCAGCGGGTCAATGATCACCCAGCCGCGCTCGCCAGCAAGGAAGCTGATGTTGGAGATGTCGTAGCCACGCGCCTGCCACAGGCCGGGGGCAACTTCGAACAGGCCGTGTACCGCATTGAGCCGGGCTTGGTGCCAGAGGCTGGCGTGGACTGAACTCGGAGCAACCTCAGACTCGCGCACGAAGTCGTGTCGGCTGATGTCCCAAACGGTGCGCCCATCTTCTTCGATGAGACCGGTCTCGTGCGTCGCGATCAGCCCGCGGTTGGCCCGTTCGGTGTCGGCAGGGTCGGGAGTGAACTGGCTTGCTGACGTCGCGAGGATGTCGAGTGTGTGCCGCGTCGGTGGTTTCGGAGAAGCGGCCATCCAACAATGCTGACACGTCGGATGGCCCGGAGGCGAAATCGCCATCGAGTGGAGGGAGCAAGCGGCGTCGAAAGATGCGAGCGGCCGGAGGATACGAGGGGTCGTGGGGCGGCAATTAGAACTCGACCTCGGCCGATCGGTGACAGCGTTGTACGGTCGGCTACGTGAAGAGCCGCCGACTCCTGTTTCTCTCGGTCGTCGCTGCGTTGGGTGTTGCAGCCTGCGCTGGCAGTGACGATGGTGCTGCCTCTTCAGCCGCCGGGCCGGTCGTGACCGACGCAAGGGTGCCAATCGCCGAACTGGTGTCGGACGCTGACCCAGTAGGGACCGAGACGGCGCCCGTCGGCACGGAGCCAGAAGCCGAGCCGGTCGTGACCGAGGCCGAGCCCGAACCGACCGCGTACGACTTCGCTGGTGTCGACCTGGTCGTGCAGGCATTTGTCGATGACCGCGGGTTGAACGGTGCGGGCCTCGTAATCGTCGATGCCGACGACGGCGTGATCCTCGAGCGGTACTGGGGCGAGTTCGGCCCGGAACGTTCCTCACTCATCGCATCGTCGAGCAAGATGCTCGTGGCCGGGGTGCTCCTGCGCCTGCAAGACGACGGACTCCTCGATATCGACGCGCCAGTCGCCGACGCGGTCGACTGGGGGTCGGGCAACCCGGAGATCACCCCAGCACAGCTCCTGTCCAACAGCTCGGGCCTTGTCGGGTTGTTTCCCAATCCCGCCTACGGCCCCTACGTGTGCCAGTTCCTCCCGGTTGGCACACTGCAGGATTGCGCCAAGAGCATCTTCACCTCGCCAGCCGACGACGCTGACATCAACGGGCCGGATGTCGCGTTCAACTACGGCGGTGCACAATGGCAGATCGCTGGTGCCGTGGCCGAAGCAGTATCGGGCAAGTCCTGGGCTGAGCTGATCGACGAGACCTACGTCCAGCCGTGCGGTGTCAATTCGCTGGCATTCAACAATCACTTCACACAGATGGGTGAAGGCTTCAACTACCCGGTCGAGTTCAACTCCAACCCGTCCACGTTGATTGCCACCGATAATCCGAACCTCGAGGGAGGCGCCTACATCACCGCCCCCGATTACGGCCGATTGCTGCTCATGCATCTGCGCGGTGGCGTGTGTGGCGACGAGCAGGTGCTTTCGCAGAATGCGCTGGACACGATGCACGCCGACCGGATCGCTGCTGCCTACGACGGTTCAGCTCGTGGTGCCGGAACGGGTTACGGCATGGGCTGGTGGATCGACCGTGAGAGTGGCCGAATCAGTGATGGCGGCGCCTACGGCACGGTGCCGTGGCTCGACCTGGAAGACGGCTACGGCGTCTACCTCGTTGTGGAGGCGACGTCGGGTATCGGCAACGACCTCGCTGGTCAGCTGTATGCCATCATCGACGACGCCGTCAACGCAAGCTGATCGATCAAGCAACGACATGGCCGACGACATCACGTTCTACGACGAAATCGAGAGCTACTGCTCGCAGCTGAGCACAGCACCCGGCGGCTCGATCGGCCTGCACGTCTCGACCAAGGCGGCCATGTTCGACGTGGTGGTCGAACGGTGGGGTGGAGCACGTGAGGTCGTGTGGAAGTCGCTTGGCAACCCGGGCGTGTCGGCGCCGCCACCGAGCGATGCCGACAGCAACGGATGCGGCTGGGCCGCCTCGCTGTCGATTGCTACTGGCCCGTCGTGGCGGTCGGGCTTCTATCTCGTGACGGTCACTGCCGCTGACGCTGCTCCTGGCCATGACGTGTCGTACTCCGGCTTCGTTGTCACCGGCGACCCGGACGACCGGGCGAGCGCCGTACTCATGCTGTCGACGAACACCTGGAACGCGTACAACACCTGGGGTGGCAAAAGCCTGTATACCGGCGGTAACCAAGTGAGTTTCGATCGGCCATGGAGCCGCGGGATGCTGAGCCGGCCCGAGGTCGAACGGGACGACCGGAAGTCACGGCCGACGCGCTGGGGCGAAGAGCCCGATGTCAACGGCGACCACTTTCAGGAGTACCGGTTGACGAACGGCTACCCGGCAGCGATCGGCTCGACTGGATGGTTTGCTCACGAGCGACGATTTGTCGAGTGGGCCGAACGAGCTGGCTACCGGTTTGACTACTGCGTCTCGAGCGATCTTGAAGACCCGAACGCGCTCGACAGCTACGACCTGTTCATCGATGTCGGACACGACGAGTACTGGTCGGCATCGCAGCGACGAACTCTCGAACAGCACGTCGAGCAGGGCGGCAACATCGCGTCGATGTCGGGCAACACGATGTTCTGGCAAGTCCGCCTCGAAGGCAATGCGATGGTGTGCCACAAGTACTCAGCGCACGACACCGACCCGGTGATGGCCGAGGGCCGCGAGGCAGAGATGTCGGGTATGTGGTGCGATCCAATCGTCGCCAATCCCGAATGGTCGTTGTTCGGAGCCGGTTCGGCGTGGGGCTTGTACAGCCGTTTCGGACAGGCCACGCCCCGCGGATCGGGCGGCTACACGGTCTATCGAGCCGACCACTGGTTGGTTGCGGGTACGGGTCTGCGTTACGGCGATTTGCTCGGGACCAAGCACGGCGTCGTCGGCTACGAGACGACCGGCCGGCTGCTCGATTTTGACGATTACCAGCTTCCGATCACTCGGCCGCACGCCAACGCGCCGAGTGGCGAGCAGACGGTTGTCGTTGCATTCACACCAGCAAGCAATGTTGGGATGGGTGAGTATCCGGCATCGATCTCAGCGCTCAGTGATCAGGGTGACATCGAGTTCATCGCGTCTCGGCTGCACGGGCGCGTGGACGCTGACAGCCTGGCGCGCGTTCGACATGGCAACTCAGTGATGATGGTCGTTGAACCGTTTGGTGACAACGGCGGCGAAGTCGTCGTGATAGGTACGACAGACTGGGCGTTTGGGCTGGGCGACGACCCTGAGGTCCAGCAAGTGACATCGAACCTACTCGACCGTTACCTGGGCTCATGCGGCGCCGAGGTCAGGTCGTGACGAGGGCCTGCACGAAGTCGGCCCAGAGATCGTCGACCTGTTCGCAGCCGACGCTTAAACGGATGAGCGTCGGGGGAATCCGTTCCTGACCAGGAATCACTGCGCGCCGCTCCATCGTGGTTTCAACGCCACCGAGGCTGGTGGCATGGTTGACGAGTTCCATCCGGTTACACACGTCGGTGGCCCGCTCACCTGCACCAGTCGTCTCGAACGACATCATGGCGCCGAAGCCGGTCATGAACGTTGTGGCCACGGCGTGCGTCGGGTGGCTGGGCAGGCCGGGGTACAGCACCCGGCTGATCTCCGGATGCGCTTCAAGCCGAATTGCTAATTCCATGGCGTTCTGCTGTGCTCGTTCCATCCGGAGTGCCATGGTGCGCGCCCCACGGATCGTCAGGAACGCTTCCATCCCGCCGATCGTGGCCCCGTACAGGAGCCGCCGGTGGCGGAACTCGTCGAGCAGTTCGTTGTTGCGGGTGATCAACACGCCGGCGAGCAGGTCGGAGTGACCGCCGATGAATTTCGTGGCCGAGTGCATCACGACGTCGGCGCCGAGGTCGAGCGGCTGCTGGTTGAGCGACGTTGCAAAGGTGCTGTCGACCGCGACGATCGTGCCGTCGCGACGGGGAGCCGCGCAGATGGTTGGCAGGTCGGCCACCGTCATCAGCGGGTTCTCCGGCGTTTCCAGCCAGACAAGATCGCAGGTCTGCAGCGCGTCGAGCCACGCCGACGTGTCAGCCTGGTCGAGCCTGAGCACGGTCCACCGGCCTTGGGCTTCGCCTTCGTTGACGATGCCGGCAACGCCGTGATACGGGTCGAGAGGCACCGCGATTGTCGACCCCACCCGAAGTCGATGGAGAATGACGGCGGCGGCCGCCATTCCCGATGCGAACGACAGCGCCTTACCGTTTTCCATGCCGCCGACGAGTTCTTCGAGTGCGTCCGACGTCGGTGTACCGTCTGATCGGCTGTACAGCCGGTCGTCGGGGAGGTAGAAGTTCGAGGCCAACACAGGCGCCACGTTGAGCGGCTCACCTGGTGTGCGGTTGCGTCCGGCAGCGATCAGCCAGGTCTCGGGCGTCCAGTCGTTCATCGCGGCAGGCTACGGCCCCTGCGCCACGGTCCGCTCAGCGCGATGGTCCCGTCAGTATTTGTCGCGGACTTCGGCTGATCGCTCGACGGCTATTGTCCATGTCGTGCGGTGTCCACGGGGTCGGCGGCTGGCTCTGGCCGTTGCTGTCGGAGTTCTGGCTGCAGGATGCTCCGATCAGGGTTCGTCCGAGACGTTCAGCGGACCAGCAAATTCGATCGATGCCCTGCTCCCGATTCTCGAACCCGGCGCCGACCTGCCGGTGGGTGAGGCGCACGCACTCGTTGTTGGAACACATTGCGGCGTCCGGGTGCTTAATCCTGTGAACGACACGCTCTGGATCACCGACGAAGCAACGCAGCCCGGTGATTGGATGCCGGCCGAATGGGCGGAGGCGATCGAAGGTGGGCAAGAGCTGATCGTGCTCGAAGTGGTGCTTTCTGACAGTGACACCAATCTGACTGCGACGGCTGAGGGGGTGTCGGTGCGGTACCGCCCCGTCGCAGAAGACGATGAGGTGACTGGCTGCGCGTAGCGATTGTGCGGTGGCGTCGTCGGAGGTCCCTCGGGAAGGTCTATCAACCGTGTTCATCGAGAGAATTGTATCGAACATCTGATCGTATGGAGTATGTTATACGAACACGTGTATACTTAACTATGTCGTCGGTTGCAGAGTTGG
>CALCXK010000077.1 GCA_937905835.1 uncultured Ilumatobacter sp. | reverse complement strand
ACCGGCACACGACTCGTGTTGCCCTTGACGAGTTCCCCCGCTGCGGCGAGTTCATCGGCGACGCAGATCTCCTGCACATGAAACTCGTGACCGTGCGGATCGACTTCGCCGATGTAGCTGTGCAGCGGGTTCATTCCAGCAATACCAATAGCCACATCGGTTTGACCTTCACGCCACGGGCGACCAAAGGTGTCGCTCATGATGACGGCCACGTCGACACCCAGCTCGGCGAACCGTGCTCGGTGTGCCCGGCACGACGCATCGGGATCCTTCGGCAGCACCAAGATTCTTCCGGCTGCGCCCGATGACGACTGATCGACACCGGAGTTTGCACAACAGAAGCCGTGATGAGTTTCAGTGATGAGCACAGGTCCGATCTGGCGGATGATGCGCTTCGACTCGCGCAACACAACCTCGACCAGGCGCGGGTCCTTGTCCCATTTGGAAGCCCACGTGGTGGCGAACTCGGACGCGTCGACATCGGCGAGTTCGACGCTGCAGCCTTCTGCCTTTGAGACGATCTTCGAGGTGACCACCACAACGTCGCCGTCGGCGATCGGGTCACCCTGAGCCGCCGCCGCAGCGTGAATCATTTCGGCGAGATCGACGCCCGGTTCGATTTCGGGAAGGCCCTCAACACCAAAAATCTGCATGTGTGTCATTGAATTGCTGCGATCAGGCCGCGAGGCCGGCAAGAAACTCGACAATTGCCAGGTTGACGGGCTCAGGGTTTGTCAGGTTGGCGGCGTGCGCACCCCGTACTTTGACCACGCCGGAACAACCGACGAGGCCGTCAGCGAGAATCTCGGCACGGTCCATCGTGATCGCCGTGTCTTCGATTCCATGGACGACGACCGCTGGGCAAGTGATCTCGCCGAGCCGATCGGTGATGTCGTCACGAGTGCTGAGGCACTGGTACGGCTGCGCGAACGCTTCCTTCGGACGAGAAATCCACTTGGCGATCCACGCTGGGCTGTGGTCGGGATCATCGATGATAATCGACGCAACGATGTCGGCCAGACCACTTTCGGGCCCATCGGTCAGCCACACGTGGTTCATGCCGTCGTTCGCCGCCTTGGTCTCAGCGTCGTCAACACCAGCCTGGGTGTCGAGCAGAATGAGGCCGCGCACGCGATCCGGTGCAGTGAGTGCGAGCCGGAGCGACAGGAATCCGCCTTGGCTCATCCCGCCGACCACGGCCCGGTGGATACCGAGATGGTCGAGCAGCGCAAGGCAGTCGGCGGCTGAATCCCAGTAGCTAAAGGGCTGGCCGTCAAATTCGGTCTGACCGAACCCGCGTTCGTCCCAGGTGATCACACGGTGGGTTTCCCGCAACGCAGCGACCTGCGGAGCGAACATCTCGTTGTCCATGAGGAACCCGTGAGCCAAGATCACCGGCGGGCCATCGCCACCCGTGTCTTGGAAGTAGATGCTCTGACCATTGATTTGCGCGTGAGGCATGTGCGCACGGTAGCCGAGCGGGCAAGATGGACAGATGGCGAACAGCTCCCCCGACCGTCCCGATCAGCAGCCCAGGGTCTCGGAGATCTTTGACCCCTCCGCATGGAATGAGGTCGACGGCTTCAAATTCACCGACATCACGTATCACCGTGCGGTCGATGCCGGCGTCGTGCGCATCGCGTTCGACCGACCCGAGATCCGCAACGCGTTCCGGCCGAACACGGTCGACGAGTTGTTTACGGCGCTCGACCACGCCCGCATGTCGACCGACGTCGGCTGCGTGCTCTTGACCGGCAACGGCCCGTCACCCAAAGACGGTGGGTGGGCGTTTTGTTCCGGTGGCGATCAACGCATCCGCGGTCAGGACGGTTACAAGTACGCCGCCGAAGACGCCGATGGCAATATCGGAACCACGGCTGACACCATCGTGCCGGGCCGCGCAGGACGCCTCCACATCCTCGAAGTGCAACGGCTGATCCGTTTTATGCCCAAGGTCGTCATCTGTGTCGTTCCCGGCTGGGCTGCTGGCGGCGGACACTCACTGCATGTCGTGTCCGACCTCACCTTGGCGAGCAAAGAGCACGCCAAGTTCAAGCAGACCGATGCCGACGTAGCCAGCTTCGACGGCGGCTTCGGTTCGGCGTACCTCGCCCGCCAGGTCGGCCAAAAGTTCGCCCGTGAAATTTTCTTCCTCGGCGACGAGTACAGCGCCGACGACATGGTCGCCATGGGCGCGGTCAACAAGTCCATTCCGCACGCCGAGCTCGAGGCCACTGCACTCGAATGGGGTAAGAAGATCTGCGCCAAGAGCCCCACCGCTCAGCGCATGCTCAAATACTCGTTCAACCTGATCGACGACGGCCTCGTCGGCCAGCAAATCTTTGCTGGTGAAGCCACTCGCCTCGCCTACGGCACCGACGAAGCCGCCGAGGGCCGCGACAGTTTCCTCGAAAAGCGCGACGCCGACTTCTCCGCCCATCCCTACCACTTCTAACCCCAACTCTCCCTCAAACACCCCTCCTGCAACAGCGCTCCCAGCACTCCCCCTCGTTTGCGTCGAACTTTGCGCTGGATAGTCCCCAGAAGCTTCGACATAAACGAGGATCGGACTCGGCTGGTTGAATAGTGCGGTGAACTCGGCCGTCCAGAGGTTGACGTATCAGCCTGCGCTGGATGGTGTTCGGGCGGTCGCCGTGGTGATGGTGCTGTTCTTCCACGCTGGCTTTGGATGGATGGGTGGTGGTTACGTCGGCGTCTCGGTGTTCTTCACCCTCTCGGGGTTCCTCATCACCTCGCTCCTTGTGGCCGAGCATGGCGAAACCGGTGGGGTGGCGTTGCGGACGTTCTTCGCACGGCGCGCCCGCCGCCTCCTGCCCGCGTCGATGCTGTCCCTCCTCCTAATCGCCCTGGCGCGTCTCGGCGGAGCATTTCCGTTTGCACCTGGTTTGCGATCAGATTTGGTCAGTGCTGCGCTGCAGATTTTCAACTGGACGCGCCTCGCCGGGGAGACCAGCTACGCGGCCCAGTTCACCGACGCACCACAGCTCGTCTCGCCGGTCGAGCACTACTGGTCGCTCGCGATCGAGGAGCAGTTCTATGCAGTCTGGCCGCTGACGCTCTTGGGGATTTTCGCCCTCAGCCGTCGGATGACCCGAACAAGCGTGCTGGGCATCACGACCGGGATGTTTCTCCTCAGCGCGATCGCCGCACCAGCGATTGCGTCAGCGTTCGGACCCGACGTGGCGTACTGGTCCACCTTCAGCCGCCTCGGCGAACTCCTGGCGGGGGCAGTCCTTGCCGTCGTGGTGGCACACCGGCGTCTTCCGGGCTGGATCGCACGACTCACGCTCCCCGCCGGGCTCGCCCTCCTTGGCGCTGCTGTGTGGTTCCCTTCTGGCAGCGGGCCCGCATACTCCGGCTGGATGCCCCTTGTCGGCATCGTGTCCGCCTCCTGCATCGGCGGCCTACTCACGCCGTCTCGGTTACACACCGCGCTCGCATCACGGGTGCCGGTTGCGATTGGCAAGGTCAGCTACGGCCTCTACCTCTTTCACTGGCCAGTCTTCGTGCTGCTTCGGCAGCGGGGGTGGGAGCTCACCAGTATCAGCGGATTGCTGGTCGCTCTCGCCCTCACCACGGCCATCACGGTCCTCTCCTACTTCCTCCTCGAACGTCCGATCCGCACCGCAAACGTCGAACCTCGACTCACCCTGTTCGGCGCGTCCGCGGCACTCGCCTCGCTACTTGCCCTCTTCTTGATCGTCCCGTCCGGGCACGGATTCCTTGAAACGGACTCCGGTGTCTTAGCAGCTGCTTCAGCAGATGGTGCCGACCTCGACGCCGAGCTCAAGCTCGAACTCACCGCGCCAACACCGCTCACGACGGCGCCTCCTGCGACCACTGTCTTGTCGACGACTGAGCCAATCGACCAAAGCGCCGGGGATGCTGTTGGAGTCGAGAGCACCGCTGATGGCAACAGAGCGTCCCCCAAACTGCCATTCGACACCGACCCGGTCCTCCCCGCGCAGCTCAATCGGCCTGTACGAATTGCCACCATCGGGGATTCAACCGCGCACATCGTCTCGATCGCTCTGGCTCGTTGGAGCATCGACAACCCCGGCTACATCACCTCCGACGTGCTGTGGTGCCCCGGGTGCGGGTTCATCCTCGATGCCGAAGTCACCCTGTTCGAAGCGTCCGAACCAACAGCTCGATCAAATACGATCTTCGATGACCTTGCGCCAGCGCTCTTCGAGAGCGTCCGCCCCGACGTAGTACTCCTGATGGTCACGCTCAACGACATGGCGGAGCATCAATGGAGCGCCGACGAGGGCCCACTGCGCCCGCAGGACCCGCGCTTCGAGCAGCACATGTACGCCAACTATCTGGACGTCACGCAACGAATTCTTGATGAGGGTGTGGCGCAAGTCGTCTGGGTTGAACCTCCAACCCCGGATTGGCTCGGCAAAGAAGACGAGCTTCGGGAATCCGAGCGTTGGGACGTCATGGATCGGGTGATTCGACGCGTCGTTGAGGAAGGCGCCGGCAATGTACATCGCGTCGACATGGACCTGTGGCTCGACGAAGCCGGCTATCGCGACAACTCAACGTGGCGACCCGACGGCACACATCTCTCGGACCAGGCCATCGACGAGGTCGTCGACCGTTGGCTCGTCGCTCGACTCCTCCAAACGGTCTGAAAATCCTCGTTTGCGTCGAACTTTGCGCTGGCCCGTCCGCGGATTCTTCGACGCAAACG
>CALCXK010000076.1 GCA_937905835.1 uncultured Ilumatobacter sp. | reverse complement strand
CGCCCGGGCTCGCCGAGGCCATCGTCGAAGGCCTCTACAAGTGGGCTGACGCGCCCGCTGGTGCTGGTGAGGATGCCGAGCTGATTCCGGCAACATTGTTGTTCTCTGGCAGCGCCCAGGGTGCCGCTCGCGAAGCCGCGGTCGATCTTGCTGAGCACTTCGGCGTCGGCGCCGAACTCTGGTCGGCAACGTCGTACAAGGCGCTCCGCGAGGAAGGCCTCTCGGCCGAGCGCCACAACCGGTTGCATCCCTCCGGCGAGCGGCGCGTCCCGCGCGTGGCTCAGATCCTTGCCGACTCGCAGGGCCCAATCACCGCTGTGTCCGACTTCATGATGGCGGTCCCCGAGCAGGTCATGCGCTTCTTGCCCGACCGCACCTTCATGACGCTCGGCACCGACGGCATGGGTCGTTCCGACACTCGTGAGGCGTTGCGTCGCCACTTCGAAGTCGACACCGGCCACATCGTTGTCGGCGTGCTCTCGGCGCTCCTGCACGACGGCAAGGTCGATGCCAGTGTCGTCCACGACGCCATCAGTCGCTACGACATCAATCCCGACGCCGTCGACCCCTACATCATCTAGCAAGTTGCGTATGGGGTCAGGCCCCTTTCGCAACTGTGTGTGGCCTCGCACGACAGAGTTGCGAAAGGGGCCTGACCCCATGCGTATGGTTGGCGTGATGGCGGGAACGTTGTACATCACCGGCGACGTTGCCGCCGACCGGTTACTCAACACCGACGCGAACGCACTATTGATCGGCATGTTGCTCGACCAGCAGATCCCAATGGAATGGGCATTCGCCGGTCCAGCAACGTTGCAGGCCCGGCTCGGCCACCTTGACCCCGCCTTAATCGCAGCAATGGACCCCGCAGAATTCGTCCTCCTCTGTTGCCAGAAGCCTGCGATTCATCGATTCCCGGGGTCGATGGGTAAACGAATTCACCAACTCTGCCAAGTGCTGGTCGACGACTACGCCGGTGATGCCACCAACCTGTGGCGCGATGTCGACACCGGTCGAGATCTGTACCGCCGACTGAAGGCACTGCCTGGATTCGGGGACGAGAAGTCAAAAATTTTCGTCGCCATCCTCTCCAAGACGCAGGGCATCACCCTCGACGGCTGGCAGGACGCCGCAGGAAAGTTTGGCGACGATGTTCCCAGATCAGTCGCCGACATCACCGACGAGTCCTCGCTCGCGACGGTACGCGAATGGAAAAAGGCTCAAAAGGCTGCCAACAAGGACAAGCAAGACCGCCCGCTTGCCTGACTCTGGAGATCCGGCTTTCGTACATAACCACGGGTAGCGTTGTCCCTAATGTTCGCTGGGACCATCGTTGCATCGAACTACATCCGAATGGCGCAACTGCTCGGCGAGTCGTTCCTCCGACATCACCCCACGAGCAGATTCGCAATCCTCGTCATCGATGACGGCAAGGTCGACGATTCTGCAGACGGCATCGAGATCCTCCGCCTCGCCGACCTCGACCTCCCGGCAGGTCAGATCGAGATGATGAAGACGATCTATGACGTCATGGAGTTCAGTACGGCGGTCAAGCCGTCGCTGTTGCAGACGCTGTTACACAGCGACGGGATCGCCTGCTACATCGACCCTGATATCTACGTCTACGCCCCGTTCGACGATGCAGTCGAGGCGGCTGCCACGTCCGGAATCGTGTTGACCCCTCACGTCCTCACGCCCGTTCCTCGCGATGGATTGGCGGTCTCAGAGCAAGCAGTGATGCAATCCGGAATTTTCAACCTCGGGTTCATCGCTGTCGGGACATCGGCCGGGCCGTTCCTCGACTGGTGGATGACGCGGCTCCTGACCGACGCCATCGTCGATTTGGATCAATACCTCTTCACTGATCAGAAGTGGATCGACTGGGTGCCAGCCCTCTTCAGCCATTTCGTCTCTCGCGATCCGGGGATGAACGTTGCCTGGTGGAACATCCATGAACGGGATGTGCGCATCGAAGGCGGACGCGTTGAAGCAAACGGGGTTGCTGTGCGCTTCATCCACTTCAGTGGCTACGACCCCACCGCACCAGACGTGCTGTCCAAGCACCAACTCTCGATCCCTCGCGAGAGGCACGCACCCGGCACAGCCATCCGCGACCTCGCTGACGACTACGGACGCGAACTGATCACCCGCGGCCACCTCGAGCGCAGAGCCGACCCCTATCAGTGGTCTGCAACTCCGGCAGGCTTACGTCTGACACCGTTGGTCCGACGGATCTGTCGCACCGCAGCCATCGCCCAGCTCAAAAACGGTGCCGCTGCCGATACCGGCCTGATGCCGGGCGCCTTCGACGCCGACGGTCGAGCGTTTCTCGCCTGGTTGACGGAGCCGACCCACGGAACAGCCAAGCAGCCCATCTCGCGGGTCGAGGCCGGCCTGTGGGAGAGCCGCAGCGACCTGCAGCAGGCCTTTCCCAATATTGACGGCGCCGACGCCGCTCACTTTCGCAGGTGGCTGAGCGTGGAATACGACGCGGTCACATATCTCGGTGAACTCGCGTCGCCGCGCCGACCGCTCGCAACGCCACCCACGATTCTCCGCCGTGCACGCTCGCTGGTCGGGCGCCTCGGCCGTCGGGTCCCCATGCCTCTGCGGTCGCGTCTCTCGAGGATCCTCCGGGGTCGCGCTCGTTGCAGGCAGCTTGAGCGCTCGGTGGATGCATTGCGTACCGAAGTCGCGGAACTCACATCACGCCAGGACGAAGCCCTCGCCCATATTCGCGAGGCCGTTACTTCCACGTTGAATGACATCGATCAGCGAGTAGCAGCACTCGACCGACAGACCCCATGAGCTCGGCCGGGCCCGACGGCGAGGCCATCGATCTCATTATCGTCACGCGGTCGACCGATCAGACCGCTGATGCGCTCGCCGCGGCCCTCTCGGCCCTCCACCCCAACTGGTCGCTCTCAGCAGCTTGGGCGGGCGATCCTCAGCAGCGGCCAACTTCTCCGACCGGAGCCGCCTGGACTGCACACACACCATCCGAAATCGACCTCTGTCGGGTGTCAGACGAAGATCGGCCGTGGCTCGCAGGATTGGCAGCCGCTCGGGCACTCCTACTCGAACGAAGGCGATCAATTATTGTGCTCCTCGCCGGAGACGTCGCGGTCGCGGGTTCCCTCTCACCGTTCGCTCCCAGCGTGGACGACGGCCTTGTCCTCGTTCCCCGACTTCTCGGGCTCTCCACCGCAGGATGCTCCACTGCAGGATTCCCTGGTGTCTCGGAGTTGTTGGTGGTTGGCGCTGTGTCGTCGTCGGCGATCGGAGTCGGAGGAGAAGCACTTCCGGCTATCGACTGGCTGCTCGGCGAGATCTGCACTGGCGACGCGGTGCCGTTCGGGCGTCGACTCGATCTCGCGAGCGCGCTCTTTACTGCGCGGCAATGCAGCGACACGTCGATCGGAGCCTCGATCTGGCGATGGCCTGAGGACAAGTCGGTGTGTCTCCTCGATGCTCCACGTTATGACCCAAATACATCGGAGTTGCTCGACGGAATGCTCGATGGTCCACCCCGCGTGTCGATAGCTCGTGCAGACCGACTCGCAACGCTGCGTGTGTGCGCTCCGCAGCTCAGCGCTCGGGATGCTTCGTTCCAACTTCCGGGCGGAACCCCCGTCGATGCTGTCGTTCAATTGGCCGTACGTTCTCCAGAAGCAAGCATGCTGCTTCCCTGGACTCGGGCGGCAGAGTTTCGAGCGTGGCTCAATCGAAACTATTGGACCGCGCTCGTCGAACTGCGCACCGACCTCGCTGCTGCCTTCGGGACCGGCCAGGCGATCGATACCGCCAGCCTGCGGACCTGGGCTGTGGGTGCAGCACGACGCGGGGAGGCCCCGTTATTGATCGATCCGACTGGGGTGACCGACGCCATCAAGCCCCTCGAAGTCATCGGCCGCCGCACTGATGGAGTGAACATCGTTGGCTACCTCGATCGCCAGTCAGGTGTCGGTGCGGTCGGGCGCGCAATGGTCCGTCTTTTCGACGACGCCGGGATCCCTCACAGCTCGATCGCCTACCAGCGAACCGACAATCCGGCCCTGGGCGCTCCACCAGAAACTCATCAACGCATCGAGTTCGCGACGACAATTGCCTGCGTGAACGGCGACCAGATCGCAAATCTGCGCACCGATCACCCCGAGCTCTTCCAGCCGGGATGCAAGGTCATCGGATACTGGTTCTGGGAACTCTCAACGGTGTCGGGTGGGCCGCCGGTTGCCGTTGACGCCGTCGACGAAATCTGGGCCGCGACGAGCTTTATGGCGCACGCTTTCGAAGGGCATGGGGCCCCGGTCCGCACCGTCCCACTCCCGATCGAGGAGCCGAGGCGATCTGGAGCAACACGTGACCAACTCGGGCCGCTCGCCGAAGCAGGTGATCGTTTCGTCTTCGGGGTAGTGCTCGACCACCTCAGTGTGACTGCGAGGAAGAACCCCCTCGGAGCAATCACCGCTTTTACGCAAGCCTTTGCTCCGGACGAGGGTCCGCTTCTCGTGATCAAGACAATCAACGGCGAAACGTGCTGGCGCGAGCACGAAGAACTTCTCGCAGCGGCAGCACAGCGCTCTGACATCACCATCTGGGACACTCATCTGCCGATCGACGATCACTACGCGTTCATTGGAAACCTCGATGCGCTCGTGTCATTGCATCGCAGTGAGGGGCTCGGCCTCCACCTCGCCGAAGCGATGTGGATGAACGTCCCGGTCATCGCCACCCGATATTCAGGCAACCTCGACTTCATGGACGACTCATGCGCTTTTCTGGTCGATGCCGACCTCGCACCAGTCGGCGCTCTCGGTGGATGGGTGTACCCTGCTGAGGCCAGTTGGGCGCAGCCCGACCTCGATCATGCTGCTGCACTGATGCGCCGGGTGTATGACGCCCCCGCTGCGAGTAAACGCATCTCCGATGCAGCATTGCTCCGAATGAAGCACCAACCCGGACGTCAAGAAGTCGCTGAGCTGATTGCATCGCTGGTGGGCATTCGCCACTGAGTCAGCGATCGTATTCGGTCGCCGGGCTATCATCATCGCGATGCCGACCAACCCACTTACGGCCACTACTCGCGCGGTTTTCCGGCCCGTTCGCACCTTCTTCAACCTTCATTTCGAATCAGTCAAGGACGAAGTTCGACAACGTAACGGCGACCAAACAGCGGCGATCGCATCGATCGTCGAGGACGTTCTGCTCCCAGCAGTGGAAGCGGTGCGAGCCGAGGTCAACGGTTTGGCAGAGCAACAACGTTGCGCCATCGCGCTCGAGAATGCCCTTGTCGAACTCCGCCAGACCAACGACCAACTTCTTGCTGTTCTGGCAGAATTCGTGAAACGACCCGATCAGGTGAGCCAGCCCACCCCAGATTAGCGATCGCTTCGGATCCGACTCAGCAACTTCCTGAGTGGCAACGTCACGCGCGCCGTTCGCGAGCGTTCCCATGCCTCGACGGCCGCTTGGAGTGAGCTGATCTCGGCACGCAGGACGTCGAGTTCGACAGCCAGCGCTTCAGCGGTTTCGCAATGATGGACCGGCCATTCGTGTGGCTCGGTCGTCAACAGATCGGTGTCGCGATCACCGGCCTCCGTTGCTCGAACGCAGCGAACAACGAACTGGTAGGTCGTTGCCTCTGGATCGGAGAGGACAAACGATCGAGTCACCTCGCTGTGGGCGTCCCAGTCGACAGGCAGACGAGATGACCCCATTGGGTGGACCACACGACGGACCTCAACGGCTGCGAGGCCTGCATGCTCGATGAGGTCTCGAAGCGAGTCCCGAGTGAACCAGCGCAAATGGGTGCGATCGAGAAGGCCCTCGTCCTGGTATTCGATTCGACCTTCCAACATCAGCAGACGGACGTCGACGTAGGCCATGTTTGGCACGGAGATGATCACGTCACCACCAGGTTTGAGCAGGGGTAACACCTTGACCAACGCCGCGAGCGGGTCGCGTAAATGTTCGAGGACATCTCCAGCGACAATCACATCGAATCGTCCGGATTCGACATCTGCGACCGAGTCGACGTCGAGGTCGAGTACATGCACCCGTTCCGCGAATTTGCTGGCTTCGGCAGCCCAAACCGGGTCGGATTCGACACCGACCACGGTGTTCCCTGCTGCCACAAGCAGCTCTGTCACGTGGCCACCCGAACAGCCCAGTTCGAGCACCGTGCGGCTGCTCCCGACCATGTCGAGGGCGAACGAGTGCGGGTTGTTTTCCGCAGAAAGAGACACCGGCATTCGATAGCGTTCAGACATCAGGTCGACGTTCCATACTCAAGCCACTCTGCGGCATCCTGCACGTCAGGCTACTTCGTGGTAGCCGCTCGCGGTTGGGCATGCGATGAGCAGAGTCGGGCTACCGTCTGGCTGACCGACTCCCCCGCACCGCTTGTGTCGCTGCCGTGGTTCGACGAACCCGCCGTCAGCATCGTGATCGTGTCGTTTGGAACCGGGTCGGTCCTCCAACGATGCCTCAGCGCTGTTGCCGACACGGTCAGCGGCGGCATCGCTGCCGAGGTGATCCTGGTCGACAATCACCATCCCCGACGAGGTCACTTTGCAGGAAACCGGGTTGCGATTTCATCGCGTGGTATTCGGCTTCTCCAGCCGTCGACAAACCTCGGGTTCGGAGGCGGAAACAACGCCGGTGTCGGCGTCGCTCGGGCCCCGATCGTCGCACTGATCAACCCTGACGTCATCCTTGCGCCGAGCCAGCTGAGTGTTCTCCTCGACGAGGCAGTAGCGCATCCCGACCTGATCACGGCTCCGGCGCTGGTCTCAGCGGACGGGTCGATCCAAGAGATCGGCATGCGAATCATCAGCAACGGCGACACCCGACCGATCACCGAAGTCGGGTCACATCCCTTGGATTACGCGTCGGCTGCATGCTGGCTGCTCTCCACCGAACTTTTCGCACGTGTCGGCGGCTTCGATGACGCCTTTCACCCGGCCTACTACGAAGATGTCGACTTCGCCCTACGCGCTGCCGACCTCGGTGCAGGCACTCGTGTCGTCGACTCCGTCCGGGTCGTACACGAACATCACGGCTCAACGACCGAGCTGCCGGACGTGGTCGCGCCGCGCCGTGTGTTCCTCGATCGTTGGGCCGACTTCGTTGCGTCACGGCCAGCAACCTGAGCTTCCGGTCATTGCTCGGCGAGCGCCGCTGCGTACGACTGGCCGAGTGATCGTTCGTCGGGAAGAGACTGCACGCGTGCTCGTGCCCCCTCAGCGAGTTCGGTCACCAATGTCGGATCGGAGACCAGACGTAGCATGGCGGTGGCGGCCTGCTCGATGTCTGGCTCGGCCCAGAGCATTCCATCGGGATAGCCGCCTTCGCCGTTGACCGCCCCGACCAGCACGACATCGATCAACATCGACGTGTCGTCGTCCATGAAATCGAGGTTTCCTGAATACCGCGATGCGACGACCGGTGTACCCAGCCACATGGCATCGGCAAGATGGAGCCCAAGACCTTCTCCGCGGTGCAGCGAAACAAGGCAATCCGCGGCTGACACCATGGCGGCCATATCAACATCGGGTACGAACTCATCGATGATCTCGATGCGATCGCTGGCGGGTGAGAGATTGACGAGGTCGATGATTCGTTGCAGACTCGCCCGGCGCTTGTCGCCGTTGAGCGTCTTGACGACGAGCCGAACAGGTCGGCTGGCCTCGAGCGCGACGCGGCCGAACGCCTCGATCGCCGCGAACGGGTTCTTGCGCTCCACGACGCTCAGTAAATCAAGGGTGATCAGGAAGACGAACTGGTCGTCGGGAGCCAGGCGGTCACGCCACCGCCTCGCCAGCGCGGGGTCGATGGCCGATGGTTCAGCCAGGTGCAACGGTTGATGCACCACCGGCGCAGCATCGCCCCGCTGGCGATATGCATCGGCAACGAAAGCGGTCGGTGCCCAGATCTCGTCGACGAGGTCGAAGGCAACGGCATGTCCGTCCGGTACCTCAGCGACTTCCCAGAACCAGTAGCCGATCACTCGATCGGCGTTGCGGAGTTGCGGAGCTGCAGCGAGGGCCGCAGGAAGCTCTGGCGCTGTGACTACCGCGACGGTTGTCCGCCGCAGCGGCTGATCGCCAGGGCCGGCCTGCTGGCCCACGACAGGGCTGTCGGTCAGGTCAACGTCGAACGACGACACAGGTATGCCAGCTGCAGCGAACGATGCGTGCAATCGGCGAACAGCCACACCGAGCCCGCTCGTTGCTCGGTGGTACCCCAGCAGGTTGACGCCTGCTTCGAGTGTCGGGGTAACCGCACTGGCGATATTGATGTCGGATGCGCTCCGTGCGTCGGCGGGGCCGGCAATCAGGTCGACCGATCGCCACAGCAGCAAGGTTCCAGCACCGTGCAGTACAACGAGGGCGATCGGCGGAACGACCGTGGCGTAGGTGTCCCACTTCCACGGAACAGGCGTGCCGTGTTCGCCAACACCCCACCGGCGCATGGCGGCCGCGATGCCGACGTTGGCGACCACAAGAGAAAACGCCACGGCAGCCTTGCCTAACCGGGCAGCGTGACGGCGATCGATCGACGCCGTCGTCAAGACGATCGGGATTCCCACCATCAGCGGGAGGTAATACCGGCCCTGCCAGTACGTGCCTGACTCGTCGTTCTGGACCATCGTCAACACCCACGACATCCAGATACCAGTCGCCAGTACGGCGACCGCACCGATCGCGGCGCGCGGCGTCTCGGCGATGATCGCGCCGGCGACGAGGAGTCCGAGCCCGATCAGCCAGACGACGACCATCGACTGCGGCACCGCGGTGTCGAGCCAGCCGACGATGCCAATCGCCTCGCGCATGTCGATACCGGTCTGTTCGATCGTCCGTTGGAACACTGCGCCGTCGAACCCGCCGGCTCGCGTTCCCATGACGACGTATGACCCGACGAGCGTGGCGCTGCCGGCTCCGACGACCACCGCCAGTCGTTGCCCGGTCGCGGCTGCGCGATGCCAGAGCCAGCGCAGGCCGATGGCTGCGACGGGTGCGAATGGGGCAACGAAAAGCAGCCTCGACGACGGTGCATCGTTGCGCGATGCCCACGCCAACGTCGCCAGCGTCGACACGACCATCGTCGCCCATGCCGACCTTGCGATCGAACGGCGAAGGTGTCCGATTCCGACGTCGAAGATCATGATGGCCAAGGCTGCAACGACTGCTGCATAGACAAGCCCATCGCGCCGAGGCAGGACCATTGCGGCCCAGCCCGCGGCCAGTAACACCTGGTCGAGACGCGCCGGCGCCCAACCCGGCCCCGGGGTGCGCCTCCAGGCGCTGGCGAAGGCGACCCACATGGCTACTCCCCCGGCGATGACCAGACTCGACGGGTTGACGACGGCAACGGTGAACCAGACGGGCACGGTGATCGCGACGAGCACGCCAGCAGCGGACCACCATCCGTGACGGCTTGCAGCAAACAGCGCGCCAGCCAAGAGAAGTAACGGAATGGCCGCTGAAGCGACCCGCGCCCCGGGCGACGACCACCCTTGCGGCAGTAACGATCCGAGGCCCGGAGCGAGATGGCCCCAGATTGGATAGTTGGCCGCTTTGGTGATCTTCAACTGGGTTCCGGACCCGGCGTCGAGTTCGTTGATGCAGTTCGCAGGCACGCCAGGCTGGAAAGCGAAGCACGCCGGGTCGGGTGCTCCGACGTGCGCTGGAAGTTCGAATCCTTGAAGCGCAGACGCAACTCGCTGACCGTCGAGTTCGCCACGGATCAGTGCCGCTGAACGAATGACGTGGGAGGGTTCGTCAGCTCCGCCGGATGGGGGTGTGGCGAGAATCCACGCACCGACGACCATGGTCATTGCGAACAGAATGCGTCCGGCCGGTAGCAGTCGCTTCACGACGACGCGCCCTGCACACGCCGCCGAGCCTGCCGGCGAGCCCTGGCCAGACGCAGCACTGCGCTGTACCCAGCCCCGAGCGCACGTGCGTGCACCACTCGCGGTGGGTGACGTACTCGGCGGATGGACAACCATGTGGCTCGCCCGATGACTGGGAATGATGCAAAACGCACTGCGCACCACAGGCGGTTGCGCTCTTGGAGACGCCTCGTCTCATCACCGAGCGCACTGGTGCTGGCGCCGCCTTCATGCCACACCGTCGACGACGGTTCGCATCGATACCGATGGCCGAGTTCGGCACCGCGCAGGGCCAGGTCGACGTCTTCGTAGTACAAGAAGTAGCGCTCGTCGAAGCCGCCGGTTGACTCGAGGAAGTCACGGCTGAACATCGCTGCACCACCGGTGAACATCTTGATATCGCGGCCCTGCATAAACGTTTCGCTGTCCGGCTGGCCAGACCCGATGTCGTGGCCGGCGCCGCATGCATCGAGTTCGACACCGACGCTGTTGATGATCGGGTTGGCCGAACGCGGCGCCTGCAACAGTTTGGGCTGCACGACGGATGCGCCACCGCTGATCGCCGCGGTCAGTGGCACCAGCCAGTCGTTATCGACCTCGATGTCATCGTTCAACAACGCCACCACAGTTGCGTCCGGTACGAGCCGCCAGGCTGCGTCGAACCCGACGTTCGCGGCGGCTCCGTACCCCTGGTTTGACGTTCGGATCACCGTCACGTCGGCGGGCCCGTAACTATCGTCAGATAGCTGTAATCCGCTGTTGTCGACCACGATGACCGGTCGGGCTCCTCCGGCTTCGGCGAGCGATGCCGTGCACCGCTGCACTCGTTCTGTGGGGCCGGTGTGAGTAACAACGACGACCGGCACCATCAGCCCATTCAGTGGTGTGTGTATCTGGGCGGTCATCGGCGTGCCTGCAGCTTGGACACTGCGCGGCGGAGCACAGTGGGTCGTGTCTCGACTGCAGGGGCGCAGGAACGCTTCGGGCGTTCGAGCCAGTCGTGTCGATTCGGCTGCAGGTTCGGGTTGTAGTACGGATCGTTGTTGATCTCGTCGTGCCAGCGATCGTTGATGTATGCGTACTCCTCGGGGCGGAGCACGCTGACGCGGGTCCTGCTCTCGAAGTGGTACCAACTGGCGTGTGGCGTCCAGATGATCCGGTGACCGTCGGCGCGGATCTTGAGTGAGAAGTCGACGTCGTTGTAGTTGAGCGGCAGCTCCGTGGCGAACCCGCCAACAGCTTCGAACACCGACCGGCGGACCAGCGCAGCCGCGGCAGTAACACCGCTGCATTCCCGCTCGACGGCCAGTGGCCGCATCGGCCACGGCCCCGGCGAATCACCGGCCCATCCGAGACAGGCGTGCATCGGGTCGTGGTGATAGACGTGGCCGCCGTGCTGCAGTGTTCCGTCGGAGAAAAGTAGCCGAGCGCCAACCATGCCGACGTCGTCGAGTTCGAGGTGCGCAACCATCACCCCGATACTGGCCGGGTCGATCAGTTCGGTGTCGTCGTTGAGTACGAGGAACAGGCCGCCGGTGGCTGCTGTTGCGCCGACGTTGATCTTGGCAGAGAAGTTGAACTCGTCGTGGAAGGGAACGAGGCGCAGCCGGTCGCCAGCGATTCGTCGAAGAGCGTGCAGCACCGGCGTGGGCGTTGCGTCGTCGAACACCACCACGAATTCGAGTTCCTGGTAGTCGGATCGTGTGGCCAGGCTTTGCACCGCGTCGACCACGTAGGTCCTGGTTGCGCCCCACACACGCCCAGACGATCCGCGCGTCGGGATGATCACACTGACGAGCGGCGTCGATGCCACCCGGCGATTCACTCGGTAGCAGCCGTCGTATTCAGTGCGTCCAACAGTGGCATCGATGCCCAGCCGTTCGCATTGCGATGCAACTGCGCGCACGCCGGCGTCGAACGCCCACGGCGTGTTGTTCGAGCTGGCCGACACGCTGGTGGGGGCCTTGCGCCAGTGGTACAAGATTTGGGCGACGTGGGCGACGTGGTCAGCTCGCTCGGTGAGGCGCAAGACGAGGTCGTGGTCGTGGGCTCCGTCGAAGCCCTCGCGGAACCCTCCGACATCGACGACCAGCTGGCGGTCGGCCATCAAGAAGTGGGTGATGTAGTTCTGGTTGCGAAGTCGTTCCGGTGAGAAGTCGGGCTTGAAGCACGGGTCGATGTATCGACCGTCAGTTCGGATGAAGTCGTGGTCGCTGTAGGCGACTTGCGCACCCCCGGCCAACGCCGCGGCCATTGCGTCGAGCGCATGCGGTTCGAGGAGGTCGTCATGGTCGAGGAGTGCCACCCAGGCGCCTGTCGCTACCGCGAGCGCGTCAGAACTTGCAGCGACGATGCCGCCCTGCGATGGGCGATGCACGACCGTGACGCGTGGGTCGCCGGCTGCATGTTCGTCGAGGAGGCGCGCAACCTCGGGCCGGGTGGATCCGTCGTTGACGAGGACGTGCTCCCAGTTGGCCCAGCTCTGTCGTTCGACGGATCGGAGGCAGGCAGCCAAATGGGCTGGGTCGGGGTCGAAGACCGGCGTCAGCACCGAGATCAGCGGAAGCATCGTGCTGCTCAGAAAATGCGGGCGCGGACCGACCGGGTGATCCGACCGACGGTGGACTGGACACGATTGGTCTCGAGCCGTTGGAAGTGATCTTGGTCTTGCCGAGCGCGAGCCAATTCGACATGCAGCTGAGCGACTTGGCCGCGGAGCGCTCCGGCGCTGGCTTCGGCGCCTTTGGCGACGTCGCGTGCCGCGAGGAGATCTTCGCGCAGTGCCGCGTAGTCTTGCTCGTCGGGGCCAACGAGCGTACGGAGGCGGTCGATCTCCGTCTGGAGCTCGCCGTGGTCGGGTCCTGACATCGTCGTCAGTGTACTGCGAGCGGCCGACGCGGCCGGTTTTAGGGCCGGTCCGGCGCTGGCCAGGAGCAGGCCACATGAGGAGGGCTGTCGCGGGCATTCTCTTCGACGTTGTCACGTGCTCGGTACACTCTCTGCGATGTCGACGGATGAGCTGGCCGACAGCGACGCAGCAGCCCTACGAGTCGAGGTCGCTCGTCTACGTCGATTGATCGGCCCGAACGAGACCTCGTATGTCGAGGCACAAGCCGAGGTTGGCAACGCCCGCAATGCGGTGCAGGCAGCCGAAGCTGCACTTGGCGTGTTGCGCGGCGAGATCACCGAACTGCGGTACACGCTGCACCGGGCGGTTCAAGATCAGCATCACATCCGCAGGACTGTTCTGAGCCCCGTGCTCAAGGTGCGCGATCGATTGCGCACCCGTCGCGGCTGACGACCATGCCCATCAGTCCGCCCATCTGTTCGGTGGTCACCGCCGTTTACAACCCGTCTCGCGATCATCTCGTGGCATGTCTGGAGTCGGTACGCGGGCAGACGCTGAGCAACATCGAACACGTGGTGGTGGACGACGGATCGACCGCGCCACATGTCGCCGATGTACTGGCGGCCGCGGTAGCTGCTGACCCTCGAGTCCGCGTCGTCACTCGGGCCACCAACGGCGGCATTGTCGCGGCCAGCAACGATGCGCTCGCCGCATCGAGTGGGACCTTCGTGGCCTTCGTCGACCACGACGATGTCATCGAACCCGATGCCATCGCCACCATGGTCGATGCGTTACACGAGAACGACCTCGCCTACAGCGACCACGACCTGATCATGCCGAACGGGCACTACGGCGTGCCGTCGTTCAAGCCTGCGTTCTCGCCCGAACAGCTCCGTAACCAGAACTACATCCTGCACTTCGTGGTCGCACGACGAGCTCTCGTCACCGACGTCGGCGGCTTTCGGCCCGGGTTCGACGGAGCCCAGGATCACGACCTACTGCTCCGGCTCACCGAGCGGACGTCGCGCATCGCCCACGTACCGCGCATTCTGTACCACTGGCGACAATCTGGCGCGAGCGTCGCAACCGACGCGGCGAACAAGCCGTGGGCCTTCGAGGCGGGCCAGCGCGCCGTGCAGGAGCATTGTGATCGGTCCGGAATCGACGCCGTGGTGAGCATCGGTGATGTGGCCGGCGCCTACGTACTGCGCCGAGTCGTCGACCCGCCGGCTCGAGTCAGTGTCGTGATTCCGACACGCGGCGGCTCACGACCGGTGTGGGGTGTCACCCGCTGCTTTGTGTACGACGCAGTCAAGAGCTTGGTGGAACGATCCAGCACGGCCGACCTCGAGTTTGTCGTTGTTTATGACGACGTCACTCCCCAACCGGTGCTCGACGCCCTTCAGGATCTGGCCGGCGATCGGCTCGTACTCGTCGAGTACACCGGGGCGTTCAACTTCTCGCGCAAGGTCAACGCCGGCGTGAAGGCCTCAAATCGGCCGCTGCTCCTGATCCTCAACGACGACACCGAACTGATCGAGCCGGACAGCATCGACGTCCTCGCAGCTCACCTCGATGACCCCGGCGTCGGCATGGTTGGGCCCAAGCTGCTCTTTGCCGATGGGACAGTCCAGGACGGCGGGCACGTGTACAACCGCCATCTTCTCCCTGGGATGACCGGTTGGCACGGCGAGCGCCCGGGGCCGGGCCCCCTCCGGCCGCTCGCTGTCGAACGAGAGGTCAGCGGTGTCACCGCAGCCGCGGCGATGGTCACTCGCGACCTGTACGACGCGATGGGCGGCTTCGACGAGTCGATCCCCGTCAGCTTCAACGACGTCGACCTCTGCCTCAGAATCCGTGCCACCGGTCGCCGGATCATTTGGACGCCGCGGGCGAGTTGGTATCACTTCGAAAGTCAGACCCGTCCACCGGTCTCGTCGACCGAGGAGTTCGACTCGATAGACGCAAAGTGGCACCACGAGATCAACAACGATCCGTACTGCAACCCGAATTTCGCGCCATTTCGCAACGACTGGTTAGAGCTCCCGTTCAAGTCGGGTGCACCCACGTCTGAGCCAGAGGCCAGCACCTCGGACTGGCTGCAGGCTCGGTTGACCGGCGCTGGTGCACAGCCGAGCGACTCACGCCGCAAGCGGCTCAGGCGGAACTTCTTCCGTGCGATCTACTCGGCGCATCGACGGATCCGCCAGCTTTTCGGGCACAGCCGGGCGACACCGTCCCCCAGCACCGGCCCTGCGGCACCGGTGGTCGATTCCGAGTTGGCCCGTCATGTCTGAAGCTGCCGACGTCGAACCAACCGTGGATGAATGCTTCGACCACGTTGCGCCCGCACTCTGGAATCGCTCCGATTGGGCGGTCTGCGTCGGGATCCTTGCCGCCTCGCTCATCCTCGTTGCCTTGCATGTCAGCAGCTACACGACGTTGTCGCCGATCGACGAACTTCAGCACATCGATTACGTGATCAAAGCAGGCGAGTTCGACATTCCGGTCCGCAACGAACGGGTCGGCCAGGCAGCCCTGTCCGAAGCAGCATGCCGAGGTGTCGATGCGCCGCTGTACGTCGGGCCACCTTGTGGTCTCGAGTCGTATGACCCGAACGACTTCCAGGAGAACGGCTTCAACACGGCGGCGGGCCAGTTCCCTCCCTATTACATAACGACCGGCATCGCTGCTCGAGCGCTCACCGCCACCGGTGTCGTCGGGAGCAAAGTCACAGCAGCCCGGATGCTCGGAGCGCTGTGGCTCGCCGGGGCCCTGTCGGTGACCTGGTACCTCATGGCCTGCCTCGACCTGCGGCGGCGAAACCGTGCCCCCATCATCGTGCTCCTGCTGGCGACGCCGTTGATCATCTTCCACAGTGGTGCCACGGTCAATGCCGACGTGAGCCTCATGCTCACGGGCGCCGTCGTCGGCCTTGCGACAGTTACATACGAGGCTGGTCGGCTGCGATCCTGGTGGCTCCCGTTGATCTACGTCAGCGTGCTCTTCGTCGAGGCAACCAACATCCTCGCTGTGGCAGCATGCGGCCTCTACCTGATCGCCCGGCGGCTTCCCGACACATCGTTGCCGATGTCCCAACGATTCGGACCTCTGGCGCTTCTTCCCGCTCTGATGTTTTTCCGTCTCGAGGTCTCAGGCCGAATCCACGCGGCACTCTTTCCGCCTGCAGCCGTCGAGCAAGCTTCGGACAGGCTGAGTTCAGCACCGATGTTTACGGTCAACCGCGCCGACGGCGTGTCGTTCGACAAGGTGATTGGCCAGCTCAGCGCAACGTTCACGCCAGTTCACAACCCTTACGTGTCCCCGCCTCTTCGGTCGCCGTGGACGCTCGCCGGGATGGAACTCACGAACTGGTTGCTGATCGCGTTGATGTTCGCCACCGCCGTCCTTCTCGTCGGAGCGAGTCGTATCACGTGGTTCGCTCGTATCACGGTGGTGATGCTGCTCGCCGCTGGGCCGTTTTACACGTTGTATTTTGCCGTCAACAGCAACCAAGACTTCCCTGCGCCGGCACGCTTCGCTCTCCCGCTGGTTCCATTCCTCGCGGTGGCCGCTGTCGGCGCAATTCGCCAGCGAGCCACACTGACTGTCGTGTGGGTAGTCGCTGCGTTCACGAGCCTGAACACGGTCGTGCATTTGCTTACTGCGTGATCTCGCTGCATCGACGGGGCCGTCGCTGCAGCAGTGGAGACGTTCACCGCTGGCGCTGTATAAGGTTCGCCTTGCATGTCGCTCCGCACGGCGGTCTCCCACCGCAACTTGCTCTATCTTCTGTCGCAGAAGGAGCTCCGGACGCGCTATCGCAAGTCGATTCTTGGCTGGGCGTGGAGTCTCCTCAACCCGTTGAGCCAGATGATCATCTTCAGCATCATCTTCTTGAAGGTGTTTGATGGCAACGCACCGCGTGGTGCAGCGAGTGGCCTCGACAACTTCCCGCTGTACTTCCTTTCGGGCCTCTTGCCGTTCCAGTTCTTTTCCATCTCGGTGACCGCTGCAATTGGCAACGTGCAGGGCGGGGCGAACCTGATCAAGAAGGTGGCGTTTCCCCACGAACACCTGGTGTTCTCGATCGTGATTGCCCAGCTCGTCACCATCGGCATCGAGCTGGTGGTGCTGTCGATCTCGTTCCTGTTCTTCGGATACTTCATGTTCCAATGGCTGATCCCGATGACACTGCTGCTCGTGTTCATCTCGCTGTTCACCACGGGTGTTGCGTTGGCGCTATCGGCGGCCAACGTCTTCTTTCACGACATCAACTACCTGTGGGGCGTCGTTGCTCAACTCTTGTTTTATTCGAGCCCGATCATTTTCGTTCCGTCGCAGGTGCCCAGCGAGGCCGTTCGGCAAATCAGTAACTGGGGGCCCACCGGCAGCTTCGTCAGGGCATCCCAGCGCATCTTGTACGACGGCCAGATGCCTGGCATCGAACGGTGGGCTCACATCGCCGTCTTCTCCGTTGCAACATTCGCTCTCGGCGCCTGGATTTTCAACAAGCTGTCGCCCCGATTCGCGGAGGAGTTCTGATGGCGCTCCTCGATCGGTCGAACGGTGCGAGCCCCGACTATGCACTGCGTGTTTCTGACGTTTCCAAGACCTTCCGGATTCATCACGAACGGGCTTCGTCGCTCAAGGCGTTCATCGCTGCTGGCGGGCGTAACCGGTACGAAGAGTTCTGGGCGTTGCGTGACGTTTCCTTCGATGTTCAACCTGGCGAGGCTCTGGGCATCATTGGTCACAATGGTTCGGGTAAGTCGACCCTGCTCAAGTGTATGGCGGGCATCCTGACGCCCAAGTCGGGCAGCATCGAAGTCACCAAGCGGATGGCCGCACTCCTCGAACTGGGTGCCGGGTTCCACCAGGAGTTGAGCGGGCGCGACAACGTCTTTCTCAATGCCGCCATTTTGGGCATGGGCCGTAAAGAGATCGCCAAACGTTTCGATGAGATTGTTGACTTCGCCGACCTCGGGCAGTTCATTGACAATCCGGTCAAGACGTACTCGTCGGGGATGTATGTGCGGCTGGCGTTCGCGGTGGCGATCAACGTCGATCCCGAGTTGTTGCTGATTGACGAGATCCTTGCCGTCGGCGATGTCACCTTTCAGGCGAAGTGCATGGAAAAGTTTGTCGACTTCCGCCAGCAGGGTCGCACCCTGGTCCTTGTCACTCACGATGCGACCACCGTCCGCAACTTCTGCGACCGGGCGATCTGGCTCGATCACGGCTCCGTCCGCATGGAGGGCGCCCCGGCAGATGTCGTGGATTCCTACACCGAAACCATGCTCGGCGCTGAGACGAGCGCCGGAGCCGAAGTCGGCCGCCGCGGCGACGGCAAGCTGACGGTCGACACCGTCGAACTTCTCGTCGGCGGCGTGCCCGTCGACAGGTTCCACACTGGGGACGACCTGACCGTGCGGCTGCATTTCACTGCGCACGAGCCTGTCGACAAGCCGGTCTTCGCGATCGAGATCGCCAGCCTCGGCGGTGCCACTGTCACTGCTCCGTCGAGCCGCCAGGCCGACAGCACGCCGGCACGTGTGTCGGGTTCGGGCCGTGTCGACATTTTGATCGAGGATGTGCCGCTGCTTGCTCAGCGGTATGTGCTGCACACCGAGGTCACCGGCTTCGGGCGCCAGCACGTGTATGACCATCTGCAAAATGCCCGCACGTTCGATGTGGTCACCGGGACGAGCCGCGAAACATCTGGCGTCGTCACCTTGCACCCCAAATGGACGATCACCGGCGACGGCGTCGAAACCGCCTAGGCAACGGGCCTGGCGGCTGGCACAGAACGGTTCGACACGGCAAGTACGCTTGGTGCGATGTCGGTTCCCTCACCAACGCCGACGTCTGAGACTCGTCCAGCGGAACCACTGCCGCGGCTGATCGAGGCGCTGCTGACTGTGGTCAGCAGGCCGTCAACGTGGCTGTGGGACCGAGGCTTTCGGTTTCTGAGCGTGCTCGATGCCGTGGCGC
>CALCXK010000075.1 GCA_937905835.1 uncultured Ilumatobacter sp. | reverse complement strand
CCATCTGACAACCCATCTGACAACCCATCTGACAACCCATCGTCTGACCGACAACTTGGCCCAGTTGAGGGCCATGTTGTGCCAGTCGCCGACGTTGTATCTACGCTGCACGTTATGACTGTGTTTGACCTCGACGCGATGATCGCTGACACCCGGACATTGATCGAGATTGAGTCGCCGTCGGGTGATCTTCTGCAACTCCAGAAGTCAGCGGTTGCCTTGGCGGCGATGATCGAACGCCACCTCGGCGGAACATGTGAGCTCGTCGACTCGCCGAAAGGTCCCCACGTGCACTGGAAGGGTGGCGACGAAACGACGGTGATGTTGCTCGGCCACCACGACACCGTTTTTCCGATGGGCACGCTCGAACGGTTGCCGTTCGCCGTCACGGACGGCGTGATGACCGGGCCGGGCTGTTTTGACATGCTCGCGGGCATCGTCCAGGCGCTCCATGGGCTCGCGTCGCTCGACGATTGCTCGCACGTCGAGTTGCTGTTCAGCGCTGACGAAGAGATCGGCTCGCACGAGTCCCGTGCGCTCATCGAAGAGCGCGCCACTGCATGTGGCAATGTGTTGGTGCTTGAACCGTCAGCCGACGGGGGTGGCCTCAAGACCGGCCGGAAAGGTTGCGGCACCTTTAATGTCGTGATTACGGGGCGAGCGAGCCACGCCGGCCTCGAACCCGAGAAGGGCATCAACGCGCTGGTCGAGGCATCACACCAGGTTCTCGCTATCAACCAGATCGGCGATGCAAGCGTCGGCACCACTGTCACCCCGACGGTCGCCAAGGTCGGGACCACCGACAACGTCGTGCCAGCCCACGGACTGATCAAGGTTGACGCCCGTGTTGAGTCAGCTGACGAGAAGGCCCGAGTCGAAGCGGCCATGGCGGCACTCACGGCGCACATCGAGGGCGCGTCCGTTGAAGTCACCGGGCACATTGGCCGTCCGCCGATGCCTGAGTCGGCATCGGTATCACTGTTCCCGATCGCTCAGCAGGTTTCGCCAGGAATCGAAGGCTTCGCTGTCGGCGGCGGCAGCGACGGCAACTTCACCGCAGCAATCGGCGTCCCGACACTCGATGGTCTCGGAGCCGTCGGCGGTGGAGCCCACGCCGACACCGAACACGTCATCGTCGCCACGATGCCCGAACGCGCCCGCCTCATCGCGGGCATCGTCGAAGCACTCGCCCCCACTCGCTGACCCCGCTGTTCAGCTCTCGAGGGCTCTGGTGATGTCGCCGGGCTCGAGTGTGCCGACGCCTTGATACAAGCTGAGCTTGTTCCGAGTGTCGGTGATGTCGAGGTTGCGCATCGTGAGCTGACCGATGCGGTCGAGTGGGCCGAACGGCTGGTCTTGCACGCGTTCCATCGAGAGGCGGTCGGGCACATAGGTGAGGTTGTCGGACACCGTGTTGAGGATCGAGTAGTCGTCGCCGCGGCGCAGGCGCAGGGTGACTTCGCCAGTCACGACCGAACCGATCCAACGCATGAGCGGCTCGCGCAGCATCAGGCTCTGAGGGTCGAACCAGCGGCCCTCGTAAAGCAGCCGGCCGAGACGGCGACCCATCGTGCGGTAGTTCTCGATCGTGTTTTCGTTGTGGATGCCGTTGACGAGGCGTTCGTAACAGGCATGGAGGAGGGCCATTGCTGGGGCTTCATAGATGCCACGAGACTTGGCCTCGATGATCCGATTCTCGATCTGATCGCTCATCCCGAGTCCGTGGCGGCCACCGATCCGGTTTGCTTCGTTGACCAACTCGACTTGTGAATCAAAGCGTTTGCCGTTGATCGCAACCGGCCAGCCCGCTTCGAAGCGCACAGTGACGTCTTCGGTCTGGATCGCGATGCTCTCGTCCCAGAACGGAACGCCCATGATCGGGGTGACGATCTCTATCGGCGTGTTGAGTTCCTCGAGCGCCTTGGCCTCGTGGGTCGCACCCCAGATGTTGGCGTCCGTGGAGTAGGCCTTTTCAACCGAGTCGCGGTACGGCAGGTTTCGTTCCTGCAGGAATTCGCTCATGCCCTGGCGTCCACCGAGTTCGTCGACGAACGTGGGGTCGAGCCACGGCTTGTAGATGCGCAGGTTCTGGTTGACGAGCAACCCGTAGCGGTAAAAGCGCTCGATGTCGTTGCCCTTGTACGTGGAACCGTCGCCCCAGATGTCGACGCCATCGTCGGCCATTGCCCGAACGAGCAGCGTGCCGGTGACGGCGCGGCCGAGGGGAGTGGTGTTGAAGTAGGTCTTGCCACCTGAGCTGATGTGGAACGCACCACACTGGATGGCGATCAGGCCCTCGCGGACCAACTCGTCGCGGCAATCGACGATGCGCGCTTCTTCTGCTCCGTACTGCTTGGCGCGCGCCGGAACTCCCTCGAGATCGGGCTCGTCTGGCTGACCGAGGTCGGCGGTGTACGTGTAGGGAATGGCACCCCGTTCACGCATCCAGGCCACTGCGGCTGATGTGTCGAGTCCGCCGGAGAAGGCGATGCCGACGCGCTCGCCTGCTGGGAGGGTCATGAGGACCTTGGCGTTGGATCCACCGGGAATCTGCTGGGCGTCAGACATGAGGGTCGACGATATCGCCGCGACTGCGCCGGCTCACGGACCGGCGCCGACGGGACGAAGGCAGATCGGCCAAGTTGCCGCCCGGTTGGCTGATCAGTTGGCCCAATTGTCACCCGGTCAGTTGGTGGTGGTTGTCCGGTAGGTGCCGGTGAATGCGCCGATCGAAATGACGGCAACGCTGGCAGCGATGGCGAACTCGATCGCCGCCAATCCGCCCGATCGAGACATGTCGAAGACGGCAATGAGGGCGACGCCCACTGAGCCAGCGAGGCTGATCAGGGCAACCCGACGAAGATTGTAGATCGCGGCGAGCCCGATAACGATCGCCAGAACGAACGGGATGATCTTGATCGCCACCGACCGCGGCCGGGCGCGAGCGCCGAGCCACCACGTTCCGATGCCGATGTCCTGGCTGGTCTTCCAAACGGCGGCGAATGCGAAGAACGCTGCGGTCCACGCAGCGCCGAGCAGCATCTGCCAGCCCGTGGTCACTTGGCCGGGGCGAGGCTGGGGTGCTGGCATGCCGGAAATCGGAGGCGGAAGACCCGGACGGGAATCGGTCGTCTTTGTCGCCTCTGACACGAACCTGACTGTAGGCGCTGTAGCGCTGAGATTCCCGGCAGCTACCCTTCTGCCGGCATGGCGAGCGAACAGACCGGAGCATCCTTCGACAAGCTCTCGATCTTCTACCCGATGTGGAATGAAGAGGAGTACGTTGACCGTGCGCTCACCGCTGCGCGCCGGGCGTGTGTAGCGCTCATTGAGGCTGGCGACATCGCTGACTACGAATTGATCATTGTCAACGACGCCTCGACTGATCGCACGGCCGAGATCGCTGACGCAATCGCCGCAGCCGACCCGCACGTCACGGTCATCCACCACGCGAAGAACCGCAAGCTTGGCGGGGCGATCAAGACCGGATTCGCCACGGCGACCGGCGACCTCATTCTGTACACCGACGCCGACCTGCCCTTCGACATGGCGGAACTGCCGCGGGCAGTGCGCCTGATGATCGACTACGACGCCGACATCGTCAGTGCGTACCGATTTGATCGCACCGGCGAGGGTTACCTCCGCACCATCTACACCTTCTGGTACAACTTGCTGATCCGCACGCTCTTTGGGGTGAAGGCGCGCGACATCAACTTCGCCTTCAAGCTCTGCCGGGCCCGGGTCTTCGATCACGTCGAGTTGCAGAGCGAAGGTTCGTTCATCGACGCCGAACTCGTTATCCGTGCGACCCGGCTCGGGTACGAGATGCTGCAGTTCGGTGTCGACTATTTCCCGCGTACCCGGGGCGAGTCGACGCTCAGCTCGCCTGGGGTCATCCTCACGATCCTCCGGGAGATGCGCGAGCTGCGCGGTGCCCTTGACGGCATCACGCCGGTCATGAATAAGGACTGATGCAAGAAAGAAACTGTGTCGAACGGCATGCTGAGCGATGGCCGCTGCCCGAGCGGCATTGCTATCTTTTGTAAAGAGATTGGGACGAAAGTCCGGGCTCGCACAGATTGTCCCGTCACTCATGAACGAAACTTCACGCCGATCGCGTCCCCTTGCTCGAGATTTCATGTCGAATCAGGCTGCCAAATGGCTGCCCGCCGTTGCGGCAGCCGGCCTGCTCGGGGCGGTGGTGTTGGCCGGTGTTACTCTCGGCGGCGGTGACACCCCCGATCGGGTTCCCGCCGACGCTGCATTTGTCGTCGATTCCACAGCGAGCGTGCTGACGGTTCCCGAATCCGTCCCAAATGTCATCGGTTCGGTGGCAATGGCAGCGCCGGTCGTCAAGGTCCCACTGACGCGCACCCTGTCGAAGGGGCTTGCCGGCGACGACGTCAAGCTCGTGCAACTGCGGCTCACCGAACTCGGCTTCGTCCCGGGCCCAGCCGACGGCATCTATGGCGACCAGACCATCACGGCAATCTGGGCGTACGAAAAGCTGGTCCTCGGAACAGCGAGCAACGCGCCGACTGGCAAGGTCACGCCCGACATGTGGGATCAGATGCAGGAGCCGTTCGTCGTCCAGCCCCGCCGACCAAATGCAACGCCGAACCACACCGAGGTGTATCTGCCTGAGCAGGTGCTGGCGATCTATCACGGCAACCAGCCGGTCATGATCACGCATATGTCGAGTGGCAGCAACGAGCAGTGGTGCGAAGAGGTCACGATCAGCCCGGGCGAGTACGGCAACCGTGATGGCGAAGAACCGTTGGTGCGAGGCGAGTGCGGCATTTCGAACACCCCGGGTGGCGTGTTCAGCGTCTACCGCAAAGTCGAAGGCCTCCGTCAAAGTGCGCTCGGCGGCATGTGGAACCCGGTCTACTTCAACTACGGGATTGCGATCCACGGTGCCCTGAACGTTCCCCTTCAGGGTGCGTCGCACGGATGCATTCGGATCCCCCTGAACATCTCCGAAACCATGCAGGAACTGATGGGCAACGGCGATCAGGTCTTTGTCTGGGACGGCGACCACGAGCCCGAGGCAATTGGCTCACCGCCGCCGACCTTTAACTGGATCGATCCCGACTACGTGTCGACATCGACCACGACGTCCACCGTTCCGGACACCACAACGACCGTGGTTGATACGACGCCAGAAACCACGCAGGGTCCTGTGAGCACGCCCGCCCCGGTCCCGACGACCACACTGCCATCGACCACGACGACCACACTGCCATCGACCACGACGACCACACTGCCATCGACCACGGTCAGCGGCGGCACTCAGGCCGGAGGCTGAGCGCAGCGCTAGCGTCGATCAGGTGAGCGACACTGCCGGTCCGCCAGCCCACTACGACGAATTCGGGTTGTTCCACGAGAACATCGCCGAGTTCGGTCTGGATGTGGCCATCCCAACTGTCGTTCGCTGCGATGTGGAACTGGATGACGGTCGCTCACTCAGCGCGCTGTCCTGGGGGCAGCCCGATGCTGCCGAGGTCGTCTTCGTTCACGGAGGTGCGCAGAACGCTCACACCTGGGACACGGTGGCACTGGCACTTGGCCGATCGGCACTTGCTGTTGACCTGCCGGGCCACGGGCACTCCTCGTGGCGTTCGGACGGGGCGTACTCGCCAGCGAATCTTGCTGATGACGTCGCCGCAGCGGTTCGTCGGCATGCGCCAGATGCGCGCCTCGTCGTCGGCATGTCGCTCGGCGGATTGACGTCGATGATGCTGGCCAACCGGCATCCCGACCTGGTGCAGTCGCTTGTGATGGTCGACATCACGCCAGGGGTCAATCAGAAGAAGGCCAAGGCGATCATCGATTTCGTCAACGGCCCGCAGTCGTTCACGAGCTTCGACGACCTCCTGGCGAGGACGATCGAGTTCAATCCGACTCGATCCGAATCGTCGCTGCGGCGGGGGATTTTGCACAACGCACATCCGGTCGCTGACGGGTCGTGGCAGTGGAACTACGACCGGACCAATCGCGTCGAAAGCAGCGAAGGTGAATCGTCAGGCATGCCGGAAGCTGATGTGATCAGCGACGAAACGCGCAACCCGATGTGGGACGACTTCGCCAGCGTGACATGCCCGCTCACGCTGGTCCGTGGATCGCTCTCACCAGTCGTCGATGACGCCGATGTGGCGGAGGCGCGACGGCTACAACCTGCCATGGTGGTGCATCTCGTCGATGGTGCCGGTCACAGTGTGCAAGGCGATCGTCCGGTCGAGTTGGCTGCGATGATCGCGAGCGAGCTGAACTGAGCGTTAGTTGGTGCAGGCGTCGAGCCCACCGATAACGCCGTCGCGGAATGCGTCGATCTTCTCGAACGGGCTACCGAGCACATCGTCGTCCGCGCTGAGGTCGCCGATCAGGATGGCGGTGCGAACAGCTTCGTCGAGGTCGCCGGGCGACACGATGGACGTCCGGCCCTCGGCGCGAGGTTGGGACAGTTGGAAGTCGACGGGGATGACTGTTTGTACCCAGGCCCCGGCGAGGCAGTCGTTGATCAGCTCCCGACGTTCGCCTTCGAGAGTTGATCCGAGTGAGCGCTGGGCGGCTTCGGCCCAGGCCACGCCGATCAGGTAGCCCAACGAGAAGTCGCCGAATGTTTTTTGTTTGTATAGGTTGCGAGCAACCGGCTCGTTGAGGAAGACGATGTTGTTTGACGGACACAGGGCAGCGCCGTTCTGGAGGCCGGGCTCGAGATCCGCACATGCTGCCTCGGCCTCGCTCTGGACAGGGACGAGCGTGAGCGGGGTGAAGCCGGGGACTGCAGCGTCGACGCCCCAGAAGAGGTTGAGGTCGGGCACGAGGAACCCGAACAACTCGGCGCCCTTGCCGGTCTCCGGATCGCCGAGCTCGAATCCGAACGGTGCATTGCCTTCGTTGGTGAAGTCGTCCGGGTCGTTGAACTGGTTAGGCATCAGCGGGAGCGGATCGTCGATGAGGTTGCCGCAGCGAACTGCGCCTTGAACGAAGCCGACCTGGAAGGCGCCGACCCGGTCGAACCCGGATCCGTGGCCGCCAGGCGCGAACTGGTCGATGCCAACGGGGTCGCGCACTTCGAGCATGGCAATCAGACCGGCGCGAACGTCGGCGTCGGAGAACGTGATGCCACCTTCGCCGCGTGCTGCGCGGCCCGCCCACGCACCGGCGAAGCAGTCGGCCTGCTGCTCGGTCGTGACCGTCGGGAGGTTTTGTCGCAGGACACCGCTGCGCTGTTGGACGGCGTGGCCGTACTCGTGAGCCAAAACGATGCCGATTGTTCCGGCGCCGAAGTTGTCGGCGAGTTGGGCGAGTAGGCCGCCGTCGCCGTCGTCGTAGACAATGAAGTCGTCGATGCCGCAGTAGAACGCCACGAACTGTTGAACATCGTCGTATGACGTGCGGGGCTCGCCGCAACCGGGAAGATCATCGGGCCGCTGCGGGTACGCGGCATACACGTCGCCTTCGAGCGGTAGCCAAGCCTCGCCGTACACCTCGGGATAGGTCTGCTCCCACCAGGCGTCGAGGTCGGCGAGCGTGGCGAGGAGGAAGTCGTCGTACGGCTGGACTGGCTTGTCCGGACCGAAGTTGATGGCCTCGGAATCGATGACGACTGGTGCCGTCGCCGGAGGTGTGTTGGCCGGCTCGGTGGAGCTCGTGGTCTCGTTGCCAGAGGTGGTGGGCACGCCCATACCAGGCGTTTCTGGTTCGAACGGTGGCGCGCTGGTTGCTCCTGCCGAGGCATCGGAGCGAGTAGCGGTCACCGCGACGTCGGTGCCGCATGCTGCAGCGCTCAGCCCGATGGTGAGCAGCAGTGCGGTCAGTCGCGTGGTCTGCACACCTTTGACTCTAGGCACGGACGTTTACTGACTCGCATCGGCGGCCAGGATTTCGGATCCTCTCGCCTTTGCAACGTGGGCCGTTTGGAGTCTAAACCCACTGCGGCTTCCTGCTATGTTGCGCGCGTCGTCCTTGAACTTAATGGTTCTTTGGCCGATTGGGGCAGCGAGATGCGTTCCCCAACACACCGACGAACATCAGGGGGTTTTACGTCGATGGCACTGCTGGAAGTGAAAGATGTCGAAGTCAGGTTCGGGGGCATTGTTGCTCTCAGCGGGATGACTTTCGACATCGAAGAAGGACAGATTTGTGGCCTCATCGGTCCCAACGGCGCGGGGAAGACGACGATGTTTAACGTCATCAGTCGCATCTATGACCCGACCGCTGGATCACTGAGCTTCAACGGGGTCGACCTGTTGAAAACGCCGCCACACTTGATTGCCAAGACCGGCATCTTTCGGACGTTCCAGAACTTGGCGCTCTGGCCACGCATGAGCGTGATCGAGAACGTGATGGCTGGTGCTCACGTGCGAAGCAAGCAGAACTTTGGGACCGCGATGCTCAACATCGGGCGCAAGAAGGAAGAAAGGGAGCTGGCCTCCGAGGCGTACGCGATTCTGTCCGACCTTGGCCTCGCAGGTTTCGCCTTCCAGCAGTGCGCCGGCCTTCCCTACGGCACGCTCAAGCGAATCGAACTCGCCCGCTGCCTCATCGGCCATCCCAAACTCCTGATGCTTGACGAACCCGCGACCGGCCTCACGCACAGCGAAGTCGAAGAACTGTCGGTCGTGATCCAAAAAATTCGGACCGACTACAACCTGACCATCCTCCTCGTCGAGCACCACATGGGGCTCGTAATGAGCATTTCCGAGAACGTCGTTGTTCTCGACTTCGGCCGCAAGATCGCTGAGGGCCTTCCTGCCGAAGTGCAAGAGAACCCCGCCGTGATCGAGGCGTACCTAGGAGCACCCGCATGAGCGAAACCAGTACATCGCCCGAACTCGTCCTCGACGTCAAGGGTCTTGAAGGCGGTTACGGCCAGATTCAGGTCCTCCACGGCCTGGACTTCCACGTCGCCGACGGCGAGATCGTGGTCATCCTCGGTGCCAATGGCGCGGGCAAGACCACGACGCTGCGAGCGGTGTCGGGCATGATTGCCCGCACGGGCTCGGTCAAGCTGCGTGGCGAGGACATCAGTACTGCGAACGCCCCCGACCTCGTGCGCAAAGGTGTCGCACATGTGCCGCAGGGCCGGGGCACGCTTCCCGAGTTGTCCGTCGAGGACAACCTCCGAGTCGGTGCCTATATCCGAGACGACAACGAGATCGATACAGATATCGAGCAGTGGTTCGACGTCTACCCCGTTCTCCGGGAGCGCAAGAACCAGCGTGCCGGTTCGCTTTCCGGCGGTGAGCAGCAGATGCTTGCCGTCTCTCGAGCACTCATGTCTCGACCTAGCCTGTTATTGCTCGACGAACCGTCACTCGGGCTGGCCCCGATCATCGTGGCGGAGTTGTTCGAGCGCTTCGCCGAAATTAACAAGGAGACTGGCACAACGATGCTCTTGGTTGAACAGAACGCACAGCTTGCACTCGGCATCGGCGACCGGGGCTACGTCCTCGAGTCTGGAGCGATCTTCACCGAAGGTCCGGCCGACGAATTGATCAACGACGATGCCATCCGCAAGGCCTACCTCGGAGTCTGACGGGAAACATCAATGGAACTCTTTCTCAATCGCATCTCCGATGGCCTGTCCAACGGAGCCACCTACGCCCTGATTGCCATGGCCTTGGTCATGATCTTCAAGGCGACCACCCTGATCAACTTTGCCCAAGGCGAGTTCGCGATGTTCGGCGGATTCGTCGCCCTCGTGCTCGCGACCGAACGCGGTCTCCCGATGTGGATTGCCGTCGTTGGCGCGATGGCGATCACCGCAGTCCTCGCAGCGGGCATCGAGCGCACGCTGATCCGGCCGTTCGACCCTTCAGATCACTTGCCGCTCGTCATCATTACGCTCGGACTGTTCCTCGCGATCAACGCACTTGCCGGCATTGTCTGGCGGTTCGACCCTCGCGCATTCCCCGAACTGTTCCCCTCCGGTAATGCCCTGACTTGGAATACGGCGACGCTCTCCTGGTACACGATCGGCACGATCACCACCATCGTAGTTGTTGCTGGCGGCCTCACGCTGCTCCTCAACATGACCAAGATCGGACTTGCTTTTCGAGCGGTGTCATCGAACCTTGAGTCGAGTGAACTCGCTGGTATCAGGGTCGGCCCGACGTTGCAGTTCGGCTGGGCGATTGCTGCCGCAGTCGGCACCCTTGGCGTCTGCGTCTTCGTTGCCTCGCCGTTCCGCCAGCTCGAACCGAACGTGATGGTCACCGGCCTCATCTTCGCCGTCTCGGCTGCTGCACTCGGCGGTCTCGACAGCCTCGGTGGAGCGATCGCCGGCGGTCTCGCCATTGGTCTCGTTCAATCGATTGGGGTGCCGTATCTCGGTATCCCGAGTGAGCTCAGCTTGCTTGCCGCTGTGGCGGTGCTCATGTTGGTCTTGCTGTTCAAACCATCTGGGCTGTTCGGCACGCCGCAAGTCGAACGGGTCTGAGGAAAAAATGTCTACAACATCACCAAAATTCGTCTTCACTGAGGGCACGAATCGCTACCGCGCCTACAAGTTCGCCGGGTTTGCGATGCTCGCCCTGCTGGTTCTGATCGTTGCGTTCGCGTACAACGACACCGGCTCGATCACGCTCTTCGACAATAGCTACAAGCTGAGCATCACTCGTGTCACCAAAGCAATCTCGTTTATGGTCGCAATCCTCGGGCTGCAAGTGGTTGCTGGCTTTACCGGCCAGTTGTCGCTGGGTCAGGGCTTCTTCTTCGGAACCGGTGCCTACATTTCCGCCTGGCTCGTCGCCGATCAGCACTGGGCATGGTTCACGTCACTGCTCGTTGTGGTTCCGGTCTGCTTCGTATTCGGCCTCCTGTTTGGCATTCCGGCACTGAGGATTAAGGGCCTGTACTTGGCACTTGTCACGCTGGGTTTGGCAGCGATCTTTCCCTCGCTCATCAAACTCGACTTTTTGCTTCCGTACACCGGAGGCGCCGCTGGCAAGCAGGTCGATTCTGACTTCGTTCCGCCGAGCTGGCTGCCGCTCGACGGCATCGTTGACGCATTGCACAAGTTGCCGCTTATTGGCCAGTACTTCGGTGACGGTGGCGGAATGTCGAGCAAAGAGGAACAGCGCGTCTGGACGTTCTTGATGATGGTCATGCTCGCTCTCATCTGCTTCAAACTGGTGAGTAACCTCATTAAGAGTCGGCCTGGCCGGGCAATCCGTGCAGTCCGTGACAACGAGACTTCGGCAGCTGTCAATGGGATGAGCCTCAGTTTTCACAAGACGATGTCATTCGGTGTTGCTTCTGCCCTCGGCGGCGTCGGCGGCATGATCTACGTTGCTGAGCTCGGCATAGCGTCCGAAGGCGACTTCACGCAGCTCATCTCGATCCTGTTCATTGTCGGCATGGTCGTGGGCGGTGTCGGCACATTGTCTGGCGCAGCGATCGGCGGCTTGGTCATTGCCTTCGTTCCTGACTGGGCATCGTCGACTCAAAACCTGCCGGGCATTCCGGAACGTTGGCTCCAGGGCCCCACTGGCGGGTTGATTCTTGGTGCCGGCCTGATCATCATCACGTTTGTGATGCCAGGCGGCGTCGTCTCCGGCGTCCGAAAGATCCGCGACCGATTTGTACGAGTACTGCCGCAGACGCCTGCGCTCGGCTCGAGTGCGGACGACGGGAGCCAGCCGACTACAGTCTGACTCCCAACATGAAGAGAAAGATCTCGGTGCGTAGGGAAGCTATTGGCTTGACGACATCGTCGAGTAAGGGCGTCCGGTCGTCACCGGTGTAACGCCGAGCAATCGGTATCAACCAAACCATTACCATTAGGGGGAGAACATGAGAACATCACGTATTCAACGTTCTGTAGCGGGGATCATGGCTGCTGGCCTGATTTTTGCGGCATGCGGTAGCGATGACGCCACACCAGCAGC
>CALCXK010000074.1 GCA_937905835.1 uncultured Ilumatobacter sp. | reverse complement strand
GGTGGAGACGATGGGAATCGAACCCACGACCCCCTGCTTGCAAAGCAGGTGCTCTGCCAACTGAGCTACGTCCCCAAAGGCGAAGGCCAAGGATAGCGGGGCTCTGGCCCGGTCCACCGCGTGACTTCCGGCGAAGGCGTGAGGTAGGCGCGCATCAGGTGCGCATGTACCTCACGCCTTCGGCATGACCGGCGACGTCTGAAACCTGGCTGAACCCACCTAAACACGCCCGCGAACTGAGCAATCACCGGCGATTTTGTGAAGAGCGTCAGTCGTCTTTGAGAGCGACGGCGTTGGGGGTCACATTCATCTTCGGCTCGTATTCGGCGACCTCAACCTCGCGGGCGTCGGCGCGGATCGTTGCACACAGGTCGATGCGACACGTATCGCACGGGCCGTAGTACTCCTCGTCGACCGAGGTGGTGCAGCGCGGACAATCGAAGGTCATGACGACCACTCAGACCGGCTCACACCCACATGAATCAATTGAGCTGCCCTAAACGTCACGCCAGCGACATTACAACGCGTACGATCCACTGCAATGCCTCGCTTTCGTCCACCGATGTACGACGACGGCGGTGGCCTGCCCGATGTCGCACGGGGTGAACAGCGACGTAGTTCGAGCCGAGGGCGCGACCGCTACTCCCCTGATGAGGGTTTCGACGACGGACCGCGCGGCATTCCGAACTTTCTGATCCGCCGTGCGATCGTCGTTGGTGTCGTTGTCGTGCTCATCGCCGGTGCGGCAATCACTGCCGGCAAACTGCTTGGACGTGGCGCAAGTGGCTCCAGTTCGGATTTCGGCCACAGTGCCTGGAACACCGTGGTGTTGATCGACCAGAACATCGGCACCGTGGTCCTCACCAACGCCAAAGGGGAAGAAACGGGCCGGTTCAGGCTCGGCATCCAATCACTCACCGACAGCGCCGTCATCGGCTCGACTGTGATCGCAGCGTCAGCCGACAGCATTGCAGTGGTCGACCTGTCCGCACCCGATGACATTGTCACTATCGACATCGAGTCGGCTGGCGAACTCTTCCGTCCGTCCGGGACCGCCGCCACTGTCATCGCCCCAGACACCGGTTCGCAGCGGGTCGTGCTCGTGCATGGGCCGACTCGCGAAGTGATCGACACTGCAGATCTCGACACAGTTCCCGGCGCACGGTACGACCTCGGCCTCGCCCGCAGCGATCCCACCGGGCGCAACGTTTTAGTGACTGACTCGGGCAACTTCCAGAGCGTCCTGTTCTCGTTCGATCGTGATGCTCCGAGCTTCTTCCCGGGCTTAGCCCTGGCGGTCAACGACTCAATCGTGGTCACAGCTCAGAACGTCGGCCCCACCAACGCGGAAATCAAAGTGTTCGATCACGCTGGCGAGGCCGGTATCTCCACGCAGACTGCATCGGTCCGGGCCGGCATGATCGCCGACGGCAACGTCATTCTCGTCGGCGTCGAAGGCACGATCTTCTCATTGTCGATCGCCAGCGGAGAAGTCACCACGCTCGACTCGCTCAGCGTCGGCACCGTGCAGTCCGGCGACGTGGCGCCTCGCGGCGATCGCCTGGTCGTCACCGGCGACGAGGGCACGGCGGTCCTCGACAGCAATGGCGTCGTCATCGCGGACCTCCCTGATGCGCAACCCACCACGACGGGCATTGACAAACTCGCGCCGCGCCGCAGTACGTGTGTCATTCTCTCTCGCGCTGCAACCAACGAAGTCATGGTCGTCGATCTCGACGACGGCACCATCCGAATCGAAGCCATCACTCAGTCCGAGGTCCTTGCCGCAGTCAGCGGGTGCCAGCCCGTCGTGCCGACATCAGCGGGGTACCTGTCACTCACCCAGAACGCCGTGCACCCTGTCACCTTGGTTGGCGATGTGATCGCGATCTCACCCGATGGCGGCACGCTCGTTTTCGAGAACAACAACCGCTTGGTCCTCACCCAACGGGCCGTGCCCGACAGCGATCCGGATGAACCCGTCGACATCGGTCGGGCCGGCCGCAACGTTGCCTTCGCCGACCTGTGATGTGTCCCGTTCCGGCCCGAGTTCCCTTCTTGGCGAGACGGGCACGGGTTCCCTTTTTGACCAGTGGGGAACGAGACATTCGTGACTGACGAGTTCATCGAGATCGATCGCGGCGACACCGTTTGGCGATTCGAGCGAGAGTTCCTCGAGTCCAACTGGACCTGCCTGTTCGGCAAGGGGTGCAAGGGAATCCTCACCGAACCGGCCGAAGAACTGAACCAGGGCTGCTGCTCCCTCGGAGCGCATTTCGGCGACGGCCCCGCAGGTCAAGCCGAATCGAAGGAGGTCATGGCATACGCGTCGATGCTGACCCCAGAGAACTTCCAGCACTTCGACCAGGCCCACGAAGCCGACACACCGGGCCTGCTGACCATCTACGGCGACGACGGCCGCACCCACACACGGCTCGTCGACAACGCCTGCATTTTCCTCAACCGGCCTGGCTTCCCGGGCGGCGAGGGCTGTGCGCTCCACATCGCAGCGCTCGAGTTCGACGAGTCACCCACCGAGTGGAAGCCATCGGTGTGCTGGCAACTCCCGCTGCGTGTCGACTGGCAAGAAGTCAATGGCGACACCGAGACCGCAACTGTTCGCCGCTGGACCCGTGCCGACTGGAGCAAGCACGGCGAGACGATGGGGTGGTGCTGCACCGAGCGATCTGAGGGCGGCGAGGCGTACTCTGGCAGCGATCGAGTGATCGACTCGCTCCGCGACGAACTCACCGCGCTCGCTGGCGCCGAGGTCTACGTGGAGTTACGCCGCCACCTCTGATCGGAATCGGGCCCGCTGCTTGATGAGGTCAAATGATGTTGATGGCGTCGAGTACCGCAGCGACCCGCTCGTTGCTGACATCGCCAGTGCTGGTACCTCGCCAGTCAGCCCGCTGAGTCCCCCATGACACGAAGTCATGTGCGGTCGTTCGGATCACTGGCGCATCGTCGTCATGGTGGTTCGAAACCGTCCAGCCGTCCGGGCCGGGTGAGATGCAATAGTTGTTCGCGGCTGGACCATCAAAGACCAGGTTGACCGCTTGGTTCGGCGCAGCATCGAGTTCAGCAGCACACATCTGCGGCAGGCCGGCGAGCATCCATTCCAACGTGGCACCCAACGCTGCGGCATCGCGCGGGAGTTGCGCGGCGCGATCGACGGCGGCACCGATGTCGTGGCGCAAGTGGCAGTAGTGGTCGAACACGATCGCATTGGCCAGGAGGTGTAGCGGGTGTTCGCCCAGGTCGGAGAGCGGAACAACGGTGTCGGCCATCGGCGCTTCTTGGAGCGCAGTCAGTGCTGCGACGCCCTTCTCCGCCCACTCGTCATAGGCGGCGATCACTTCTGCAGGCGTCCAGCCTTTGCGTTGCTGCACGGGAACCTCAGCAGACACTTCGGCCTTTCCCGAATCGCCACCATCGAGGGTGTCGGGTGCAGCGATCGTCTGGAACGTGGCAGCCATGTGCTGCGCCACATCTTGCACACGCCAGCCGTCGCAGCCTGAATCGGCCTCCCATTCGGCGGGCGTGAGTGAGGCGAAGAGCTCCCGAGCGCGAGCCACTTCGATGTTGAGTGATTCGATGGCGGCCTGTGTCATGGCGTGAGTCTCGCGTAATTACACCCGGTGCTCGCGCTCAAAGCTGTGGTTTTCAGTCGCATCCAGATGATGATGACGATCGGAGTACTCTCGCGCACCATGCCATTCGAGGTGCAGCGACGAGCCTGCGGGCTGGCACTGGCGCTTCTCGTCGTGGGCTGTGCTGCGAATGATGCCGCCGATCCAGCTTCGTCCATGCTCGACACCCAGGCCGCCGTGGCAGCCGCTATCGACGTCCGCGCCGACGGATGCGGGCCGCTCATCGGCTTCGGAACCGGCACCGTCATCGATGGGGGTGACATCGTGACTGCGGCACATGTCGTGGCCGGGTCGACAGCGGTAGAGGTCATCGATCGCAACGGCGCACGAGCCGCCGCCGAGGTCGTGCTGTTCGACCCCGCCCTGGACTTCGCCGTTCTGCGACCCGCATCCGCGGTCGGAACGCCACTGACGATTCGCCCTCTGGAGGCTCGTCAGAACGAAGTAGGCGTTCTCGTTCGGATTCGGGAACGCGATGGCGCCATGGAGGTCGAGCAGATCGATGTTCGCGTCGTCCGTGAGGCAAACATTTCGACAACCGACATCTACATCGAACGCGAGGTCGTCCGGGACGGCTTCGAGATCGAGAGCTCGGTCGACACCGGAGACTCAGGAGCAATGGTCGTTCTCCCCGGCGGCGGTGCTGGCATCGTCTGGGCACGCAGCAATCGTGTCAACGGGCGGGCCTGGGCGATCGACCTACCCAACGGAATCATCGACGGCACCGCACTCACTGCGGAGATCGCGCCGGTTGACGTCGGCCAGTGCATCTCCCGTTGAGCGGGGATCTGCTTCGGCTGACCGATTTCAGATCACAGGACGCCGAGCACGCGGTCGGTGTAGGTGTTGCGGAACGTGCCCGTCGGGTCGAGCTCGGCGCGCCACTTTTGAAACGTGTCCCACTCGGGGTATCGAGCACGCAGCGTGTGTGACGACTGGTAGTGCATCTTGCCCCAGTGCGGCCGGCCGGCGTAGTCGTTCATAATTTGCTCGACGCCTTGAAAGTAGGCCTCGTACGGCATGCCCTTGTACTGGTGGACCGCAATCCAGCCCGACGCCCTGCCGTTGGCCGTCGACAGCGGAATGTCATCGGCAGCCGAGGCCCTCACTTCGATCGGAAAAATTGGCTTGACCGGCAACGTCTTGATCAGCGCATCGATACGGCCGAGTGCATCCGGCACGGCATCAAATGGCACGCCGTACTCCATCTCAAGGAACCGCACTTTGCGCGGGCTGCAAAAGACCTTGTCGCTCCGGTCAAGCGTCTCGCGCCCGCTGGCCGACGACGTGATCGCCTTCGCGACCTTCGGTGCAAGCGAAGGAAAGCTCCGGGCGACGCGACAGACGGTGCCGAACGCCAGATTCTCCCCAATCCACTTGTCTTTGATGTAGCCGATCTTCGACTGTGGCGCAGCAGGGCGGTCGGTGATCGTGTTGCGCTTGACCATGCATCTGCGGGCACCTGGCATCCAAAAAAATTCGGCGTGGTCAGTCGAGTGCATCACGCTGCGGAAGTCGGCAACGACATCGGCGAGTGTTTCAATCGTCTCGACAGCATGCAAGTTGAACGCCGGAACGCAGCGAATGGTGACCTCGGTGAGAATGCCAAGTGAACCGACACCAACACGAGCAACTCGGAGTAATTCCGGGTCGTTGGCCTCGTTGGCGCGGCGGATCGTGCCGTCACCAGTGACCAGTTCGATGCCGACAATCCGGGTGGCGATGTTGCCATGACCAGCGCCGGTTCCATGTGTCGCGGTCGCAGTGGCACCGGCGATCGACTGGTATGCGATGTCGCCGAGGTTCGGGAGCGCAAGGCCGCGCTTCGCCAACTCATCGTTGAGATCGAAAAGTCGGATCCCCGCCTGCACCGTGACGTCATGACCGACAGTCGAGATGATCCGCTTCATCTTGTCGAGCGACAGCAGGTGGCCGTGCGTCATTGCCGTGTCCGTGAACGAGTGCCCACCGGCAATCACCTTGACCTGCTCGCCGGCAGCGTGCGCTGCGACAACAATGCTGGAGACCTCGGCAGCGCTGGTCGGCTCGTGCACGCCCTGCGGATGGCACTGCTGATTGCCGGCCCAGTTCTTTGTTGGAACACTCATACGCCGATTGTAGGGCGCATGCCCAAAATAAGCCAGACGCGCGCCACTAGCCAGCCGAAATGGAGACTGGGTCAACGCTGCAGCGCATTGCTGCGGTCTCAGTTTCGGAGGATCTCGTTCTAGGCAGCGAGTCTTTACGGCGCGGACAAGGGTGAACGGAGCGGCCATCCGACTGTCTATTGCTGCCCGTACGTGAGCCCGACAAAGCCGGTTGGTGGGGTCGTCGGTGGGGTCAGAGCGCTTCGAGGATGGCGTTCTCCACGACTTCGGTGAGCGCCGGGTGGATGTACAACACCTTGCGAGCAACGTCGTCGGCGCGCTGGTCGAACTCCATTGCCTGGATGATCGGCTGAATCAGCGAGGCAGCCTGGGGGCCGAGAATGTGAGCGCCAATAATGAGGCCCGTCTCGGTATTGACAATCACTTTTGCAAAGCTCGACTCGTCAACGATCGCCCAGCCGTACGCCGTGCCGGCGTAGTCACGCTTGCCCACCTTGAACGGGAGGCCCTGGGCAACCGCTTCCTGCTCGGTCAGCCCGACACTGGCGACCTGTGGATTGGAAAAGACCGCTCCCGGAACCGCCTTGTAGCTCTGACGGCGGACGTCGTTGGGATGAGCAATGTTCCAGAACGCCACAGACGCTTCAGCATTGGCCAAGTGCTTGAGTTGGTAACTGTTGGCAATGTCGCCGATCGCCCAAACGTTTTCGACGTTGGTGGCCATCGTGTCGTCGACAACAACGGTGCCGCGGTGATGGCACGCAATGCCGCCGGACTTGACGTCAACGAGGTCACTGTTTGGCTCACGACCAGTGGCTACCAGGAGTTCGTCGACGATAACCGTCTCGGCGCCAACCGTCAGCGCAATGCCATCAGCGGTGCGCTCAACATGAGTCGGTACGACACCAAGGCGAAGGTTGACGCGCTCAGCAAACAGTTCGGTGAAGCGTGCAGCGATGTCCTCGTCGAAGCCTCGTAGCAGCGTGTTCGACCGGTTGAAGAGTGTGACGTCGGATCCGAGGCCGGCGAACACGTGACCCATCTCGACGGCGATGAAGCCGCCACCGATAATGCCGAGGCGCTGCGGCAGATCGTCAAGACGCATGATGGTGTCGGACGTGTGGAAGCCAACCTCCGTAAGACCCGAAATCTGCGGCACGACAGGGCGAGCACCAGCTGCGAGGAGGACTTTGTCGCCGCTGATCATTCGTTGGCCGCCGTCATTCATGTCAACATGGAAGACCTTGTCGCCAACGAACGAGGCGGTACCTTCGAAGAGCGTCACGTTCGGGCTGCCGGTCGCGCGGTACTCCCGGCCACTTGCGGAGATCTCGTCGATCCGGCCGAACACGCGGTCACGAATCGCCGGGAAGTCAGCGCCATTGAACTGCGTGTCGATGCCAAGCTGGGCGCCATTGGTTGCAGCGAGTGCTGCGTCGGCCGGGAGCACGAACATCTTGGATGGAATACAGCCCACGTTGAGGCAGGTACCGCCATACACACCGCGCTCGACGATGGCGATATTCCAGTCGCTGAGGTACTCGGGAATCGCGTTTCCGGAACCCGATCCGACGATGACCAGGTCAAATTGCTCGTTATTCATGTTGTCGGTCACGCGTTGAATACAACCACGAACAAGCTGCTTTGTTCCCCAACTCCTGATCGGACGGGATCGATGCGCCTTCCGTGTGTCAGGCTGGACGGGTGTTCGACGAGAGACGGCCGGGTTCCGGCGACGGGTTCATGCGATGCAGCGACGGTCATGTGCGCTGGGGGATCTACGGAGCCGCTGGCGTCGTGTTTGTCGTCCGCGAAGACGCCGGCCCTCGAGTGATGCTGCAGAAGCGATCGAAAATGGCTCACGAGGGTGGCACCTGGAGCTGCGCCGGCGGGGCACTCGATCAGGGCGAGGTCCCACTTGAGGGAGCGCTGCGCGAAGCCTCCGAAGAGGTCGGTGACATAGCTGGCACGCCGCGGCTCATCGGTGAGGTCGTGTTTCAACCCGCTACCGACTGGGCGTATACGACGGTCGTGGTCGAAGTCGACGAACGGTTCGGATCATCGATCAACTTCGAGACCGACGCCGTCGACTGGTGTACACCCGCCGAAGTTGAAGCTCTTCCGCTGCACGCCGGCTTCGCCGCAGCCTGGCCTCAGCTCAAAGCCATCGTCACCGCCTAACTGTCCGTTCTACCTCGGGTCAGAAGTGGACAATTGCCGTTGTCAGCGGTTGCGATGTCTCCAGACACCACGCGACGTGGCTCGTATAACGTTGGATCTCAGCCGGTAATATTGATGGCACCGCTGGTGATGCCCACAAGGTGGGTCTGATCATTAAAACTGGCCATTCGCCAGTTACTTCCACCGTCGACGTGCCATTCGCTGACCGACGTGTTCTGCGGGCTCGTGATAGGCAGCTTGCCGAGATCGATTGAAGCGCCGGGCCATCGGCGAACTGCAGACACCATGATGACGCCGCCGTGACAGACCACCCAGACGGTCTTGCCGCGGTGCTCATCAACGACGCGATCCGTCGCCAGGAGCACACGCTCACCGAACTCGTGACCAGATTCCCCACCAGGTGACAGTGGGTTCTCCCAGTCGGTCCACGGCGCAGTGCCGTACTTTGCTGTGTACTCGGCGATCTTCATGCCTTCTGCTTCGCCAGACGTTCGCTCCATCAGGTCGGCGTGCTGCTCCGGCACCATCCCGAGCGGCTCAGCGATGATCTCGGCGGTGTGGACCGCACGGCGCATCGTCGACACCAGCACGGCATCAGGTGTCATCGACGGGTCTGCCGCGAGCCGCTCGCGTAGCGCTTCTGCCTGAGCGATGCCCAGCTCAGTCAAGCCGCCACAGGTCTCCTGGCCGCTCAACCACCCACCCGCATTCGAGGCCGACTGGCCGTGGCGGATCAGGATCATGCGGGTCACATCGGAGCTCATTGAGTTCCAGCATGACACGCCGATCAGATCTGTCGAGAGCCGCACCTCTTCTCGAGTTCGAACCAGCCAAAGCGGTCACCTGCTCGGTGCGCCTTCGGAGAGTTGCGTACGGGGTCAGACCCCAAACGCAACTCTGTCGCGAGGTGGTCACAGTTTCGCCGTGGTCGATGGCCAAATCCAGACTGCAACGGTCCTCGGGCCACCGTACGCTTGACGAATGACCGACGTGCTCGAGCCCGCCGCCACGCGAACGATCAACGGCACATGCCACCACGATTGCCCGGACTCGTGTGGCTGGATTGTCACGGTCGAAGACCGTCCGGCGGGGCCCGTTGCCGTCAAACTGCGCGGCAACCCCGACCACCCGTATTCTGCGGGCGAGTTATGCCCGAAGGTCAACAGATTTCTCGATCGGGTCTATTCACCCGACCGACTACTGCATCCGATGCGCCGAGTCGGTCCGAAAGGATCCGGCGAGTTCGAGCGGATCAGCTGGGACGACGCTCTCATGGAGATCGCCGCGAACCTCCACCGAGTCATCGACGAACACGGCCCCGAAGCGGTACTCCCCTACTCCGACGCCGGCAACCAGAGCATGCTCGCTCTGATGGGGCTGAGCGGTCGATTCTTTGCCTACATGGGCGCAACTCAACTTGACCGGAACATTTGCGGCGTCACCGTCGGTGCAGGTATGGCCAAAACGGTGGGTTCGGCCCGCGGTATCGACCCGATGCAGCACCTGCACTCGAAGCTCCTGATTCTTTGGGGCACGAACACTCGCCTCACCAATCGGCACCTGTGGCCAACAATCGAGGCGGCCCGAGCCAGCGGGGCGCGCCTCGTCGTCATCGATCCAATTCGGACTGTCACCGCCGACGCCATCGACGAAGCGCGGGGCGACCAGTTCATTCAGCCGCTTCCCGGCACCGACATCGCCATGATCCTCGCGATGATGCATGTGCTGATCCGCGACGAGCTCACCGATCAAGCGTGGATCGATGCCCACACATTGGGCTTTTCCGAACTCCAAGATGCGGTTGCCGGCTGGACCCCAGAACGAGCTGCTGACGCATGCGGTGTGCCCGCCGACGTGATCACACAGCTGGCACACGACTACGCGACCATACGGCCGGCTGGGATTCGCACACTGATCGGACCCGAGCACCATGAGAACGGTGCGATGTTCCACCGCACGCTCAGCTGCCTACCCGCCCTCACCGGCGCTTGGGCCGAGCGTGGTGGCGGCGTCTCGAAGAGCACCGGGGATTGGACCGAATGCCAGATGGACATCGACGCCATCCTCCGGCCGGATCTCGAGACCGGCGACTCCCGGACACTCAACATGAGCCGGCTCGGCCAGATTCTGACGCACCCGCACGCCGGTGAGGACGACGGACCGGCCGTGCATGCATTCATCAACTGGAACTGCAACCCGGTCGTCACCACACCGAACGCCGAGTTGATCAAGCAAGGCCTTCTGCGTGATGACATTTTCACCGTCGTGCACGAACAGTTCCTCACCGACACCGCCAAATACGCCGACATCGTACTCCCAGCAACCACCCAGATCGAGGCTGACGACATCGTGTTTTCCTGGGGTTCGTTGCACACCAACTACAACCACGCAGCAATTCCTCCACTCGGCGAGAGCGTCAGTAACCCCGAGCTGTTCCGCCGGCTCGCTGGTGCAATGGGCTACACCGAGCCGGCACTCTTCGACAACGACGAGACCCTGATGCGTGAGGGGGCTCCCGACCTCGACCTCGACGGACTGCGCGACACAATGTGGCAGGAAGCGCCATACCCAGCCGACGGTCGACCCTTCGGCGACGGCGACTTCGACACTCCATCAGGTCGCCTTCATCTCGCCTCCGACGAACTCGAAGCAATGGGTCAACCGCGTGTGCCCACCTACATTGCACCGAATGAGGGGCCCGGCGGCGACCCCGCACTCGTCGCGCTATACCCACTGCAATTGCTCACCCCGAAGCACCACGCTCGGTTTCTCAACTCGGGGTACTCGCATCTCCCGAAGCACGGTCCAGCCGAAGGTGGCCCGTTTGTCGAACTCGACGCCATCGACGCGGCCGCTCGGCAACTCGCTGACGGTGCAACCGCACGCGTGTGGAACGGACGGGCGACGGTTCAGCTCCCCGTGAAGATCTCGACGCGACTCCGACCTGGTGTCGTTGCCATCCCCTGGGGCTGGTGGATGCAGGATCACCCCGACGGCAAGGCAGCCAACGCCCTGACCAATGACACCCTGACCGAATGGGGCGGCGGCGTTGCCTACTCCGACACGCTCGTCGAAGTCGCTGCAATCGCCTGACCGCCCGGGTAATCCGTTCTACTCGAGTGCCGCTAGATCAGGAGTCGTGGTCGTGAGGTCGAGGCGTTGGGCTGGTCGCCACGAACACGACCACACCCGCCAGGACCATCGCTGCCAGGTTGGCCCTCGCAAGGAGCATTGCACCCCGGGCAGACACCATGGCCAGTCGGGAACCCCGACTAACCTGAGGGAATGGCCAGCGAACTGATCTACGCATTTCGTGTGCTGCGCCTCCCGCTCCTCGACGCCGGCGGGTCGCCAATCGGACGGATCGAAGACCTCGTTGCGATCCCGGGCCGACCCGGCACGAACGGTGAGCCCGACACACCACCGCGCATCGTCGGCTTCGTGGCGTCGAGCCAGCGCCGACGTATCTTCGTCAACGCGAACCGCATCGCCGAACTGAACAGCGACGGCGCTCGGTTACAAAGTTGGGACATCGACCTCAACCCATTCAAGCCCCGCCCCGGCGAGGTACTGATCAACGGCGAGCTGATCGATCGCAAGGTGGGAACAGAGACCGTCAGCGATATCGCGATACTCCGCAACTCTGACGGGCGATCCAACTGGTGGGAGATCAACAAAGTCCGCTTGACGTCCAAGAACACGCTGCGACGACGTCCGGTGTATCGGCTCGTCGATTTCGAAGAGGTACCAGCACTCTTCGACCAGCCCACCGAGATGCAGGCCGAAGCCGCTCGACTGCGCGACTTCCACCCGGCCGAAGTTGCTGCGTTCGTCCGCTCGCTCCCCAACGAACAGCGTCGTCAGATCGCCGAAGCCATGGATGACGAACGGCTCGCTGATGTCCTTGAAGAGTTGACTGAAGCCGAACAGGTACGCATCGTCGAGAGCCTCGACCGGGAGCGGCTCGAAGGCGTCTTCGACGAGATGGATTTTGACGATCTCGCCGATCTCCTCGGCCAGATGTCCGAGGTTAAACGGCAAGAGATGCTCGATGTCATGGGTGACGAGGACGCTGAAACTGTGCGTCGTCTTCTGTCGTACGAGGAAGGTACTGCTGGCGGCCTGATGACGCCGGAGGTCATCATCCTTGGCCCGCACGTCACCGTCTCAGAAGCACTCGCCCAAATACGCCACCCTGACTGGGTTGTGAGCATCGCTGCCCAGGTCTTCGTGTGCAACGCACCGTTCAAGTCGCCAACCGGCAAGTTTCTTGGCATCGTCCATATGCAGCGCCTGCTGCGTGAACCACCGAACATGGAGATCGGTCGGATGCTCGAAGATGTGCCGATCGTCTCGCCTGATATGTCTGACCGTGATGTCGCTGAACGTCTGGCCAGCTACGACATGCTTGCTGTCGCAGTCTGCGACGCCGCCGGCCGCCTCCTTGGCGCCGTCACCGTCGATGACGTGATCGACCGGATGCTCGGCCCAGCATGGCGCACCCGGCGCAAGCCAAGTCCCACACCCGAAGTGAGTACGTCGTGAAGCGGCGCGAAGAACTGACCGCTCCGCGCTCTCCGCGACGGTTGGGCGTCACGTACGACTCCGATGCCTTCGGGAGCTTCGCCGAATCGATTGCCAACTTCTTGGGCACCGCACGCTTCCTGGTCTGGCAGTCGATCGTCGTCAGCTTGTGGATCATCCACAACGTGTTTGCCCCACGCGACCTCCAATTTGACCCGTGGGATCGCGGCCTCGTGCTGCTGACCCTGGTGCTCTCGATTCAAGCTTCGTACGCGGCACCGCTCATCTTGCTCGCACAGTCACGTCAGGAGCGACGCGACCGAGTGACCTCAGAAACCGACCGTGAAGTCGCCGAACGGACCCAGGCGGACACCGAGTTCCTCGCCCGCGAAATCGCCAGTGTCAGGGTGTCACTCACCGACATGGTGACCGGCGAAGACATCGGAGATCGTCTCGACCAGATGAGCGAAATGATCGAACAACTCTCGCTCCAGGTCGGTCAGCTTTCCGGTGATGCGGGCACCATCGACAGCAATTCGCCAGTCACCGACGCGAACTAATCGGATGCTTCCCACCGGGCGAGGTGGTCGGTGGCGACCTCCCTGGTCTCCGAATGCCGTTCGGCAGCCCGGCATTCGGAGCCCAGTGAGGTCGGACACCAAAATATTGGTCTCAGTCATGGGGTCGCTTCTCCGCGCTGAAATGCGGAATGCCGGTGAACTCCTGGAGGCGGACACCGAGCCGTTCGATGGTGTGCAGCAGGCCGAGGGTGTCGAGTTCCGGAGCACCGCTGGCAACAACGCCGGCGCGAAGCGACCCCTCAAGGACCGCACCGGTAAAGGCGGCCGCAGTCGCTGCGGCACTCGTAGCAACCAGTTCAGCCACGCCAGCAATCAACGTGATTCGCTTTCCCGTCGCACTACAGCCGCGGACCTCGACCCGAATCGCACCGACGCCGCCCTCACTGTGAGGCGGGCTGAGCATCGGGAGTCGGGCGGTCAGGCGGTCACGCCGGTTCGCCGAGACGCGTGCACTGATCCGACCGACGTCGGGAAAATTCTGGTGGAGGAGTATCGGTGCTGGCAACTCGGCCCGATAACAATCGTAGGCGCCAACTGGTTCGGGGAACCAACACAATTCGCGGCCGGAGCCAGCCGACTTGACGATCGGTTCGCCGTCATGCAATCCATATGCATGCCCCGCGAGCGCTCGGTGATGCTGGCGCGCGCACGCGGGACCCGCCGTGCCGTGGACAGCAATATGAATCTCGTCGCATGCCTCAAGTTGCCCAACGAGGTGGCGCGCTAACAGACCGGTCAGACCCGGAGACATTCCTGCCCCGACAACCAGCGGGACACCCTGGAGACGGGCCGTGTCGTCGAGTTCGAGCAGCGCCTGCACATCAGTGATCCGGTCGGTGACCGACACGATGGGCATCCCCATCTCGACCAGACAAATTGCTGATCGAATTTGGGGGCCGCCGTGGGCAAGGATCGCAACATCGGCACCGCGCGCTGCGGACATGTCGCCCCGTGGATCGACCTGGGTCACCCGGCAACCAGGCGCAACGATGTTGAGTCGCTTGGCAATGCGGCCACCGGTGACACCGTTGCCGACGAGTGCGACTCGGCTGACCATCAGCGGTCTGGCAGCTCGAGTGGCCGCCACCCACCATGCTGCGGTGGCGTGCCGCCGGTGCCGCGTACGCGAAGGCATGCAGCGAACGTGCCAGCCAACAAAATCGCCGAAATCGCACCACGCAGTAGCTTCATCCACAGATCATGTTCGGCGCACCACGCGATTGCAACCTCAGGTGTAGTCCGCGGCGGCAATTGCTGAAAACCGAAACGAGACCCACCGATTACTCGGGGGCCTCGTTACTGGAGTGGGGCTACCTGGAATCGAACCAGGGACCTCATCGTTATCAGCGATGCGCTCTAACCGACTGAGCTATAGCCCCAGCAGGTACGAGACGTTATCGGCCGACTGTCGGATCAACACATGCGGTTATCGACCCGTGCGATCGGGAACAAAACACTCGTCAGCGTTCGATATGGCCGGAATCGTCGACGATCATTTCGCGAATGATCGGGCCTACAGCATCGTGTAGTACAGCAGGAATCTCTGGCTCCGGACGGCGCACCACGAAACGACGCATCGGCGATAAACGTGTTTCGACCACTTCTTCTTCAAGAACCGTGAACCGAACCCCACCGATCAGGTCGGTGATCAGGTTGAACAGAGTTGCAAACAGCAAAGTGAGGCCGGTCAGGCCAAGGACCCCGAAGAGGCCTGCGATCCACACAGCGTGGTAGATCTCGCCGCCATTGAACGTGAACGACTGCCATCCAAACGACTCGAAGAATCGCTCAAGATTCTCGATGGTTCCGGTCGCATATGCAACATTCCACAGCAGCACCGATGCGGTCAATAGCGTTACATACAGCACCGTGTTCGCGATGATCGCGATCTTGAACACCGACCACGGATCGACGTGGCGGACAACTCGTGTGACCTTCCGGACACGCCTCTTTCGACCGAGAATCCGTGGCACTCTCAGCGGAACCGGAACCGGAGCCGGATCATAATCGACAGGCTTTTTCGGCCGCCGGCGACCTGACGTGCCGTCATCTTGCGGGGCGGCATC
>CALCXK010000073.1 GCA_937905835.1 uncultured Ilumatobacter sp. | reverse complement strand
GAAGACCTCGTCCAAGAAGCCTTCATCCGCGCCTACCGCGCATTCGACCGGATCAACGACGACAGCCGCGTCCGGCCCTGGCTCCACCAAATCCTCGCCAACGTCTGCGTCGACGACGCCCACCGCCGCCGCCGCGACCACAACAAAACCGAACGACTCTCCTGCGACACAACAATGTCACTCGCCGAGCCGAGCATCGAACAGCAACTCGGCTTACACATCGACGACACCGGCCTCGAACAAGCCCTCGCCGACCTCCCCGACAACCACCGCCAAGCACTCATCATGCGCTTCGTCGACGAACTCGACTACGACGAAATCGCCCTCACCACCGGTGTTTCAGAACCCAACGCCCGCGCCCGCGTCAGCCGCGCCCGAAACACAATGCGCCGCGCCATCCAAGGCGCAGCCGCCTTCCCGATCGCCTGCTACGTCCTGCTCCGACGCCCCGGCAAAGGCGCACTCGCAGCCGCCCCACCGCCCGACCCCCTCGCAGCAATCAAAGCATCCGAAACTGTCGGCGCAGCAAGCCGCATGGCAATCACCCTCCAACCAGCAATCGACACCGCCAACTCCGTGGTCATCCACGCACCCACCGCGCTCCCACTCCTCACCAAAGCTGCTATTGGCATCGGCGCAGTTGCCGTCGCCGTGTCCGCCGCCCCCGAAAACCCCATCGAACGCCCCGTGCCCATCGTTGTCGAAGTCGAAACATCCCAGCAGACCATCGACACACTCGCAGCACCAATCCAACTCGAAGCCCCAGCACCCGCTGCTGCAGCCATCGTCACCGTGGCGGCCGCCACCGCCCCCGCAGCCATAGCGCCCGAGCCGGAGACAACCGTCGCCGCCGCCGTACCCGCGCCCGTCGTTGCCGAAGTCGCAACAACCGTCGCCCCCGCCACCACCGTGCCAATCGTCACCCCGGTCCCCACCGAGGCCCCCGCCACCACCGTGCCAGCCACCGTGCCAGCCACCAGTGCGCCCACCACGTTGCCTCCGCTGCTCAGCGGAGGCTCATTCGCCAGCTCTGTCACGGTTGTCCCGGCCGGGCCCCGCCTCGACCTGTCAGGCGCAGCGACGATCAACGTCGACGAACAGTCGTTGTCCGGGTCCATGTCGGGCCGTATCGGCGTCCAGCCACCCGACCCGAGCGGCTCGTACCGCATCGATGCCACCCTGACCGTCCAACTCGAGTCAGGCGCCATCGACATTCGGATTGCCGGATACGCCACATCACCCGAGGCCTACATCGCAGGCGAGGCGCCAACCAACCTCAACATGTCAGGTGTGTTCCGGGCATCAGGCGCCACCGGCCAACTCGCACAATCAGGCAACGTCAACGGTTCGCTCTCCGAGGGCAACCTGACGCTCACCCTGTCGAACTGATAGCCCGCCACCGGTGAAACGTCGCACCCCCATGCGCCGGCCCAGCCTCCGCGTCGCCGCATTGGGAGCAGCCCTTGCCATACCGTCACTGATCGTGGCCACATCGGCAGCAGCGAGCAACGACGTCCCCAAACCAACGCAATGGCCCGCATCGACCGCCGTCGCGCCCGAACTAGAATCGTGGACCAACGCAATCCGCTACGCAGGCGCCGACCGCGAACAAACATCACTCGCCCTCGCCCTCGGCCTACGCGGCCAAGGCGACTACCCGTTCGACACCCCCGACCCGTCATCGGGCGGCGCAGCCACACTCGCCGCCGCAAACGACTGGTGGGGCGTCGGCACCTGCCCCCGGGCAATCATCATCGTTGCCGGCGACACACCAGCCGACTCACTCGCCGCCTCCGCACTGTCTGACCCAACCGACCAGTCGAGCGAACCCTTCCTGCGTCGCAGCGCCGCCGCCGACCCCCTCTTTGACCCGATCGGCGGATTCGCCCGCGTCGACACCCAAACCGCCCCAGTCATCGTCACACCCTCGACCCGCCAAAGCGCCACGGCACTCGGCGCACCAGCCCGCCTCGCCGCACAAGAAATGCGTTCCGGCGGCTGCACCCTGGCCCGCCAAGCAATCGTTGTTGGCGGCCCAGCCGCCGTACCCGCGGCAGTCGATAACGAACTCGTCAGCCTCGGCTACGACGAGGTGTTCCGCGTGTCAGGCGCCGACCGCTACGCCACCGCCGCTGCCATCGCCGCGGCCCTCGGCACCGGCACCTTCCAGCCACCCAGCACACCATGCACCGACCTCGTCGTCAACGACGGCGCCGCCCGCATGGGGTTTTACGGCAACGCAACCATCGAACTACGCGACAGCGCCTTAGCGTGCCGAGTGCTCGGACGCACCGTGGTACTCGCCGAAGGCCTGACCGGCGCCGACGCCCTCGCAGCCGGCTGGTGGACCAGCTTCTGGCAGGTCCCGGTACTCCTCCACGACGGCACCAACACCCTGCCCGCCGCCACAGCACAAGCACTCGTCACACTCAACGTCGACAACATCATTGTCCTCGGCGGCACCGCCCGCATCCCCGAAACGGTGCTTGGCGAAGCCGAGAACCTCAGCGGGGGAGTCGCCACCCGTATTGCTGGCACCGACCGTTATGACACGAGCGTCGAAATGGCCCGCCGCCTCGGCGGATGGTGGCCAACCGGGCGCGCCGACGAGTACTCCGGGGCCATGGTCTGTATTGCGGCATCATCCGGCAACGGTGCCGCCGGCCAGGGATGGCCCGACGCGCTCGGCGCAGGCCCATGGTGCGGTGCCGCCAACGGCGCCGCGATCGGAACCGGCGCACCCGCACGGGCCCTTGCGCCGCTCACCGGCGAAGCCCCAATCAGCACCGCCACCCTTGCCGCTGGCTCCAACCACGACGCCGTGCCCGTACTGCTCGTACCCGCCGGTGCCACCGCGCTGCCCGCCTCGCTACAGCAACTGCTGTCGGGCGCCTTCGAGCCCACCGACTCGTTCTGCTCCAGCGTGCAAGCCGACCCCGGCTGCACCGTGCCCGGCTTTGTCGTCGCCGTCGGCGGCGAATCGGTCATGTCGTCCACACTCATCGCCCAAGCCGCACGGCTCGTTGCCGGCAACACCCCAGCATCTGGCGCCTCAGCGCCGACCGGGCTCGACCGGGCATTCTTCACCTCACTCGACCTCGCACCCGTCTACGCCACCACGGCCGCACCCGACCATGTGTGCGTCGGCCGCGACGACTACATCGAATCACGCTGGCTCGCAATACTCGGAGCATCAACCGCGCCCCAGGTGTTCGCGAGCACCGACGCCATGCTCACCGGCCGCTACGTCAACGACGCCGACGGCGTCACCAGATCACGCGGAGTCGGCGCACCGATCTGTACCTCATTTACCCTCGGCACCCGCACCGAGCTACGCGCCCGCGGCGTCGGCATCGCCGGGCGAGTCGGCCCCGAAACTGCCTTCGCGACCTCCGCAGCCACACGGGTGCAACTGACCGCGCCAATCACCGACACCGGCCCCGACTCGGCTACCGGCGTGGAATCGAGCGACGACACGTCGAACGCCGGCTCGACCGTCCAAACCTACGTCACCAACGCCCCCGGAGCCAGCGTCGTGTCGAAAGGCATCGCCGCGGTCATCTCATCAGCCGCAGTCACCGTCACGATCAGCCGCGGCACCGACCTGCCGTCGTCGACCGGCGTCGACCGGTTCTCGGCAACCGCCAACCTCGACACACCGAACGGCACGATCACCACAACCGCTGCCGGAGAAGCACTGCTCGTTGCAGGCACCTGGCATCTTCGCGGTCGCACCACCATCACCGGCGGCTCGTGGAATGTGACGGCCGGATCGGGCGGCTTCACCGCCAACATCACAACCGGCGACCCGACCACAATGGCCGACGACGCCATCTCCTGGCGCCTCGACGCCCTCACCAACTAACCCTCACCAACTAACCCTCACCAACTGACCCTCACCAACTAACCCGGCGACTACCGCAAGTCGGCGACTACCGCAAGCGGGTGGCGGGTACCTCAGGGTGTAACTTCGCTGCTCTCGTAGCTTTCGAGGACCGTTTCGACGTCACCGTCAGCAACCACGCGACCCTGATCGAGCCAAAGCACGCGAGTACAGGTTTCGCGGATCTCGTTCAAGTTGTGGGTGACCATCACAATCGAGTTGGCCTCGCGCTGGATCTCACGAATCTTTTCGAGGCTCTTAGCCCGAAACGATCGGTCACCGACCGCAAGCGCCTCGTCGATCAGCAAAATCTCGGGGATCCGCAGGGTTGCGATCGAGAACGTCAACCGGGCTCGCATGCCCGACGAGTAGGTCCGCATCGGACGGCCCATCGCATCGCCGAGACCCGAGAAGTCGACGAGCTCGTCCATCTTCGAGCGGACCTCGTCTTGGGAGAGGCCCATTGCGAGGCCACCAAGCATGACGTTACGGAAGCCAGACAGCTCCGATTTGAGTGCCGCGTTGACCCCCAGCAGGTGGGCTTCGCCGCGGACATAGACCGATCCGGCGCTCTTTGGTTGAAGCCCTGCAATGGTGCGCAGCAGCGTCGACTTGCCCGAACCATTGGAACCAATAATGCCAATCGCCTGGCCCGTCATGAAGTCAGCGGTAATCCCCTTGATGGCGTGCACATCGACGCTGCGCCGCTGACGGAACCGCCCGAGCCGGTTGTGCGTCGTCGAAGTGATCTCTTCATACACCGGATACCTGACCTCGAGGTCCGTGATACGCACGCTCAGGCCAGCGAGCAACGCGTCGCTGCCAGCCAGGCCCAGGGGCGGTTCAGGAGCGGCCATATGAAGCCTCGCCGGCTCGGAACCAGAGGAAACCGGTGACGGTAAGGACGACCGTCCAGATCCCGGCAGACAGCAACAACGACAGCGACACATCGCTGCCCAAAATCGTCCAACGCGCAATAGTCAAAAAGGCATACACCGGGTTGAGCGTGAAGAACCACCGGTACGAGCCTTCGGCGAACTCGGCAGCGCTGAACAGCACGCCCGATGCATACAGCAAAATACGAAAAACGAACGGCAGTATCTGCTCGACGTCACGCACGACCGAAGTCGCCCGGGCGGCAAACAGCGCAGTACCCAGGTTGAAGACTGCGAGTACCCCCATGACCGGTATCAACAACAGCCACCGCGGCGACGGTGTTTCTCCGGTCACCACAGCCACCACGCCAATGACCAACAACGATGGCAACATCGACAACGTTTCGGTCAACGTCGACGTGAACGGGAGCACCGCGCGAGGAAATTCGACGGCCCGAACCAGCCCAAGGTTTTTGACGATTGAACCTGCTCCGCTGAGTGTCGAACGCTGGCAAAACGTGTACGCCAGCGTGCCGATTGCCAAGAAGGTGATGAAGTTGTCGACGCCACGATCGACTTCGAGCACGACACCGAAGATCACGTAGTACACCGCGATTTGCAGCAGCGGGTTGAGCAGGTGCCAGATATTGCCCAGCACCGAGTTCATCTGCTTTTCGCGCAGTGTGCTGCGTGCCACGTACCAGACGTAGCTGCGTCGAGACCACATCGCCGCGACGTACGGCCGCAGCCCGCTCGGGATGTGCACGTCACGAAGGCCAGCGTCTTCGAGCTGACGGGTATCAGCCGACATGGCGGTGACTCTAGCCATCTGGCCAAGAATACCGGGCCCACGCGGCGACGCCGCTAGATTGCCCGCGTGTCCGCAGCCGTCGACTCCGCCAACCCGGCGAACAACGGCAGCCTCATCGACTGGGTCGTACTCACCCGCGGAGACCGCCCCGAAGCGCTCGCTGCCGCTATTGCCTCACTGCGGGCCTCGCCCACCACCGGCTCGATCGTCGTGGTCCTCAACGGCCCCAAAGCTGGCACCACCATTGAGCTTGCCGGTGCTGGCCTTTCAGATGATGACGTGATTGTGGTGGAGAGCGCCGAGAACCTCGGGGTGCCAGGCGGCCGAGATCTTGGGCTGGAGTCAACGCGGACGCCGCTGGTTGGATTCCTCGACGACGATGCCCGCCTCGTGTCGACTGACTCACTCGGCAGCGTCATCCAACAGTTCGCAACCGACCACTCGCTGGGCGCAATGTCGCTTCGCCTGGTCGACGAAGACGGCAACACGTCGCGACGCCACGTACCGCGGCGCGGCGCAGGCGGTGCCGACCAATCAGGCCCGGTCGTGACCTTCCTCGGCGGAGCATCCATCATCCGTCGCTCGGCGTACCTCACGGCGGGTCGCTACTGGGCCGACCTCGTATACGGGCACGAAGAACTCGACCTCGCATGGCGACTCATCGAACACAACTACTCGATCAGGTACCAAGCCGACATCAGCGTGTACCACCCGCACACCGAGATCAGCCGCCACGCCGACGGCTGGTGGCGCACCGGACGCAACCGGGTGCTGATTGCCCGGCGCAACCTCCCGGCACCAATCATGGTCGTGCACAGCATTGCCTGGCTGGCAATCGGAACGCTCCGCGCACCAGGTGGGCCCTGTCGGCGCCGGTACGTCAGCGGCTGGTTCGGGGCGTGGCGCGTTACCGTGGATCGAGAACCGATGTCGTGGTCAACGCTGAGGCGGCTTCGCCGGCTCGGCCGATTTCCGATTGCCTGAGCACCAGCCGACCACCGCCCGGATCAGCCCCCACGTCCACGCCCCATGGATGGTCGCCACGACCCCCGCAGTGCGCGCCCGTGTGGAACCGTTACCGACCGACAACAGCACGGCCCCATAGGTCGCCGGAATCAGCCAAGCAACTCGCCATTGCACGCCGACCACCACAGCCACCACCACCGCAACCACACCGATCGGTGCAATCAACTGACGCAGGCGCAGCGAACTGGGGTGCATTTTCAGCACCTCGGCCTTCCACCAGCCGTACTCGAAGTACTGGAGCGACAACGCCCGCCACGATCCGCGCGGCACATAGCCAACGCAGAGGCCCGGGTCGAACACGACCGTCGCGCCAGCAGCCCGCAGCCGAATATTGAGTTCGTAGTCTTGGTTGCGGATCAGGCGCTCGTCGAACAGCCCAACCGCCTCGATTTGTAACCGATCGAACACGCCGAGGTACACGGTGTCGACCGGGCACTCGGAACCGCCCGTACGATACGACGGCCCACCGGTGCCCAGCCACGACGTGGTGGCAGCAGCAACCGATGCTTCAAACGGCGTGGTTGCAACCGGAACCTGCATGCCGCCGACGTTCGCGGCCCCCGTGCGACGTAACGTCTCGACTGCCCGCTCGATGTAGCCATCACTCAGCTGGCTGTGGCCATCGACGCGGACAACGACCGGTGATGTTCCCGCCGAAATCGCCAAATTGAGTGCGGTCGGGGTTCGTCCGCTCGGATTGTCGACCACGGTGACGTTGGCATGGTGTGCAGCAAGCTCACAAGCAACGGCTTCGGTGCCGTCGCCAGAAGGCCCGACAGCCATCACGATGCGCAAGTCGCCAGCATAGTTTTGCGCCTGGATCGCAGCCACCGCAGCAACGAGGTGAGGTGCCTCGTTGCGGATTGGCATCACGACGTCAACGCCAGGCCAATGGGGGTCGGTGCGCCAGTCAGACACGTCGGCTCAGCACAACCCACACGGTCCGGAAAAGAATCTGCACGTCGATCACCAAAGACCAGTTGACCAGGTATTGCAAGTCGTAGCCCAGCTTGTATTCGGCGTCGGTGTCGTAACGGCCATGTACCTGGGCCAAGCCGGTCAGGCCAGGCGGCAACTCGTTGCGGCGGACATAACCGGGAACTCGGCGGGTGATCTCGGCAACGAGTTCTGGGCGCTCCGGCCGCGGCCCAACGAGTGACATCTCACCCTTGAGAATGTTGAAGAGCTGCGGGAGTTCATCGGCCCGCATTTTGCGCATCCACGCCAGGGCAGGAACAATCCGATCGTCGTCAAGCGAAGCAAGTCGGGCACGGCCATCTTCTTCGGCATCAGCAATCATCGTGCGGAACTTGATGCATTTAAACGTTGCGCCGTCGCGCCCGACACGTGCCTGGCGATACAGCACCGGACCGCCCGCCCGAACCCGCACCCACAGGCCGATCAATGCCATGGCCGGCAACCAGATCGGCGCCGACAGCACGATGACAATGATGTCGAACATGCGCTTCAAATGGACCTTGTGGGGCGGAACGGTGTGGAGCCGCAGCGGAACAAACGGCATCCCGCCAAGCTGTCGGACAGTTTTCAACCCGAGCAACGTTTCACGGGCACTGACGCGCTGCATAAAACCCACACCGGCTGAATCGAGCGAGTCCAACGGCTCGGGATACACCGACCCAAACGCCGTGACATCGAGCAGCAGCACGTCGGTGGCATCGTGCTCAACGACACACTCGGCAAGCAAATGCGGTTGAGTCACCCGGCCAACAACCAGTGCCCCGCGATCGGTTTCAGCAAGATGGCTCTCGGCGAGGTCGAGCGAACCGGATTCGCCGACCAACACCACACGGGGCGGCCCCTGCCGGCGGCGCGCCAAGACCCTGCTGAGCCGCCGGTTACTCACCAAAACGAACGACGCCAAACACAAAAACACTGCGAGGTTAAGGCGCGGCATCAGATATCGATCGAGCACGACGAATGCGAGCCCCTGGGCCAAGACGCCAATCGTGGTTGCGAGCAACGCCCGCGGCAGCCACGGACGGGCCCCGAGCCGAGGTTCTCGCTCATACAGCCCGGTGAAATAGTTGACCGTCAGATGGATGAGTGTGGCGATCGAAAATCCGATGAGGTAATGCGACATCGGGTAGATGCTCCAGGTCAGCGTGAACCCAAAGCGGACCAAACTGATGACAAACATCAACGAAAACAGCGCCACGGCATCGAGCACGCTCAGAAACCGAAAGCCTCGGTCCCACAGCCACGT
>CALCXK010000072.1 GCA_937905835.1 uncultured Ilumatobacter sp. | reverse complement strand
CGATGACACCACAATCGATGACACCACAATCGATGACACCGCAACCGATGACACCGCGGCCGCCGTCACCACAACCGATGACACCGCGGTAGATGGCAACACGGTTGACGGCGCCGGTGATCCACCTGCAGCCGGAGTGCCGGCAGCGGACACGACGATTGCCGAAACCACCCCGACTCCGACGTCGCCAGTCGAACGGAAACTGACAATCGTTGGCGACTCGCAGGCTCGAGCGTTGGCGAATAATCTGCCGAGTGGTTTCGAGCAGGTCTTTTCGGTCGTCAAGAGCGGCGGCCTCGACGGCTGCAGCGTGTGGGACTCGGGCAAGATCGTCACCGAACGCAACTTCAACAACAACTTTGCGATCTGCGATGGCTGGCAGGAGAAGTGGAGTGCAGCTGCCGCCGGAGCTGACGTTGCGCTCGTGGTGATCGGTGCGTGGGATGTGTTCGACATTGACGACGGAGACACGTACTACGCGTTCAACACGCAGGCCGCCGATACGAAGTTCGTTGATAATTTGCAGTCGGGCATCGACGCCCTCCTCGCAACTGGTGCCGACGTGGCCATTCTTGAAGTGCCGTGCATGCGCCCGGTGCCGGCCGAAGGCGCGGGGGTGCCACCGCTTCCGGAGCGTGGGGACGATGGCCGAGTCGCACACGTCAACGAGGTCATTCGTCGGGTGTCGCGGCAGTACGGCCCCGAGGTACGAATGCTCGATGGGCCCGATGAGTGGTGTAACGACGAAGCGATTGCGACGAACGTCGGGTATCGCTGGGACGGCGTCCACGTGTACAAGCCAGGTGGGAAGTTGATCGTCGAAAAGATCGGCGCTGCCCTCCTCAAGCTCGCCAACCGCGAGCCCTGACGCTCAGATCCAACTCGCCGGATCGTGAACTTGTGTCCCGGCAGACTGTGGGACACTTCGATCGCGAAGTTACTGAGAAGGTAGACACAGCGGTTACCAGTCGGTAACTTAGGGGCATGACAGATTTCTCCATGAAGCTGAACGAAGACCAGCTGACCCTTCAGAAGTGGGTCCATGACTTCGCCGCCGACGTGGTTCGCCCGGCTGGTGAAGAGTGGGACGAGAAGGAAGAGTTCCCGTACCCAATCGTCGAGCAGGCCAAGGAAATCGGTCTGTACAGCTGGGAGTTCATGGCTGAGGCCATGATGAACGACCCGACCGGCCTGTCGATGCCGATTGCGATCGAAGAGCTGTTCTGGGGTGATGCAGGCATCGGCATGGCGATCATGGGCTCCGGTCTCGCCGCTGCGGGTATTGCTTCGTCGGCCACCCCTGAGCAAATGATGGAGTGGGTGCCGCAGTGCTACGAGGACGACAAGGGCAAGCTGGCGCTTGGAGCGTTCTGCGCCTCCGAGCCCGATGCCGGTTCTGACGTCGGCGGGTACCGCACGTCAGCCAAGTACGACGAGGCCAAAGACGAGTGGGTGCTGAACGGCACGAAGGCCTGGATTACCAACGGTGGTATTTCCAACATCCACGTCGTGGTTGCAGTTGTTGCCCCTGAGCTTGGCTCGAAGGGTCATGCGTCGTTCGTTGTTCCCCCAAACACGAAGGGTCTGTCGCAGGGCCAGAAGTACAAGAAGCACGGCATCCGTGCGAGCCATACGGCCGAGGTCGTCCTCGACGACGTGCGAGTGCCCGGCCGTTGCCTGCTTGGTGGCAAGGAGAAGCTCGACGAGCGCCTCGCCCGGGTGCGTCGCGGTGAGAAGGGCAATTCACAAGCCGCGATGCAGACCTTCGAGGCCACCCGTCCCGCCGTTGGTGCCCAGGCGCTCGGTGTGGCTCGTGCCGCCTTCGAGTACTCGTTGCAGTACGCCAAGGAGCGCGAAGCCTTCGGTCGGCCGATCATCATGAACCAGTCGATCGCGTTCATGCTCGCTGACATGGCGACCGAGATTGAGGCTTCCCGCAACCTCATTTGGCGAGCCGCTTGGCTTGGCAAGAACAAGGGCTTCGTGAACGCCGAAGGCTCGATGGCCAAGCTCAAGGCTGGTCGCACTGCCACATGGGTGACCGAGCGTGCCATCCAGATTCTCGGCGGCTATGGCTACACCCGTGAGTACCCGGTCGAGCGCTGGCACCGTGACGCGAAGATCCACGACATCTTCGAAGGCACCGAGCAGATCCAACAACTGGTCATCAG
>CALCXK010000071.1 GCA_937905835.1 uncultured Ilumatobacter sp. | reverse complement strand
ACTGACCCCTCGCGAGCCGACGCATGCGTCGAGGCTGCGGCAAAGTCGCTCGCCAAATCATCCGGCGTGCCCTATTCGTGCCGAGAACAACGCCAAACAGGGCGCGCAACAGCGCCACGTTCGACAATCATCTCTGACCAGGCGAAACACGCCTCGCGCAGGACTGGCCATCGCCAACCCAGCGCTACTCATCTGCTACTGCGGAACGGGAAGCGAACGTTCTTCAGCGATCGAATTACCGCCATCGATCACAATGCACTGACCTGTCGTGTACGCCGCACCGGGCGTCGCCAGCCACGCAATAGCGCTTGCAACCTCATCGGGCGCTGCGCTGCGGCCGACCGGCGTGACGAATCCCTCGGCTCGCTCGTTTGGCGTTTGTGAACCGGTTTCGATCCAACCCGGAGCAACGGCGTTGACCGTGATGCCATCGGCGGCGTGGTCGAGCGCGAGCGCTCTCGTCAGGCCGACGAGCCCCGCCTTGGCCGCGGCGTAGGCGGGTTCGTGCCGCATCGCCATCACCGGTCCGGACACGCTCGCCACCGAAATGATTCGGCCCCAGCGCCGCGTCCGCATGTGCGGAAGCACGGCGCGTGACATCAAGAACGCGGTGTCGAGATTACGTTCGATCGCCGCCCGCCAGTGCGCGTACGGCAACTCCGTCGCTGCGTCGGCTTCTTCACTCCCGGGTCGGCTGACACTGGTCATACCGGCGTTGTTGACCAGGATGTCAACAGCACCAAGCGCAGCAACCGCCGCTGCGGTGATCCGTTGGACCGTCGACTCATCTGTCAGATCACCGAACACCCCATGCGCCTCCAACCCAGCCTGTGCGAGTTCGTCGACCCGCTCATGGATTCGGTCGGTCGTTGAGGTGACCATGACGCGGGCCCCGAGTTCGGCAAGTATTCGTGCCGAAGCGAATCCGATGCCGGTCGGACTCCCTGCCCCGGTGACCAGTGCAGTTCTGCCGTCGAGAGAAAACAGACGTGGTGTCACGCCACCACTTTAGTGGTCGCCATCCGCTGGGACGGACGCCGATTGCTCAGCCGTCGACGGGTCGACGGTCGCAATATTCGGCCCATTCCCATTCGCTGCCGTACTCGTCGAGCAGGTCGAGGAAGGGTTTCGGCGGCAACGCCTCGGGGCCAACGATGCCCACCCCGGTCCACTGACCGGTTGCCATCAACTCAATCGCAACGGCCGGCATCACGGCGGTCTGCCACACGACCGCCTGGTGGCCAAACTCCCGCATCGTCCAGGCGTTGTCAACCACGTGGTACACGTACACCTCTCGCGGCTCGCCGTCCTTGCCGAGGCCCTTCACCCACGTACCAGCACAGGTACGACCGCTCATCTTGTCGCCGAGCATCGCCGGGTCAGGGAGCAATGCAGCGACGACGTCCCGCGGGGAGACCTTCACCCCTTTGACCGACACCTGTTTGGTGCTGTCGAGGTCGAGCATGTGCAACGTCTTCAGGACGTCGATGAACTCATCACCGAGCCCGTACTTGAACGTGACGCGCTCACAATCGATCCAACGTGGAATCAGGATGACCTCTTCGTGTTCCACGTTGACGCATTGGATCTCGCCAATGCCCTCGGGGAACGTAAACAGCTCGGGCTCACTGAACGGCTCCGTGGTAAACCAGCCGCGCTCTCGCTCGTAGACCACCGGCGGATTGAGACACTCCTCGATGGTCGTCCAGATCGAGAACGTCGGAGCGAAGTCGTAGCCATCGACCACCAGGTCGGCACCGTCGCGCACGCCAATTTCGTCGATCTGAGAGAACAACTCATCGGCCGCGTATCGGGCCGCTACATCGGAGAAGCCGGGTTCGACGCCCATGCCAACGAGGGCCATCATCCCGCGATTTTTCCAGGTGGGGTGCTCGGCAAACTGGCCGTCACCGAGGCGGATTCCCGTTCTGTTGAACGGGTCGGTCGCATGCGGCGTCGACAGATTCATCGCCATGTCGACGTAGTTACACCCGGCCTCGAAGGCTCCGAAGAAGATCGGTGGGTTGAAGCGGGGATCGCAGGCATTCAGGATCACGTCGGCCTGCATCTCGTTGGCAAGCGCGGTGACCGCCTCGCGCGAGGACGCATCAAGCATCGCTGCAACGATTCGACCGCCAGCGCTGGCTTCACCCGCGTTCGCTACAGCCGCTTCGGCCCTGCCGAGATCGAGGTCTGCGACCGTGATGTGCGCAAATGCTTGGCGCGTCGCCGCAATGGCCACGAACGCCGAGCCGACACCACCGGAACCGACCACGAGCACACGCATCAGGCCAACCTACTGCCGCGCACAGCTCGACCGAGTTGCTCAAGCCCGAGAGGCCAACAGATATGGGCAAGACATATATCTCAGAGATGTATCCTGCCCTTCGTGGCAACCACGTCGACAGGAAAGGCTGCACCGGATCGTTCGCTCTGGGCAGACCAGGTCGGCGATGTGGCAACACGCTCATCGCTCGCCGGCGACCGACGCGCTGACGTGGCCATCGTCGGCGCCGGATACACCGGGCTCTGGACCGCTCACTCACTCCTGCAAGCGGACCCCGCGCTCCGTGTGATCATCATCGAAGCAGAGCACGTCGGTGCGGGAGCGTCAGGGCTGAACGGTGGATGGTGTGTTGGCGAGATCGCCGGCGGTCTCAGCGCAGCGATGGTGCTTGCGGAGCGCCGAACCGGCAGTACCGATGGCGGCGCCCGACTCACCCGAGAGATCATGAGCACCGTCGATGAAATCGGGCGAGTCACCCAGGACGAGGGCATCGAATGCAACTTCACGAAGGGCGGTGTTCTTCGTCTGGCACGGACCGCCCCGCAGCTCGCCCGACAGCAAGCTGAGGTCGCGGAACATCGCTACCACGGGTTTGGGTCCAATGACATCGAACTCCTCGACGCCGACGCTGCAACCGCCCGCCTCAACGCAACCGACGTACTCGGCGGGATGTGGTACTCCGCAGGGGCACGCATCCACCCCGCTCGACTCGTCCACGGGTTGGCAGCCGCGGTCGAGCGCCGCGGCGGCGAGATCGTTGAGCGAACGAGAGCAACCCGGATCTCGGCGGGCCAGCCGGCATCGGTAACCACCACGAACGGAACAGTGACTGCCGACGTCGTCGTGCGGGCCGTCGAAGGTTTCACCTCAACTCTGTCGGGGCATCGCCGGACTCTGCTTCCCTTCTCGTCCTCGATGATCGCCACCGAGCCGCTCCCGCCCGAGGTCTGGGAAACAATTGGCTTGGCAGCGCGCGAGACGTTTGCCGATGATCGACGAATGGTTATCTACGGACAGCGCACTGCTGACGATCGCATCGCATTCGGCGGCCGCGGCGCGCCGTACCGCTACGGGTCAAAGATCATCGAAGACGACGGCCCTCAGGCAATCCACGATCACATCACCGCGACACTCCATCAGCTCCTTCCCGCCACCCGCGACGCGGCGATCACCCACCGCTGGGGCGGGGTGCTGGGCATCCCGCGCGATTGGCAACCCTCCGTCGGCATCGATCGCTCGAGCGGACTGGCCTGGGCCGGCGGGTTCGTCGGCGAAGGCGTGGCCGCATCAAATCTCGCTGGGCGCACCGCAGCCGATCTGATTCTCGAGCGCGCCACCGACCTCGTCTCGCTCCCGTGGGTCGACCACGTGTCGCCCCGCTGGGAACCCGAACCGTTCCGCTGGCTCGGCGTCACGACCTTTCTGAAGCTGACGGCGCAGGCCGATGCAGCCGAGCAGCGCACGGGTCGCGCCTCGCGACGCGGCGCCCTCGCCGACCGAGTCCGCTGATCCAGCTCAGCTGGGGATCTGCTGTGTGATGCAGTGCACTCCACCGCCGCCGTACGCGAGGACTCGCGACGGCACGCCCACGACCGCGCGGTCAGGGAACGCGGCGCTGATGATCGCGAGCGCGGCTGCGTCGTTTGGATGGTCAGCGATCGGAACCACCACGCCTCCGTTGGCAACGTAGAAGTTCAGGTAGCTGTTGCGATACGGCTCACCGTCGATGTCGAAGTACGACGCCTGGGGCACTTCGATCACGTCGAGTGGCACCCCCGCCGTGTCTAGCGACGAACGCAGAACAGCCAGGTTGGCTGACATCCGCGCATAATTCGGATGCGACGGATTGTCCCCTGCCCCGTGCGCGAGGACCACGCCGGGGCGCACGAACGTACACACATTATCGACGTGGCCGTCGGTGTCGAGATCCTCGATCAGGCCCCACGGCAGCCAGATCAGCGTGTCGAGACCGAGCATCGATGCGAGTTCGCTCTCGACCTCCTCACGGCTCATGGCGGGGTTCCTGTTCGGATGACGGTTGCATTGCACTGTGGTGATGCCCGTACCGGCACCGTCGACGGTGATCGAACCACCTTCCAGGACCATGTTCGACGGGCGCCGCCGCACACCGAAGTGTTCGAGGACGCGCCGCCCGACCAACGCGTCCTGGTCCCATGGCTCGAACTTCTCGCCCCACGAGTTGAAGGCGAAGTCGGCGCCGCTGCGCTCACCATCACGGTCACCCGCGCCGTTAACCGTGAAAATCGGTCCAGAGTCACGAATCCACGAGTCGTCGATCGGGATCTCGATCACCTCGACCTCAGCGGGCAACATCGACCGAGCCCCTGCCGCATCGTCGGGGGCAGCGATCATCACGACGGGCTCGAATGAGGCGATCGCCACTGCGGTCGCGACGTACTCGCTGCGGGCCTCGTCGAGATGGCGGTTCCACAGGTCGGGCCGGGTCGGCCACGCCATCAGACACCCTTGGTGATGCTCCCACTCAGCAGGCATTCGCCAGGTCATGAGCCGAGGGCATCCTTTGGGCGACCGAGGTCGGTGCGGTCGGCGAGTCGGCGATACGCATCGGGCCGGCGCGTGTACATCAACCCAAAGTCGAGCCAGTCGGCGCGCTGGCCGAGGTCGAGTTGCGCAACGAGCACTGCCGGTCGGTCTCTCGGCGCCTCGACGATCACTCGACCGTATGGGTCCGAGATGAACGACGAACCGTAAAACGAAATGGGCCCCTCGACGCCGATGCGGTTCACCGCCACCATGAACGTCGCGTTCGCGAGGCCGTTTGCCGCGATCATCTGACGCCACATTGGCTGCGAATCGAAGCCGGGGCGATGCGGTTCGCTGCCGATCGCCGTCGGGTACACGATGACCTCCGCACCGTCCATCGAAAGCTTCCGGGCAAGTTCGGGAAACCACTGATCCCAACAGGTCGGGAAGCCGAAGCGGGCACCTGCGATGTCGACCACCGGGCACCCGTCGTCGCCGGGTTCGAAGTACGCGTCCTCGTGGTAGTACTCGAACTCGGGGATGTGTGTCTTGCGGGTACGGGCAACCAGAACGCCTGACGCGTCGACGCAGACCGCTGTGTTGTATCCGCGCTCACTGTCGGCCTGCTCGTACAACGATGCGTGCACTGCGACGTTGTGCTCGATCGCGAGCGAACGAGCGAGCATCACCGTCGGCCCGGTCTCGAGCGGTTCGCCAAACTTCTTCAGCGCATCGGGCTCATCGGGTGACACACAGAAGTACGGCGACCGGGTGAGCTCCTGGAGGAACACCATCTCGGCACCCTCGGCAACAGCGACGGCGACCCCGGTACGCAGCGTTGCCTCCATCACCGGCGCATCCGGATTCCACGCACACTGGACCGCGCCAATACGCAACAGGCGGTCAGGACCCCGAGCACGTACGCCATCGCCAGGATCCCGGAACGGCGAGTCGAGTGGCTCGTCCGCGACGATCACCTCGAAGCCGTGCGCCGTCGTCACGAATCGAAGCCCAGCCCGAATCGGTCAAGCAGACGCAACCATGCGTTGCGGCTTCCCGTCTGGTCCTCGCGCTTCATTGACCAGCGGGTTGCTTGGATCCCCGCGAACCGGAATGGCTCGGGCGGAAACGGCAACGGCTTGGACTGGACGAAGTCGGTCCGAGTCGCGATCGACTTGCGACCAGCGAGCAGGTCCAGCATCGTCGCCGCAGCAAACCGCGTCGCGGCAACACCGAGCCCGGTGTACCCGACGGCGTACGCGACACGTTGGTGCATCGCCGTACCGAAGAACACCGAGAACCGCGTGCTGGTATCGATCGCTCCGCCCCACACGTGACTGAACTTCACATCCATCAGCTGCGGAAAAGTTTGGAAGAAGTGCTCTGACAGCTTCGCCCACGTTTCGGGACGGCTCTCGAGCTCGGCCGACATCTTCGAACCCCAGTAGTAGATGGCGTCGTAGCCGCCCCAGAGGATCCGGTTGTCGTCGGTGAGCCGGTAGTAGTGGAACTGGTTCGTGATGTCGGACAGCCCTTGGCGGTTGCCCCACCCAATCGACGCGATCTGCTCGTCCGTGAGCGGTTCGGTGACGAGGCAGTAGTCATAGACCGGAATCATGTACTGACGCACGCGCTTGAGTAGCGGGCGGTCGGCATTCGTACCGAGCACCACCTGAGCGCAGTGCACCGAACCAAGCGGCGTCGTCACCGCCATGCCTGACCCGTCGCGGCTGATATCGGTCGCCTTGGAATGTTCGTAAATCCGCACGCCAAGTTCTTCAGCGACCCGCTTGAGCCCCCACGCAAGCCGCGCCGGGTCGATGAGCGCGGCACGTTCTCGACGGAAAAGTCCGGCGAGGTAGGTGGGCGAGTTGACCTCGGTACGCATCGCATCGGTGTCGAGCCACTCCACCTGTTGGCCCATTCGGCGCAGCACATCGTGCTCTTCGCGTAACGCGGCGACGTACGGCTCGGGGTGGCCTGTGTGGGCGACGTCGATCACGCCGGTCCGCTCGTAGCCGCAATCAATCTGGTAGCGCTTGATGGCGGCTTCGATCTGGTTCAGGTTCTGCAACCCGAGTTCTTCGAGCACATCGAGTTCGTCGGCATGGCGAGCCAGCCCGTTACCGAGGCCGTGGGTCAGCGACGACTCCATGAAGCCGCCGTTGCGTCCACTCGCTGCACCCCCGACTTCGCCCTTGTCGATCAAGACGACGTCGCACGCTGGGTCGCGTTCCTTGGCGATCACGGCAGTCCACAGGCCCGTGTAGCCCCCGCCAACGACGCACAAATCGCAATGCACGTCACGAACGAGCGTCGGATTCGACTCAGGTATGTCTGCGCTCTCGAGCCAGAACGGCGTCGGTTCGGCGTCGGCGATCGCGTCGAGTGAATGCTGGCCGATCATGCAGTTGTCCGCGACCCAGTTACCGACTTCGTTGCCGGCCCTGTGCTCACCGAGTACTCCGGCGGCTCTTGGCGCGCGACACCAACGTTCCCGAAGCCATCAACGCCACCGATGCGAGCAGCACGATCGTGGCCAACACGTTGATTTGGGGCGAGAACGAGTTCTTGAAGCTCGCATTGACGAACAGCGGGAACGTACTGACTGAGCCCGCGTTGAACAGCGTGATGATGAAGTCGTCGAGCGACAGCGCGAACGACAACAACGACGCAGCGAGGATCCCCGGGAGGATCAGCGGGAACGTGACCTTCCAGAACGTACGCATCGGCGAGGCGCCGAGGTCTTGCGCGGCCTGTTCGAGAGTCCAGTCGAACCCGCGGACTCGAGCGCGCACGGTCAGCGCGACGAAACTGATCTGAAACATCACGTGGGCAATGACCACGGTGGAGAACCCACGCGTCACGTTCTGATCGAGAAACAGGGTGGCGAGCGACGAACCGATAACGATCTCGGGCGTAGTGAGCGGGAGCACGAGAACGAAATCGAGGAATGCGTTGCCCTTGAACGAGTAGCGAGCGAGGGCGAGAGCGATCAACGAACCCAGCACGGTGGCAATCAGCGTGGAGATCGACGCGATCTTCAAGCTCGTGAGCAACGCGTCGGTGAGCGCTTCGTCTTTGAACGGCTCACGCCAGTTGTCGAGCGTGGTGTTCTGCCACACGAAGTTGAACTTGCCTTTCGGCTCGTTGAACGAGAACCCGACGATCCAGAAGATCGGCATGAACAAATACATCATCACGCCGACAGCAAAGAGGTTCAGTCCCCACCGCGCAACGGATCCGAGTGGCGACGACGGTGCGCTCATGCCAGATCGTCCGTTCCGAAAAAGCGGCTGTAGATGATGACAAACACGGTGATGATCATCATCAGGACAAACGACATCGCCGACGCGACCGGCAGGTTGTTCTGCACCAAGAACTGGTTCTGGATCGACTGACCGATGACCGATGTGTTCGGGTTACCGAGGTACTGCTGGTTGACGAAATCGCCGGAAGCCGGAATGAAAGTAAGGAGGGTGCCGGCGAACAGGCCGGGAAGCGACAGCGGGAAGATGACCTTACAGAACGCCCGTACCGAACCGGAGTAGAGGTCTTTGGCGGCATCGACCAGGTTGAGGTTGATCTTTTCCAAGCTGACGTAAATCGGCAACGCCATGAACGGCAAAAAGTTGTAGGTCAAGCCACCAATAACTGCAGCCGGAGTGTTGAGGATCTTGTCGCCGTCCATAATCCCGAGCGCATTCAGGATCGGCTGGAAGCCAAGATCGTTCAACACGCTCGGAATCGGTCCGGTGTCAGCGAGAAGGCTCTGCCAGGCAATCGTGCGGATCAAATAGGACGTAAAGAACGGAATGATGATCAACCCGAGCAGCAGCCCACGATATTTTCCACCGCGGAACGCGATGACATACGCGAGCGGGTAGCCGAGGAAAATTGTGAGCACGGTGGCAACCGCGGCGTAACCGAAGCCACGCTGGAACTGCCCGCCAAAATCAGTGAATGCTGTGGAGTAGTTGCCGAAGTTCCAGTCGAAATCGGCCTTCACGGCAAACCGGCTCGGCAATGTCGACAGCGAGTTGCGCAGCAAGGTGACCAGCGGTGCGAGATAAAACAACGCCAGCCACAACATCCCCGGCTTCAGCAACCCGTACGGTGCGATCTTGCGTCTCACCTCCGGCCCGCCGAGTATCGCCGCGCCGATCAACGCCACGACGGTGCCAAGGGTGAGCGCCAGCGCAAGCGTTGCCAGCACCCCCGTGACCATGCCGGTGCCGACCACGACCAGCAAGGCCCCGGTCAGCAACAGCAAGCCGAGGCCCAGCCGTTCCGGATCGAACGATCGGCGCGTTGGCTCCGTCGATTCGTCCCGGCTGTTCACCGGATTCGGTGTGAGCTCCGAGATGGTCACAGGGCGAGGCGGATCAATCAGGCGCCGGTGATCGCTGAGAAGCGAGCGTCGTACTCCGCTTCGACCCCTTCTTCGAGGTTGGCAAAGGAGAAGGTGCGAGCCAAAGTTGCGTCGTCAGGGAACAACAACGGGTTGACGGCCAACTCGGGGTCAATCTTTTCGAGTTCGGCCTGCACACCGGCAACGGGCGACACGTACTGCACCCACGCGGTGATCTGTGCGGCCTGGACCGGGTCGTAACAGAAGTCCATCCACTTGGCTGCGGCGTCGCGGTTGACAGCGCCCTTCGGCATGACCATGGCATCAGCCCAACTCGTGCCGCCCTCTTCAGGAATCGCAAAGCGGATGTTCGGGTTCTCCACCGCCAACTGCACGACGTCGCCCGACCAGCCGACGCACGCTGCAAAGTTGCCGGTGCTGAGGTCGTTGAGGTAGTCGTTGCCAGTGAAGCGTCGGATCTGACCGTCGTTCTTGGCAGCTTCAAGCCGGTCGAAGGCAGTCGCAGCAGCGTCGAACGTCGACACAGTCGAGATGTCCACTCCGTCAGCCAGCATCAGCAGGCCCATGGTGTCGCGCATCTCGGTGAGCATGCCGATCTTGCCCTTGAAGGCGGGATCGAACAGATCCTCGGTGCTCTTCAGCTCGCGGCCGGTTGCTTCGATATTGTACGCGATGCCTGCGAATCCGGTCTGCCACGGCAGCGAATACTCACCGGTTGGGTCCCATGCTGGCTTCTGCAGGTCGGCCCGCAAGTTGGCGGCATTGGGCACCAGATCGATCGGAAGCTTGTCCACCCAACCCAGGCTGATCAGACGACCGACGAGCCAGGAGGTGGGAGCGATCAGGTCGGGGTCGATTGGCTTGCCGTTGCCCAGGAGCGGCTGAATCTTGGCGAAGTACTCGACGTTGTCGTTGTAGGTCTCGGCGTAGTTCATCTCGACACCGCTCGCTGCCATGAACCGTTCCACGGTGCCCGTGAGATCGTCCTCGCTCGGGTCGATGTATTCGGGCCAATTCTCGAAGAACAGCGAGTTACCGCCACCGCCGCCACCGCCGCTACTGCCACCGCACGCGGCCAAGATTGCTGGCAGGGACATACCGGCCGCGCCCATCATGCCAGCACGCGCAAATAGCCGGCGGCGGCTCAGCGACATGCGCGAAAGCGGATCGTTGTTTGGAGAGTTCATGGTGTGAGGTTCCTTTCGTAGACCGACGCTGCTAAGACGTCGGATATTGCTGGGTTCATTGGCGATTGGTCAACTTGCATGAGCTTCGAGCGTGTCGATGTCGTTGGCGGTCAGGCCGGGCCGGAGGGGCCAACCGGCAAGCACATATGCTGCGCCGGGGTCCCACTCGACGTGCACGGGCGCGCCGGGCAAGAGGAATGGCAGGTCAGACCCTGTGGCCACGGTAGCGATCACTTCGCTGTCGTCGGCCAAGCGCAATACCAAGCGTGCGGTGGCGCCTTGGAACACCAGGTCGGTGACCGTACCGACGATCGAGCGGCCGTTGGCGTGGGGCTCGATCGACGCCCGGAGTCGCTCGGGGCGCAACATTAATGACACCTGGGCACCGATGTGATGCTCGTGAGATGCCCTGGCGCGCACGGTGGCACCGCTGGTCAACTCGACGACAACATCGTCACCGTCGAACCCGCGCACTTCGCCGGGAAGCAGGTTCGCCGAGCCGATGAACCCGGCAACAAAGAGGGTGGCTGGGCTGTTGTAGATCTCTTCGGGCGTGCCGATCTGCTCGACACGACCCTCACTCATAACTGCGATGCGGTCGCTCATGGTGAGCGCCTCACCCTGGTCGTGGGTGACGAACACGAACGTGATGCCGACGTCACGCTGAATGCGTTTGAGTTCAAACTGCATTGCTTCTCGCAACTTCAGGTCGAGCGCGGCGAGCGGTTCGTCGAGTAACAGGGCGCTCGGGTAGTTGACAAGCGCTCGAGCAAGCGCCACACGTTGCTGCTGACCGCCTGAGAGCTGCGATGGTTTGCGGCTGGCGAAGTCGCCGAGCCGCACGATGTCGAGCATCTCCGCGACGCTGGCCTCGTAGTCGGCCTTCGACCGCTTCTTCGAGCGGGGCCCGAAGCGCACGTTGTCAGCCACCGTCATGTGCGGAAAGAGCGCGTACTGCTGGAAGACCGTGTTCACGTTGCGCTTATAGGGAGGGACTCGGCTGACGTCTTCGCCGTTGAGAATCACCTGTCCGGCGGTGGGCTGTTCGAACCCAGCGATCATCTTGAGCGTGGTGGTCTTGCCGCACCCCGACGGGCCGAGCATCGCGAAGAATTCTCCTTCGCGAATCGTGAAATCGGCCGCTTCGACGGCAACAAAGTCACCGAACGCCTTGCGTACCTTGCGCAGCTCGATGACGTGATCGGTTGACGTCATGGGCGATCGATCTCCACCGGGGTACATGCGCCAATCGTTTGTTCCACGTGCGGTCCTTTTGATCCACGGATAGGTCGTCGGCGGGCACAATAGACGCGAGTTGCTGTCTGGCAGAACAGCACTTGGGCGAGTTCACCTTGCCGACACGATTTGCGGGCTTGCGCAGTCGTGTTCGCGGTCGTCGTCATGTTCGCGGTCGTCGTCATGGTCAGAGTCAGCCGGTTCCCCAGTTGTAGGTCTGCTTGACCAGCTTGAGATAGGTGAGGATCTCGGTTCCGCGAACGCCCGGGATGCTGCGGACGCGGTTGTTTACGATCCGCAGCAAGTCGTCGCTGTCCGAGCACACGATCTCAGCGAGAATGTCAAATCTGCCTGCGGCTACAACGACGTACTCGAATTGCTCGACCGCCGCGAGTGCGTCGGCGACGACGCTGATGTCACCGTCGACATTTATCCCGAGCATCGCCTGAACGGGTAACCCGATCTTGGCTGGATCGGTGACCGCAACGATCTGCATGACGCCGCGTTCGGTGAGTCGATGCACTCGCTGGCGGGTGGCCGACTCGCTGAGCCCGATCTCGGCACCCAGTTGCGAATACGGCAGTCGTCCATCTCGCTGCAGCGCGCGCACGATCGACTTGTCGAGTTCGTCGAGGTCATGTTGATCAGGCCCGTTCATCGTGGATCGCTGCTGCGTGAAGGTCATCGAATTCGGTCCGACGTCACATTCCCAGCTCGGCCATGCCCTTGAGCAACACGGTCCGCAGGGCAGTGACGATCTCTTCGAACTGTTCCGGGCCGGCGATGAGCGGTGGTGAGAGTTGGATGACCGGATCGCCACGGTCGTCAGCGCGGCAGATCAATCCGGCCTCGAGCAGCGATTCAGAGAGCACGCGTCGGATCAGCAGTTCCGATTCGCCGGCGTTGAACGATTCCTTGGTCGTGCGGTCCTTGACCATTTCGATGCCATAGAAGTAGCCGGCGCCGCGGACGTCACCGACGATCGGCAGATCCTTCAGCGTCTCGAGTTGGCGGCGGAACTCGGCCTCGTTGTCGAGAACGTGTTGCAGGATGCTTTCGTTCTCGAAGATGTCGAGGTTGGCCATGGCGACGGCGCAGCTGACCGGATGACCACCGAAGGTGAAGCCGTGGAGGAAGCGGTTTGTCGAGTTGATGAACGGCTCGACGAGGCGGTCGCTCACGATCATCGCGCCGAGCGGGGAGTACCCCGAGGTGAGTCCTTTGGCGCAGGTGATGATGTCGGGGACGTAACCAAAACGATCGCAACCGAACATGTGGCCGAGGCGGCCGAATGCGCAGATCACCTCGTCGGACACCATCAAGACGTCGTACTGGGTGCAGATCTCACGAACACGCTGCATGTAGCCCTCGGCGGGAACGAAGCATCCACCAGAGTTCTGGACGGGTTCCACGAACACAGCGGCCACGGTGTCGGGGCCTTCACGCAGGATCATCTGCTCGATGTCGTTCGCGCACGACAGGTTGCAGCTTCCGGCTAGCGCACACATCGAACAGCGGTACTCGTTCGCGTTTGCGACTTTGAATGCGCCAGGTACGAGGGGCTCGAAGCTGTTGCGTAGCCCAGGGACGCCGGTGATCGACAGCGCGCCCATGGTGGTGCCGTGGTAGCCGAGGTAGCGGCTGATGACCTTGCGTTTCTGCGGTTTGCCGACGGACTGGAAGTACTGCATGGCGAGCTTCCAGGCGGACTCCACTGCTTCGCCGCCGCCGGTCGTGAAGAACACGCGGTTCAGGTCGCCAGGGGCGTGCGAGGCGAGGCGCGCGGCCAGCTCGATGGCCATTGGGTGCGAGTAGGTCCAAATGGGGAAGTACGCCATCTTCTCGGCCTGTTCGCGGGCCGCCTCGGCGAGTTCGACACGGCCATGTCCGACCTGGACGGTGAACAGCCCGGCGAGACCGTCGAGGTAACGGTTGCCCTGGTCGTCCCAGATGTAGCAGCCATCGCCACGCTCCATGATCCGCACCGTGTCAATTCCGCCGCCGACCGTGGAGAAGTGCCCCCACAGGTGGCGGTTGCCGAGCTCGGCGAGTTCTTCATGGTTCATGACGGGTCCTTGGGGTGGCTCGAGAATTAACGCACGTGACAACTTGATCCGTGAACAACGACTGGATCTGCAACGTGAATCGTGTGAAGATGACAGTAACACGACGACTTCCGTCGTGTTGAGAAATCACCCGCGCTCGTCTTCAACGACCATTTCGCGGCTCGGCGCCCCTGCCGGTCGCGCAGCTTCTCAGGGAGAACCGCCATGGCATTGGCAACCGAAAACTTCATCAACGGCGACTGGCAGCCCGCTCGGGACGGCGCCACCGACGCCGTCCTCAACCCGGCGACCGGCGAGGTTCTCGGCGAAGTGCCGTCGTCCTCGGCCGCCGATGTGGACGCCGCCGTACAGGCCGCTCGCACTGCCTTCGGCGGCTGGGCAGGCATCACGCCGCGGGAACGCAGCGAGGTCCTCCATCGAGTTGCAGACATCGTCGAGGAGAACATCGACGAACTCTCCCAACTCGAATGCCTGAACGTCGGCAAGCCGGTTGGCATCGTCGAGTTCGAGATGGACCTCACAAAAGACAACTGGCGCTACTTCGCATCCGCATGTCGCTTCCTCGAGGGCAAGGCCGCGGGTGAGTACCTCGAGGGATACACGTCGATGATCCGCCGCGACCCAATCGGGGTCATCGGCTCGATCACCCCGTGGAACTACCCGCTGAATATGGCCACATGGAAGCTCGGCCCCGCGCTTGCTGCCGGCAACACAGTTGTGCTCAAGCCGTCCGAGCTGACCCCATACACCGCACTGCGCTTTGCCGAACTGACAGCCGACGTACTCCCACCCGGCGTGGTGAACGTGGTGTGCGGCCAGGGCGGCTCCACAGGCGTGGCACTCACCGAGCACCCAGGCATCGCCATGGTGTCGATCACCGGCAGCGTTGGCGCGGGTAAGTCGGTTGCTCGTTCATCGGCCGAGACGCTCAAGCGGGTTCACCTCGAACTTGGCGGTAAGGCGCCGGTCGTCATCTTTGACGATGCCGATATCGACGCCGCCGTCGAAATGCTTCAGGGCATGGCGTTCTACAACTCGGGGCAGGATTGCACCGCGCCCTGCCGAGTGATCGCCGGGTCGAAGGTGCACGACGACTTCGTGAACAAGCTCACCGACGCGGTCAGCAAGGTCAAGATGGGTGATCCCATGTCGGCTGACACCGAGATGGGCCCGGTCATCTCCGCAGCGCACCTCGATCGTGTCGCAGGCTTCGTCGATCGCGCTCGCGACGCCGGCGCCGAAGTCACCGTCGGCGGCAACCGCGGTGCAGGCGGCGGCTTTTTCTATGAGCCGTCAGTGGTGATTGGATCCCCACAGACCGCTGAGATCATCCAACAGGAAGTGTTTGGCCCGGTGGTCACCGTGCAATCAGCCGCCGACGAGGCCACCGCACTGGCGATGGCGAACGACGTCGACTATGGCCTCGCAGCAAGCGTCTGGACGAGCGATGTGGGCCGCGCGATGCGAATGAGCAAGGCGCTGCAGTTCGGATGCGTCTGGGTCAACGACCACATTCCGATCGTGTCAGAAATGCCGCACGGCGGGTTCAAGAACTCGGGCTACGGCAAGGACATGTCGATGTATGCAGTCGAGGCGTACACCGAAGTCAAGCACGTTATGATCAAGCACTAACCGTGGCTTCCCACACTGCTGCATAACGGACGAGATCGTGTGACGCCACGACTACAGCCAAGCGACCTCCGCTTTGACCCGCCCGAGGTCGACGAAGATGTTCGTCGCGTGCTTTTGCGACAGCACTGGGGACTCGAAGGTTTGCTCAACCGTCTCGACGGCGAACGCGATCAAAACACACGGGTCAGCACGAGTGGCGGCGACGTCTTCGTTCTCAAAATCGCCAGTTCGAGCGAGGATCGCTCTGTCGCCGAATTCCAGTGCGCCGCACTCGACCACCTCGCTCAAGCCGATCCGGAATTGCTGGTCCCCCGAGTGGTGAAGGCCATGACGGGCGAACGCATCGTCACGCTGGAATCGGGCGGCGTCTCGATGTCGGCCCGGCTCCTGACGTTTCTGCCAGGCGTCACCTTCGACTCAGCGGGCTCGCTCGGGCCCGACGCGCTCGTCGGTGTGGGCGCATCTCAAGGTCGTCTCGCCTCGGCTTTTCGAGGGTTCGAGCACCCTGCGGCCACCGAATTCATGGCCTGGTCACTCGACAGCGGCATGGTCTCCAACGAGGAACTCTGGACAGATCTGAGTCCGGAGGGCAGGGCGTGCGCTGCGCCGTACCGCGAGCGTGTCGAATCTGCTGCTTCGTCGCTCGCGGGCACACGACACCAGGTCGTCCACAACGACGGGCATCGGGGCAATCTTCTCCGGCGAACGCAGGCCACCACCGATGTGATCGGGGTGATCGACTTCGGCGATATCGCCAAGACAGCGGTGATCGCCGACCTTGCCATTTGCGGGGCGAGTTTCATCGATGGCCACCCGAGCCAATGTGCCGCACTGGGCTCGATCGCCACTGGCTACCACTCAGCAATGCCACTCGGCAGCAACGAAGTCGACCGGCTCGCTGATCTCGTATTGACTCGTATCGTGCTCGGGCTGCTCCTCGTGGAATATCAAGCGCGACATGCGCCCTCGCATCGACTCGCTGAGATTGCCGGTGAGCTGCCGAGCTACCGGGCAAACCTCTCGCGCTGGGGCGAACTTGATCCGAGGGCAACCACCAAAGCACTGCATCACCAACTCGATACGACAGAATGCAGCTGAACGATGGAACGCACATGAACAACGGCCTGCGAGCGCGACGCGAATCGGCCTTGGCTCCCTCCTACCAACTGTTCTATGACGACCCAGTGCACCTCGTACGCGGCGAAGACGTCTGGGTCACCGATGTCGATGGGAACCGACTGCTCGACTGCTACAACAACGTGCCGTCAGTCGGCCACGCCCATCCCCGCGTCGTGGCTGCACTCGCTGGCCAGGCTGCCCAACTCAACACGCATACCCGCTATCTCCACGACGAGGTCGTGCGTCTGGCCGAACGGCTCGGCTCCATGCTCCCCGACGGTCTCCAGACGTGCTACTTCGTGTGCACCGGCACCGAGGCCAACGATCTGGCTGTCGAGATCGCTCGGACGGTCACCGGCCAACACGGCGTCGTCGTGAGTGAACACAGCTATCACGGCAACTCATCGCTTGTCTCGTTGCTGTCGACCGATGGCTATCCAGCCACGGATCGCCCCGACTGGCTCGGCGTCATCGACGCGCCGAACGACTATCGCGGCCGCTTCCGTGCCGATGATCCAGACCTGGATGGTGCCGATCTCGGCGAACGCTACGCCGACCTCCTCACCGACGAAATCGACGCACTCAACCAGCGCGGCCATCGGCCAGCCGCGTGGCTGGTCGACCCGAGCTGGGACTCGAACGGCGTACTCATTGCACCCGATGGCTACGTCGAGCGAGCCGCACAACTCATCCGCGCTGCGGGCGGGTTGGTCATCGCCGACGAGGTGCAGTCGGGATACTGCCGGCTCGGCAACGACTTCTGGGGCCACACGTCGTACGGCCTGGTGCCGGACATCGTCACGATCGGCAAGCCGATGGGTGCGGGGCATCCAGTGGCGGCCGTGGTCACCACTCCAGAGATTGCTGCCAGGTTTGCTGAGCGACGGTCGTACTTCAACACCTTCGGGGGGAATCCGGTGTCGGCGGCCGTTGCGAACTCGGTGCTCGACGTCATCGAAGACCAACAACTCCTGCACAACGCCAGCGCCATGGGAACCCAACTGTCGGCCCAACTCGCCGAACTCGCCTCGCGACACAATGTGATCGGCAACGTGCAGGGCGGCGGTCTGTTTTGGGGCCTCGACCTCGTTGCTGATCGGGCGACGCGCGCACCGATTGCCTACGACGACGGCCGACGCCTCGCAACAGCACTCCGCCACGACGGAATCCTGATCGGGTTGACCGGGCCGAGCACCAACGTGCTCAAGATCCGACCGCCGCTCACGTTCTCCTCTGAGCACGTCGATCGACTGGTTGAGGTGCTCGATGCACGCCTAGCGAACTTCGAACTTCGGGGTGGCTCGGCCCGACGTCAACCCGGCGCCGAGTGGTGAAGCGACTGCCAACTCAGTAGGCGACGCCGATGTACTGCGTCTCACAAAACTCGTAAATGCCCTCGCTGGCACCCTCACGCCCGAGACCCGACTGCTTCATGCCACCGAAGGGCGCCGCCGGATCTGAGATGGCGCCGCGATTGAGGGCAATCATTCCAGCCTGGAGCCGCTCGCTGACATTGAGGCCGCGGGCAAGATCGCTGGTGAAGACATAGCCGATCAGGCCCATCTCCGTGTCGTTGGCGTGATCGATCATTTCGTCGATATCGGTGAAGGTGATGATCGGGGCAACCGGGCCAAAGATCTCCTCGCGGGTGATCAGAGAATCGAACGCGACGTTGCTCAACACGGTCGGCTCGAAGAAGCTGCCCGGCCGATCCGGCCGATGACCGCCGACCTCGATGTTTGCACCAGCGGCGACCGCAGCTTCGACGAGCGCCTCGACCTTCTGAACTGCGGCATCGTGGATCAACGGGCCACACTCGACCCCTTCGGCCAAGCCGTCCCCGATTGCGACTGCACCCATGGCAGCCGTGAGCTTCGTTGTGAACTCGTCGACCACGCCAGCCTGCACGAAGAACCGGTTAGCGGCCGTGCAGGTCTGCGCTGAGTGGCGCATCTTGGCCGTGATCGCCCCGGCCACGGCGGCGTCGACGTCGGCATCATCGAACACAATGAACGGCGCGTTGCCGCCGAGTTCCATCACGACTTTCAGCACCCGATCGGCGCAACGCCGCAACAGCTTTTGCCCGGTCGCCGTGGAACCGGTGAACGACACCATGCGGGTCGCGCGATGGTCGACAGCAGCATCGAACCAGGCGCCAGCGTCAGCCGTGGGCGTCACGTTGATCAGACCGTCGGGGATCCCCGCTTCGGCGAACAGTTCGGCAAGCCGGAGCGCCGTGAGCGGGGTTTCGGCAGGCGGCTTGATGACCACGGCGTTACCGGCAGCGAGCGCTGGTGCCAGCTTGCGTGTGATCATCGCGGCCGGGAAGTTCCACGGCGTAACGATGACCACGACGCCGACCGGGGGATGCCGGACGATGATCTGGTTGTTGCCCGACGGTGCCGTTCCGATCGACCCGCGAATGCGCACAGCCTCTTCCGAGTTCCAGCGGAAGAATTCGGCGGCATATCCAACTTCGCCGACGGCGTCTGCGAGGGGCTTGCCCGACTCGCGAACAATCAGCCGGGCGAGTTCATCGCTGTGCTCATGCATGATTTCAAAACAGCGCCGCAGCACCTCTGCTTTGACTCGCGGCGCGGTAGTGGCCCACTGCTGCTGCGCGGTGTGCGCAGCAGTACAGGCAGCCCTGGCGTCATCGGCCGACGCCGAGGCAACGGCCACAATCAGGTCACCCGTCGCCGGGTCGACCACGTCAAAGGTGGAGTCCGTGGATGAAGTTCGCCATTGGCCACCGATGAACAGTTGGGTTTGCATATGCCGCTGAGAATACCCGGGCCAAACCGATCACCGCCGACGCCGCCGAGCGCCTCCCAGACCGTGTGTGCACGTTGATCGGCCTGTACCAATATTTGACATTGTCCAAACCTGGTGCTTTACTGATGGAGTGCGCGATACAGCGATAGAACTCCTCCGCCAACACGGCGTGCAGGTCACTGCCCAACGGCTCGCCATTCTGCGCGTCGTTGCGGAACACCCGCATGCGACGGCCGACGAGTTGGGCGACGAAGTGCGTTCGCAACTCGGCGCGATCTCACGCCAATCGGTCTACGACTCACTCGGCATGCTCGTCGACAAGAACCTTGTCCGCCGGATCCAACCAGCCGGGTCACCAGCGCGCTACGAAACTCGAGTCGACGACAATCACCACCACCTGATCTGCCGCAGCTGTCGCACCATGTTCGACGTCGACTGCGCGACAGGCGAAGTTCCCTGCCTGACCGCCAGTGACGACCATGGCTTCGAAGTCGACGAAGCCGAAGTCATCTACTGGGGGCGCTGCCCGACATGCCGCACATCCGCCTTGAACGCGACCGCCAAGCCTCTGTGAACATCGCAGAAGAACAACCAGATCTCCATCCCGTAACATCCCGCAAACACAACAAGGAGCAAACCATGAGCGACACAAATGAGGCAAAGTGCCCGGTGCTGCAAAGCCCGCACACCGCAACCGGCAGCTCGGCCAATCAGCACTGGTGGCCGAACCAGCTCAACCTGAACATCCTGCATCAGGGCGCCGCTAACTCGAACCCGATGGGCGACGACTTCGACTACGCCGCCGAGTTCAAAACTCTCGACCTCGCTGCAGTCAAAGCCGACCTCACGGTGCTCATGACCGACTCCCAAGAGTTCTGGCCGGCTGACTACGGGCACTACGGCCCATTCTTTGTCCGCATGGCCTGGCACTCAGCTGGCACCTACCGCACCCACGATGGCCGCGGTGGTGGCGGCGCTGGCCAGCAACGTTTCGCTCCGCTGAATAGTTGGCCCGACAACGGCAACCTCGACAAGGCCCGAGCGCTGCTCGAGCCGATCAAGAAGAAGTACGGCCGCAAGATCTCCTGGGCTGACCTCATGCTCCTCACTGGCAACGTCGCAATGGAGTCGATGGGCTTCAAGACCTTCGGATACGCGGGCGGTCGCGAGGACGTATGGGCACCCGAAGAAGACGTCTACTGGGGCCCCGAGAACGTGTGGCTCGACGACCAGCGTTACAGCGGTGACCGCGAGCTGGAGACCCCGCTCGGCGCCGTACAGATGGGCCTCATCTACGTCAACCCAGAAGGCCCGAACGGCAACCCCGACCCGATCGGGTCCGGCCGCGACATTCGCGAAACCTTCGGCCGCATGGCCATGAACGACGAAGAGACCGTGGCCCTTGTCGCCGGCGGCCACGCCTTCGGCAAGATGCACGGTGCCGGCCCGGAAGGTGATGTCAAGACCGAGCCCGAGGGCGCCCCGATGGAGCAGCAACTGCTCGGCTGGAAGAACGACTTCGAGAGCGGCGTCGGCATCCACACCACAACGTCCGGCTTCGAAGGCGCCTGGAACTCCACGCCGACCAAGTGGGACAATAACTACCTCGAGACATTGATGGACAACGACTGGGAGCTCACCGAGAGCCCGGCTGGCCACAAGCAGTGGACTGCACCGGCACTCGCCGGCACCGTGCCCGACGCCCAGCGCCCCGATGTGTTCCACGCACCGATGATGAGCACGGCCGACATGGCCATGAAGATGGACCCGATTTATGGGCCCATCTCTCAGCGCTTCCGTGACAACCCCGAGCAGCTCGATGATGCGTTCGCTCGCGCCTGGTACAAGCTCCTCCACCGCGACATGGGCCCCCATGTTCGCCTGCTCGGCGCCGAAGTTGCCCCCGAGCAGCTCTGGCAAGATCCAATCCCCACCGGCGCCGCGCTCAGCGCCGCCGACGTGGCAACGGTCAAGGCCGCGATCATGGGTGCTGGCCTCAGCATCACCGAACTCGTTGAGACGGCGTGGGCTTCGGCCTCTACCTACCGCAAGAGCGACATGCGCGGCGGCGCCAACGGTGGCCGCCTCCGCCTTTCGCCGCAGAACGCTTGGGAAGCCAACCGCCCCGATCAGCTCGGTCGTGTGCTGAGCGCGCTCGAAGGCGTGCAGTCCAGCGTTGGAGTCAACGTGTCGATGGCTGACCTCATCGTGCTCGGTGGCGCCGCTGCTGTCGAGGCCGCTGCTCAGGCTGGCGGACACGACGTGTCTGTCAACGTCAGCACCGGTCGCGGCGATGCGACCCAAGACCAGACCGACGAAGAGTCGTTCGCATGGCTCGAGCCGAAGAACGACGGCTTCCGGAACCAGCTCGGCAAGGGCACCAGCCATGTTGCTGAGCACCTGCTCGTCAACCGGGCACATCTGCTCGGTCTCGGTGCTCCCGCAATGGCCGCACTCGTCGGCGGCCTCCGTGTGCTCGGTGTCTCCACCGATAACCATGGCGTGCTCACCGGGCAGGTCGGAGTTCTCAGCAACGACTTCTTCGTCAACCTGATGGATCCGGGCACCGAGTGGTCCGCTGCATCTGGCGCCGAAGACGTGTTCGAGGGCAAGGACCGCACAACTGGTGCCCTGAAGTGGACCGGCACCCGCAACGACCTCGTGTTCGGCTCGAACTCGATCCTGCGTGCAATTGCCGATGTCTATGCAGCCGACGACGCTGGCGCAAAGTTCGCCAACGACTTCGCTTCCGCATGGGCACAGGTCATGGACGCCGACCGCTTCGACCTGGTCTGATCACATCGGTCTGATCACGAACCCTGAACTCGGCCTGCGTCATCTCGGTGACGCAGGCCGAGTTTTGTCGTTGTCGGCAGCAGAATTGGGACAGTGTTCGAAAAAGTTGCCGTGGCACTTGGCGCACGAACATCCCGGCATCTACGGTCCTCTGGATGCGAGTGCATCTCGATGCCGAGAAGTGTCAAGGCCACAACCGCTGTTACGCGCTGGCGCCCGAATTGTTCGATGTCGACGACTATGGCCAGGCCATGTTGATCGTCGAGGGCGACGTCCCCACCGAATTACACGACAAGGCCCGTCTCGCTGCATCGAACTGCCCCGAGTACGCGATCACGATCACGGAGAACGGATGACATGACCGACACGGCGAATTATTCGACCAGGATCGACGAGGCCACAGGCAACAAGATCATCTCCATCGAGCGCGACGGCGAGATCCTCGACTTCATCATTGGCAGCGGCCCCGACGGAACCGACCTCTGGCAGCGAGTGCCATACAACGCTGACGACTACGGCCCGGTCGCTGACCCCCGCACCGACTTCGACCATGCCGATCCGGCGTACAACCCGAACGCACCTCAGGTCTGGAAAGAGTTACGCGAGGGCGGCTGCCCCGTCGCCCATTCCGATCGTTACGGCGGCATGTGGGTGCCAATCACCGACGACACCGTCACCGAGGTCGCCTACGACACCGAGAACTTCACGAGCCGCGCCGTCGTCGTCGCCGTTGGGCGACCCGGCGACCGGGCACTTCCAGCACCAATCGGTGGTGCCCCGCCGATCACCAGCGATCCGCCGTTCCACAACGTGGCCCGCAGGCTCCTCCTGCCAGCCTTCGCGCCGAAGATGATCGAGCCGTGGGAGCCAGAGATTCAGCGTTTGTGCCAGAAGTTGCTGGACGAGATGGGCGAAATCACCCCCGGCGAAAGCGTCGTTGATGCCGCTGTGCAATACGCACAGAACATCCCTGTGAACGTGATCGGGCGGATGCTCGGTTTCCCGGAGAAGGACGAGGAGTTGTTTCGCACCTTCGTCCACGACGTTTTAGAGCGCATCAACGAGGAACCCGGAACCCGCGAGGGCGGCGACGACCTCGGTGTCTACATCCAACAGCAGATCGACGACCATCGTGTCAATCCTCGCGATGACCTCACGAGCTACCTGATGAATGTCGAGCTCGACGGCAACAAGTTGGAAGACGACGTCGTCGGCGGCATGGTCGTCCTGCTCCTCGTTGCCGGCATCGACACGACATGGTCGGCAATCGGTTCGTCGTTGTGGCACCTCGCGCAACATCCCGAGGACCACCAGCGCCTGCTCGAGGATCCCGAGGTGATGACGTTCGCCCTGGAGGAATTCCTTCGCGCATACGCACCCGTGACGATGGCCCGGTTGGTTGCCAAGGACAACGATTTCCACGGCTGCCCGATGAAGAAAGACGATTGGGTGCTCCTGCCGTTCCCCGCTGCGAACCGGGACCCGAAGAAGTTCGAGGATCCTGACTCATTCATCGTCGATCGCGAGGAGAACCGCCACGCGGCGTTCGGTCTCGGCATCCACCGTTGCCTCGGCTCGAATCTGGCCCGCCTGGAACTGAAGGTTGCCATCGAGGAGTTCATCAAGCGCTTCCCGCGCTTCGAGCTCGCCGGTGACACCCGCTGGAGCGTCGGCCAGATTCGCGGCCCCCGCGAACTCCCAGTGCGCATCCTCGAAGTGGCCAACTGAACCTACAGTCGCGGTTGGGGTCTGGCCCCAGGCCCGACCAGATCAGCATCGGGCGCTGCTTGTCATGTGACTACACCGGGTGCTAATGTAGTCACATGACGGTGGGAGTCCGAGAACTCAAGGCCAACCTGTCTGAGTATCTTGCCCGCGCGTCGAACGGTGAAGAGGTCATTGTGACCGACCGGTCTCGACCCATCGCCCGGCTGGTGGCCTATCACGCGTCCTCCGAGGTTGACCGCGGAATCGATGAAGGATGGATCGAAGCTCCCCGCCGCACACGTCTCGGCGAGGCAACCCCGATCCGATCACCACGGTCGTCGATCGAAACGCTCACCGAAGACCGCGGATGACCCTCTACGTCGATTCGAGTGCGCTGCTCAAGCGCTACATCGACGAACACGATTCAGCCGTCGCAGTGGAGTTGATGAAAAGCGACTCCGTGCTGGTCACATCACGTTTGACCGAAGTCGAAGTGCGGCGCAACCTCGCCAGGCTGCTCGACAGCGAGGAACTCGACATGCAACGACAAGCGTTCGCAGTTGATCTCGACGCGTTCGCACTTGTCAGCCTCGATGCAACGACCATGTCAGCAGCCGCGATGATCGCTGAGCAAACACAGTGCCGTTCACTCGATTCAATCCACCTCGGAGCAGCGCAACGGGCAGGCTCAGCCACGACATTGCTCACCTTCGACGTCCGACAGGCACGGGCTGCACGCTCGATTGGCCTCGACGTCATCGGTGCCTGATCGCACACCCATCGAGCCACCGGCCTCTTCGGCGTACGCTCACCACCGTCAGCTCGACAAGAAGCAGGTAGCAAGATGCAGGCACCGGCCTACACCGACAGCGTCACTCAACAACGAGATGCCATCCCGGAGATCTACGGGAAGGTCGACTTCACAGTGGTGCCTGAACGTCTCGATAGCGAGTCCACCCTCGACGACGCACGATTTGCAGCGACCAGAGCCGCTGTCAGCCGAGTGTTCGACCAGCCAGCACTGCTCGAAACAATGCGCAACGCCACAATGACCGGCGACCTCATTGCAGACGCCTACGCCGCACTGATCCCCACGCACGGCTTCCGGACTCTCGTCGAAATGTTGGAAGCCGCATGTCAACGTGGCGTCGAGAACGTCGAGAACGCACCGCAAGAACTCATCGATCTCATCGCCGCGATGGAAGCCACACCAACCTGGGTCGACATGACGCTCGTTGCCCACGGCGCCCGAGCTGAACGGATCCCGATGGCAACCGCCACCCCGCTAGCAATCCGCGGGGCGTTCCTCGCCACATTCCTGAACAAGTACGCGGCGCTTCCAATGACAATGACCGGAACGCTGTCCGACGAGGCGGCGGCCAAGCGAGTCTTCGAGACGGCCAGCTTCTTCACCGCGACAACCATGCCCGGGGCTCTCGACCGATCGGGCAAGGGGTTCGAAGCTGCTGCCAAGGTCCGCCTCATGCACTCGATGGTTCGCTACCACATCCTCAATTCGGGCAAATGGGATGTCGCCACCTACGGCATTCCGATTCCGCAGGCAGACCAAATGCCCGCCGGGCTGATCGGTGTCTTCTTGATGTCCGCACAGCTGCTGAAAAAAGGGCAGACCGACTTCACTCCCGAGCAGCGAGCAAGCGTCGAACTGTCACGCTACCGATGTTTCCTTCTCGGCCTTCCGGAGAACCTGCTCGGCGAAACGCCCCAAGAAATCGTCGACCTGCTGATCGCCCGGCACGTTTCACTACGCGAAGGCTACGACGACGAAACGTGCGGAGCCCTGGTACGCGGCACCATGGAAGCCGAACTGTTCGACACCTCGTCACTCACAGGCCGACTGCACGCATGGCTCGAGAACGGATTCTCGAAGTTCATATTGATCAAAAGCTTCCTCGACGGCGACACCGAACGGGCTGCCTCGATTGGTATCACCATGAGTCGACGCGAGAAGGCGGCCGCTGGCGCCGCCGTGGGCTCCCTGGCGATCAAGACAGCGTTCTACCGAGTGGGCCTCCGTCTCCCTGCTGTGTCTCGCCGCGTTGATGCACGACTCAACCGGCGACTCGCTGAGCTCCTCGAGATGTACGGACACGCCGACTTCGTGACCGATGCCGACCGGTACAAACTGGCCTGAGCCGAACTGGGCTCAGGCCGGAGGGGCATCGGCAAGGGCCTGACGTGCAGCCCAGTAGTCGGCGCGCAACTCTTTCATCGTGGTGAGTTCGAACGGATGAGCGTCGAGGACGGCCAACCACTCATCGGTGGCAAAGAACGCATACTCATCGGTCCGGACGTGCCAGCAATCGGGCTCGATCACCTCGATCTCTCCAGGGCCCGGTGCGCACGGGTGGAACGCACAGAACACCAGACCGTGCGCCAAAACCTCCGGTGTGGTCAACATGTCCTCATAGGCCGTCGGGACATCCCGTGGCCGAGAGAAGTCGGTTTCGAGCACCTCGTCGAACACGGGCATGCCCGCCGCCTGCGCCTGCGTAACGAAGCGATCGAAGTCGGCATCGTCGACGCCGACGAGGTGGTTGTTCGGCCCGTAACTGCTGAGTGTTCGCGTCAGTAAGACGGGGATGTCGTAGTCGATGCCAACCTTGATGTAGCGATCGCACCATTCGGGTCCGAGGGCCGAACCCATGTGCGCGTCGAGATGAGTGACGTCGATTCCGGCGGCCAGGGCCGTGTCGATCTGTGCACGCCACTCGGTCTCGACCGCTTCGGGATGAGCATTCGCTCGTGTGTCGGCGACGCTGCGCCACAGATACCCATCAGTGTCGACGAGGCCGGATGACCTCCCAACACCGCTCACTGGCCGCCAGCGATACTGCGCCTTCTCAGCGTTGAGTGTGAGATGGACACCGACGTCGAGGCGATCATCGTGCTGAGCGAGATCGGCGATCTCGGCAAACCAAGGACACGGCACCATCACCGAGCCGGATGTGATTCCCCCACAATGGCTGAGCGCAACGAACGCCGAATTCGCCCCATGACACATGCCGACGTCATCGGCGTGGACAACAAGGCGAGTCATGACTCGACGCTAGTGGGCGACGAGCAATCACTGCGCCTACCATTCTCAGATGGCGCTGAAGCACTTCGACCGCGATGCCGACCCCCGTGAAGTCAGCACGTTCATCGCTGTTCACGGATATGCAATCATCGACGACCTCGCCGATGCAGCGCTCATGGACCGCCTCGCTCGCGAGGTCGAACCGTATGTTGCGGCCTCTGACGCTGGGCGCGACGAATACGACGGCCAGTTCACGCGCCGTACCGGGTCCCTCATCGAACGGTGTCCCGCATCACGCAAGTTGGTCATGCACCCCACCGTTGTTGACACCGTGCGGCACTTTCTCGGGCACGCCACGGCACAGCAGCTGCACCTCACGCAACTGATCTCGGTCGGCCCTGGCGAAACGAAACAGAAGCCCCATCGCGACCAGATGGCTTTCGACTTCTTCGAGTTCCCTGCCGACTACCACGTGCAGTGCAACACGATGTGGGCGCTCACCGACTTCACCGCAGAAAACGGCGCGACCCACATCCACCCGGGCACGTCGACCAAAGACGACTCCGCAGCCCACGACGTGCCCAGTGGACAAGCAACGATGCGGCGCGGCAGCGTGTTGTTCTACGACGGCAAGGTGCTGCACGGCGCCGGCGCAAACGTGAGCAGCGCGGTACGCCAGGGCGTCAACATCACCTACGCCGTCGGCTGGGTTCGCCAGGAAGAAAACCAATACCTGGCCTGTTCCCAAGAGATCGCACGCACGCTCGACGACGACCTACTGAAAATGATGGGCTACCAACAGGGAGCGTTCGCACTCGGCTACGTCGGCGATCAGCAGGATGCGCTCTCCAAGTTGCGGGGCGAACACACCAAGGTGAAGGTCATCGGCGACATCGCTCAGAACAACGACGACATCCGCAAGTTTGTCGACGAACTCGGCAACGGCTGACACCTGTCGCATCGACGTCAGACGACATGGTGTGGGCCATCAACGGCCAAGTCCAACCGTCGGGTGTTGCGCCAGAGGACCATGGCAGCAGCGAAGCAGCCGAGACCAGCGAGGCCACTAAAGCCGAGCACCCAGACGAGACCGTCCCGGATCGCGTCGAGCGCCGGCTCGGAGGCAGTCACGTCCTCGCCGCCGAGCACATCGCGCACGATCTCGACGTCGCCAATCCGGTTGCCGACGACAAACAGCAGAATCGCTCCCCCCACGGCGACGCCATAGGTGATCCCAATCGTGCGGATAAATTGATGAGCGCTGTTCACCCGCCCCATCTCCGAATCGTCGGCGCTCGCCTGGAGCAGGGTGAGTCCAGCGGTGGAAACGAACCCGATCGCCGCGCCCATGACGTAGAACGCTCCGAAGATGACCGGGATCGGCCACGTCAGAGCGACTCCGACCCCTGCCCAGATGACCGCCGGAATCATCAGGATCGAGCCGAGCAGGATGGCGTCGGTTTCGCGCCAACGTTCAAGCAGTCGACTGACGACGAACGCCGCAGATGACCACCCGACGGTGAGGAACAGCACCGAGAATGCTGCGAACGATTCAGACCGACCCCGCGTGGTCTGCATGTACAGCGGGAGATAGTTGTCGGCAGCGAGGCCGGCGATCAGCACCAGGCCGGCCGTCAGATGGATCCGCTTCAGAGGGAACCGTGTGATGTGGGTGCGCTCGACGAGCGGCCCGTCGGTGCGGCCGGAATTGGTCCAGAACAGACGACCGAATGCGATGGCCGCGGCCGCACCGACCGCAGCCAATGGCCAGCGGACACCGACCTGCGCCACGGCGAACAATGACGCGGTGACGAGGCCAACGATCAGGGCAATACCACGGCCGTCCATGACGATCCGTTGCGGCTTGTCGCGCGTGCTGGGCAATGTCCGCCAACCAGCCGCGAGGGCGAGGGCCGTGATCGGCAGCTGCACGACGAAGATCATTCGCCAGCCTGCAACCGCCAGCAAACCAGCGGTGATCACCGGTCCACCGAACCCCAGCGTCCCCCAGACCATCGAGTTCGCGGCAAACGCCCTGGCGCGTAGTCGTTGTGGATAGGCCAGACCGACCGCGGTCAACGCAACCGAAATCACTAAGCCGCCGCCGATGCCCTGCAATGCGCGGGCGGCTACGAGCAGCTCCATGTTCGGAGCCGCCGCGGCGGCCGCGCTCGCAAACAAAAACCATACGCCGGTGACACGAAACGTCCGTCGCACGCCGACGGCATCGATGATGGGGCCGGCCATGATGCCCGCAACGGCAGATGTCGCCAGGTAGGCAGTGATTACCCACGGGAGCAGGGCGACGCCTCCGAGATCATCGGCGATCGACGGCAGCGCGGCAACGAGCGCAAGGCCATCGAATGCAGCAATAGCGACGATGGTCAGGTTCGCAAGCGTGACCGGCAGATAGTTCGCAGACCAGATACCACCAGTTGTCTCCTGTTTCTCAACCAAGTCCACCGCTGCACGCTACTGGCGGACCTATTCACCCGGCTGGGCGAGCAACACTGGGAAGATGACGGCCGTAGCAAACGCCTAGCGAAAAGCGTGCGCGTCGGCCTCGTGCGTGACGCGCCCTCGGTCTGGCCAGACCCGGGCAGGTTCGAGAACACGGTCAGAGGGCGCGGACATCCCAGGTCGATGGTTCCACGAGTTGGCCGAGCCGCACGTCGAGGCGAAGTGTCTCGCCTTGAGCGACCTCTTGGTCGAGGCGGAAGACGCGATTACCCCAGCTGGTGACCGGGGCCAGCGGAGACGTCGACAGCATCGTTTCATCGTCGAAGTGTGCTTCGAACCAGATGCAGCAGCCGTCGACGATGGCGTCCGCCGACGCCGTGCGTTCGACGAGGTGGTGAGTGGGCAACGATTCCAGGGATTCGAGGCTGTTCAAGTCGAACTCGAGGATCGGTTGCGGATCGCCAATCGTCGACGCAACCGAGTGTGGACGAAGCCAAAACTGGTTGTTGCGACCGGTGTCGAAACGGCCAGCGACAGGTGAGTGCTCGCTGGCACTGAGGTCAATGCCGTCCGGCAGATCGATGTTCCAGAACCGGCGAATCCGCATGTCATCGTTCATCGAAATGGGTTCGACGAACAGGCGGAACCGCGCCGGAAGAATCCGGCCGCCAGGGCGCAACACGCGATCACGAAGATCGAGCAGGTTCTCCAACATGTTCTCGTTGAACAGTTCGTCACCCATCTGCTCGTGAAGCACCACGTCGATCGGCTCGGGCGGGGTGAACTCACGGCTGTTCGCCCGGATGAACTCGATGTTGGTGAACCCGTTGTGCGCCGCGATCTCTCGTGCGACCTGGATGAAGTCGGAATGCTCGACGGCATAGACCTTCTTCGCTCCGGCTTTGCTCGCCATGAACGCAAGCAAACCGGTGCCGGTGCCAAGGTCGAGCACGACGTCGCCCGACTGCACATTGCGTTGAATGCCGCGGTGATACGCCTCGACACGAACCCGGTCGCTCAGCATTTCCTCGTGCGCTTCGAGACCCGCGAAATTGCTCCCGTTGATCAGGTCGTAGACGACGCTCATCATGCGATCGCTCGACGCGACTCGCCCGGCGACAAACTCCGTCGCCGAGCGGACGGCCTTGGTCGCTGCGCGCTGCGCCCGGTTCGTCATGAGTCGAGGCTATGCGGCGACACTGACCAGAGGCACTGAGCGCTACTCAGCGTTGGGGCGCGTCCGGGGCGCCGACTTGTCGGCGAACGCTGCGAGGCGTTCGCGGGCGGCGGGCTGCGTGTTGACGACGCCAGCGACCACCGACTCGGCGTAGGCCGCGTCGAACGACGACATGTTCTGCACGTGGCTGATCGCCGAGCAGATCGCAAAGTTCGTCAGCGGCAGATTCGCCGCAGCCTGCTGAGCGATCTCAAGCGCCTTGTCGAAGCTCGATCGTTCCGTTTCGATGTACTGCGCCAATCCGAGATCGACAGCCTCCTGGCCCTGATGCACGCGGCCCGTCAACATCATGTCGACCATGTTCGCCTTGCCGACCAGCTGCGCAACCCGAATCGTTGCACCACCACCGGTGAACAGGCCGCGCTGCCCCTCGGGGAGTGCGAAGTAGGTCGAGCCGTCCATGACCCGGATGTGCGCCGAGCTCGCCAACTCGAGGCCGCCACCAACGACGGCACCCTGCAACGCAGCGATGATCGGGACGCCGCCGTACTCCATCTTGTTGAACGCCTCGTGCCAGCGCAGACAGACGTGCATGAAGTCGGCTGGGCTTCGATCTGCATCGTGGTGTTCGATCAGGTCGAGGCCTGCGCAGAAGTGGTCCCCTGCACCAGCAAGCACGACAGATTTCACACCGGCACGCGGCGCGACAGAGAAGAAATCGACCAACTCATCGATCGTGCCGACGTTGAGTGCGTTGCGCTTCTCCGGGCGGTTCAGCGTCACGACGGACACACCGTCATCGCGGTGCTCGATGTCGAGAAAATCGAAGCGGCTGGGGTCGAGATCAATTGGCATGAGGGGGAACGATAGAGAACCCGATCAGCTCCCAGGCAACTCGACGGTCACAACTACAGCAGTCATCGACCACGATGTGAGTCGGGGGCGGCGCTACCTGATCCGACGGACAGCCGTGTCCGATGCTTCGGGGACAAGGTCCGGGTGGAAGATGCTGGCGAGCGCTTCGAGACCGAGTGCAGAGACGATCTCAGTGGCCGACGGCAGTAACGACGCAATTCGCATCACACAGTGTGGCGGACGAACTGCGTAGTCCGCTTCGTAACAGCAAGCCGCCCGCGTACAAGATGAGTGGAGCATGGAACCAACGATGACGACAGCCAACGGAATCGAATATCTCAGGACTCCCGACGACCGATTCGCTGATATCACCGACTTCGCGTACGAGCCGAAGTTTGTCGAGGTCGACGGACTCCGGATGGCATACGTCGACGCCGGCCCAGACGACGGCCCCGTCATGTTGCTCCTCCACGGCGAACCGACTTGGAGCTACCTCTACCGCCGAATGATCCCGCCGCTCATCGAAGCTGGCTTCCGCTGCATTGCACCCGACCTCATCGGCTTCGGGCGCTCCGACAAGCCGGTCGAACGTTCCGCCTACACCTACAACGGCCACGTCGCCTGGATGAAGGCATTCATCGCAGCAATCGACATGCCGCCTGCGACCCTGTTCGCACAAGACTGGGGTGGCCTCATCGGGCTGCGTGTCGCCGCCGAAGAATCCGACCGCTTCGAGCGCATCGCCATGGGCAACACCGGGCTCCCCGTGGGCGCGCCGCTCGGCCCCGGTTTCGATGCCTGGCTCAACGCCTCACAGGTCATGCCGTTCATGGACTGTGGGACCCTCCTCCAACGGGCCACCGCAGCACGCGAACTCACCGAAGCCGAGATGGACGCGTACCGCGCACCGTTCCCCAACGAAGCCCACATGGCCGGCGCCCGCGAGTTCCCCACACTCGTCCCGATCACCCCTGCACACGCCGCCGTCGCCGAAAACGAGGCGGCCTGGGCCACCTACGAACAGTGGACCAAACCGTTCCTCACGCTGGCATGCCCTGGCGACCCTGTACTCGGTCAATTGCACCACGAATTCGTCGAACGAGTTCCCGGCGCCACCGGCCAACCACATCAGGAATTCGAACCCGGCGGTCATTTCCTGCAGGATGATCGCGGCGAGGATGTTGCCGCCGCGCTTATCGCGTGGATGTCCTGACCTGGATACACCGTGGCTGCACGCTGCGACCAATCACTCCGACTCCGCCAATGAGTGGCCAAGGAACTCCATAAAACTCTTTACCGCATTATTTTTCGACGGCAACGTCGAGACGGCCGCCAAGATCGCCGACGGCTGGCAGCCCAGTCACTTCGCGGCTGACGGTCAGTGCGAGTGGGTGGCGGCGACGGGGTCTTCTTTGGCCCAGCCGTAGTGCATCCGGCCGTGGTCGGCGTTGGCCGCCATGATCCCGCCGACCGTGCCGTCTGACCAGGGCGCGCCGGGAATCTTCGAGGCCAGGTCGTCGTCGGACAGTTCGGCGAGTAAGGCGACCGTGTCGGCGCGCACGGCCTGACCGATGCGCACCAGTTCGGCAAACGGCTTGCCGTTGTGCTCGGCCTTCCATTCTTCGGTCCACCCGTGAATCGACGCCATGATCTCTTCCATCGTCTGTTGCGATCCGTCGCTGTTCAGACGCGGCGCGAGGCCCTGGTCACCACCGACGTGACGGCGGAACATCGCGTTCCAGTTCTGTTCGATCAGCGTCGTGTGGACGAAGTGGTCAGCAAAGGACCAACGGCTCTCGGCATCGTGCTCGCTGAACGTGCGCGGCGCCGTCAACTCGTCTTCGGACATCGCCCCGAGTCGCTCGAGTAACCAGGCTCTGTCCCGGTTCAGTTTGATCTCGATCTCGATGCGGTCCATCCGCCGACCGTAGTGATCAGCACCGCCGGTCGTCGGCGTCGGAGCATGCCAGCCCAAGAATGATGCGCCGGGCCTCGTCGCCACTGCGTGCGCAATGTCAGTGTGAGGGGATGAACTCCCAGCACCTTCCATCGTTCTCTCTCGACGGAAAGATCGTCGTGGTCACCGGAGCGTCCCGCGGGATCGGGCGTGGCCTCGTCGACGCGCTCGCCGCGGCGGGAGCCACCGTTGCCCTCACCGCTCGGTCGTCTGACGAGGCCTCCACCATCGCCGCGCAAGTCGTGGCCGCGGGCGGCCGCGCATCCGGCCATGTGATGGACGTTGCCGACGTCGGCTCGATCAACGCCGCATTCGACGACATCGCGCAGCAACACGGACGCGTCGATGTGCTCGTTGCGAACGCTGGGCTCGGAGCAAACCATCCAGCGGTCGATGTCACCGAGGCCGACTGGGACGACATGATGGACGTCAACGCGAAGGGCCTCTTCTTCACGGCCCAGGCAGCCGGGAAGATCATGCTCGAACACGGCTCCGGCCGGATTGTCGCCATGAGCTCGCAGGCATCGCTCGTCGGCATTCCCGACCATGCCGTGTACTGCGCGTCGAAGGGCGCCGTCAACCAACTGGTGCGCGTGCTCGCATTGGAGTGGGGGCCGCTCGGCATCACCGTGAACGCCGTCGCTCCAACCTTCATCTACACGCCCGGAACTGCCGAGCGCCTCGACGATCCCGAGTTTCGACGTGGCGTCGTCGATCGAATTCCGATGGGCGATGTCGGTACGATTGCTGACGTTGCTGGCGCCGTCATCTACCTTGCCTCAGATGCTGCAGCCATGGTCAACGGCATCGTCCTGCCCGTCGACGGCGGATGGACTGCTCAGTAACCCCGGTTTGAGCGAAATCGTTCAGCGCTAGTCCGGTCGGATCAACCCGATCACACTGTTCGGCGTGACATTGATCGCGCGGCATCGATCACTTCCGGCTGACGGTCACCGGGAGGGTGGCATAGCCGTGGACGAACGACGAGAGCGTGCGGGTCGGCTCGGCCTGTATTTCGATCCGTTCGAAACGTTCCAGGATCTCTTCCCACAGAATCCGGAGCTGCATCTCGGCCAAACGGAGGCCCATACAGCGATGCACGCCGAACCCGAACGAGAGGTGATCCGATGCGTTGTGCCGCTCGATGTCAATGCTGTCGGGGTCCTCAAAAATGTCGGCGTCGCGGTTCGCCGATAGGTACCACATGAGCAACTGGTCGCCCTGCAAGATCTGCTTGCCGCCCAGATCACAGTCACGGGTTGCGGTGCGGCGCATGTAGGCGAGCGGCGTCTGCCAACGGATGATCTCTTGGACCATGTTGCGGATGAGGTCGGGGTTCGCGGTGAGCTTGTCGTACTGCTCGGGGAACGTGTTGAGCCCGTAGACGCTGCCGGTCATCGTGTTGCGAGTCGTGTCGTTACCGCCGACGATCAAGAGCAGCAGGTTGCCCAAGTGGTCCATGGCAGACATGTCTTTGGTGGCTTCGCCGTGCACCAGCATCGAGACGAGGTCATTGCCCGGTGTTTCTCGACGCTGTTCCCACAACCCTGAGAAGTAGTGCACGCATTCGACCAGTTCGTCGTATCGCTGTTGATGCGATTCGATGACGCCGCCCGGCTCGGGAATCGCGAAGACGATGTCGGACCAGCGCGCAAGCTTGCGGCGATCTTCGAAGGGAAAGTCGAACAACGTGGCCAGCATGCGGGTCGTCAGTTCGATCGAAACGGTCTCGACCCAGTCGAAGGTCTCACCTTCGGGGAGCGACTCCAAGACATCGATCGTGCGCTCGCGGATCAACGGCTCGACGTTCTGCAAATTCTTCGGCTGCACCGCTGGGGTGACCGTCTGACGCTGCGCTCGCTGCTTCGGCGGATCCATGGCGATGAACGACGACGTCTGCGCCCCTGCGCCGGAGGGCGCCTCGGCGGGAACACCCAACGTGATGCCACTCGCCGAGGAGAAGGTCTGCCAGTCGCCTTCGACGGCCTTGATGTCATCGGCCTTCGTGACCGACCAGTACCGGCCAGCGGTCTCAATCTCGTTGAAGTGGATTGGGTCTTCGTTGCGCAGCCGTTCGAAGTAGCGGTGGTAGCGATCTTCGGCAAACAGGTTGGCGTTGAGCGGGTTGATGTCTTCGAGGGTCAGCTCGTCGGCCGGCGCAACGCCGGCACCCTTTTCGACCTGCTCCTGTTCCGGCGACCGAAAGTCCGCTGGCGGCCGTTGAATTTTCTGGTCGTTACTGGTGTCGGTGTCGGTCATCGTGGCGTTCCTTCTCAAAGTCGCTGATCAACACCCACCCCGTGTCGGTGCATCGCGCTCTGCTCTCGACACTAACGAGGGACGCGTATCTCGTCGGCCTCAGACGACCTGTCAGCAGCCTCATGC
>CALCXK010000070.1 GCA_937905835.1 uncultured Ilumatobacter sp. | reverse complement strand
CCGAGCCGTGTGGGGTCCCAGCACCGTCGGCGCTACCCGGGTCACGTCGTGGTCTGATTGCCCGGGGGTAACAGGACTACCTCTGATTCGCGCTGACTGGATACGGTCCGGGAGGTGAGCATCCCGACGACTGCCGAGATCAACGACATGGTCGATGCACAGTTCCCCGGAACCGGGCGAGCGTGCGTTGAGATCAGCCCGACACACGCGCTGGCTCAGTCGGTCATCCAACCCGAGAACCTGCGCCCCGGCGGATTCGTCTCCGGGCCAACGCAGTTCGGGCTGGCCGACGCTGCGCTCTGGTATCTCGTGTTCGGAGCGATTGGCCGGATCGAGCCGATGGCGATGACCTCCGAGCTCTCGATGCGTTACCTCCGCCCTGCACAGGGCAGCGTGCTCTGGGCGAAGGCGACGCTTGAGAAGGCTGGCCGGCGCAATATCGTCGGCACAGTGCATTTGTGGACCGACGACAACATCGACAACATCACGGCGACGGCACAGGGCACCTATGCCCTGCCACTCTGAGCAGTTGATGCCCGAACTCCACCGCTTTCATCTCGCCATGCCGGTCCACGACCTGGCCGCAGCCCGTTCGTTCTATGGCGAACTTCTCGGCTGCCCCGAGGGCCGCTCTGGCGAGCACTGGGTCGACTTTGACTTGTTCGGCCACCAGTTCGTCGCGCACCTGTCGGAGACCGCTACCGAGCGAATCACCAACGACGTCGATGGCGACGCCGTCCCGGTGCCGCACTTCGGCGTGCTGCTGTCACCTGATGCATGGCAATCGCTGGCCGAGCGCCTTCTCACTGCCGGCACCGAGTTCGTGATCAAGCCGCACACCAGGTTCGCCGGCGAGGTCGGTGAACAATCGACGATGTTCTTGCTCGACCCGTCGGGCAATGCACTCGAGTTCAAGGCGTTTGCCGACGACTCGCTCGTCTTTTCGAGCTGACTGGGCCACCTGGCCGTACTATTCGGGCATGACCACCAGCGCCGAACTGCTCGCCCGGTACCGCCGATCGCTTCCCTCGTTCGTCTCGCCGTATTACGCCGAGCCCATCTCGATCGACCGCGGTGAAGGCAGCTGGGTCTGGGACCTCGAAGGCAACCGTTATCTCGACTGCTTCGGCGGCGTGCTGACGACGATGATCGGGCACAACAACCCCGCCGTCACCGCCGCCGTCCAGAAGCAAGCCGCCAAGGTGATGCACACGTCAACCCTGTACCTCAGCGAGCCGATGATCGAGCTCGCCGAGAAAATCGCCGCACAGTCAGGCATCCCCGATGCCCGAGTGTTTTTCACAGCATCGGGCAGCGAAGCAAACGACACGGCGGTACTGCTGGCCACGAGCTACCGCAAGAGCAATCAGTTCCTCGCGATGCGCAACAGCTACCACGGCAAATCGTTCACGACGCAGGCGATCACGTCGCATGCTTCGTGGAGTTCGACATCGCTCAGCGGCTTACAGGTCACCTTCGTGCAGGGTGGCTACCGCCTGCGCTCGCCGTTCCGTGATCTCGACGACGAGGCATTCACTGCTGCGTGCGTCGACGATCTCGTGCAACTCCTCGACATGACGTCGTCGGGCGATGTAGCCGGGTTGATCGCCGAGCCAATTCAGGGTGTCGGTGGGTTCGCCACACCGCCCGACGGATTCTTCGGAGCCATGCAGAAAGAGTTGTCGAACCGCGGCATCCTGTTCATCTCTGACGAGGTGCAAACGGGCTGGGGTCGCACCGGCGAACACTTCTGGGGCTACCAGGCGCATGGCGTCGTGCCTGACATGTTGACCTTTGCCAAGGGCGTCGGTAACGGGATCACCCTGGCTGGCATCGTGGCGCGCGCAGAAATCATGGACACGATCGATGTGCTGCACTTCTCGACCTTCGGTGGCAACCCGCTGTCGGCAGCCGCCGGAATCGCCACGCTCGATCAGGTGCTCGCTGACGACTTACAGGGCAATGCCAAGGCAATGGGTGACCGCTTCCATGCCGCCCTCCAACCAATCGTCGACCGCACCCCGTGGATTGCTGAACTGCGCGGCCGCGGGCTGATGTGGGCCATCGAACTCTGTCACGAGGGTGGCATCGAGCCCGACCGAGAGCGCACGACGCAATTGATGGAAGCGTGCAAGTCGCACGGCCTGCTTGTCGGCAAGGGCGGTCTCTACGGCAACGTGATCCGCCTCGCGCCGATGCTGAACATCACCGCTGACGAGACCGACGAACTGATTGCACGCTTCAGCAACGCAATCGCCGAGATCAAATAGAACGACATGGTGCTTGGCACCATCTCGGTGTACTTCGTCCGCCTGCTGGCTTCCAAAGATTGTTTGGAGCGACCCTGGTCCAACGTGCGAAACTCACCCAATGATCACAGTCGGTTGGCGGGAATGGGTCGCCCTTCCTGAATGGGGTATCAAGGCAATCAAAGCCAAGATCGATACGGGCGCTCGCACATCGGCAATTCACGCCGACGACATCGAACTCTTTGAGCGCGACAACGTCTCATGGGTGCGATTTCTTGTCCGACCGTGGCAACGTTCCGACGCGGACGCCGTGCTGGTTGAGTCACCGCGCATCGACCACCGGACCATCACGAGCTCATCGGGAACGCGCACCGACCGTCCCGTCGTGCTTGCACCGCTCGTGCTGGGCGGCCGCCCGATCAACGCCGAAGTCACCCTCACCAGCCGCGACGAAATGGGCTTCCGCATGCTGATCGGACGCGAGGCGCTTGCTCAAGGCTTCACCGTCGATTCAACCGCGTCGTACCTCGGCGGCCGCCCCAGCAAGGCCGTCCGCCAGAAGAACCGGGGTCATGCATGACACCACGTGAGTCGTTCAAGATCGGGGACCTCGAGGTGGCGCCTGGCGCAGAAGCAATGGGTGACCTGCCCCTCGCCAGGCTCGTTACCGGCAATACCATTTCTATGCCCTTGCGCGTCATCCACGGCCGAGACGAAGGGCCTACCGTCTGGCTGAGCGCTGCAGTACATGGCGATGAGATCGCCGGTGTTGAGATCATTCGGCGCGTGCTCGACCAGGTCAATGCGCTCACACTCGCCGGCACCATCATCGCTGTACCGATTGTCAACGTGCACGGCTTCTTGAACGGCGACCGCTACTTCCCCGACCGACGCGACCTCAATCGGTCCTTTCCCGGGTCGCCAACCGGGTCGCTGGCCGGTCGCGTGGCCCATCTGTTCGTCACGCAGATCGTCGACCGATGCGACGTCGGCATCGACCTCCACACCGGCTCCGACCACCGGATCAACTTGCCGCAGATACGTGCCGACCTCGACGACCCGTTCACGCGCGAATTGGCGGTCGCGTTTGGGGCCCCGCTGATGTTGCACGCCAAACTGCGCGACGGCTCGATGCGCGCCGCAGCAACGAGTCGCGGCGCCACCGTGCTGCTGTATGAAGGCGGCGAGGCGTGGCGGTTCAACGAGCAGGCCGTCGAAGCCGGGACGCGCGGCGTCCTGCGGGTGTTTGATCGGCTCAGTATGACCGGTAACGGCGAACCGCTCGACGACAGCGACGTGCCGGAAAGCCGTTCGACTTCGTGGGTCCGCGCACGCCGGACCGGGCTCGTACAGTTACACGCAAAGCTCGGCGAATACGTCGAAAAGGGATCACCTCTCGTCACCATTCACGATTCAGTCGGCCGTCGCCTGGGCTCGACAAAGGCGCCGACAAACGGCATCGTGATCGGCCACACACAACAACCGCTGGTCAACCAGGGTGACGCTATTGTGCACATCGCTCGACTCGATTCTGAACCGACCAACGTCATTCGACACGGCAAGGATTTCACATGAAGCTTGCAATTCTCTCTCGTGCCCCGCAGGCGTACAGCACACGTCGCCTGAAGTCGGCGGCGCTGGAACGCGGCCACGACTGCAAGGTGCTCAACACAATGCGCTTCGCTATCGACCTGTCTGGCGACCACCCTGATATGCAGTTCCGGGGCAAGCAATTATCAGACTACGACGCGATCCTCCCGCGCATCGGTGCATCCGTCACGTACTTCGGCACCGCAGTGGTCCGCCAGTTTGAGCAAATGGATGTGTACACGCCCAACACGTCGAACGGCATCGCCAACTCACGAGACAAGCTACGCGCTACACAAATCCTGAGCCGCCACGAAATCGGCATCCCGGCAACCACGTTCGTTCGCGACAAAGCCGACGTACTCCCGGCAATCGATCTCGTTGGAGGCGCTCCGGTAGTCATCAAGCTACTCGAAGGCACGCAGGGGATCGGGGTGATCCTGGCACCCGACAAGAAGGTCGCCGAGGCAATCATCGAGACATTGCAGTCAACGAAACAGAACGTCCTCATCCAGCAGTTCATCGCCGAGAGTAAGGGCCGCGATATCCGCGCCCTGGTCGTTGGCGACCGAGTGGTCGGAGCGATGCGCCGCACGGCCCAGGGTGATGAGTTTCGCTCCAACGTCCACCGCGGTGGGTCTGTCGAACCAGTCGAGCTCAGTGAAGAATACGAGCGCACAGCGGTCCGTGCCGCTCAGATCATGGGGCTACGGGTCGCAGGTGTCGACATGCTCGAGGGCAACGATGGCCCCCTCGTGATGGAGGTGAACTCGTCGCCCGGCCTCGAAGGCATCGAACGGGCCACCGGGCTCGACATCGCCGGTGCGATCATCGACCACATCGACAACCAGGTGGCTTTCCCAGAACTCGACGTGCGTCAGCGTCTCACTGTCAGTACCGGCTACGGCGTCGCCGAACTGCACATTCCGGAAGGGTCTGAGTTTGTTGGACAGACCATTGACGAGTCCGGCTTACGCGAGCGCGACATCACGATCCTGACACTGCACCGTTCTACCGATGTGATCCCCAACCCGAAGCCGACACGCGTACTCGAAGCTGACGACCGCCTGACCTGTTTTGGCAAACTCGAAGAAATGCGCGGGATGATCCCGACCCGCCGCAAGCGTCGGGCCAAGGTCCGCAAGCTTCCCGCCGACGCGCTCGACGGCCTCAACGACGCCTGACTCGCGGCCTAGCTGGCGTCCGGACGCACGGCAAACTCTTGACCACCGATGCAAGTGTCCACTTTTGACCCGAGGGGAAGTGGACGCATCGGGGTGAAGCCGGTCGTGTCCACGTGCGGTGCGATACCGAACTCAGCGCCCAACGCACCAGCAACATCGGCAAGACACACCGCATTCGACCGCTCAACCGTCCCGCGATAAGGAAGCCCGCTAGCGGCCGCTGCTCTTAACGGTCAGCGTCGTCACCGTCACCGCGGTTCGCAGCGAGCGTCACCGTGCTGCCAAGCTTGCGGTATGACTCATGACCTCGACACCGGAACGACTGATCTCCTCGCCCATGTCGACGGGCACGTCGGTGTCATCACGTTCAACCGGCCCGATCGACGCAACGCGTTGAGCGACGCGATGTACGCCGGGTTCGCCCAAGTACTTCCGATGCTCGCAGCCGCCGACAACGTGCGCGTCGTACTGATCACCGGCAACGGTGGTGCGTTCTGCGCAGGTGGCGATGTCAAGGGGATGCACGAGAGCCACCAGCCCGGGGCTGCACCTCGCCGAGGCAACACGATCCAGAGTTCGACAGATCATTTGCGAACGATTCAGAAGCAAGTGTCGCTCGCCATCCATCGTTTCCCCAAGCCAGTCATCGCAGCGATCCCGGGCGCGGCCGCCGGTGCCGGCATGTCGATTGCTCTGGCCTGCGACATCCGCCTCGCCGCCGAGCGCGCAATCATCGTGCCGGCGTTCGCCAACGTCGGTGCGTCAGGCGACTTCGGTGGCAGCTGGTTTCTGACACAACTCGTCGGCACGGCCAAGGCGAAAGAGTTGTACTTCACCTCGCCACGTCTGTCATCGGCCGAAGCTCACGATCTTGGCATCGTCAATCAGGTCATGGCCGACGACGGTTTCGACGACGCCGCACTCGCCTGGTGCCACAGCCTCGCCGACCGTGCACCAATCGCGATGCGGTACATGAAAGAGAACCTCAATCGGGCAGTGACGAGCGACGTCGAGACCGCACTCGATGCCGAAGCAGCGAACATGGTCTTGTCGATGGGCACGTCCGACCATCGCGAAGCAGCTGCTGCCTTCGTCGAGAAGCGCACGCCGATCTTCACGGGCGAGTAGACACTCGTGCGATGACGATCGCAATCACCGATCCGGCCGACGCCCGCGTCGACGACTATCGGGAACTGAACAATCAGGCTGTCCGCACGGCAATGGAGGGCGCCGAGTTTTTCATGGCCGAGGGATACCTGGCAATCGATCGGCTGATCGACTCGGGGCATCGTTTGCGATCTGTGCTGCTCGGAACAAGCCGCGTCGAACGCTTTGTGTCGTACCTCGAACATCCGGCGTTGACGGACGTTCCCGTGTTTGTTGCCGACCGAGCAGTCATGCAGGGCATCGTCGGGTTCAATCTGCACCGCGGTGTACTGGCCTCGGCGTTCCGCAAGCCAATGCCAACCGTCGCCGAACTCGCGGCGACAGCTACACGGATCGCCGTCCTCGAAGCGTTAAACGACAACGAGAACGTCGGTGCAATCTCACGTGCGGCGCGAGCTTTCGGCATCGACGGCATCGTGATCAGCCCGACGTGCACCGACCCGTACTACCGACGCACCGTGCGCGTCAGCATGGGCGAGGTGCTGCACATGCCAATCGCTCGAGCCAGCGCCGACGACTGGCCAGGGGCGCTTGACACCTTGCACGAGGCCGGCTTCGAGACCTGGGCAATGACACCCGCCGACAACGCCGTCGATCTGTGGGCGACCGCCATCCCCGAACGCCTGGCCATCGTGCTCGGTGCCGAAGGCCCAGGCCTGGAGCGGTCGACTCTGCAACGGGCGACCCGCCGCGTGCGCATCCCGATCTCGCCAGACGTCGACAGCCTCAACGTTGGCCACGCTGCGGCCATCACGTTCGCTGCGACCAGTCGCAGCACTACGAAAATCGCCGAGTGAAGACCCGGCTGGCAGGATGCAGGCGTGCTGACGACGCTGACCGATCATTCCCAGGCCACCGATCCAGAGCCGTTCGCCGGGCCGGATCACCCCATCCGTCAGATCACTCGGATCATGGCCTTTGGCGGGACCTGGACTCACGACAACAAAACCAACATGGGCCGCCTGTTCGATGGCATGGCAGCCGAATGGTCGGAACGCCATGTCGATCCGGCCAAGCGCGCTCCCGTCGAAGACGCGCTCGAGCGCGGTGACGTGCCGCTCAACGGCGACTGGCTCGAGTTGGGATCGGGAACTGGCGCAGGTGCTCGGGTCCTCAGTGACCGTGTCGGGTCGCTGGTGTGCTGCGATTTGTCGATGGGGATGTTGTCGTACGCTCCAGGCGACTTGGCGCCGCGCGCACAGGCCGACGCGTCGGAGTTGCCGTTCGTCGACGATGCAGTTGACGGCATCTTGATGATCAACATGATCCTCTTCCCCGTCGAGGTCGACCGCGTGTTGCGGCCGGGCGGCACGATCGTGTGGGTCAATACGCTCGGTGACCAGACACCGATCCACCTGCCGGCAGCTGATGTCCTCGGAGCGCTTCCAGGCGAGTGGAGCGGCGTCACCGCCCGCGCAGGCACCGGATTCTGGCTTGCGGCACACCGAGGACCGAGTCGCCCGAGCGTCACTTCTGGACGCTGATCGAACCGACCCACGCGATCACCTACTTCGCGACCGAGGCCTCAGTGGTGTTTGATCCGGGCTGATTGTCGAACTCCGGTCTGTCATACTCCGGTCAGCGAGGCATCGATTCTTGTCATGTCAGGACGCTATTGCACAAAGTTCTGTCGTCTACTTTCTGCCGTATGAATGATCGACGGCGGAGGCCTCGTGGGCCCAAGCGCACGCGCTCGGTGGTCAGTGATCAGCCTCCGTTTGCGCAACCCCGGATGACAATGCCGCCGACGCAGGTGGTGTCCGACGACGAACTCGAATCCATTCACCTGGCCTCGCTCCGCGTCCTTGGCGAAATCGGCATCGACTTCCTCCACCCCGGGGCACGCACGATGCTGGCAGCAGCAGGTGCGCGTGTCGACGGTAACCGCGTGCGGTTCGACGCCGACATGATCGGCGAGTACCTCGCACACATCCCCAGCGCGTTCACGCTGCATGGCCGATCGCCGGAACGAAACCTGCAGATCGGTGGCAACTGGGTCACCTTTGCAGCAGTGGCGAGCGCGCCGAACTATGTCGGGTTCGACGGGCAACGGCGCACCGGTGATCGGGCTGGCTATCAGGACTTCCTCAAACTCGGCCAGATGCTCAACTCGGTCCACACCTTTGCCGGCTATCCGGTCGAGCCAGTCGACCTCCACGCGTCGATCCGTCACCTCGAAGCCGGCTACGACGCGCACACCCTCACCGACAAGTCGTTCCACATCTACTCACTCGGCCAGCAGCGCAACCTCGACGGCATCGAAATGGCGCGTCTCTCGCGCGGCGTCGATCACGAAACGTTCGAACGCGAGCCGAGCCTCACGTCGATCATCAACGCCTCGTCGCCGCTGCGATACGACCATCCGATGCTCGAAGGCATCATTCAGATGTCGGCGCGCAACCAGGTGATCATCATCACCCCGTTCACGCTGGCCGGTGCGATGGCACCGATTACACTCGCCGGTGCGCTCGTCCAGCAGAACGCCGAGGCGTTGGCCGGGCTGGTGTTCACGCAGGTCGTCCGCAAGGGTGCGCCTGCGGTGTACGGCGGGTTCACGTCGAATGTCGACATGCGATCAGGGGCACCCGCGTTCGGTACGCCCGAATATGCCAAGGCAGCCTTGGTCGGCGGGCAGTTGGCTCGGCGCTACAACCTGCCGTACCGGTCGTCGGCGGTGAGTGCCTCAAATGCTGTCGATGCCCAGGCCGGGTATGAAACAACGTGGGCGCTGTGGGGCGCGATCATGGGCGGCGCGAACTTCGTGATGCACGGCGCCGGGTGGATGGAGGGCGGCCTCCATGCGAGCTACGAGAAGATGGTCATCGATGCCGACCTGCTGCACATGGTCGGTCAGTTCCTGAAGCCGCTCGACCTGAGCGACGACGCGCTCGGAGTCGATGCGATCGCCGGGGTCGGCCCGGCCGGCCACTTCTTCGGCGAGGCGCACACGCAGGCTCGCTACATGACCGAGTTCTATGGCCCGATGGTCAGCGACTGGCGCAACTGGGAAACGTGGACCGAGGCCGGTTCGCCCAACGCCAGCACACGCGCCAACGCACTCGCCCGCGAAATTATCGAGCAGTACGAACCGCCACCAATGGACGACGCCGTCCGCGCGGAACTGCGTGACTTCGTCGACCGCCGAGTCAACGAAGGCGGCGTCGAAACCGATTTCTAGGACGAGTTGGTGCCAGACACCAACTCGTCCGTAACATCGAAAGTGGGAAGCAGAACCATGAAGACACAGGCACAGGTAGTAGTCATCGGCGGCGGCGTCGTGGGCGCGTCGGTGCTCTATCACCTGACGTTGGCGGGCTGGACCGACGTGATGATGGTCGAGCGACGCGAGCTCACGCACGGGTCCACGTGGCACTCGGCGGGTGGCATGCACACGCTCAACGGCGACCCCAACGTTGCTGCGCTCCAGCGGTACACCGTCGAGCTGTACGACAAGATCCAGGCCGAGTCAGGCCGTGACTGCGGCATCCACATGACTGGCGGCCTGCAGCTTGCGGACACACCCGAGCGGATGGACTATCTCCGGATGGCCCACGCCCGCGGTCGGTACCTCGGCATGGAGACCGAGCTGGTGTCGCCTGCCGAGGCTCACGAGCTGGTGCCGTTCCTTGATCCGAAGTACTTCGTCGGCGCGATGTACGACAAGCACGAAGGCCACGTCGACCCGTCGGGCGTCACACATGCATACGCCGAATGCGCGCAGCAGCGCGGCGCGGAGATCAACAAGTACGTGTGGGTGCACGACATCACCCGTGCTGCTGACGGCTCGTGGGACCTCCACGTGCACGACACCCGCAAGAACGAGGACCTCGGCATTATCAACTGCGAGCACTTCGTCAATGCAGGCGGTTTGTGGGCGCGTGAGGTCGGTCGGATGACTGGGCTCGAGCTACCGATCCTGGCCATGGAGCACATGTACGTCATCACCGAGGAGGTACCGCAGCTCACGGAATTGCGACAGTCATCCAAGATGACCGGGTTCCACGTCGTCGACCTCGGCGGCGAGATCTACCTGCGCGAAGAGGGCAACTCACTCCTACTCGGCACCTACGAGCGCAAGGGTGTGCCGTGGGCGCCGCACCAGACCGACTGGAATTTCGGCGCCCAGCTCCTGACACCTGACTTGGAACGAATCGGCGAAAACCTCGAGGTCGGCTTCAACCACTTCCCGATTTTCCAGGAGATCGGGATCAAAGACACGATCAACGGTCCGTTCACGTTCGCGCCGGATGGTAACCCGCTGATTGGACCGGTCAAGGGCCAACCCGGCCACTGGTTGGCGTGCGGTGTCATGGCTGGCCTCAGTCAAGGCGGCGGCGTCGGGCTGAGCATGGCGAACTGGATGACCGAGGGCGACCCCGGCTTCGACGTGTGGGGCATGGACAACGCCCGCTTTGGCGACTGGGCGACCCCGCGCTACACAAACTCCAAAGTACGCGAGAACTACGGGCGGCGTTTCAGGATCACGTTCCCCAACGAGGAGTTGCCTGATGCTCGCGAGCACATGAAGTCGCCAATCCACGACCGCCTCGATTCGCACAATGCGGTGTGGGGCGCCTCGTATGGCCTCGAAGTGGCGCTGTGGTTCCAGACCCAAGGAAAGGCCGAAGAGACGGTGACCTTCCGACGTTCAAATGCGTTCGATGTGGTGGCCGAAGAAGTGGCCGCTGTGCGGAACGGCGTCGGCATGTTCGAAACAACGGGCTACGCCAAGTACGAGGTGGCCGGCACAGGCGCTCGGGCCTGGCTCGACGGCTTGCTGACCAACAACATCCCGGCAGCCGGCCGTTTGGCATTGACCCCGATGCTCAACCACCAGGGCAAGATCATCGGCGACTTCACCGTGGGATGTCTGGCTGATGCGTTGGGCGACGAGCGGTTCATGATTTTTGGCTCTGGCGCGGCGCAGCAGTATCACGAACGCTGGTTCCGCGAACAGCTCCGGGCCACATCGGGGGCGGTGGCCGGGGCGGGCGCAAGAGCGACGGGCGACGACGTCAGCCTGCGAGTGTGCGGCAACGAGCTCACCGGGCTGTCAATCGCAGGTCCGAACGCTCGCGAGGTACTCGACGAGTTGACCGACTTCGATGTGGGCAACGACGAGTTCGGCTTTCTCGACTTCCGCCAAACATGGGTTGGCAGCGTGCCGTGCATGGTTGGCCGAGTGACGTTCACCGGCGACCTCGGCTACGAGATTTGGTGTGCCGCGAGTTTCCAGCAGCAACTGTTCGACACGCTTGCCGAGGCCGGTCGACCGTACGACATGCGGCTGTTCGGCCTCCGCGCACTCGACTCGATGCGCCTCGACAAGGGGTGGGGGTCGTGGGGCACCGAGTACCGGCCGATCTACAACCCATACGAGGCGAACATGGGTTGGATGGTCCGCCTTGGCGATCCGGCCAAAGGAGACTTCGTCGGTCGTGACGCTGCCGCTGCCGCCAAGGCAGCCGGGCCGCAGCGCAAGCTGGTGCTGTTCGAAATGGACGCCGGAACCGGCGATGAGGCTGCGGACTGCATCGGCAACGAACCGATCTGGCACGACGGCCCCGATGGCAACACCGTGGTTGGTTGGGTCACCTCGGGGGGTTACGCGCATCACAGCGAGAAGTCGATCGCGATGGGCTATGTGCCTGTCGAGCATGCCGGTAGTGACGGGCCATGGGAGATCGAAGTCGTCGGCGTGATGCGGTCGGCGACGCGCCTTACTGAGGCACCCTTTGACCCGTCCGGCTCACGCATGCGCAGCTGATCAGGCTGCGACGGCGACCAACGATCAGCCGATGGCGCGATTCGTTGGAGCATCGAAGGAGCGGCTTTGGGCGGCAACCGGCTGTCGGGGTTGGGCAACGGCTCGGCAGTTGTGAGACTGCGGGTATGACGAGTGCCGACCCCGAGATTCTCGACGCCCTGCCGAAGGTCTTGACCGATCGTGTTGTTCCCATTGACGACGTGCTCGCCGCCCTCAGCTCGGCTGGCCTTGACCTCGGCGAACACCAGAGCGAGACGCTTGACCGCGTGACGTCGATGGAAGGCGCGTTCGGTGACCTGGCTGGCGGCCTGATGTTCCTCCCGGGTTTCTTTGACGGCACCAAGTGGACGATCGAGGTGACGGCGCAAGACCTTGCGACGCGGATCATTGAAGACACGATGGCCATCGACCCGCTCGTCTGGTGGCTCGTCACCAACGAGGTCGCATGCGTCGACGATGCCGGCCAAGTCATGGGCCTGCTCGAAGTCGAGAGCCTCGATGATGTCCACGACTCGCTCGTACTCCCCGACTCGGTGGCGGAATCACTCCGACCTGGTTGGGTTGCAGTCACACTGCGCGACGGCGCGACGCAGTGGAGCCTCTCCGATGGTCCAGCTACGCCGACCGCTGCACAGATCGCTGCTGCACAGGCCGGGTTCCAGGCAACGCTCAACGACCCACGCAACGCCGAGTTCTCGGTCGCAGCGGGGGTCTCGGTACCCGTAGGGCTGGAACGGGCAACCGACACGTCGGCACTGCTCGAAGCCATTGCTATCGATCGGTCGGCGTTCACCGACGCGCCGATGCCCCCGGTGACCACGTTGTTCGAGGCAGCCGGCTTCGAAGTCCGCGATCGCGACGTGGCGATGACAGGCTTCGACTGGGATGCGCTCGTCACGTGGCGCACATCCAACATTGCCTCGCTGATTTTCGAACTGACTGAGACGCAGACCGCGTCGTACCGGGCGCTCACTGCGGCACTTGCGCAGTGGCGCAGCAGCGGCGCGATCGAAGATGCGGCGGCCACGGCCGATCTCTTCTCTGACGCCAAGGTCGTCGAGGCATTCAGTGCGGGCCCACAGCCGCAAATGGTCGCGCTGCCCGGCCAGCTGGCCGACACCGCAGCCGTCCACCTCGACTTCGTCGAGGCACTCGGCGCGGTCAGCAACGACATCACCGCCTTCCGCGTGCGCTGCCTCGACCGGGTCGGCCGCCCCCTCGATGCAATCACCGTGCTCGACGAGGTCGCTGGGTCAACCGAATCCAAGCAGCTCCTGCTCGCCGCCGCAGAGTTCGCAGCCGATCGCAGCGACGCCACCGCGGCATACGCACTACTCCAGCGCGCCGGAGTGTTGGACCACCTGGCATCGATCAAAGGCGAGAGCGAAACGCACACGCCCGACTTGGAGCTGCTGTTCGAGATCGAGCCGTTCGCAATGACGCGCCCGAAGGCGTTAGCTGATCGGAACGATCCGTGCCCCTGCGGCTCGGGCAAGAAGTTCAAGAAATGCCACATCAACGATCAGCCGATACACGGCCTCGACGACCGGTCGCCGTGGCTGCACGGCAAGGCCATGCGCTTCGGGCGGGCTCGGAATGCTGCGCTGATCGAGACACTTGCCGACGCAGTCTGCGCGCACGTCGACGACGGTGAGATCGTCGAGCAAATGCGGTTCTCACCGTTTATTGCCGATGTCGCCCTCCACGAGGGTGGTGACTTTGCTCGCTTTCTGGAAGCGCGGCAGGAGCTGCTGCCCGCCGACGAGTTCGAGTTGGCGACGCGCTGGGCCGAGATCGATCGCGGCGTGTTCGAGATCATCAAGCTGGTCGGTCAGCGGGTCGAGTTGCGCAACATCGTGACCGACGTACGGATCACCGTTGGCGAGATGGAGTCAGGCTCGGGCATCGAGGCGGGCGATTTGATGATCGGCCGTCCGCTGCCGGTCGGCAACGGTTGGCGCGCGTTCGGTGGCTTCATGCCGTGTGATCCGTCGATTGTCGACAACGTCGTCGCCGCGATCGACGCACGCGACGCCCTCGGTATTGCCGGCCTGATTGGTGATCAGCTCGCCCCGACCCACGATGATCTGATGAGCCAACTCGGCCTGGGCTTCGGTGGGCTCGATTTCGACGCCCTCGGCCTGGACGAGGTCGATCTCGCAGACGAATAGAACG